>NZ_CALDXB010000101.1 GCF_937923675.1 uncultured Sutterella sp. | reverse complement strand
GTAAGGATCCCATCCGTACGAAAACGCAAAAAATTTGGGCGCTCGGTAGAGCGCCCTTTCGCTTTTAGGTGGATCAGTCTGCGCTGCGCTTGCGCCGGTACTTGTCAGCGCATCGAGCGGGGAGCCATGCGGCAAAGTCAAAGCCCTTCTGCAGCTCTTCCATGTCGTACTTCATGATCCGGCGGTTCGGGTCCTTCCCATCGTAGAGCGCCTGGCTCCAGGCCTCCTCCACGCAATACAGGTAGAGTGCTCGGCTGTAGTCGAGCAGCCAGCGGCGTACGTCGAAGTCGTTCAGGCGGCCGGTCTGCACCACGGAAAGCGCATGGGCGCATGCCTTCATGCCCCGCACGGTCTGCATAAAGTAGATGTTCTTGCGCAGCACCGTCAGCGGCCGGATGCGTCCCTCCACGATGTCCGAGGACGGCGGCACACGGGAGTCGCTCAGAAATACCCTGAGGTTCTCCCTCTGATTCATGTAGTAGCGGCAGGGCTCGGCATATCGATCTGCTCTGCTTGCGGCTCTCCAGCCGCCGCCCCGCTTGTTCTGAATCAGCCGTCCCTTGCTCAGCTCCATCATGAGGTCGTCGATGTCATTCATCAGGTCGGCAGACAGGTCTTTCCGTTCTCTCTCTCTGCGTTTGAGCCAGTCTGCTTCGCTTTCACCTTCCTTGCGGCTGCAGCGCTTCTCCAGGGCATAGATTTCTCCGATCCCTGCAAGCACGATCAGCAGAAGCCGGTCCGGGTCATCCTTCTTCAAATTTTCGGCGCTGATCTTCACGAGCTCCTCGTCGCTCATGGCCTCGGCCTGCTGCCGCAGGAGTTCGGAGCCGAGCGCCTGGCAGACGACGCGGCGAAAGTGCGTGAGGCAGCTTTGGCGCTGCGCGCGGTTCTCTCGCCCGAAGCCCTCGTTGATCATGCTTTGATAGGCCGAATACCCATCGCTTACGAGTACGTCGCACTTCAGGTCGTTCATGAGCTTGCGCAGACTCGCCTTGCTCCTCGTGCGCAGGAAGGAGTAGTGCACGATCGGATTGTCAGCCTCTGCCGGCGTGGTCATGGCAAGCAGGTAGCACTGTGAGGAGTGCGATTCCTCCTCAGCGTCGTCTTCCTTCTTGTCGAAGGCTGTTTCGTTTTCGCAGGCGGCCTTGTCGTTCTTCTTCGAGACGTGCCCGCCGCCCTGAGCCTCCTTGGTGTCGAAGGTCGTTTCGTCGGCACAAACTACTGCACGGGTTTCGAGGTCCTTCCGGAATTCCTCGTCCAGCGGCTTGAGATAGATCTCAGCAAAGTCCCGGAAATTCCGGGGAATGGTGTCGTTGCCGAGCTGCCCGGCTTCCTTCATTTCATCGGTGCTCCGCGCCAGCGGCGTGCCCTGAGCCAGTTCGAATGCGCTGTCCACCATCTGCGCAATGGCAATGCTGCGGTTGGGCACAATCGGCAGGGGCAGGTCTTCGGCCGTCACAATATGCGCATGGCCGCAAGCCCTGCAAACCATGAGGTCCTGCCGGGTCTCAATCTGCTCGATCCGGGCTCCCAGCGCCGCATGCTTCGTCAGCAGCCGTTCCTTGATCTCCGCAATCGGCTCGAGCTTCCCGCTGCCGCACTTGCGGCACTTTTCATGGGCTCCTGCCCGGGCCTCCCGCGTCTTATGCGGGATATCGGGGTGCGTAACCCGCCTTCCCGCGGGCTTCTGAGGGATGAGCGCCGCCGGGCGCATCTTCATGCTCTTTTCTATGTTGGCCGCAGCGCGCTTAAACGTCGCATCTGCGGGCAGTCCTTCGGCGGCCTGGATCGTTGCCTGCACCTGCCGCCTCATCTGCCTCATGCTGTTCTCAAGGCTGCTGAAGGTCTTTCTGGCCTCATCAAGCGCCGCCTTGCCTTCCTCCGGTTTAGGAGCAGGCTTCAGAGCCTCGCTGCTCCTGCCGAAAATCTGCTGCCGGTACTGGCAGGCATCCTTGCTGAATCGCACGAGATCTTTGCAGAGCGTGCGTACCTGCGACAGAATATCGAGGCTGAGGAAGTCGCCGTAGACGCCGACAGAGCGGTCAAACTCCCGGACTGCCGTCTGAATGGCAGGGAGATTTTCAATCAT
>NZ_CALDXB010000100.1 GCF_937923675.1 uncultured Sutterella sp. | reverse complement strand
GAGTACAAAATTAACAGTTATAATGCCAATTTATAATGGAGAAAAAGAATGGATCGACATTTCAATAAAATCAATACTAACTCAAACATATAGAAAATTTCATTTTCTCATCATAAATGACGGATCCAATGATGAAATATCTAATTATCTTGAACACTACACTCAAGATGCTCGAATAAAAATTCGACACCACCATAAAAATCAAGGATTAACACATACTCTTAATGAAGGATTAAATTTATCCAATACGACATGGGTCGCCAGAATGGATTCAGATGACTGGGCTCATCCCGATAGATTTAAAATACAAATGGAATATCTTGAATCTCATCCTGAGACCACTGTTTTGGGGACCCAAGCGACTTATCTTGAAGATAATAAATTACTTCACCCAAACTTACCATTGTTTTATGATCAAGTTGCCGCCACTCTACCATTTTATTGTTGCATTTGCCATCCATCTACAATATTAAATAGAAAGCAAATTATTGCAGGCAATTCATATCCTGACATCAAAAATGCGGAAGACTATGGCTTATGGTTAAATCTTTTATACGATAAAAAGGTAATAATAAATCTACCCAATATTCTCATAAAATATAGAAAAGGCATTAAGAGACCAAATTACCATGATCAACAAAAAATAAACACCATCAACATTCAAAAGGCATTTGACCAGAAAATAGGCATGCAAAATATACGCCCTGAATTCATACAAGATTCCACATGGGATTATATAGATTTGTGGTATGCCGAATACTATCAACTACTTATCAAACATATACCCTATATAGATCGACACTCATTAACGAGACTTATAACTTATCAGAAAAGGGTTGCAGCAAAAAAGCTTTATAGAAAAAATCAATTACCATTATTTAGATATTTACGACAAAAAATGATATATTTATATTATAAAAACAAGCCTTTTTGATTAACTCAGCCTCTAACGACATACGCTTTATGAACAAAGTTACAGATCTTGCTTTAGCGGTTGTAATACCGGTATTTAATACTGAAGCTTATTTGAAACAATGCCTAGATTCCATATTAGCGCAAAGCTTCCGCAATTTTATAATATATGCTGTTGACGATGGCTCCACAGATAACTCTTTAAGCATTTTAGAGTCTTATGCTAAACGAGATAGTAGAATTAAAGTAATCCGGAAAGAGAATGGTGGAGTCTCATCAGCTCGAAACATAGCTTTAGATCACATTGAAAGCGATCGCATCTGCAACTGGGTTACATACATAGATTCCGACGACGTTATTAGTCCAGATTATTTTTTAAATTTTTATAAAATAGCAGTCAAAAACATTGAAATAGAATATATCTGCACATCTGCCATATACTTCAACAATCAAGGAGACTTTCCTCTAACATATCATTTTCCCGAAGAAACAATATTAAATAAGGATCAATGCTTTGAACACTACTTCTCAGATGCTGCTAAGCAAGAAATTGATCCTACTATTCATTTATTCATTGGGAATAGATTTTTTAAAGTAAAATTAATTGAGGGACTACGTTTTCCAGAAAATGTTCACTGCGGTGAAGATCAAATTTTTATGATTCACGCACTTAATAACATCAAAAAATATGGGGCTCTTTCTCCGCGATCAATTTACAAGTATAGGATGAGGAGTTCATCTCTAACGCACACACTCGGAAAACAAGCCGACACGAATTTTAATCTATATAGCAGAATTTATTTTGCACAAAAAAATATTATACCCAATCAAATCATGCAAAAAGTCTACGAAAAACTTATTGTGTATTGGTGGGGCCTCGTAAAATATAGCGTCTTAAACAATAAGCTAGAAAAACAGCAACAACTAAAATCGGTCTATTCACAAATTATATCAGATAAGCATTATCAAAAACTAAAATTTATTTATAGACTGGGCGATACAGCGGTACGCCTATATTTAAAGTACATCTCAAAACAACAAAAAACGAAGCCGCCAGTTGAAGAATCATTATTCAAATAACTTCCCTGCCCTAATCGCGCTCTTTAGTAAGCACCGCTTTTTCAGCATAAACTTGTAGCAAAAATTTTCTCTAAACAAACTAAATCTAATATTAAATAAATTTACAGTAAAGAAATTCTTGTATTTTGCATAATTACTCTCAATTCTTTTTAATTCTTCTAGCTTATCTGCGTCGTTATGACTAGCAAAAGAGGTCATTATATAATAACTCCACCAAGTAGAAAATCTTTGTCCCATTTCTTGAGGACGCCAGGGTTTAGACTTTCCAGCATAATGAATAATCTTCGGGGAGATATTACATTTCCGGTATAAAATATCTATTTCCGAATCGTCAAACGTCCCCTCTTTATAAAACGGGAAACTATTCCAAGTAGGATCTAGCGGTAATACATCATTCGCAAAGACCCTATTCAAAATATCTTGATCATGATATATGAAAGGTGAATATTCATTTGCAATATTAAAAATCTTCTCATCCAGCTTATATTTTTTTATTTTGTCAATATCCATAAGCAAGACCCCAGCATTAAAATAACGATTGGGATCAACTTTTAGATAGTCAGAAATATACTTTTGTAACGTACTTTCATTATACCCATTCGGTGTAATGGCACCTTCATTAATTAGCTTCTTGATTCCTGGATCCACCACAGCCCCAAGACTATTCTTTTTTAGGTCACAAGCAAATAATTTTCCTAAATCATCTTCCACGACCAAATCAGCATCGAGATAAATCACCTTGCTGCAGTACGGAGAAAGTTGAGGAATGAATAATCTGAAATAGGTCTCTATCGGGAGCGGTCCTCTTCCATCTTCCTTTACCAGTTTTTTAATTTTTGGAACACAACTATGCATATCTAAAATAGTGATCAATGCACGTTTTCCATATTTTTTACAAACAAAATCTCTCAAATCTTCAACCAACTTAGCATTCGGAGAGTCAATTAAAATTATAAAATCGAATTCTTCGCCTGAATTCTCCAGAATAGAAACAATCGTAGTTTCAACTTGAGGAAAATAACTATTATTTATAGCAAAAAATACTGGTATCATATTAATTCACACAATTTCAATATTAAAGCCACGATTCGTCAGCAATGAAATTTGCTCCAAACCCAATCCATTTGGAACATTGAACCCTACTTCGCCGACACTTCCTGCTTTTACACTAAAGAAACAATTAATTAGATTCTGAATCTTAGGCGATTTTTCTGTTTGAAATAAAAGACTTTTTAGTAACTTAAGATTTGTTTTTCTATCAATAAATATGCACAACCTAAGTCCAGCGTTGCTAATATAGTCGCTTAAGCCAGCTATCGAATCTGCAATTACAGATATTTGTTTAGTATAGTCATCAAATTTGACTCGCCCGGCGACAAAGATAAATTGGCCGTTATTTAATTTATATTTAACTTGTTCCCACAATTGACTATAGGCTATGATTTCAACAGCAGAAGTTCCATCATCTATTTTCAGAATACCAAATGCTCCTTTTTTCCCCATAACTTGCCTGACATCTACAAGCAGCCCCGCGCAAGAAATATTCGCCTTTGTAGGTACTAATTCACTAAGCTTTTCATTCTCTAATTGACGAATTGTTGTCCTGACTGAGTCATATGGGTGTCCACTCACCCAAAAGCCATAAACATTTTTCTCCCATTCCAGGTCTTTTGACTCTGTCGTTTCAGCATCTTGAAGCACAGGAGTAGCCACTTCCTCACCAAAAAGCGCATCCTGACCTAAATGGTCCTGAAGCCCTCTCGAGTACTGAATAGCATCACTTACGTTGGCGAGCAGAACATTTCTTCTACGATCGATGGAATCAAAGGCGCCGGCCTTGATCAGGCTCTCGAAAATCTTCTGATTAATCTCCGGCACGCGCTTGGCAAAGTTGAAAATGTCCGTATAGGGACCTTCCTCCTTGCGGCTGCGAATGATGCTTTCGACCACAGATCGATTGATGCCTTTGATGGCGCCGAGACCAAACCGAATCTGCGCTTCATTTGGAACCGAGAAGAACCAGTCACTCTTATTGATATCGGCGATCAGGAAATTAATGCCGTTGTTTTTAGCGTCGGTGACAAGCGCGTTCATCTTGTCGCCGTCGTCCATCACCATGCAGAGGTTGGCCGCATAGAAGGATGAGGTGTGATGCACCTTCAGATAAGCAGTCTGATAGGCGACGTAGGAATAAGCGGCTGCGTGAGATTTGTTGAAGCCGTATCCCGCGAATTTTTCCATCAAGTCGAAGATTTCAGTTGCAACCGATTCCTTGACGTTGCGTTCAGCAGCGCCCTTCACAAAGACGGCGCGCTGGCGCTTCATTTCCTCGACGTTCTTTTTACCCATGGCACGACGCAGAAGGTCTGCGCCGCCAAGCGAGTAGCCGCCCACCACCTGAGCGACTCGCATCACCTGTTCCTGATAAACCATGATGCCGTAGGTTTCCTTGAGCACAGGCTCCATGCGCTGGTCAAGGTATTCCACTTTCTCTCGACCGAACTTTCGATCGATAAAGGACGGAATCAGATCCATCGGGCCCGGTCGATAGAGCGCGTTTAAGGCCACCAGGTCTTCGAGACGATCGGGCTTAGCCTGCTTAAGAAGCGTGCGCATGCCTTCCGATTCAAACTGGAATACGGCAGCGGTATTGCCCTGCTGGAAGAGCTCATACGTTTCGACGTCATCCACCGGAATGCGTTCCAGTTCGAAATGCTGTTCCGGATAGAGCTTGTCGATGAACTCAACTGCTTTTGCCAGGATGGAAAGCGTGGTGAGGCCAAGAAAGTCGAACTTCACGAGGCCGACATTTTCCACGTCCTTTTTATCGAACTGGCTGATCGTATTTTCTGGGCGTCCGTCTGAGTTGTAGAGCGGACAAAAGTCAGTCAGTTTCCCCGGCGCAATCAGCACGCCGCCGGCATGCATGCCAAGGTTTCGCGTGAGGCCTTCAAGAGGCTTCGCGATTCGAATGATTTCCTTATATTCGTCGTCGTTTTCGATCGCATCCTTGAATTCCGGCACTTCGGCAATCGCTTCATCAAGCGTGATGTTCCTGCCGGGCTGCATCGGAATCAACTTCGAGAGCGCGTCCGTTTTCATGTAGGGGACGTCCAGTGCGCGGCCGACGTCCCGCACCACCGCCTTGGCGCCCAGAGTACCGAACGTTGCAATCTGGCTCACCGCATCCGCGCCGTACGCGCGCTTCACATACTCAATCGTGCGGTCGCGGTTGTACTGACAGAAGTCCACGTCAAAGTCAGGCATGGACACGCGTTCCGGATTGAGGAAGCGTTCAAAAAGGAGGTCGAAATGGAGCGGATCCAGATCCGTAATGCCAAGGGAATAAGCGACAAGCGACCCTGCGCCTGAGCCGCGCCCCGGCCCCACCGGAACGCCGTTTCGCTTCGACCAGTTGATGAAGTCCTGAACGATAAGGAAGTACCCCGGGAACTTCATGCCCTTGATGATGCCGAGTTCGTATTCGAGACGCTTGTCGTAAGCCGGTCGCTTCTCTTCCAGAACCTTGGGATCCGGATAGAGGAACTCGAGGCGCTTCTGAAGGCCTTCCTTTGAAAGCTTGTCGATGTAATCGTCAAGCGACATGCCGTCGGGAGTGGGAAAAAGCGGAAGCTGCGGCTTGGAGAGGACGCCGTCCAGATTGCAGCGCTTCGCGATTTCAACGGAGTTGACGAGCGCAGCTGGTATGTCCCTGAAGAGCTCGCACATTTCGTCTTCGCTCTTAAAGTACTGCTCTTCCGTAAAGTTTCTGCTCCTTCGCGGGTCCTGGAGCGTATAGCCCTCTGCAATGGAACAGCGCACTTCGTGCGCTTCAAAGTCTTCCTTGTTGAGGAACTGAATCGGATGGGTCGCGACGACGGGAATGCGGTGTTCGGCGGCAAAGTTCGCGAGACGCGCGGTTGCGAGCTCGTCGGAAGGCCTTCCGGCGCGCTGGAGTTCGACATAGAAGCAGTCCGGGAACCATGCCTTATAGCGCTCGAGCGCCTCTTCTGCGAGCGCCCAGCGCTTCGAGAGAAGGAGCTGACCGAGTTCGCCCTGCGAAGCGCCGGAGAGGCAAATCAGCCCCTTTCCTCCGCCGTTATCAAACCAGGCGGGGTCAATCAGTCCGCGGGCAGCGTCGTTCTTCGTGAGGAACGCTTTCGTGAGAAGCACGCAGAGTGAATGGTAGCCCTCATGATTCATGCAGTAGACGCCGAGCCGGTAAGGCTTCTTCAGGTCCTTCGGATTCATGACCCTCAGGTCGCATCCGAGAATCGGCTTGATGCCGGCGGCGAGCGCATGCGTATAAAAGCGCAGCCCCCCGAAAATATTCATCAGATCGCAGATGCCGATTGCCACGCCTCCGCTCTTTTCCACTGCATGGATCATGGGGTCCACGCGAACGATGCCGTCTGTAATTGAATATTCGGAATGGAACCTGAGGTGGATGAAGCGAGGATCGGTCATGAGGATGCTTGAAATTACGGATGCAAAAAACGGCGCCAGGGTTCAGAACCCAAAGCGCCGTCATGTGCGCCGGTATCGGCGCCTCGCGTGCAGGAAAGGAATCAGCTTCCTTGCTGCTCGACAAAGTGCATTCTGAGGTTCGAATCGTATGGCTGAATTTTATTGCGCAGAGCCTCAGAAACGAGCGCATCCTCAAGATTCTCTTTGAGGAGCACCGCATGCACTTCCGGATGGGCCCTGAGGAAGGCTTCCGCCTTATCCCAACCCATAGCGAAGAGCGCCGTGCAGAGGGCATCAGCGCGAGCCCCATGGCTGTCGACAATCGTGACGGAAGCGATGTCCGTCGTCACCGGGCGCCCCGTTACGGGGCTCAGAATATGGCCGTACCGGCGGCCGTTCTTTTCGAAATTGCGTTCATAGGCGCCCGAGGTAATAACGCTCTCGTTCGCAGCAGAAATGACGGCGAAATAGCTGCCGCGCTCCTTGTCCGGGCTCTGGAGCCCGATGCGCCAGGGCTGCCCGGGGAATTTTTCACCGATGGCGACGACATTCCCGCCGAGATCGAGGAGTCCATGCGTAGCGCCCGCTTCCACGAGTTTTTCAGCAAGCTTCTGGCCGATGTAGCCCTTGGCAATGGCGCCCATATCGACGTTCTGGCCCTTACCGATCTGCATGAACCATTGCCCGTTTTCTTCCCAGACACGGACCTTGCGGTGGTCGACGAGTTCAATGGCCTTTTTGATCGCTTCGTCAGAGGGCACCTCATTTCCGCCGAAGCCGATCTTCCAGAGGTTGACGAGCGGACCGATCATGGGCTCAAAGGCGCTCCCGGTTTCATCCGCAATCTTCAGCGCCATCCTCGACATTTCTGCGATTTCAGGCGTCACCGGCACGGCTTCGCCTGCACGGCAGTTGACTTCGTTCAAGGGCGTTTCCTTATGCACGCTCATCATGTCGTCATAGCGCTTTACTTCCGACTCCACGATTTCGGCATAGTGCTTCACGGCTTCAGGCGTTTTCCCGAGAAGCTTCGCGCTCACCACCGTTCCCATATGAAGGGTCGTCGTGTCGAGCTCGTATTCCGGTGCCTGAGCTTCCTGAGATGCGGCAGCAGGCGCCGCGAGAATGCTTTCCGAAGGGAAGGAAAAGCCGATTGCCGCAGCAGCGGCCAGGGAAACGGCTAGCTTTCGAAGCTTAGTTCCGTGGATAAAGAAAAGAGAATGACGAAGCATGGTTTCCCGCAAAGTGCGGCAGTTCTTCCAGAGAGCAATAAAAAAGGGGGATGGCGCTTTTGTAGCGGTCCCCCTTATGACTGATGAGGCGCTTTAAAAGCGTCTCAGCTCAATCCCGAGATTACTGGGCCTTCGAGAGAGCATCCTTAACGGCAGCCTTGATGCCCTCGGAGGAGAGCGTGGCGCCGCCGACGGAGTCAACACCTTCAACGCCGTTCTTCTTGACGATTTCCGGGATCATCTGTTCGATCGGAGCAGCGATGATCATTTCGGTTTCGCCGTGCTTCACAACCTTGACGTCGGCAATCTTGCCGCCCTTGACATCAACCTGAACGGTGATGACGGACTCACGGCCCTTGCCTTCACCCGTGTAGGAGCCATCCTTGTAGGTGGCAGCCTGGGCGCCGACGGCGAGAAGAGCAGCAGCAGCGGCAACAATAATCTTCTTCATGATATGCAGTACCTTTCAAATGAAATGCGCTTTGGGCCATAGGGCGCCGTGAGAAGAGGAAAATCATTTATCCCTTCGCCTGCGCCCGATCGGCAGAAATGAACCTGGGAGGGTTTTATCCTATCTCCCGGCGACGGCTCATCATATCACAGGGAATTTTCGGAATTTCAGAGAAGCCTCTCCCATTAGAGAGACTTCTCTCGGCTTAGGCAAAACGCCTTATTTCCCCCAGGAATCGCGAAGTCCGACGGAAAGGTTGAAAACAGGGTGTTCCGGCGAATGATCCTTGCGATCGGCCACAAAGTAGCCGCTGCGCTCGAACTGGAACTTTTCGTCAGGGTTCGCAAGAGCCGTGCAGGGCTCCACAAACGACTGAAGAATCGTCTTCGAATTGGGCGTGAGGCGATCGAGGAAGCTTCCTTCACCCGCTTCCGGATTGGGTTCGCAGAAAAGCCGGTCGTAGACGCGCACTTCCGCGGCCTTCGCCGTCCTGGCGTCAAGCCAGTGAATGGTGGCCTTCGTCTTCACGCTCATCGACCCTTCGGTGCCCGAACGCGTTTCAGGAAGGTAGTTTGCATGCACGGCGATCACCTTCCCCGAAGCATCCTTCTCAAACGAGGTCGGGACGATGACGTAGCCGTAGCGCAGACGCACGGGCTTGGCGGGAGAACCGTCGGCCGGAATCGTGAGACGGCGGAAGCCCTTGAGCGGCACTTCCGCAAAATCGCTCTCCTCAATCCAGAGCTCGCGCGAGAACGTGATTTCACGCGTTCCCATTTCGGGCTTCTGCGGATGATTTTCCGCGATCAGCGTTTCGGACTGGCCTTCCGGATAGTTGTCGATGATGAGCTTCAGGGGATGAAGCACCGTCATGCGGCGCTCCGCACGGGCTTCGAGGTCCTCGCGCAGGCACTGCTCGAGGACGGAATAGTCGATCCAGCCGCCTGCGACGCGGGAGACGCCGCAGCGCTCCGCAAAAGTCTGCAGGCTTTCCGGCGTGAAGCCGCGGCGGCGCAGACCCACGATCGTGGGCATGCGGGGATCGTCCCAGCCGTCGACGTAGTGTTCGGTCACGAGCTGAATGAGCTTGCGCTTGCTCACCACCACGTAGGTGAGGTTCAGGCGATTGAATTCGTACTGGTGCGAGAGGAGGAAGAAGTTCTTTCTCACCGTCGCCGAGAGCGCAGCCTGAAGAAGCGGCGTGAAGTTTTCCGGGTGCGCGGAGAGTACTTCAAAGAAGCGCTTCACGGACGCATCCGAGAGGTCGGCGGGGACGCCTTCCTTCCAGCCTTCAAAAAGCTTCGCGAGTTCCGCTTCCGGAGCGCTCTGCCCGAGCTTCTCGCGCGCTGCATAGGCGGCCGCTGCGAAAGCCATGGCTCTCGCGTCCTCGCCCTTCGCCATCGCGGCAACGAGCTTCTGCGCTTCCTCGTACTGGGGAGTACGGAGCACCGGAACCACGCGCTCGAGCGCCCAGTCGTAGAACGCACGCTGGTCTTCGAATTCGAGCGTGCAGATCGAATGAGTGATGTTTTCGAGCGAATCCTCGATCGGGTGCGCAAAGGTGTACATCGGATAGATGCACCACTTGTTGCCCGTCGAATGGTGTTCGGCAAAGCGGATGCGGTAGATCGCCGGATCGCGCAGGTTGATGTTGGGGCTCGCCATGTCGATGCGGGCGCGCAGAACCATCGAGCCTTCGGCGTGCTTGCCGTCCCTCATTTCGCGGAAGATGCGCAGATTCTCCTCAACCGAACGATCGCGGTAGGGAGAGTTCTTTCCCGGTTCCTTGAGCGTTCCGCGGTTGTCGCGCATTTCGTCTGCCGTCTGCTCGTCAACATAGGCATAGCCCGTCTTGATGAGGTGCTCGGCAAAGGCGTACATGTACTCAAAGTACGAGCTTGCAAAATAGAGGTTCTTTTCGTTCCCGTGCTCCCAGGAGAAGCCGAGCCAGCGGACGCTGTCGAGAATGCCGTCGACGTATTCCTGATCCTCCTTCACGGGATTGGTATCGTCGAAGCGCATGTGGCAGCGGCCGCCGTAATCGCGGGCAAGGCCGAAATTGAGGCAGATGCTCTTCGCATGGCCGATGTGAAGGTAGCCGTTCGGCTCCGGCGGGAAACGCGTGCGGATTTTCGCCGTATCAGGCTGGCCCTTCTCGAGCTCCTCGGAATAGGGAGCCGGATAGCCGCACCAATAGCGCGGCTGATTGGCGCCTTCAGCCAGATCCTCTTCGATGATGTTGCGAATGAAGTTGGTTGCACGCCCGGTCTGGGCTTCCGTGTTGTCGCTCATCGCGTTTCTTGAATCCTGGGAAAGAGAGAAAAAACCGACGCCGACCTATGGGCGCCGGTTGAAGATGAAAGTATGAATTTTAGCGCGGCGTTTGTTTTCTTACGCTTTGCGGGGAAGACGCAGAATGAGGCTCGAGGTGTCGAGCCTTCCGTCGCCCTTGGCGCTCAGCTCGTCATAGAAGCCGAGAACCTGGCGCGCAACGTCGAGCTTCGAGCCGTTCCTCTCCGCTTCATCGAGCGCAATGCCAAGGTCCTTCCTCATCCAGTCGATCGCAAAGCCGAAGTCGAACTTCCCTTCGACCATGGTTTTGCTGCGGTTGACCATCTGCCACGACGACGCAGCGCCCCCCGACAACGCGGAAATGAGCTTATCCATGTCAAGTCCGGCATTCATGCCGAAGGCAAGGCCTTCGGCAAGCCCCTGCACGCACCCTGCGATGCAGATCTGATTCACCATCTTGGCGAGCTGCCCGGAGCCGACGGCGCCGAAATGCGTGATCTGACTGCTGTAAGCCCGGAGCACCGGATCAATCCGGGTGCAAACTGACGCTTCGCCTCCGAGAAGAACCGTGAGGCATCCGTTTTCGGCGCCTGCCTGACCGCCCGATACCGGAGCATCCACCCACTCGACGCACCTCTTCTGCGCTTCCGCTGCGAGCTCGCGCTCGACCATGGCGCTTGCCGTCGTGTGGTCCACAAACACCGCACCTTCCGCCATGCCGGCGAGCGCCCCATTTTCACCAAGGACGACGCTTCTCAGATCATCGTCGTTGCCGACGCAGGCAAAAACGATCTGAGCGCCTTCTGCAGCCTCACGCGGCGTTTCTGCGATCCGACCTTCGAACTCAGCCGCCCAGCGTTCGGCCTTAGCCGTCGTGCGGTTGTAGACAGCGACTTTGTGGCCTGCGCGCGCAAGATGACCGGCCATGGGATACCCCATGACGCCGAGTCCGATGAAGGCAACCGTCATGGGTTCGGTCTGAGGATAGTTTTTGGTCTGCATAGGAATCCGTCCGGGAAACCGGCAAAAGGGAGTTTCCGCCGTACGCTAGGCCACTGACCCCGCGTGCGGCGGCGGTAATTTTCGAGTCGATCAGCGAATGCCGGTGTGCTCGAAAGCTTCTTCGGCGGTCTTCACGACCTTGCGCGCAAGCGCAGCAGTCGGGTCAATAACCACAACATGCGCGCCCGCGACTTCAAAGTCGTCCGATTCATCGAGAATCAGCGGGAGTTCCGTGCAGCCGAGGATCAGGCAGTTGCAGCCGTGGTCGCGCACGAGCACTTCTGCCGCTGAAAGCAGATCATCGCGGCAGACGCCGTCGGTGAAGCCCGCCTTCGCCCCCTTAGGCCCGTAAATGGCCGCCATGACGCGCTCCTGATGTTCTGCATCGGGCGCAAACATGGCAAGTCCCATGGCCTTCGCCTTGTCGGAATAAATGCCCGTCTGAACGGTGCCGGTCGTGGCAAGAAGTCCGATCCGGGCCTTGTCGCCAAGCTTCGCCTTGATTTCATCGAGCGCAGCCTGCTGCATGTTAATGAAGGGCGTGCGGATGAAGCGCTGGAGATAGGGAAGGAACGCATGCGCCGTATTGCAGGGAACGATGATCGCGTCGCATTCGTCATCCTCGAGGCGCTTCGCGCAGTTGAACATCGCGAGCGTCGGATCCACGCCGCCGTGAAGAAGCGATGCCGTACGGTCGGGGATCTGCGGATTCTGCTCAACCACGACCTTGATGTGTTCCTGGTCCGTCTTCGCGGGCGTCGCCTTCACGATCTTGTCGTAAAGGTCCACCGTTGCCGCCGGCCCGAGACCGCCGATGAGACCCACCTTGAAGGGTTTAGGAAGGCGCTTGGGCGTAGCCTTGACCGCTTCCACTGCGGCATTTCTCAGGAGGTCGATGACGGGGAGTCCGCGCAGACGCAGCTCTTCGGCAAAGCGCGCCATCTGCGTGCAGTTGGGGATGAGCACTTCAGCGCCGGCTTCAAGGAGCTTTTCGCCCGCCTTCATCATCATCTCTTCGTTTTCTGACGAGAAGCCGTGCTTTTTGAGCGCGTTGCCCGGGCTCTGGAGGATGTCGTAGATCGGCGTCAAGTCTTCCACAGGCTTCACGAACTCAAAGTCGGCACCGAAAAGCTTCTCGTAAAAGTCCTGCGGGACGGCGCGCCCGAGGAGACCAATCCTGCGGATGCCTTCTGCCTTAAGGCTTTCCGGAAGTCCTGCAAGGAGCGAAATCACCGGCACCTGAAGCTCCTTCTGGAGTTCAGGAAGGAAGGGCTCCGTTCTGACGTCCGGAATGATGACGGCTTCGCAGCCGGCTTTCTGGAGTTCCGAAGCCGCGAGGAAAGCCGCAATCTTGCGGTCGCCCAGAGCGATCCTCGGCGTCGGAGCCTCAAGCGGCATTTCCTCAGCGGATTCGACGACCTCGACTTCCATATCGAGGTCGGAACCCGTTGCAATAAGCCAGGCCTTGATCTTCAGCCCCGGGAGCGGATTGATTCCGCACGCGACGCCAATTTTTTTGAATCCCATGTTGTCTCTCCTCAACAAACTACTTTCGGCCTCATACGGGCTTCGATCTCACTTTAGTCCTCGCTCGCGAATTCGCCAAGGCGTTCGCCCCACTCATAGAGGGCGCCCAGGATTTCCTGGTGCATTTCGTCGTCAAACTGACCGCTTTCCTGAGCCCGATCAATTTCTTCAAAGTATTGGCTCACGGTAAGCGCCCGGTCTTCTCCTTCCATCAGGCGTCGACGGCAAAACGCCTTCCAGTGCGCTGCGTCCTCTGGAGACAAGGTTTCCGGCCAGTTGCGGGCGCGGTAGCGAAGAAGCATTTCACTGAACTGCGGATCATCAAAGTGAAGCGCTCCGCTTTCAGCGAGGTTTTTGAGTTCTTCTGGGCTCGATTCGCGAATTTTTGCGAACTGCACCTTGTCGTTTGCACTCGCAAATCCTGACGAATAAAGCGACGTATCAGGATCCGGATGGACATCAAGCTTTTCATCGGCAAAGCGCATCCCCAGGACTTCCGCAAAAACCGTCTGAATAAGCGGAATGATTTCCCGGAGCTTGGCAAGGTTCTGCTGAACCACCTCGAAATCGATGCCGTACTGCTTCGCCCGGTCCTGCGAGAGCACGCGAAGATTGGAGCAGACAAAAGGCGACGCATTTGCCTTCAATTGCTTGATTGGCAGGCGCACTGTGCCTGCCGCACGATCCTCAGCCGTCGGGAAGGCACGCTTGCGGAACTCTTCGAGCGACAGCGTGCGCAGAATCGTGGGATCTTCCATCAGATCCCACATCCAGCAATCGTTCTTGTCCTGATAGAAGCAGGCGGCAATGCCGGTGCATCCCCGCGCAATGCCGAAGCGGGGCGTCACCCATACGACGGGCTTTGCGCCGCTGATGGCGGCAAGGACCTTCTCCTTCGTTCGATTTTCAAAGGCCCACTGCCAAAGGCGCGGTTCTTTTTCCGCGAGAAGTCTCGCGAGGCCGATCGTCGCCTCAACGTCTGAAAGCGCATCATGGGCATGGCCATGTTCAATGCCGTTGGCCTTGGTCAGAAATTCGAGCTTGAAGCAGACGCCGCTTCTGCCGGCAGCCTTCGGGTACACCGCCGGATCAATTTCTTCCCACTTCGGCCAGTTGATGGCGTCGCCCCGCAGCGCCCAGGCAGCGCAAACGACAGGAAAGAGATCCCACCGGGAGCAGCCGTTCGCCCAGCTGTGCTGATAGGCGTCGAGGAAATTCCGCCAGAAGAGAAAGCGATTGACTTCATCGTCGAATCCGAGCGTGTTGTAGCCGATGCTCACCGTACCAGGGGCATTAAGCCGCTCCCAGACGTCCTGCGCGAACTCGGTTTCCCTCAATCCCTTTTCTTCGCAGAGCTGAGGCGTGATTCCGGTGAGCAGAGAGCTCTCCGGGCTCGGGAGCTGATCCATGGCCGGGCGGCAATAGAAAACCTCGCCCTCCGACACGGGTTCAAAATTGAGGCCCGTGCGGCGGCCTGCGAACTGTGCGGGGCGATTTCTCTTCGGATCCACACCGAAGGTTTCGTAGTCGTACCAGTAGAAAGTGGGGTTCCGGGGCTTCATTTGCGTCATCTGCTTCAAGTTTCCTGTCTTTTGCTCTGTCGACTTAGGCGAGGATCACGTCCCACTCTTCCTGCGAATAGGCGGCTTCCACTTCGAGAAGAATGGGTCTTTCAACCGACTGCTGAAGGAGTTCGAGCGCCTGGGATTCCTCTTCGAGGAGAAGGTCGATCACCGTCTGACTGGCCAGAATCCGGTACTCCTTCATGTCCTTATATTGCTTCGAAAGCCTCACGATCTCACGGAGGATCTCATAGCAAACCGTCCTTGCCGTCTTGATTTCGCCGCGTCCCCCGCAGATCGGGCAGGTTTCACAGAGCACATGCGCAAGAGACTCCCGCGTGCGCTTTCTCGTCATGGCGACAAGTCCGAGCTCATTGAAGCCGCTCACGGTCATCTTGGTGCGGTCGTGCGCGACCGCACGCCGCAGCTCGCTCAACACCGCCTCACGGTGCTCGTCCTTCGCCATGTCGATGAAGTCGACGATGATGATGCCGCCCAGGTTCCTGAGCCTCAGCTGCCGCGCGATGACCTGCGCCGCCTCAAGATTGGTTTTGAAGACGGTGTCGCTGAAATCGCGCTTTCCGACGTAGGCTCCGGTATTGACGTCGATCGTCGTCATCGCTTCCGTCTGGTCGAAAACGAGATAGCCGCCGCTCTTCAGATCCACCCGGCGCCCGAGCGCTTTCTCGAGCTCAGCGTCAATGCCGTAAAGCTCAAAGAGGGGCGTCTCGCCTTCATAGAAATGAAGCTTCTCAGCCGCCGTCGGCACAAACTGCCGGGCAAACGTCTGAAGAGCCTTGAATTCGCCTCGTTCATCCACTTCAATTGAAGCGGTTTCTTCGTGCACAAGATCGCGAAGCACTCTTTGTGAAAGCGTGAGATCCTGGTAGAGGAGTTTCGGCCCCTTCGCTTCACGCGCCTTCTGCTGAATTTCCTTCCAGAGGTGCGCAAGGTAGGTCATGTCCGTGCGGAATTCCTCTTCCGTCGCGCCTTCCTCAGCGCTCGTTCGGACGATGTAGCCGCCTTTTTCTTCCGGAGGCCGAAGCGCCGTCACTTCTTCCCGTAGTCGTTCTCGAAGCGCTTCGTCATCAATGCGCTGAGAGACGCCGATGTGCGTGTCGTTGGGAAGGTAGACGAGTTTCCGGCCGGCAAGCGAAATCGTTGTCGTGAGCCTCGCTCCCTTCGTTCCGATCGGGTCCTTTGCGACCTGAACCATCAGGCGCTGCCCTTCGTGAAGAAGGGTTTCGATCGGGCGAAGCGCACCGGTTTCGGTGCGCGCTCCTTCTATTTCAGCAATATGAAGGAAGGCCGTGCGCTCGAGGCCGACATTCAGAAATGCGCTCTGCATGCCCGGAAGCACGCGGACCACCTGACCGTAATAGACGTTTCCCACCAGACCCCGGGCGCACATGCGCTCAACGAGGATGTCCTTCAGGATGCCGTCCTCTAAAATGGCAACTCGCGCTTCCTCGCGGGAGCTGTTGATAAGGATTTGTTCCACGAATTTTTCAGCGCTTTACTAGAAGCGCCCCTTGATTTTCACTGCTGCGCTCATTCTATAGGCGCCCGACATCCTGCATGATCCTCATTACCGGCGGAGCCGGCTTCATCGGCTCAAACTTCATTCTTGAATGGCTTCAGCACCACCAGGAACCCGTGGTGAACCTTGATGCGCTCACCTACGCCGGCAACCTTGAGAACCTGAATTCCGTCAGAAACGATCCGCGCTACCGCTTCATCTTTGGGAATGTGGCCGACGCTGATGCGGTTGCCGAAGCGTTCGACCGCTTTCATCCGAGAGCCGTCATCCATTTCGCGGCGGAAAGCCATGTAGACCGCTCTATTTCGGGCCCCAAAATCTTCATCGAAACCAATGTGCTCGGCACGGCCACGCTCCTTGAAGCGGCGCGCCGCTACCGGGATTCATTGAGCGAGGAGGAGCGTTCAGCCTTCCGCTTCATCAACATTTCAACGGATGAGGTCTACGGGTTCCTAACGAAGGAAGCCCCGCCCGCTGTTGAAGATACGCCCTTCGACCCGAGCAGTCCCTATTCGGCAAGCAAAGCTGCGCAGGATCAGCTAGGCCGCGCCTATGCCCGGACGTACGGCATGCCCGTCATCACCGTACGCTGCACGAATAACTATGGGCCGCGTCAGTACCCCGAGAAGCTCACGCCGAGCGTGATTCAAAAAGCGCTCTCCGGCGAACCGATACCCGTTTACGGAAGCGGCCTTCAGATCCGCGACTGGATCCATGTTTCGGACTTCTGCCGTGCAATCACGCTGATTCTCGAAAAAGGTCTCCCGGGAGAGATTTACAACGTGGGCGCAAACAACGAGCTCACGAATCTCGACTACATCGAGCGCATCTGCACTCGTCTCGACGCGCTGAAGCCCAGCCCGCAGGGGTCTTATGCTGAACTCATCAGACATGTTTCCGATCGTCCGGGGCATGACGTTCGATACGGGCTCAATGCCGCGAAGCTTCGCCGGATGCTCGGCTGGAAGCCGCAGGTAGACTTTTCAGCCGGCCTGGATGCAACACTCCGCTGGTACCTCGCTCATTTCTCCCTGCAAGGCAAGGAACAATAAAAATGAAAATCCTGATCGTCTCCCTGCGTTATCTCGGCGACTGCCTTCTCGCGGCAGCACTTGCTCCGGCAATTAAGGAGAAGCTCCCGGATGCTCAGGTTGACCTTCTGACCTTCAAGGACAATCGCGGAATTCTTGAAGGCATTTCAGCCATCGACAACGTCATCGGCGTTGAGCACCATCCCAATAAATTCCGGCAGGCGCTTGATCACATCCGGTCATGGAACAGCTATGACTGGGCGCTCTCCACCATGAACAGCACTCGCTGCACGTTTTACAGCTGGTCGAGCGCCAAGCATCAGGTGATGCCTCAGACCTTTAATAAAACGAAAGATCTGTGGATTCATCTTCTCATCAGCAAATTTGTTCCATGGGCGCCTGGACATATGCTGGACACCTTTACAGCATTGGCAGAACCTGTTGTCGGGTCGATCCCTCCCCTCAAGCCTGTTGCGCCGGATGCCCCGCTCTCTGATGATCTATCACAACTTTTAGCTCCGTTAGGAGACTATGTCGTCTGCCATCCCTGTTCACGCTACCAGGATAAAAACTGGTCTAAGAATGAATGGCAAAAGCTCTTTGGCAAAATTCTGGAAAGCGGAAAAGGAATCTGCCTGACGGGCGGTCCCTCTGCTTTTGAGCGCGACTACATCAGTGAAATTTCTGCCGGGTTTCCCTCTGACAAGGTGGTTTCCATTGCCGGGAAAGCCTCTTTCGGGCAAACCGGAAGACTCATCAGGAATGCATGCGCCTTTGTGGGTGTTGATACTGCAACGGCTCACGTTGCTGCAGCCACTGGAACACCGTCGTTTTTCCTTTTTGGTCCCACATCTGCTCGGGTATGGGGACCCTCACCCAAAGATGGGCGACCCGCTCATTTTTCCGGCCTGCAGGATATCCAGACTGTTCTCAACGTAACCATTATCCGACAGGATCAACCACAGCCCTGCGACGGTTGCAGCAATCACCGCTGCGCACATTTTGATCCGCCAGAACTGTCCCGGTGCATGCAGAGCATTTCTGCCGAAAAAGTCTGGCGAGCACTTTCAAATGTCCTTTGAATGCTGCTGGAACACGCGAACGGACATAAAGACCCCAACGAGAAGCAAAATCATGCCGACGCTCATGAGTGTCGTCGGCATTTGCTCCCTCATGATGTGCGCGTAGATGACGGCAAAGATCGTTTCAAAAATAATCATTTGTCCTCCAAGCGCTCTCGGCAGACGCTGACTCATGGCATTCCAGAAACAAATCGCAAGCCATGAACAAACCACCCCCAGAAAAAGAACGCCAGCCGCAAACTTTTCGGGGGTTTCTCCGAGCGCATGCATGATCCCGCCGTCATTCCAGACATACCAGACCAGGCCAATCAGTGATGCCGGCAACGCTGCTGCGCCCTGAGCGGCCGTCCAGAACATCGGCGACATCTTGCCTCGATGACGAATAAGCCATTCCGCATTGCTTAAGGGATACCAGGTCCAGACCAACAGGCTGAGAAACGCATAGAAAACGCCCAGCCAGAATCCTGAAGGAGGTTCAGACGATGTCTGAAGAAAGTATGCAAACTCCGTCCAGTTGAGGCATACCATCCCGGCACCCACCACTGAAAGCGGAAGGACGAGCTTCCCCCACGCAACCCCGTGTCCGACGCGGGCTGCGGAGAGATTCGCAACAATTGCCACGCTGATGGGAATAACTGCCGTAAAAGCTCCAGCGATCGGAGCGCCGGCGAGCTGTACAGCTGAAGCCAAAAGCCAGTAGAAAAAGAGGTTGCCGATGACGCCCAGAGCGATTGCGCTCCACCAGTCCCCTGCAGTCATCTGACGCACATACCGCAGGTTGAAGAAAAGCAAAACTGTCGACAGCGCCCCGAAAATGGTATAGCGCGCAAGTGCAATCAGCAGGGGATCATAGGCGGCAAGCCAGAGCGGGATCATGTAGACCAGCCCCCAGAGCGCGCAGGCGACCACACCGTATATGAAACCGGTCAGCATCATGATTGTGTCTAAGGATCCCTTACAGAAAAAGGCGCGCCTCTCAGAGCGCGCCCTTCGAACATTACCCGTTCTTTGCGTCAGCTGCTTTTGCTGAACTGAATCGTGTAGAGATGATGGTAGAACCCCTGACGTGCGAGGAGCTCTTCGTGACTGCCGATCTCGGCAATGCCGCCGTCACGCATGACCACAATACGGTCTGCATTGATGATCGTCGATAGTCGATGAGCAACCACAAAAGACGTACGTCCTTTGAGAAGCGTATCGAGCGACTTCTGAATATGCTTCTCGCTTTCCGTATCAAGCGCACTGGTCGCTTCGTCAAGAAGCAACACAGGAGCATTTTTAAGGAAAGCTCTTGCAATGGAAATGCGCTGGCGCTGGCCGCCCGAAAGCATGCTGCCGTTCGCGCCGACCTGCGTATCCAGACCGTCGGGCAAAGTCTTGATGAAATCCGTAAGCGCTGCAGCATCCGCCGCTGCCTCAATCTGCTCACGCGTCACAGTGTCTTTGCAGCCATAGGCAATGTTGTTTGCGATGGTGTCGTCAAAGATCACTACGTCCTGACTCACCAACGCGATCTGCCGCCTCAGACTTTCAAGCGTCAGCTCCCTCTGCGGAATACCGTCAAAGTAGATTTCACCTTCAGTCGGATTCCAGAATCTTGGGATCAGGTTGATGAGCGTCGATTTGCCCGCGCCTGAAGAACCCACCAGAGCGATCATTTCGCCGGGCTTCACATCAAGCGTGAAGTTTTTTAGAGTCGCCTTTTCTGCCCCAGGATACGTAAAGCCGACATGGTCGAAAATGACCTCGCCTTTAATGCGCTTGACGTCCCGAGTACCCTCATCCTTCTCCGGAAGCTCGTCAATCATTTTGAAGAGGCTTTCCGCTGCCGCAGTCATGGCTGCGGTCGACCCCATCACATTGGAAAGGTGCTTGATCGGCGGAAGCAGAAGCAGCATCGCAGAGAGGAACGTCGTGAACTCGCCGATTGTGAGAATGCCGGCCTGCGCCTGAAGAAGCGCAAACACCACGACGATGGAAACGCCGCACATAGAGACCAACTGAGTGAGCGGAGTGCCCGCCGCCTTGATCTGCTGAGTCTTCAGCGTCAGATCCTTGAGAAGTTCGTTGACCTTGCGGAAGCGCTGACGCTCGTATTCATAGCCGTTATAAATTTTGACGACGCGCTCACCGTTATACGTCTCCTGAATAGTGCCGATAAGCTTGCCGAAACTCTGCTGCTGCTTTGTTGTTAGCTGCTTGATGTGTTTCGTGATCCAGCGAAGAATGATGTAGAGCAACGGACACGTCACAAAGGTAACGATCGTCAGCATCCAGTTGTGCCAGATGAGAACGCCAAGCAGACAAGCAATCTGAATGCAGTCGCGAATGATGGTCGTCATCACCGAAGCGGCATTCGAAAGCGCCGTAGCGGCCTCATTGATGAACTTTGACTGGACTTCGCCGCATCGGTATTTGAAGAAAAGCTCATCGCCCCAGCGGAGGATGCGATCGAACATCAGGGTGCGGATCTCGATTAAAACGCCCTGAGATACGCGAACCAAAAGATACTGGCTCAGATACTGCGTACCGCCGTGCAGAATCGAAATGCCGATGAGTGCCAAAGGCGCCAGATAGAGAACAATCGTGTCCTGCTTGTAGAACCCCATATCCGTTAATTTGCCCAGCACTAAGGCAATCAGAGAAGAAGCTCCGCCCCCCAGAATCATGCTGACCGCAGCGCCGATGATGTACGCCTTATAAGGAGGCAAGTACCGGAAAAGCCTCATAAGCTGAGGATTGCCGAAGATGGGAAGTTGCTTAAGGTTCATGGCCGCTCTGCATCTTGAGAATGCGCCATGATACTAGGCCTCGGGGTACAATGTGAGGCCATTATAAATTTTTCTTGTATTTCAAATAATTTGCTTAAACAGCAACATTGCATCCGCACCTGGGGCGACTGATGAGAATTGGCATCTTTTGTAATACTTTCGGCCGCTCGGGCGGCATGGAGACTTATGCTCTGAATATGGTCAAGGCCTGTCTGCAGCTGGGCCACACACCCGTAGTCTTCTGCAAAAAAGCCGACCGTTCACTTCCCTTTGCGGATCAGTGCGAAATTCATGAATATTCGCTTCAGCTCCTCCCCAACAAACTCTACCTGTGGCTATTCCATCGCTGGCTGAGCAGAATAACGAAGCAAGTGCCCGTCGAGTTTTCCATAGGCTGCTGTTTGGGAGGGTTCCCCGAAGTCATTGCATGCGGCGGAACTCGAATCGGCTACCTGAAGGCAATGAGGAAGCCTCTTATGCCGTGGGACCGCATGCTGATCAGCATTGAACGTGCATCGTATGGCAACGCCAAATTTGTGGTGGCCCATGCCCAAACGATGGAACGTGAACTCACAGAACTTTACGGCATTGATGCTTCTAAAATTTCCGTAATTTATCCGCCCCAACATTTTCCGGAAATCAAGCAAAGTCCAGATATTGCTGCACTCCGTAAAAAATATGGGCTGCCGGAAGACAGAACAATTTTTCTTTTCCCATCTTTGAGCCATAAAAGAAAAGGGTTTGATCTTCTTAAGCAATACTTCACATCCACAAAACACAACGAACTTCTTGTTGTAGCCGGGAAGCCTGTACCTGCAGGCTGCCGGAATATTCTGCATTTAGGCTTTTGCACCAATATGCAGGAAATTTATCAGCTATCTGATTACACCATTCTGGCGAGCTTTTATGACCCGCTAGGCACTGTTGGCATTGAAAGCATCTGGAATGGAACTCCTGCGGTTATGGCTAATGGAATTGGATGCCACGAAGTTATTGATCCATCTGTTATCAGAGGTTTTGACCCTTATAACTACGAGAGTCTCTGCCAATGCATGGAAGACCTGCAGCAGCATCCTATTCCCAAACTAAATCAACCCTACCAAAGATACCTGAATTATCCTGTCGATAAAACACCTGAGCTTCATCTGCAGGAAATTATACAATTAGTGTCAGCATCGAAATGATGAACAGAGCTTCAAAGTCATGCAAGATTACATCTCGAAAGCTCTTCTTCAAATAAAAAAATTAGGGAATCACAGAATAGCGCGGCGTAAAAAACAAAAATGTGATTCCATTATTCAAAAAATAAATTCCGACAGCAGTATTGTGGACAATAGATTGAAATCTATTCCACAAAATGTATCTTCCATTTTATTTCTGGACACCTTGGATTGTTTTGGCGATGCTCTTTTCATTAACAGCATCATTCATCAACTCAACCTAACGCACCCTGAAATTGACATCACTGTTGCCACTAGTCATAAACTAAACGCAATCTACGCTACATCGATTTGCAAAATCATAGATCTATCCGCGCAGCTGCCGCCAGCAGACATCATCATAGATCTCTGTTATTCGGACAATGCGTTAATCGATTTTCGTTTAGACAAACTAAAATCTTCCACCTCGTTCATCATAACTTGCTCCAAGTTGGTGTCCGCTGCAAAAATATACAGCGCATATTTCGATTTTTCTAAAACCAATCATTTTGGCGAAAGAACTCAGCAGATTACTTCCGTCATTCAAAAGTTATGCACGCATAAAATTCAGCCGACGCAGAAGAACATTGCCATCAATGCAACAGAGCCAGATAACGTCCTTCCTCCTTACATACCTCACATTAAAGCCACAAAAGATAGCCATAACTATATTTACATAAATACCGAAGGGCGCACTAAGGATCGAAATATCTCTCCAGATCAGCTATCTTATTTAGCAGAATACTTATCGCAACATTATCCTAATCTGCACGCTGTCGTTTATTCGAATAACCAAGAATCAATTGAAATAATAAAAAATAGTTCAAACTTATCCCTAGCTCACACTCAAAATTTCTTAGACGCCTGCATTCTGGTAGAAAATTCTCTCTTAACGATTACTCCAGATACGTCGATTGTTCATGTTTCTTCAGCCTATAACATCCCCGTAATTGCTTTATATTGCGGCAATGATCTTGAATATTTCAGAGAATATTCTACCTCTCAAATCTGGGCGCCCCTTTCTAAACAGCACATTTTGCTAAAACCTCCTGTTTATTGGGTAAAGCAAGTTCCCATCAAAAGAATTAAACCCGCTAAAATAACAGAAGCGGTGGACATTCTCCTGACTCAACTCATTTCAAACCCTCATTAAGCTTAGTTACCCATGTCGGATATTTTGTGCAGACTTCCCAACCATGTCGGCGACTGCTGCATGGCACTGCCTGGTCTCAGGCTTCTGGAGGCGAGCGGCCTCACCCCGGTTCTGACCGGCAAGCGCTGGGCAGAAGATCTTCTTGCGGGTACAGGATGGCGCTTCGAACCGATTGAAGGTCATGTCACCGAAGACTTTTCGCGCATCCGGAATATTGCGCGGCACTTTGGTCCGTCGCCCAGGGGATTGCTTTTCCCTAACTCTTTGAGTTCTGCACTTCTCTACGCTCTAGGCGGCATTAAAAGCGCCGGCTATCCGACCGACTGGCGCCGCCTGTTCCTCGATAAGTCCGTCCCCGAACCCGGGAAAATGCACGAGGTAGAACGGTTCTTTACTCTGGCTCACGGTGCACTCGAAGCGTGGGGCATCAAACCCGCATGGGATAAGGTTCCGCCGTCTCTTGGCCTCACGCCGCTGAAGCGCCATGAAGCGGGCGCACGCAATCTGATGCAGGAACTCAAAATCCCCGAAAACTTTGCGCTTCTTGCGCCTATTGCCCGCGGCCTCCATCACGGCAAAAAGAAGCATTGGGAGCACTTCAATGCACTCTGCGCGCCTTTGAGAGATCTTGGCATTGAACCCGTCGTCTTCCCGTCAGTACGCGAAGCTGATTTAGCCCGTGCCGCATGTCCGGATGCCATGATCTGCCCGCCTACTACGCTCGGCACGCTTGCCGCGCTTGCCAAGCGCTCCCGCATGGTTATTGCGAACGACTCAGGTCTCAGTCATGTGGCAGCGGCTGTCGGTGCTCCCCAGATTACGCTGATCGGCGTCACGGATCCTTCCCGCACCCGTCCCTGGAACCCCAGAGCAATTGTGCTCGGCAAGGAAGGCGCCTGGCCGACGTTGGACGAAGTGCTGGCAGCCGTCAAGAAGCTTGCTTCATGAGACTTCGCCCGCCTTCACCATTTCCTCTGCAAGGACTTTCGTTTTCTGCGTGATGAGAAGCCCGCCCAGCATGCGGGCTATCTCATCCACACGCGCCTGACCGAAAAGCTCCTTAAGGTAGCTTACCGTCTCAAATCCATCAGATATTTTTTCAACCTTGAGATGATGGTCGCCGCAGGCGGCAACCTGAGGGAGATGCGTCACGCAGAGCACCTGACGCGATTCCCCGAGCTTCTTCATCATTCGGCCGACCACTTCGCCGGTTGCGCCTCCAACACCGCTGTCCACCTCGTCAAATATGAGCGTTGGAACCGTGGTATTACGCGAGGAAAGCGTAAAAATAGCGAGTCCGATGCGTGAGAGCTCGCCGCCGGACGCTACTTTAGCGAGCGGACTCACATCCACACCCGGATGCCCGGCCATAAGAAACTCGCATTTTTCCGAACCATGTTCCGAAGGTGCACACGCCTCGAGCGCCACTTCAAAGCGGCCGCCCTTCATTGAGAGCTGCTGCATTTCCTCTGTGACGGCTCGAGCAAACTTCTCAGCCGCACTGCGGCGAACTTGAGTAAGAAGCTTCGCCTTGGCGTCGTATGCCTTGCGCGCAAGCGCTTCAGCCTTGCGAAGCGCTTCCAGATTTTCTTCCCCCTTAAGCTCCTCCAGACGCTTTCTGCTCTCGGCTTCGAGCTCATAGAGCATTTCGGGCTCCGTCCGGTATTTCCGTGCGAGGTTGAAGTAGCGCGAGACGCGCCTGTCGACTTTTTCAAACCTTGCGCCGTCAGTATCCGTGCGATCCAGAATGTTCTCTAGGTCTCCTGCCGCATCATCAATAAGTTCCGCAGCAGTCGTCAGCGTTTCACTGATATTTTTGAGCCGCACGTCATATTCGGACAGCGACTCAACCCGCATCTGAGCCTTTGTCACCAGGTCTCCCGCAGCATTTTCCCCCTGCGTCAGCCATTCAATCGACTCATTAAGTCCTTCGGTAATGGAAACAGCATGTGCGAGGCGAGAATGCTCCTGATTGAGTTCTTCCCATTCGCCTTTTTTGGGGGAAAGCGCATCCAGATCCTCAAGGAGCCAGTTGAGCTGCTCAATCCTTGCGGTACGAATATCCGCCCCTGAAGTGGCCTCTTCTAACCTGCGCGCAGCTGCGCTCCACTCTGCATGCGCGTTTTTAACTTCGCTGAGAATCGCCGCATCGTCGGCATATGCATCGAGAAGCTTCAGCTGGCATTGAGATTTGAGAAGGAGCTGGTGCGCATGCTGCCCCTGAATGTCGGCAAGCGTGTCGCCAAGCTCCCGGAGCTGCGAGAGCGTCACGGAAATGCCGTTAATCCATGCCCGGGAGCGTCCGCTACGGTCAATGGCGCGACGCACCAGCACGCTCCCGGCACCGGACTCAAGAAGATCATTTTCCTCAAGCCAATGACGGGAGGCGTCGCCCAGGGAAAATTCCGCAATGATGTTCGCTCGCTCGCATCCCTGCCGCACCAGATCCGCATCGCCTCTGCCGCCTCTAATGAGCTGAATGGCATCAATCAGAATTGATTTGCCGGCACCGGTCTCGCCCGTAAGCACCGTAAAGCCTGAAGAGAGATCAAGCGAAAGCTGATCAACAATGACGAAATCCTTGAGATTGAGCGTTGTGAGCATGAAGGGCCCCTCAGGCCGAAAAAGAGATTACTGAGCAGGCTCCGCAGAGTCCTTTCTATGCACGCTCGCCGGGGAGAAATTCCATTTGAGCTTGCGACGAAGCAGCTCGAAATAGTCGTAATTGAGCGGATGAAGGATTTCAATCGTTCTCGACGACTGTTCGATTCTCAGTACGTCGCCCGGGATGACGTCGCAGAATTCCTGCATATCGAAGTAGGCAACGGCATCTCTGGCGCTCACAAGCTCAATTTCGATTTTGAGGTTGGCAGGGAGAACAATCGGGCGGTTAGAAAGCGTATGCGGAGCAACCGGCACCAGCTGCACGGCTTCAAGAGACGGATGCAGAATCGGGCCGCCTGCTGCAAGCGCATAAGCCGTGGAACCCGTTGAGGTTGAGCAAATAATGCCGTCAGCAGACTGACTGCTCATCTGACGCCCGTCTACATAAATGATGAAGTCCACCATGCCGCCGGCACGACCGTGGCTGAAGCCAATGTCGTTGACTGCAGAATTGCCGCAAATCTCTTTTCCGTTGCGAAGAACAACACCCTCGAGGAGATGTCTGCGATCAGACGAACATTCCCCGCGGAGCATTGCCGGAAGAACGGTATCCACGTCCTCCAGCACCACGTCGGTAATAAAGCCCAGACGCCCGGCATTGACGCCGATAAGCGGGCATTCGCAGCCGGCGATTTCTCGCGCGACCCCGAGAATCGTCCCGTCGCCGCCAAGCACGACTGCCGCGTCGCAAAGTTCTCCAAGCTCTCTGCGCTCATAGCCTTTGAAAGCCATGCGGCCTTCAAGGGTTTGAGCCGCACGCTCTTCAAGCAGAACTTCATACCCCTGAGAAGAGAGCACCCTGACAATATGCTCGAGAGGAACGCAAAGACTTTCCGTAGGCTTGACGAATACGCCGATCTTCTTCATGTCGTGCATCAGAGTTCACCGGAATAATTTTTAAGGAAATAGTATTTGACGTACTTGTTCATCGTATAGACGGCATTGTTGACTGAGAACATAAAGCCAACCTTGCCGTCAAGGAATCCCTTATTAAGGAAATAAATCTTGATGAACGACCAGAGCGGACGGCAAACAATGTCTTTAAACACCGAAATGCTCTTCCCCTCTGACAAATACCGGTCCGCAGAAAGTTCGCTGTAAGTATTGAGCTTGTTGAGATACTGCCCCCAAGTTCTATAAGGGTAGTGAATCATCCCGTCGCCCTCGATTTTTTCCTTGGTACAGGAAACTCTCACTTCTTCATGAACCTGACCATAAACCGTAACGAGCGCTTTAGGCACAAAGCGGCAAACCCAGTCAGGGCGCATGTTTCCATGTTCAGCGCGGATATGCTTGAAGCGGTTGTGCCTCTGCACTTCATAAGCACGATCGCCGCCCTTAGATCTTTCAAGAATTTTGGCAGCGAGATCCGGCGTCACGCGTTCATCGGCATCAATCAAAAATACCCAGCGGCAGGAAGCCTGCGCGATTGCGAAGTTTTTCTGCTGCGCCCAGTCTCCGTTGAGCGCGCGATGAAAAATCCGGGCGTTGTGCTTTTCTGCAATTTCTATCGTGCGATCG
Organism: uncultured Sutterella sp.; assembly: GCF_937923675.1. GTDB lineage: Bacteria > Pseudomonadota > Gammaproteobacteria > Burkholderiales > Burkholderiaceae_F > Sutterella. The sequence continues at coordinate 15,562 of NZ_CALDXB010000100.1, read as the reverse complement.
GTACTGCCGTCATCCACAACGATGATTTCATCAGCAAAAGTACAGGATGAAAGACACGCATCAATGTTGATTTCCTCATTGCGAGTGAGAAGCACAACCGATATCCCGTTTTCCACAGCGCACTCCTTCCATGAAGCATGCGTTATTAAAAGAAAGGCCCCAGAGAATTGCTCCGGAGCCTTCCTCTGTCAGCGAATGAAGCGCTTTCAGCCGCTCAATTACTCTTCGTCAACGACGCCCACGGCCACAGCGTGGAAGCCTGCGTCAACGTAGACGATGTCGCCCGTAATGCCGCTCGAGAGATCCGAAAGCAGGAAGGCAGCCGTGTTGCCGACTTCCTGAATCGTCACCGTACGGCCGAGAGGCGCCGTCTTTTCCATCACATGGAGGAGCTTCGAGAAGCCCTTGATGCCGGAGGCGGCAAGCGTCTTGATGGGACCGGCGGAAATGGCGTTCGCGCGGATGCCTTCACGGCCGAGGCTCGCAGCCAGGTAGCGGGTCGAGGATTCAAGCGCCGCCTTGGCAAGGCCCATCGTGTTGTAGTTGGGAACAACGCGTTCGCCGCCAAGATAGGTGAGCGAGAGGATGGACGCCTGACGGCCCTTCATGAGGGGAAGGAACGCCTTCGCAAGGGCGGGATAGGAATAAGCGGAGATGTCCATCGCGACGCGGAAGGCTTCGCGCGAGATGCCTTCAAGGAAGTCGCCAGCGATCGCTTCGCGCGGCGCAAAGCCGATCGAGTGAACGAAGCCGTCGAGGTAGCCCCACTTTTCTTCAAGCGCCTTTACAGCGGCGTCAATCTGCTCATCCTTCGACACATCGATTTGGAGGACGATGTCGCTGCCGAATTCAGCGGCAAAGTCCTGGAGACGCTCACGGAAGCGTTCGTCCGAATAGGAGAAGGCAAGTTCCGCGCCTTCACGATGGCAGGCCTGAGCGATGCCGTAGGCGATGGAACGGTTGGAAATCACGCCCGTAATCAGAATCTTCTTGCCGGTGAGGAAGCCCATGCTGGATCTCTTGGATAAATATTGTTTAGGAAACTTTATTCCGGCAGAAAGATGCTCTGCCGGAGAATGATCAGTCTTGAAACAATCAATTTTAGGCGGACGAGGACAACATTCGCCATACTGAGCGGCAATCGATCAGGGGAGCTTCAGCTCCTGGCCGACCGACAGGCGATTGCTCCGAAGGTTGTTCACACGCCTCAATTCCGCTACAGACGTGTTGTTTGCCGCAGCAATCGCCGAAAGCGTATCCCCTGAACGGACGATGTAGACGCGATCCGCGGATGCGTCATTCTGAGCATCCAATCGGCTGGCTGTAGCCGGAATCACGAGGCGCTGGCCGACGGAAAGTCGATTGGAGCGCAGACCGTTTGCGGACCGAAGCTTGGCAACGGTCGTGCCGTAGCGGCCGGCAATGCCCGAGAGCGTGTCGCCGGAGCGCACGACGTGTTCAGTTGTTCTGGGGCTCGAAGCCGTAACCGGCTTCGGCGGTTCTCTCGGCTCATCCCCTTCAGGAATCTCCAGACGCTGACCAACCTGAAGCCTTGACGAGGAAAGGCGATTCACGCGGCGAAGCTTCGTCGCGGAGACGCCGTAGCGGCCGGCGATGTTCGAAAGCGTATCTCCTGAGCGAACCGTATAAATCACGCTCGAAGGCTCCACGTTCGCTTCACCCGTTCTCGGAATGCGCAGGCGCTGACCGGCACGAATGGTATTCCCGGAAAGCCTGTTCGTCATTCTGAGGTCATCTACGGAAACGCCGTAGCGGCGGGCGATGTTGAAGAGTGAATCACCACTTCTCACGGCATAAATAATATGACCGCCCGAAGCCTGACTCTTCGAAGACGTTTTCGAGGAGGCAACAATCGGCGAGCGCGCCACATTGGGAACCGTGAGGACAAGGCGCTGGCCGATGCGGAGGCTGTCGGAGCGGAGGCGATTGGCCTGCACAATCGACTTCACCGTGATGTGCCAGCGTCGCGCAATGGTGGAGAGCGTATCGCCGCTTCTCACGCGGTAGGTCACCCGGCGCCAGGTCGTAAGCGGCGAAAGCCGCAGACGCGCATCGGCTTCCTCTGCGGAAATATCCGCCTGCTCATCGCCTTCGGCAAGGACAAGGAGCGTCGAATTTTCGAGCACCTTCCGGCCTTCCGGAATGCCGTTCACTTCGCGCAGGAAAGACTCCGTCATGCCGGAGCGTTCGGCCACTTCGGCAAGCGATTCGCCGCTCCGAAGGCGATAGGTCGTCCAGTGCGAAAGGGGCTGCCCGGAATCCATCCAGCTCGCGAGGTTGTCCACGAAAAAGTCGAGCCGATCGGCCGGAAGCAGCATCACGTTGTTGTGTGAAGCCACGATCACCGGAAGCTTAAAGCTTGGATTCAGCGCCCGGAAATCCTCTTCGGACATTCCAGCGAGCTCGGCCGCAGTCTTGAGATCAATGTCGCGGGGTTTGGTAACGCGAACGAAGAAGGGTTCGTTGCCGACATCAGGGAGTTCAATGCCGTATTTGCCCGGGTCGCTCACGATGCGCTTGATGGCTTCGAGCTTCGGCACATAGTTTGCCGTTTCCCGGGGCATTCTCAGATGCGCATAATCCGTCGCTCTCTTCTGGCGCTTCGCGCGCGAGATAGCGCGCTGCACGCTCCCTTCGCCCCAGTTGTAGGCAGCAAGCGCAAGCTGCCAGTCGTTGAAGAGCCCGTGCAGATATTCAAAGTAGTCAAGCGCCGCACGGGTGCTTTCAAGCACATCCCGGCGGTCGTCGCGCCAGAGATTCTGTTCAAGCGCGTAGTTTTTGCCCGTTGCCGGCATGAACTGCCAGAGGCCGGAGGCCTTGGCGCGCGACAGGGCTTCCGGCTGGAAGGCGCTCTCAACAAAAGGAAGAAGCGCGAGTTCGGTCGGAAGGCGCCTTGCCTCCACTTCCTCGACAATGTTGTAGAGGTACCGGCTCGCGCGCAGGGCCATGCGCCGGACATAATCCGGGTCCTTCGCGTAAAAGTCCGTCCAGCGGTCCACCGCAGCGGAATTGAGATTAGGAATGGCGAAACCCGATCGAATGCGCGCCCAAACATTCGCCGGGATGTCGGACTCGCGCGAAAGCGCCGCTTCGCTCGCTGTCTCCTCTACCTGCACCGCACCTTCCTCGGGAGGAATGGTTTCATCCGTCGTCGCAGCCGCTGTCGAAAAACTCAATGAAACGAGCGCGCCCAGAAGGGTCAATGAGCGAAGTGCATAGAAACCAGAAGGCATGGCGCTGAAAAGAAAGAGAGGAAAAACAAATCGGGTCAATAAGCGATTAATCTTAATGCCTGCATGGATGCGGACTTCGACTGAAGCCGCTCAGGATTCCTGGGAACCACCCCAAATTACGCAACGAATTGTTATTCCCGCCTACTCTGATGCCCGCACTCACTTTTCAGGATTTTCTGCTTTCCGCCCCCGGCAAGCTCCTCCTTGAATGGGAGAAAACCGCCTACAGCGAGCTGACGGCAGATGTCTTCGGCTCCTGCGCGCTTCAGGTCGGCATGCCTCAGCTCGATACGCTCGCCGCCAACCGCATGCAGGCGCACTGGCTGATTGACCCCCGGGGAGATCTCTGCGACCCGAAATTCACGCTCAACCGGATCGTTGCGGATCCTGTGCAGCTGCCGATTCAGAGCGAATCCATGGATCTGGTAACGCTTCCCCATACGCTCGATCTTGCCAAAAATCCGCAGCAGGTTCTTCGCGAGGCGGTGCGCGTCCTGGAACCCGAAGGCAGGCTCATCCTGACGGCCTTCAATTCGCTCGGCCTCTGGTGGCTGCGGCAGCAGACCGTGAAGCTCGGCTGCAGGCCCTATCTTCCGACGGAGCTCGTGCCGATATCGCTCTATCGCCTCAAGGACTGGCTTACGCTCCTGGGTCTTGAGGTCGACCGCGGAATCTTCGGCATCTATGCGCCAGGCTTTCGAAGCCTGAAGAGACTCCATGCCTGGTCATGGCTCAACAAGGCAGGAGACCGCTGGATGCCGCAGTTTTCCAACCTGTTTCTCCTTTCTGCCGTGAAGCGCCTTCCCGGCCCCCGCATCGTCAGCTGCGAATCAATGCAGAAGCTCCCGGCTAAAATTCCTGCCCCCGGAGTGCCTGCGGCATCTTCGACAACCCACTCCACGCTTCTTGGGAAAAAACTCTGATGGCTGATTCCTCGCCTAAAGTGCTCGAAATCTGGACCGACGGCGCCTGCAAGGGCAATCCCGGGGTCGGCGGCTGGGGCGCATTCCTCGTCTGGGGAGAGCATCGCCTCGAACTTTACGACGGCGCAAAGCTCACCACGAACAATCAGATGGAGCTCACAGCCGTCATCTCCGCGCTCTCTGCCGTGAAGCGCCCCTGCCCGATCATCATCCACACCGACAGCAGCTACGTGAAGGACGGCATCACAACGTGGATTCACAACTGGAAGCGGCGTGGATGGAAGAAAGGGAGCAAAGGCGAAATCAAGAACATCGAGCTCTGGCAGGAGCTCGATCGCCTTGCCTCGCAGCACCAGATCGAATGGCGATGGGTCAAGGGCCACGCCGGAAACCCGGGCAATGAAAAAGCCGATCAGCTGGCGAATTTAGGCGTTGAAGCCGCGCTCGGCAGAAGACCGGCCAAGCGTTCCTGACGCCCGGAGAAGTACCGCAAATGCGGTATGCTCAAGAACTTTTCCTTGCAAACTATCGTTCTTCAGGTAATATTTCGCTTCTCGCAAATGCGCGGTTAGCTCAGGGGTAGAGCACTGCCTTCACACGGCAGGGGTCACTGGTTCAATCCCAGTACCGCGTACCAGAATTCTTCAGAAGGCCTGTTTCCGCATGGGAACGGGCCTTTTGTTTTTCCGGATGCAGACATGACGAAGGAGCGCTCGCGCGCTCCTTCCATGGGATTTCTGAGTTTCAGACGAAACGCAGGAACTCAGACTTCTTCCTTGCGCTTGCGTTCCTTCTCGCGGCAGTCGTGGCAGACGCCGTAGAGAACGAGCGAGTGATCGGTCATTTCGTACCCAAGGCGGGACGAGACCTGCCGCTGCGCCTTTTCGATTTCAGGGTCCACGAACTCCTCGACCTTGCCGCAGCGCACGCAGACGATATGATCGTGGTGACGGCCTTCCTGGAGCTCATAAATGGCTCTGCCCTCGTCGAAATCGTGGCGAACGAGAATGCCGGCGTTTTCAAACTGCGTAAGCACGCGGTAAACCGTCGCCAGCCCGATATCGCTGTTTTCGTTCAGGAGAAGCTTGTAGACTTCTTCGGCAGAAAGATGGCGCTTGCCGGCTTCCTGCGACTCAGAAAGCTTCTGAAATAAATCTAGAATTTTGAGGCGAGGCACCGTAACCTTGAGACCCATGGTCTTCAAGTCGGCGGACTGCTGCATCTGTGTTGCTTCCTTCACGGCAAAGCTACCCTGTCTGAGTTCTTTGAGTTCTTTATCATACGGGGTCAGGGCTCATTTGAGAACCCGGCCTGAAATTCTTATTTTATTCGGTTTATGTTCAAGCGACATCTCCTCATTTTATGCACCACGCTTGCGGGCGCCGTCGGCCTTACGGGCTGCAGCACGGTCACCGACACGGTCTCGAGTGCCTGGGAAAGCGCGACTGACTTCGTGCCTTACTTCCTGAAACCTTACCGTGCTGATGTCCACCAGGGCAATCTGGTCACGAGTGAAATGGCGCTTCAGCTCGAAAAAGGCATGACGGACGCGCAGGTGCAGTTCCTGCTCGGCGTTCCGCTGGTGCAGGACCAGTTCCACCAGGGCCGCTGGGACTATGTCTACTACCTGCGCCGCGGCGACGGCGACGAGCAGATCCGGCGTCTGAGCGTCTACTTCAACGCGGACCGCCGCGTCGACCACTGGACGTCCGATCCGATGCCCGACGAACAGCAGGCGGACCAGCTGATTCTCGGAACCATCCGCTCCTTCGAGCCGCGTCCTCCGAAGACCATCATTCCGCCCGCGCAACCCAATTCTTCTCCTTCGACAGCAGATGCCAATGAAACAGGAACTCGAGAGGCTCAGAGCCCTGATAACGCAGCTCATCAACCGGCTGCAGAGTGAGCGCGACGCGCGCATTCAGCTTGCCAATCAGCTCGAAGCGCGCGATGCGGAACTGAAGCACAGCCGCGAGCAGATTCATGAAATGAAGCGCAAGCTTGACGCTTTTCTGTCGCAGCTTCGCGACGGCGGCAATGCCTGAAGCTTGTGGGAGTCACTCGACATGTCTGAAGTCACCGTCACTATTTTTGATCGCGACTACCGCCTTGCCGTCTCGAGCGGCGAGGAGGAGCTCCTCAAGGACTGCGCCCGTCAGGTAGACGAGCAGATGCAGACCGTCCGCGCGGCGGGCCGCGTCATTGCGAACGATCAGATTGCCGTGCTTACGGCGCTCGAATTCGCCTATGAATCTAAGAAGCGGGAAGAAGAGGCTAAGGACGGGAGTGCGGGAGCCTCGCCTGCTCCCGCACCCGACGCCGCTCAGCCGGCTCCGGCAGCGCAGCCCGCTCAGGCGTCGGAAGACGCTGAGGCGCTTAAGGAAATTCGCGCGCTTTGCCGGCTCTGCGAGGATGCGCTCTACCGCGACGTCAAGATAGGCACCATCGGCTCGCTTTTCTGACGAGGAAATTCCGAATCATTTTTGCCCTTTCGCATCAGGACGGTTCTTTACGTTTCCGCCCCTTTACAGACGATGCGAAGCAGGTACAATGATTTCAAGCCTGCAGCGGCAAAGCATCAGGGCTCCAAGGTACCTAGAACCAATGCCATGCGCAATAGGTTGGCCTACTCGAGAGCCGATAGAGTGCCGGTCACGCCGTGTCCAGCCCGTTCCGCTCCGGAGCCGACCGCCCTGAACTCTCGGTTCAGGATACGTAGCCCCGCCCCGCAGCAGGCATCCTTTTTCGAGAAAGGGCAGTCTTTTCTGAGGCTGCCCTTTCTGCTTTCCCAAGAGCAGAAAATGTCCGCAAAAGAGAACGTTGAAGCGCTCATCAGGCAGGCCGGAAACTTCTGGCTCATGAAAAGCGAACCCGGCGAATGCTCCATCGACGATGCGCTGTCCGCACCGGACCATAAGGTTTCATGGTTCGGCGTCAGAAACTATCAGGCAAGAAACTTCATGCGCGACGCCATGAAGCCCGGAGATGCCGTGCTCTTTTACCACTCGAGCTGCCCCAATCCCGGGATCGCCGGCATTGCCCGGATCGCCTCGGGCCCCTACCCTGACGCCTGTCAATTCGACGAATCAAGCGAGTACTTTGATCCCAAAAGTACGTCTGCTTCCCCCAGGTGGGTAGCCGTGGATGTGGAAGGACTCGTTAAGATTCCTGTTATCCCGATTGCTGAACTGCGCACGCACCCGGAACTCTCCGAAATGGTGATATTGAGGCGCGGCAACCGGCTCTCAATCACCCCGGTGACGAAACGAGAGTTCTGCTTCATCGCCGAAAACCTTGCGTCCCTTTAAAAACTACAACGTACTGACGCTTCAAGACCTTTACCCTCGAAGGATCCTCCCATGTCCATACAGATCATTCTTGCCTTAGCCGCCCTCGGCTGCTGCACGGGCTTTCTCGCCGGCCTTCTCGGAATCGGCGGAGGCATGGTTCTGACGCCGTTCCTCACGCTGCTCCTTGCCTATGCAGGCATCCCCATTGAACACATTGTTCACGTGGCCATTGCCACCTCAATGGGCACGATTCTCTTCACGTCGCTTTCCTCCGTGCGCGCGCACGCGAAGCGCGGCGCCGTTCTCTGGAACGTCGTCTTTGCAATGGCCCCCGGCATCCTGGTGGGCGGGCTCCTGGGCGCCCAGATTTCCGGCGCGCTCCCGACCTTCTGGGTCGCGATGATTTTTGCGGTCTTCGTCTACTTCTCCGCCGCGAAGATGTTCCTCAACACCAAGCCCACGCCCTCGCGTCATCTTCCGGGGACTGCCGGCATGTTCGGCGCCGGCACCGTGATCGGCGTGATCTCTGCGCTCGTGGGTGCGGGCGGCGGCTTTATTTCCGTCCCCTTCATGACGTGGTGCAACGTCAAGATGCATAACGCCGTGGGCACTTCCGCCGCCTTCGGCTTCCCGATCGCATTCGCCGGCACCATCGGCTACATCATCAGCGGCTGGGGCCTGACGGGGCTTCCGGGCTGGCCCTACACGCTCGGCTACATTCATCTCCCCGCGCTCATCTGCGTCGCCGCAACGAGCATTTTCTTCGCGCCCCTCGGCGCCAAGGTCGCGCATGCGACCGACACGAAGCCTCTGAAGCGCATTTTTGCCTGCATGCTCTTCGTGCTCGCCTCCTACATGCTCTGGAAGGCCATCAGCTCGCTCTGATTGAGCTCCTCCACAGGTCGAAAAAAGGGTGCTCCGGTTTCGGATGCACCCTTTTTTATTGATCGCGGACCTCTGTCAGGACGCTGTTTTGCTTCTGCGGCCCGCCCATACCCACACCGCAATGCCGCAGATGAGAAGAGGGAGCGTGAGCCACTGGCCCCGTGAAAGGCCGAGCGCCTGAAGGCCCAGGAAAGCATCGGGCTCGCGGAAAAATTCGCACGCGAATCGCGCAACGCTGTAGCCGATCGCAAAGAGTGCGCCGGTCCGGGCAAGCGGCCGGGGCTTTCTGGAATAAATCCAGAGCAAAAGGAAAAGCGCAAGACCTTCGAGGCCGGCTTCATAGAGCTGCGACGGATGGCGCGGAATGCCGCCGTCCTCAGCCTGCGGGAAGATCATGGCCCAGGGGAGATCTGGAGCAGCCGGCCGCCCCCAGAGCTCGCCGTTGATGAAGTTTCCGATGCGCCCGAAAAAGAGCCCGATCGGCACGAGCGGAGCGACAAAGTCCGCCACGCGCCAGAAGCCCATGCCTCGCACGCGCCCGTAAATCCCCATCACGATGAGGACCCCGATCAGGCCGCCGTGCGCGCTCATGCCGCCCTGCCACATTTTGACGACGTCAAGAGGGTGCGAGAGATAGTAGTCCGGCTGATAAAAAAGACAGTAGCCCAGCCGGCCGCCGAGAACCACGCCGAAAACGCCCCAGAAGAGGAGGTTCTCAACGTCGTCGCGCGTAATGCCGCGCCAGGGATCATCCGCCCGGCGGCGGCCCAGAAGCCAGAAGGCAAGGAACCCGAGGAGATACATCAGCCCGTACCAATGCACGGCAAGCGGGCCGACGGAAATCGCGATGGGGTCGAACTGCGGATGAATCAGCATCTGAAAAACTCACTGGAGAGCAGTTGAGACGGAGAGCGTCATTCTAAAGACCTGACCGCCTCGTTCTGCAAGCGTCTCTCCGGCTTCTCTCGTGTGATACTGTTCACTCCGTTAAGCCCCGGGCTTTTACTTGTTTACGAAGATGCAGATCACTCCGCTTTCCCCGCGCGCCGCTTCTGAGGCGCTTGACAAACTTCGTCGGCTTCGCCCGCTCGTTCACTGCCTCACAAACGACGTCGTGCAGGAAATTACGGCGAACGTTCTTCTTGCCGCCGGCGCCTCGCCGGCGATGGTCGTGGCCGAAGAGGAAGCGCCCTATTTCGCCGGCATCGCCGGAGCGCTCCTCGTCAATGTCGGCACCCCCGTGCCCGAGCGATTGAAAAGCATGCAGCTTTCTGCCAAAGCCGCCCGGGAAAAACACGTGCCCTGGGTGCTCGATCCGGTGGCTGCAGGCGTTATTCCCTGGCGCGACGGTGAAATCAGAAAGCTGATGGCCCTTCACCCAACGGTGATCCGCGGAAATGCGAGCGAAATTCTTGCCCTTGCGGGAGCCGGCAAAGGAGGCAAAGGCGTCGACAGTACGGACTCCAGCGCGAGCGCCGTCAATGCCGCGGTGGAGCTCGCCCGAAGCACAGGGTCCGTCGTCTGCGTGACGGGTGAAACCGACTACGCAACAGACGGCGAACGCGTCCTTTCCGTCTCAGGCGGAAACGTCATGACCACGCTCGTCGTCGGCACCGGCTGTTCGCTTTCTGCGCTCACGGCCGCCTTCTGCGCCGCCGAAAAGGATCCCGTCACGGCAGCAATTTCCGCCTGTGCGCTTGCAAAGCGCGCCGCCTTCATTGCCGGGAAGAATGCAAAGGGACCGGGGAGCTTCCACGACGAATACCTCGATGCTCTATACAGCATTCAGCCTCAGGACTTTCTCGGAGAATCGCTCTGATGCCGCGCTTTGATCTGAGCCTCTACCTTGTTCTCGACCCTGACCAAAGCGAACGTTCGGGCGGCCTGATGGAAACCGCCCGCGCTGCGATTTCGGGCGGCGTCACGATCGTGCAGCTTCGTGCGCCCCAGTGGAAAAAGCGCCGCATGACGGAAGCCGCACGCGCGCTGAGGACGCTTCTTGCGCCCAGGGGCATCCCGCTCATCATTGACGACCATGCGGACGTCATGCTGGCTTCCGGAGCCGAAGGCCTTCATGTAGGACAGGATGATCTCTCGGCCGAAGATGCAAGACGCCTCATCGGTCCCGAAAAAATCCTCGGGCTTTCTGCCGGGAATCTCAAGGAGCTTCGCGGCACGGCCCCCGAACTCGTTGACTACTACGGCGTTGGACCGGTCTTTGCCACCCGGTCAAAAGCAGACGCAGGAGCCGCCATTGGCATCGCCGGGCTTCATGAGGTTGTCGCTCATGCTCAGCATCCCTGCGTTGCGATCGGGGGCATCACGAAGGAAAATGCCCCGGAAGTCGGCGCGGCGGGTGCTGACGGCATTGCCGTCATTTCCGCCATCTGCGGCCAGCCCGATGTCGAGCTTGCCTCCCGGAATCTCCTTCAGGCTTTCCGCAGCGGAATCCGGCATTGAAAGCGCTTTTCTCTCCTTCAGGGCGAACCGCTCTCGCCGTCCTCGCCCTGATTCTTCTCGTCGCGCTCCTTTATCTTGCAACCGGGGACTTTAAGCGCGGCCTTCAGCTCACCGTCTTCATCTTTCCCTTTATCGGCATCAGACTTGCCGCGCTGGGGAGCCGCCTGGAGAAGCCGGCGCTCCTCCTTGCCTCATCAGGCATCATTCTTGCCTCAGCAGATGCCGGCGTCCGCCTTTTTCTAAGACGCGTCTATACGGCCGAGCCGATGTCGACCTTCGTTCTCGAAGCCGTCGCCAACACCAGTTCTCAGGAAGCCCTCGAATTCGCCAAAACGCTCTGGAGCGAAATCCTTCTCTGGGGCGGCCTTGCCGCCTGCGTCTGCGCGCTCAGCGTTTTTCTGCTTCTTCGCTGCCGTACCGGAGAACCGATGGCGCGGCGCTCGCTTAGGATCGGCTGGCGAATTCTGCTTCTCCTTCTGACGACTGCCGCCATTCTGAGTTTTGCCAAGTCTTCCTGGCGATCCCACTATCCCCTCTGGTTCTGGCCCCATTGGCAGGAGGCAGTCAGCACGCTTCAGAGCGAATGGATGAACGCAAAACGAGAAAGAACGAAGGAGCTTTCGCTTGCAGAGGGACTCATTACGCGCGCTGAGACCGCTCCGCGCACGCTGGTGCTCGTCATCGGCGAAAGCACGACGCGCACCAACTGGAGCCTTTACGGCTACGCACGCAGCACCACGCCGAAGCTCAAAGCCTTTGCGCATTCCGATCGTCGTCTTCAAGTCTTTTCAGGTGCCTGGTCCGTTGATGCCGCGACGGTCGGCGCTTTCCACTCCATGTTCACCTTCCCGCTCGAAGAAAGCGGCATTGCGTTAAGAGAATCCGGCGTACTCAGAGACGGGATGGACTCCGGCAATCTTTTTGCCTTCTTCCATGCTGCCGGCTGGAGAATTCACTGGATCAGCAATCAGGATGACATCGCAATCAACACCCGGTATGCAGGATGGGCGGATAAGCCTGTCTTTTTAAACCGCATGAGCGGGCGCACGAGCGTTTCGCTCGACGGAAGCGTCCTCGCGCCCTTTGCCGCCGCGCTCCAGGATCCCGCCCCGAAAAAACTCATCGTCGTCCACTTGATCGGCGCTCATCCGCACTATGCCTTGCGCTACCCTGCAGCCTTTGCTCCCGACTGGGGCGACGACCAGATTTCAAAGCACCTTAAAACGCTCGGACGCTATCCCTGGGTCATCATTTCCCGAAATCAATACGATGCCGCCATGCGCTACCAGGACGAGGTGCTTTACCAGCTTCTGACAACCACCCGGGAGAACGCTCTTCTCACCGGCACCCCGACCGACTGGCTCTTTCTTTCCGACCATGGACAGGAAACCGGGGACTTCATCAACCGAGCCGGTCATTCAACCCAGACGCCCTCCGGCTTTCGCATTCCGCTTCTTTTCTGGTCGTCGGATGATGCACCGCATATGGCAGCAAATCGTCCGTTCCGCGCGGATGGTCTGAGTCCGCTCCTCCTTTCGCTCGCCGGCATTCACTGGCTGCGGGAAAGTCCAGCAGAAAACTTTGCTTCGAGGGATTACCGCTGGCGTCGCCCAGCAATCTCTGCTCATGACCCGGAACTGCCGCCCTCGGAAAAGTAGCGACTCGCCTATACAATCGAACGACAGTCCTATTTATCCCAGGTCCACTGCAATGTCCGAGTCGTCCGCTTCATCCGTCAGGATTCTCCGCCTTACACCTGAGGATGCCGAAACCATTCTTTTTGCCCGGGCGCTCGAATCGACTTCCAGGGACAAATGGTCTGAGGAGAAGCTGAGAGCGCTTTCGCGCGACGCACGCTCTGTTGCGGGCGACGAAGCGCCTGCGGAGGCTTTTCTTCTTACGCGCGCGAGGCTTCTCATTTCCCGAGCGAGGAATGAAGACCCCGGGATTAAAGTGCCGCGTCTCCCTTCGGCTCCCGCGCTTGCGCTCAAAGGCGCGGCAAGCGTCGTCATCTTTCTCGGCTTCTTCACCGGCGCTGTCGCCGACCAGCTCACAAGCTCGGGGGCGACCCTCAATCTGCTCTCGCCCCCGTACCTCGGCATTCTTCTCTGGAACGCTGTCGTCATGCTGATTGCGCTCGTCTCATTCTTCCGGGCCGGGAGCATGGATTCGGGACTTTCCTTCGCAGCGGCGAGGAGCCTCTCCGCTCTTCCCCGATTCCGAATCCGGACGAAGCCTTATGCGGGCGAATTTTTGAAATGCTGGATGCCGCTCAGGGTTCCGGAGCTCGCCTGGCGCTTCCGGGCCGTGCTCCACCTTGCGGCGCTCGCCTTCGGCGTGGGACTTGCAGTCAGCCTCCTCGTGCGCGGCATCGGCACCGCCTACAGTGCAGGCTGGGAAAGCACTTGGTTCGCAGACCGCCCGGATATCATCGCGACGATTCTGAATGTCCTTTATGGATGGCTTCCCTCGTTCCTCCCCGGAATCTCTGCGCTTCCCGGAGAAGAGGCTCTGAGCGCCATGAATCTGACTGCCGGAGGCGGTGCTCCGGGCGCGGACTGGCTCGCCCGCATGATCTGGAGCCTCTTCATTCTCATTATTCTTCCCCGTACGGTTTTTGCCGCAGCCTGTCTCTGGCGGGCGGGAAAGGAAGAGAAACATCTTCGGGTTCCGTTTGACGCCGGCGAACTCAACCGCCTGCAGGAGGAAGGGAAGGCGCGGGCGGTCAGAACCTTTATCGTTGCCGACGCTGCCGACAGGGAGCGTCCAGAAATAGACGGTCCTTTCCGCAAACTGGTCGTCAATCCCTGGGAAGCTCCGGACTTTGCTGCCCTTGCGGATGCAGACATCGCCGCCGGCGACCGGGTCCTGCTCGTACTTGACCCGGCTGCAACCCCCGAAAGCGAGGTTCATGGGGCATTAATCCACGCGCTCACGCTCCGAACGCCCGACGTAGAGCTCAGCCTCGACTTCTCTCAGCTCTCCGCACGCTTTTCAGACACTCCTGAAAGATTGCAGTCCCGCCGGGCGCTCTGGGAGCATTTCGCTTCCGAAATGGGTGTGCCGCTTCGCATTACCGGGCTTGCCCCGGCAGCGTAAAGCCGCGGGATAATGAAAGATTGAGAACAGCGTTCCTTCTTTTGACACGACATGTCTTTTTCTCCGGATCCTCTGCGCATTCATCTGAGCCTTGTGAGCCATACCAACATCGGCAAGACAACGCTCGCTCGCACGCTGCTGATGCGCGACGTTGGCGAAGTGGCAGATCGGGCGCACGTGACGGAATCCACGTCCGACTACGTCCTTGCACGCGGCCCGGACGGGAGCGAACTGGTTCTCTGGGATACGCCGGGGTTCGGGAACTCCGTAGCGCTCGCACGCCGGCTTGAGGGACGCAGCAACCCTATCGGATGGCTTCTTTCCGAAGTCTGGGACCGCTTTGCCAACAAATCCTTCTGGCTGGATCAGAAAGCAGTTCGCCATATCCGGGATATCTCAAGCGTCGTTCTCTATCTCGTCAATATCGCCGAGCTTCCCGACCGCGCTCCCTACATCGCGGCCGAAATGAAGATTCTCTCCTGGATCGGGAAGCCCGTCATCGTGCTCCTCAACCAGATGGGAAAGCCCCGGGAGCCTGAAGCCGAGAAAGCTGAACTCACCATCTGGAAAAAAGCACTCTCAGACTATCCCTTCGTCAAAACCGTTCTGCCTATGGACGCTTTTGCACGCTGCTGGATTCAGGAAGAGATGCTCTTCAATGCAATCGGCGACGCGCTCCCTCAGGATCAGCGCTCTGCCTACAGAACGCTTCAGTCCGTCTGGAGACGAAGCCGTCAGGCCGCGTATGCGAGCTCAGTCGACGCCATGGCGCGTCATATCTGGCATGCCCTTGCAGCGCACATGCCGCTTGAAGCGCCGAGCCTCAAGGAACGCGCCATTACGATGGGACAGCGCTTCGGCTTCTTTAAGGATGAACACAATGCCGTAGCCGATGCTCAGGCGGCGCTCGCCTCGCAGGCGGCTGACAGCTTCTGCTCCCTCACGGCGAGGCTCATTGAAATCAACGGGCTTCACGGCTCCGGCGTCTCAAAGGAAATCTTCAGGCGCATGAAGACCGACTGGGACCTCGCGGTTTATTCCATGGATCCTCAGAGCGCAGCCGCCATCGGCACGGGCATCGGAGCGGCATCCGCCGCTGCCGCCGGTCTGGCGGTGGACCTGTCATCAGCAGGGCTGACCCTCGGACTCGGAACGCTTGTGGGCGGTCTCATCGGTGCAGTGAGCGGCATCGGCGCAGCGCATGCCTACAATCTGACGCGCCAGAAGGCTGGTGCGGATCTCACTTGGAGCAGTCAGGCCGTTAACGGCTTTCTCCTCGAAACCATCCTGCTTTATCTCGCCGTAGCGCATTTCGGCCGCGGACGCGGCGACTGGGAGGAAAGTGAATCTCCCGAATTCTGGAAAAAAGCGGTAAGCGACGCAATCGCTCAGGAAAAAATACCGCTTGCGGATATTCGCAAAAATTCGCCTGATATTGGCGTCAGCGAACTCACGAAGAAAATAGACAGCACCTTAAAAAGCGTATTCGAAAAACTTTATCCGCCGGAATAAAAATAAAACTGTCGCGCCTTTCCTCTCATCACAATTAAAAATTAAAACTAACCCTTATATTCATAAATGAAGACTGAGTGCAACAACAGGGCGATCGCAGAATCCGAAAAGTTAATGAGTGCTTCTCTTTGCAATTTTC
>NZ_CALDXB010000099.1 GCF_937923675.1 uncultured Sutterella sp. | reverse complement strand
GACGTTTCTGCAGGCATCTTAGGAGCGAGTGTAACTTTTGATGGGAAGTTCAGGTCCTTGGGAAGAGGGAAAACGATAGAAAAAATGAGGACGTCTGCAAAGTGCCGGCGTCCTCAAAATCCCGAGACGGGAGGAAAGAATTTGTTCTCAGTGAAAAATATGCAGCGTCACGCAATTCACGCACGACTCCCGATGCCGATGAGGCGTTCGGGGTGCGTATAGACGTTGGCGCGCGAGCGCCGGCAGAAGGCGACGAGCGTAATTCCGGCGCGCTTCGCGACGTCAATGGCGAGCGCTGTGGGCGCGGAAACCGCAAAAATGATCTCGACCCCGCACATTGCAGCTTTCTGAACCATTTCATAGGAGGCGCGGGAGCTGATGACGAGGGCGCCGTCGGTCCAGCCCCGGCGCGCGCGAAGGCCGAGGAGCTTGTCGAGAGCAACGTGGCGGCCGACGTCTTCGGCGCCGCCCGCAAGACTTCCGTCAGGATGCACCCAGGCGGCGGCGTGGGTCGACCCGGTGAGGGCGCCTAGGGTTTCAACCTTCTGGAGGTATTCGAGCGCCCGGCCGTAATGCTCCATGTCGAAGGTCTGCGTGAAGGGCAGAACCGGCGTCGGCCTCATGGCGTCGTCAAGCGACTCCGTGCCGCAGATGCCGCAGCCCGTGCGGCCCGTCATGGAGCGGCGGTGCTCCTTCAACTTCCAGAAAGCTTCGGATGAAATCGTGAGGTTGACGTTCTTCCCGCCCCGGCATCCGTCCGTCACCTCGATGTCATGGATGTCGTCGAGCGACCGGACAATGCCTTCAGCGAGCGAAAAGCCCACGGCAAAGTCCTCGAGCATGGTCGGGGTCGTCATCATGACGGCGTGCGAAATGCCGTTGTAGACGAGCGCTACCGGAACTTCCTCAGCCACCCAGTCCGTGTCGGGGCCGGAGGTTGACCCCGCGATGCGGATGATTTCCGCCGGGCGCGCGCCGAGGGCTTCCTCTTCCTTCACCCCATCGATTTCAGGGGCGAAAGTGCCGGGAAGAAATGGAATGCTGTCGGTGCCGGTAATGAAGTTCTTCACGATGCTCTCCTCACCTTCGAAGAGTGTCAGGAAAAGTTTATTCGGAATCGAGCTTTAGTAAAGTCCGCGCCCCGGGCCGCGGCCGGCCTGCGTGGCGTCGCCCTGCTTGAGCACTTTCTGCGGAACCGTGCCCTGCGTGACGGCGGCTTCATACGCTTCCTCGAGGCCCGTCAAAACGATCCCTTCCACGTCGGGGTTGAAGGTGAGTTCGTCCCCGCCCGCAAAGAGAGTCGGCATTGCGGCGTGGCAGTTGGTGCAGATGTGAAGGCGGTGCGTGTCGTCAGCTTCATCGCTGACGTAGGAGAGGTCCGACATGGCTTCATCGCCGCAGCGGGCGCACCGGATGCGCTCGAAGGACCAGGAGGCGCCGCAGGTCGAGCAGTAGAGCTTCTTCACGTTGCCGCGGTTCGTGGTGGCGGCAACCGCTGCGATGTCGGGTTCCGACCCGCAGCAGAAGCAGGTCGTTCTGCGGTCGAAGGACGGGGCTCCGGTTTCGGTGCGCGCAAGCGCCTGAGAGGCGTCGCGGGCGAATTTGTCGAGGAAGGCGCGGATCGTCATGCCGAGAACCGGGTAGACCCAGACGGCGGCGAGCGCCTCGTCGATGTTTGCGGTGAGTCTCTCCGCCATCACGAGGGCGTCCTGGGGCGAAAGAGAAGCGGCGTCGACAAAATCGGCGGAGGCAAAGGGCGTCCAGTCGAAGGCTTCGGCTTCAGCATGAAGCTTTTCATCGAGCTTGAGCGTCCCGAGAAGGACTTTCCCGAGGCGTTCAAGCCCGGCCTTGAAGGAATCCGGACGGATGCGGACCAGATCGAGCGAAAGAAGCGTTGCGCCCCCCTTGGCGGCAGCGAGGATTTCCGCTTCAGTGGGTTCGCGCACGATGGTTGAATCCTCGTCCGTGAGTGAATTC
This sequence comes from uncultured Sutterella sp., assembly GCF_937923675.1. GTDB lineage: Bacteria > Pseudomonadota > Gammaproteobacteria > Burkholderiales > Burkholderiaceae_F > Sutterella. Next base: position 27,691 of record NZ_CALDXB010000099.1, on the reverse strand, counting down.
GAAAGGGCGGCGGCTTCAAGAAGAAGCGGCCCGAAGATCTCAAGACGCGTGCGAACGTCTTCGTCCTTATAGGCACGGTAGCGCTGAAGGGCTCGTTCGATCGACTTCGAATTCATGATTTTTCCTTTTCGTTTGTATTGGGGTCTTTCCTCATCCCGGCCCCGAACGGCAATCATAGCCGTCGCGGCCGGAAGCGCCGGGAAGCATTTCTTCCCGTCGTTGCACTCTCTCGGGGGAGTGCGATGAAGTCTCAATGGAAAGGCTTCATCGCACTCACCGCCCGCGTCGAAGGGTTCCGGGGGAAACCTTTCAGAGCGGACGGAGCGTGCTTCATCCGGGGGCTCCTCAGCGGGAGCCCCGGGAAGTACGGAGGGTTACTTGCCGTCCTTTTCAACGGTGACGTTCTTGCCGCTCGTCAGCTCCTGGTTGGCCCAGTAGCCCCAGTGGTAGAGAGCGTCCGATTCGCTCACCTTGCCGTCGCCGAACATGATGCGGGCCGTGCCCTTATAGGGCTCGAAGATGCCCGCGCCCAGGTAGATGTGGGCGATGCCGACGATCACCGTGAGGGCGAAGAAGATGTCATGCAGCAGTCGCGCCCAGAGGAGAACGTCCGTGCTGAAGGCCACCTTCATGCCGCCGTTCGGGAGCAGCCCCGTGTTGAGCCACAGGATCATGCCGGTGACGGCCATGATGATGCAGAAGAACACGAGCGCGCCGTCAGCGAGACGCTGCGCGGACTTCACGTGGTGCTGCGGGGGCATGTGCACCTTGGACGGGAAGAAGAGGTAGAAGGGGAACTTCATCGCCCAGAGGTAGTCGTCCTTGTCCCACTTGCCGAAGATGTCTTCCTTGAAGAGGTGCACGCACCCCTTCGGCGAACGGAAGACCGCGTAGAGCGGGATCAGGATGAAGGGGATGGCAATGATGCGGTGCAGCATGCGCATCCAGTGGGTGAATTCGCCGCCCATCACCGAGCCGCCGAGCTCGGGCCAGAAGACGAAGAGGCCGGTCACCGCGAGCAGGATGCAGGTGATGGCGACCACGCCGTGAGTGACGCGCGTCAGAAGCGAGTGACGCTGGATATAACGGGTCATGATCTCTCCTTATTTAGCAGCCTTGCGGATTTCGGCGGCTTCGGCCTCGGCCTTCGCGCGCTGTTCAGGCGTCCAGCTGGCCTTCGCCTCCTCAAGGGTAACCGCCTTTCTGCGGTAGCCGAGGTTGGCGAGGAAGGACACGGCGAGCGCGCCCACGACGGCGGCAGCGCCCACGGCCGTGACGGGCTTCATCACGTCGATCGCGTTGATCACCTTCTTCGGTTCGGGGTTGGTCGGAAGGCCATAGGCTTCGTGACCGAGCGCGCAGACCTGAATGACGTGGAGCCCCCCGCATTCGTTCTCGCCGTAAACCTCAGCCTTCGAGAATCCCTTCTTCTTAAGGAATTCGACGCGGGCATGGGCTTTCTTGAGCATTTCCTCGCGCGGCCCGAAGTCGAGCGCCTCAGGCTGGCAGGTATGCACGCAGGCGGGCTTGCCGCCCTGTTCGAGTCGATCCATGCAGAGCGTGCACTTGTCGATCTTGCCGTCCATCGGGCGGAAGCGCGGCACGTCGAAGGGGCAGGCGGCCTGGCAGAAGGTGCAGCCGTTGCACTTGTCGGTGTCGAAGGTCACCACGCCGTTCTCGTTCTTCTGGAGAGCGCCCGAGGAGCACGCCTGAACACAGCCCGGGTCCGTGCAGTGGTAGCAGGAACGCCGGCCGATTGCCCAGTCGATCGGGTGGTACTTGTTCCCCGAGGGCTTCTCATCAAAGGTCATGATGAGGCGCGTGTCGCCGTTGAGGTCCATCGGGCCCTGGTAGGAGCCGGTGAAGGGATTTGCATTGAGTCCGAGCCGTGCAGGCAGCACGTTCCACTCCTTGCACGCCACCTGGCAGCCGCGGCAGCCGGTGCAGTGCGAGGCGTCGAAGAGCATCGCGACTTCTTTCGTATTTGCCATTTGGTTGTCTCCTGTGGGTCCGGCCGGTTAGTTCGCCTTCTCGATGTTGACGAGGAAGGCCTTGTATTCCGGAATGAAGCTGTTCGGGTCGGCCACATTCGGACTCAGGTCATTGATGTTGTCGCCCGTGGCGAAGGTGCCGGCCCACGAGAAGTGGTGCGGCATGCCGACCACGTGAACCTTCTTGCCGTCGATCGTCATCGGCTTGATGCGGATCGTCACCATCGCGCGGACCTTGACGGAGCCGCGGTTGTTCCAGACGCGAACGACGTCGCCGTTCTTGATGCCCTTTTCCTCTGCAAGTTCAGGCGAAAGCTCGATGAAGTTGCAGCTGATGAGCTCATTCAGCCACGGGATGCAGCGGGTCTGCGTGCCCGTCTGCCAGTGCTCGGTAACGGAGTAGGTCGTGACGACGTACGGGAACTCTTCCTTCGTGCCGCGCTTCGTCGACTTGTCGTCCGTGAAGAGCGCGCAGGGATTCTGCTCGGCATTGTTGAGGAGGTTCTTCGCAGGCGATTCAAAGGGCTCGAAGTGTTCGGGCAGCGGGCCGTCCGCCATCGGATAGGCGAAGAGGCGGGCGTTCTGCTCCCAGGTCATGAAGAAGGCGTTGTTGTCCGGGCCCTTCGCGGTATTGAAGTCGCCCACGTCGTTCTGGATCCACTTGCCGTCCTTCCATTCGACAAAGACCTTGTCGGGGTTCCAGGGACGGCCCTTCGTGTCGGCCGAAGCGCGGTTGTAGAGCACGCGGCGGTTGGCCGGCCAGGCAAAGGACCACTGCGGGAAGAGGCCGAGACCGGTCGGGTCGCTCTTCGAGCGGCGCGCGAGCGGCTGCTTCATCGGGTCAAGCTTCTCGGCCTCGTTATTGTAGTAGCCCGAATAGATCCACATGCCGCAGGCGGTCGACCCGTCGGCGCCGAGCTTGGCGTAGCCCGGGAGGAGCTTTCCGTCGGCGACGGTGTAGCCGTTGATCGCCCAGCAGACGGCGCGGATGTCGTACTTGCCGTCGATCCGGTAGTCCATGTTGGCCTTCAGGATCGGGTCGGGGTAGGCGCCGCCTTCCTTTTCATAGAGCTCGCGGATCTTCGCGAAGAGGCGCTCGATGATTTCAAAGTCGGACTTGCATTCGCCCGGCGGGAGAATGCCCTGCTGACGCCACTGGACCCAGCGGCCGGAGTTCGAGATCGAGCCCGTCTTTTCATAGATGAGCGCGGCCGGGAGGAAGTAGACCTCGGTCTTCACGTCCTCGGGCTTCATGTCCGGAGCCTTCCAGAAGGAAGCGGTTTCGGTCACGAACCAGTCGGCGCAGACCATCCAGTCGAGGTTGGCCATCGCCTGACGGGCGAACTTGGCGTTCGGCGTCGAGTGCGCGGGATTCATGCCCCAGGCGAAGTAGCCCTTCATCTTGCCGTCGCGCATCATGTGGAAGGTGCCGATCGTCGTCCAGGCCGAGGCCGGGAGCTTCGGACCGATCTTCGGGAGCATGTCGTAGCCGTAGTCGTTCTCAAAGGTCGCGTTCTTGCCGAAGAATTCCTTCAGGAAGGAGACCATGAACTTGGGCTTGTTCGAGTAGTAGCCCGCCGCATAGGCTTCCTTGTGGCAGTAGTCGGCGAGCGTGAGGTGCTTCGGCACCGTCGGCCACTTGAGGTAGCCCGGAAGATCGGGCACCGTGCAGGCGACGTCGGTCGCGCCCTGAACGTTCGGTTCGCCGCGCAGCGCGTTGATGCCGCCGCCCGGGATGCCGACGTTGCCGAGAAGAAGCTGAACCATGCACATCGCGCGGCAGTTCTGCGAGCCGTAGGTGTGCTGCGTCTGGCCGAGGGCGTAGAGGATCGAGCCGGCCTTGCCGGGCTTGCCGGTCGAGGCGAAGACTTCCCAGATTTTCTTCATCACGTCGATGTCCATGCCGGTCACGCGCGAAACGAGCTCGGGCGTGTAGCGGGCATAGTGGCGGCGAAGAACGTTGAGAACGCACATCGGGTCCTTCAGCGTCATGTCGCGCTTGAGGACCTCGAGCTCGGGCGGCTCGAACTTCGGCGTGCCGGGCTTGTTCACCCAGGCGTATTCGCCCGTGGGCGAGGTGTCCCACTTCTCGAAGTGGTCGACGTCGTAGCCCCAGGTTTCGTCGGAATACTTCTTCGTCTTCGGATCCCAGCCGGAGAAGAGGCCCGTGTTGGGATCGAACTTGTAGTCCTTCCTCAGGATGCAGGCGGCGTTCGTGTAGTTGAGAACGTATTCCTCCTGGTAGAGGTGGTTCTCAAGAATGTAGTTGATGAGGCCGCCGTAGAAGGCGATGTCGGTGCCCGGACGGATCGGGCTGTAGAGGTCGGCGTTCTTCGCCGAGCGCGTGAAGCGCGGATCGACGACGATCCAGGTCGCGCCCTTGTCTTGAGCGCGTTCAACCCAGCGCGAGGAGAGCGGATGGTTTTCGACGTTGTTCGAGCCGCAGGAGAGGATGACGTCCGAGTTGGCGAAGTCGCACCAGTGCGAGGTCATGGAGCCGCGGCCGAAGGAAGGCGCGAGGCCCGCAACGGTCGAGGAGTGGCAGACGCGGGTCTGGTTGTCGATTGCGATCGAACCGAGCGCGCGGGTGAACTTCTGCAGAAGCCAGCATTCCTCGTTGTTGATCTGCGAGCCGCCGAGAACCGCAAAGCCTTCCGTACGGTTGACGGTGATGCCGTCCTCCGTCTTCTTGAAGGTCTCGTCGCGGGTCTTCTTCACATGGCGGGCAATGCCTTCGATCGCTTCGTCCCAGCTGATGCGCTCCCAGTCCTTCTTGCCCGGACGGCGGACCATCGGGTAGAGAACGCGGCCCGGGTTGATCGCGGTCTTGCGGTCAGGGGTGACGATGTTGCGCAGGCCCCAGAGTGCCGAGCCCTTCGGGCAGAGGCCGCCCAGGTTCACCGGATGGTCCGGGTCGCCTTCGATGTTGATGAGTTCGCCGTTCCTGGCCGAAACGATCGTGCCGCAGCCGCCGGAGCAGTAGCAGCAGATGTTGAATGCTTCCTGAACGTTCGCGAGCTTGAAGGGCTTCTTGTGAACGGGGACCGCCATCGCGGCAGTGCTCGCAAGCCCAGCGGCAACCGGTGAGGCGCCGAGCAAAAAGCCGCGCTTCAGAAAACTTCTGCGGGTAACTTCCATGAGTCCTCCTTCTTGGGGAGTTTGATTCTTCACTTTGAATTTCCGGGCCCGTTTTCTTGGAAATATCCTTCTGAGGCCGGAAAGGGTCATTGATCGACGAAAGGCTTTTCAGACCGACGCCTGTCTTTAGGAGAGTGCATCCGAAGCTGAAAGCTCTCAGAGGGCCGATGGGCACGATTTTCAGCATTTGTCGAACGGGAGGAAATCATTCGTGCGGTTAAACCGAACCCTCGGAATGCTTAGAGAGCGCCCGTCTTCATTTACGCCGTTTGCCGTCTTTTCTACTTTGATGGAGGTACGCAGAAATAATCTGACGGGTTCAATGTCAGGAAACATGCTCGCTTTCCGATATTCCAAAAATGAATAACGAAGCGATGAATTTTCTTTGCAAAATAATTCTAGCTTTGACGCAAATCAAATATTAGTTAAATAGATAAATTCTATTTCTCTGGTAAACAAAAATAAAAATAATGCAAGAGGGTTTACCCGTTGAGGGATTAACCCTGAAAAGCTCCCGGGGAAGGCGTGGACTTTGTCGGAACTCGACAAAACTCCGGCGGCAGGGCGTGCGTCAGTTTGGTATTCTTCTCGGAATCAGGGTTTACCCGCTAGCTAGTTTCACTATCCCTTCACATGACCCCCGATGTTTCCCCATGCGCCGCGATGACGCGCCGCAGACTATTCGCCCTTGCGGGCTGTCTCGGAGTGCCGGCGCTTACCGCTTCACTCAAGGCGGCCGAAAGGCCGGATTGCTGCAACTTCTCGTGCGATGTCGCCGTGATCGGCGGCGGGGCGGCCGGGCTTGCCGCGGCCATTGCCGCGCATGAAGCGGGCGCGCGCGTCCTTGTCGTTGAAAAAATGCCGATGGTGGGCGGGAACTCTCTGCTCGCCTGCGAAGCGATGCTTTATGCCGAGGATCCGAAGGATGTCCGGTCGGCAAAGGAGAGAAGCGAGATCGTGAGCGAACGCGAGGCGTTCCTGAAGCAGGTTCTCGCGCGCGGAAAGACGGGTCACGAAGACCTGAGCCGCATTCTGATCGAAGGGTCTCCCGATGCCGTGAAGTGGCTTGAGTCGCTCGGCTGCAACCTCTCGGAACGCACTGAGGGCTTCGGCCTTAAGCATATCTGGGAGTGCCGGCCGTCCAATCAGGTCCCGCTCGGCGTGGAGGTCATGAGGCATCTGCTCTACCGCGCCGAACAGCACAACATCCCGGTTCTCACCCGGATGAGGGCGATTGAGCTCGAGCCGGGCGCGGCGGGATCATCGCTCTTCATCCATGCCGACAGCGCCGACGGCAGATCCGTTCTCGTTGAAGCCCGTGACGTCGTCATCGCGACCGGAGGCTTCGCCGGAAGTCTTGAAGCGGTTTCGAGGCTCTGTCCCAAGGCGCCCGTGCTCATGACGACGAACGCCGCTTCCGCGACGGGGGATGGCCTCAGGCTCGCCAACAACCTGGGCGCCAAGTTCCTTGACCTCGACTCCGTCGTGATGCAGCCGACGACGCTGCCGCTTTCGGGAGAAATCATTCCGATGGCCCTGAGGCGCGAGGGCGCCATTCTCGTCAATGCCGACGGGAAGCGGTTCGTGAACGAACTCGCCGAACCCGAAGTGATTTCCGAGGCGATGCTCGAGCAGCCCGGCGCAAGCGCCTGGCTTCTCATCGACCGTTCGAGCGCGACGGCGCGGTCCCTGAGGGACGATCTTCTTTCTCCGGTCTACTTCCATTCGGACGATTCCATTCTGGAGCTTTCCGCCACGATCGATGCGGACTTCAGCACGCTTGCGGCGACGCTCGACTGCTGCCGGAGAACCCGGTGCCTGCACGACTGCGCTTTCGAGAGACCCCTTGCATCGGCTTCCTTCACGATGAAGCCCTTTTATTCGATCAAGGTGCGTCCGGCCTATCACGGCACGCCTGGCGGCATTGCCGTCGACGCCGCGTCGCGCGTCGAATCGAAGAAGGGCGGACTCATCCCGAGGCTTTATGCCGCGGGCGAAGCGGCGGGCGGCCTCTGGGGGCGCGAGCGCTTCGACAACCTCGGGCTCTCGGGCGCCATCGTTTTCGGGCGCATTGCCGGCGCCAATGCCGCGAGGAGCGCTCTCTCCGAAAGCACCCGGGCGGGGGTTGAGTCCGCAGTCAGGGCGGGCTGACCTGAAGCCGTCAGCCGGATTCGCTGCGTCGCATTCTGCCGCATGAGGCGGCTAGACTTTCGTCTGAATCGAATTTCTTTCAGGAACGAAAGCACGCATGTCTCATAAAACCATCCGCGTCCTTCACACATCGGACTGGCATCTCGGCAAAACGCTCGCCGACGTCGACAGAACGGCCGACTACAGAGCATTTCTCAGGTGGCTTCTCGGGATTATTGAAGCCCGATCCATTGACGTTCTCCTCGTTGCCGGCGACATCTTCGACACGACAATGCCGTCAGCGGACGCACAGCGCCTCTACTACAGCTTTCTCACGGAAGCCGCGAAGACGAGCCTCAGGCAAATCGTCATTACTGCCGGAAATCATGATTCGCAGCGCTTTCTGCGCGCTCCGCGGGAGCTCCTCTCGGTAGTGAGAACCTTTGTGGCGGGAAGCACCGCTGAAAAAGAGGTCTGCGTCATCCGGGATAAGGACGGCACGCCCCTTCTCGGCATTGCGGCCGTGCCTTATCTGCGCGAAGGCGACGTGCGTCTTTCGGGCGAAAACGACACCGACGCCGCCCGGGCGGCCGCCTGGGGGCGCGGCATCGGCGAGCACTACGCAAAGGCGCTCGAAGCGCTCAAAACTGCGCTTTCGGGCGCTGAGGTCCCGATGATCGCCTCGGGGCATCTCTTCGTGACCGGAGCAAAGGTTGCGGGGCCGGACGAAGGCTCCGACGGCGGCGTCTATGTGGGGAGCCTCAGAAACGTCTCCGCAGCCGTTTTCGGAAGCGCCTGGGACTATGTTGCGCTCGGGCACATTCACCGCGCGCAGAAGGTTGCCGCGGAAATACCGGTTCGTTATTCGGGGTCGCCGCTCGCGCTCGACATCGGCGGCGCCGGCGACAGGCATGTCGTCGTCGAGCTCGAGCTTGACGGAAGGAACCTCACGGAAACCGAAATCGAAGTCCCGCAGCCGCGCCGGGTGATGCGCATCCGGGGAAACCTGGGGGAACTCATGGCAAAAATTGAGGCTGCCGGCAGCGAATCGCCCGGCGCCATTCTTGAGGCGATTTACGAAGGCGACCCCATGGATGCCGGGATCCTTGTTTCCGAACTCGGCCGCGCTGCGGGCGAAGCGGGCGTCAATCTTTCTGCCGTGAGGCCGAAGCTCATCCTTGACGGAACCGGAGACGCGGGCCCCGTGAAGAGCCTTGACGACATTTCGCCCGACGGGGTCTTCAAATCCGTACTGGAAGCCAACGCCGTGACCGACGAGGAGCGCGAGGCCCTCACGCCCCTCTTTCTCGAGGCGCTTGAACGCGCCGAGATCCTGGAGCGGGAAAAGAAGGCAAAGGTGCGCGAGAAGCTCGCGCAGGGAGAAAAAAGCGCAGAGGAGGACGGGGAATGAGACTGCTGAAGCTGAGAATCGAGAATGTGAATTCGCTGGGCGGCGTGCATGAAATCGACTTCCGCGCGCCGGAATTCCGCGAGAGCGGCATCTTTGCAATCTGCGGCCCCACGGGGAGCGGCAAGACCTCCATCCTCGACGCGGTGACGCTTGCGCTCTACGGCACGACGCCCCGCATGGAGGAGCGCGCCCAGACCGCGAAGAAGGACGACGCCTGCATGGTGCTCACGAAGAACACCGATCAGACAAGCGCGCAGGTGACCTTTGAATCCTTCGGCGCCGTCTACCGCTCGCGCTGGTCGCGGCGCGTGAAGCGCACGGGCAGGATTTCGGGCGACGAGGTGGAGCTCGTCCGCCTTGCCTCGCCCGAAGCGGTTGACGGCGAAATCATTGCCGAGCAGAAGGGCGAGTGGAAGCTCGCGCTCGAGCGCATTCTCGGCATGAATCTGAAGGCCTTCACGAGAAGCGCGATGCTCGCTCAGGGGGCTTTCGCGGAGCTTCTTCGCGCGAACAACCGCGACCGGGCGGAAATCCTCGAGAAAATTACGGGGACCGAGATCTACACCCTGATAGGCGAACGGGTCTTCGAGCGCATGACCGAAGAAAAGGAAAAGAAGGTGCTCCTTGAGGAGCGCATGAGAAGCGTTGAGGTGCTTTCTGATGAGGACCGCAGCTCGGCCGAGGCGGATCTTCAGAAGACGAAGGCGGAGGCTGAGTCCTTCTCCAAAGCCCTTCAGGAACTGAAGCTCGACATTGCCTGGTCGAAATCCCTCATTGAGGCGCGCTCGAGGAAGGCTCGTGCGGATCATGAGCTCGAAAGCCTCGAAGCTGAGCGCGAAAGGCTTCAGGGTGAAAGAACGCGTGCGGCCGATGCAAGACGCGCGGCCGAGCCCGCGCAGCTCATCAGCGTCCGGGAGAAGGCGCTTGCGGAAGCAACGCTCCACGGGAAGAATGCCGAAAAGTTCGCTTCCGAGGCCCTCGAAGCCGAAGGACGGGCTCAAGTCCTCGCGAAAGCTCTCAGGGAAGCGGAGGAGGCTGAAAAGAATGCGGGCGACGGGCTTCAGAATGCAGAGCCGGAACTCGGGCAGATCGAAGCCATGGACAAATCGATCGAAGTCCTGGAGCTCCGCAGTGATGAAGCTCTGAAGCGCATGAAGGCTGCCGAGAGGAGGCTCGCACTATCCGAAAGGGAAGCCGGGGCGCTCGGGGAAGCGGAAGGAAAAGCGAAGGCGGAAGAGGCGAGGCTTCTTGAGGAAATGAAGACCCGCGCGGCGGATCAGCCGCTTGTCGCGGAGGCTCCGCTTTTTGTTGAACAGGCCAGGGAGACGCATAAGCTTTCTCTCGAGCTCGGACGGGATCGGGAAAGCCTTGCGGCGCTTGAGAAAGAACTGAGGAAATATTCTCTCGCGCGCGAGAGGAAGCACGAGGATGCTGATCGAGAGGAGAAGGCTCTCGAAGCTCTCCGGGGCGAGGTCGCCCAGGCTCAGAGAGAGGCGGGGATTGCATTTTCAGGAAATGCGCTCTCGCAGAAAATCGCTGAAGCCCGTGAACTCACGGGAAAACTCTGGGCGAAGGACTGGCTTCATGAAACCGATCGGCTCCTCGTATTTGCGTCCGGCATGCCGCAGGAGGCCAGGAAGGTTCTCTTAGACCGCAGGCTGAAGCTTCTTCGCGACTGGGGAAGCCTCGAAAAAGAAAGGAGAGAGGATATTGAGGAGCGCCTTGACGGCGTCGAAGGGTGGTCTCTTGAGGCGGGCGCTGCGCAGGCGGCGCTTGAAGACCTTCAGAAGCGGGAAAAGGAAAAAGAGGCGGAGGTGCAGAAGGCGAACCGCGCCGCCATGCGGGCCGATGAAGCCTTTGCGCAGAAATCTGCCGATGTCCGTGCGAAGAATGAGCTCCTTGGAGACAGGGAAAAGGACGTTGCGGGCAGGTTCGATGCCCTTCAGGCGCGCATGGCGGCTTATATGCCGGAAGACTGGCAAATGACGGATGCCGTCGCGGACGCGGAAAAGCTCCTCGGGCGCTCTCAGGCTGTCCGTGAAGCGCTCGAGGCGCTGCAGCGCGCCCGGGTGCAGGCCGCTTCGGCCTCAGCCCGGAGAATTGAGGCCGATAAAAAGACGGCAGAGCTCGCGCTCGACCGGAAGGAAGCCCGGACGATTTTCGAAGACGCATCTCAACGCTTCAATCATGAGAGCGCTGAAAGAAAAGAGCGTTTCGGAGAGCGCAATCCGAAGGCGGAAAGAGAGGCTCTTCAGACGAAGCTCTCGGAATGCATCCGCTTGACGCGAAAGACCGGGACGCTTCATCAGGAGGCGGTTAATGCCCTTCAGGCGGCAGCGCTCAGGCGCGAAGCCGAGGAAAAGGCCCGCAGGGAATACGAGGATGCTGCGGCAGATGCGGCGGCAGCGCTCGAGGCGGCTCTCCTGAAGGCTGGCTTTGCGAACGAACAGGAAGTGAAGAGCGCATTCCTCCCGCGGGAAGAGATTGAGGCGCTTGAAGCCGGGATCCGCGCGCACGACCTTCGCCGGGCCGGAGCTCAAAAGGAAGCGCAGAGCGCCCGCGAGGCGGAGGAAAAGCTCCTTGAGGCCCCCCGCAGGGATTGCCCTCCTGAAGACCTTGCAGCCGAGGAATTGGAGGCAGACGGAAAAATGAAGGCGGCGCTTGAGCTTAAGGGAAGCCTTGAAGCGCGGCTTCAAGCGGACGATGATGCGAGATCAAAGGCGAGGGACGCTGCCGAAGCGCTCGGGAAGGCCGAGAAAACGGTTCTTCTCTGGACGCGGCTTAATGCGCTCATCGGCAGCAAGGACGGCGCCCGCTTCCGGCAGGCCGCGCAGAAGCTCACCTTTGAACTCCTTCTTCATGAAGCGAATTTGATTCTGAGGCAGATGCAGAGCCGCTACGAACTCATCGCCCGGGGCGAGAACGGACTCGACCTTGCGGTGAGGGATCTTGAGCTCGCAGGGATCGAGCGAACGTCCTTCAATCTTTCGGGGGGCGAAACCTTCATGGTGTCGCTTGCGCTCGCACTGTCGCTATCGCGCATCAGCACGAACCGGATGCGCGTCGATACGCTCTTTCTTGATGAAGGCTTCGGGTCGCTCGACCCGGTATCGCTCTCTAAAGCCTTGAATGCGCTCGAGATGCTGCAGCAGACTTCCGGAAAGCTCATCGGCCTCATCAGCCACGTTCCGGCGGTTCGGGAGCGCGTGGGGGTGCAGATCACGGTGAAGCCGAGAGGCTCGTCGGGTCTGAGCGACATTTCCGGCCCGGGCGTAAGAAGGCTCGAGCGGGATTGACGCGAAAAAGAAAAACGCCTCGCTTAGCGCATGAGCTTTGCGAGGCGTTTCGGGATTGAGGCCGCTGACGGCCAAAAGCTCCTTAATGGCGCTTCTCTTCGCCGATCAGATGCGTGCTGTCGAATTCCTTCTGGTTGCGCATGTGCTTCACGATCACAAGCGCCATGGAGACCATGACGAAGGCGCCGAAAAGAAGCATCGTCATCGGGACCGAGAGATCGGCCTTGATGAGGAGCGCATAGACGCCGAGCATCACGAGAATGGAAAGGTTTTCGTTGAAGTTCTGCACGGCAATCGAGCGGCCGGCGCTCATGAGCACGTGGCCGCGGTGCTGCAGAAGCGCATTCATGGGAACGACGAAGTAGCCCGCGCAGATGCCGACGGCAATCATGCCCGCTGCGGCAATGAGGGTCGCCCAGGAGAGCGAGAACCCGAAGAGCGCGAGTCCGCCCGCCGGCGCCCAGTCGCGCGTGTAGAAGGCCATGATGGTGACGAGAATGCCCATGCAGATCCCCATCGGGAGCACCTTGAGGGAGCTTTTGAGCGGAACGCGCGCGGCGGCGAGCACGGCGCCCACGGCAATGCCGAGGCTCACCACGGCCTGCATGATGGCGCCTTCGGAAAGGTTCATGCCGAGAGCGTGCTCGCACCACTTGAGAACGAGGAACTGCAGCACTGCACCGGCGCCCCAGAAAAGCGTCGTGACGGAGAGCGAAATCTGCCCGAGACGGTCGTGCCAGAGGAGCGAGCAGCTTCTGAGGAACCCCTTGATCGAATCGTACGGATCAAACTTCTGCTTCGGGTAGCGCGCGCCCGTATCCGGAATGGCAAGGTTGACGAGCGCAGCGGCAATGTAGACGAAGGTGATCGCAAAAATGGCGCCTTCGGCAAAGCTCGCGAGACCGATCGCATTGAGGTGGAAGACGGAAAGAATCGGCTGGGCGACTTCGGGGCGGATGAGGACGCCGCCGAGCACGACGCCGAGGATGATGGAGCCGACGGTCAGGCCCTCAATCCAGCCGTTCGCGACGACGAGCTTCTCGGCAGGAAGAAGCTCCGTGAGGATGCCGTACTTGGCCGGGGAATAGGCAGCGGCGCCGATGCCGACAATCGCGTAGGCAAGAAGCGGATGGCCTCCGAAAAGCATGAGGAGGCAGCCGACTGCCTTCAGGGCGTTCGTGAGGAACATGACGCGGCCCTTGGGCATCGAGTCGGCGAAGATGCCGACCCAGGCCGCGAGAAGAACGTAGCTCACAACGAAAAAGAGCTTGAGGAGCGGCGTCTGCCAGTCGGGCGCGCCCAGGCTCGTGAGGAGCGCAATGGCAGCAATGAGAAGCGCATTGTCCGCAAGCGAGGACAGAAACTGCGCCGCCATGATGGTGTAAAAGCCGCGATTCATTGAAAAGCCCAGCAATTATTGAATCGGGAGAGTCTAACAAACGTTGACTCCCGTCGTCCTGAGAAGGCATTCTGAGCGCTTCCGCGCCGGGCGTGCGGCGGTCATTACAGATCGTTGCGAAAGAGAAAAAGGCGAACTGAGCGGCAAGGTGCGAAAATTTCTCCTTTGTTCTTATTTCCCCGGAGCTTCATAAAGCCGTGCCGCGCCCAATATTTGCTGAAATTGATCTCCATGCCCTGCGCCACAATCTGAGCGTGATGCGAAGCAAGGCCGAGGGCCGCACGCTCTGGGCAGTCGTGAAGGCGAATGCTTATGGCCACGGGCTCGAAAATGCCGTGACGGCCTTTGCCGATGCGGACGGCCTCGCCACGATCGACCTCTGCGATGCCGAGCTCGCACGCCGCTGCCGCTGGCAGAAGAGAATTCTTCTCCTTGAAGGCTTTTTCGACGCCTCCGACATTGAGCGGCTCGAGTCGCTGAAGGTCGAGACCGTCATTCATTCCTTCTGGCAGATTGATCTCCTCAGAAAGGCGGGCGTGAAGGATGTGCGCTGCCACATCAAGGTGAATTCCGGCATGAACCGGCTGGGGTTCCTCCCGGTGGAAGTGAATGCCGTCTATGACGAACTCACCTCAATTCCCGGCGTGCGCGTGATGGATGTCGTCACGCATTTTGCGAATGCCGAACCAACCTATTTCGGCGACCGCCCGGCTACGGTCGAGAAGCAGCTCGCCCGAATGGGCCGGCTCGCGCGCGGAGGAGCGGCGGCCTGCATGGCGAATTCCGCCGCCATTCTCTTTCACCCGGAGGTGGGAGGCGAGGCGGTGCGCGCGGGCGTCGCACTCTACGGCGTCAGCCCCGACAGTCATATTTCTTCTGAAGAGCTCGGCATCATTCCGGCAATGACGCTTGCCGCGAAGATCATCGCGATTCAGGAAATTCCGGCGGGAGAGGCCGTGGGGTACGGCTCGCGCTGGATTGCCAAACGCCATTCCCGCATTGCGGTGGTGGCCTGCGGCTACGCCGACGGTTATCCCCGCTCCATGCCGGACGGCTCGCCCGTCTGGGTTGAGGGGCAGATCGCGCCCTTGACGGGCTCGGTCTCGATGGACATGCTTGAAATCGACATCACCGACATCCCGGCAGCGAAGCTCGGGAGCCGCGTCGAGCTCTGGGGACGGCACCTTCCCGTCAACCGCGTTGCCGCCTGCTGCGGCACGATCGGGTATGAACTCATCTGCGCGCTCGCGCGCCGCGTGCCGATCGTTCTGAGAGAGGATGCCTGATGGCGAAGCGCGATAAGGTTGAGTTTGTCTGCTCCGAATGCGGCGGTACGACCGTCAAGTGGCAGGGCCAGTGCCCGCATTGCCGCGCATGGAATACGCTCCAGGAATTCAAGGTTCCGACCGGTGCGGCCGGGCGCTACGGTACGGATAAGCGCGCGGGACGCGGCTTCGTTGATACGACCGGGGCGCTGCAGGATCTTGCCGACGTAACGGCTGAAGAGGCGCCGCGCGTCGTCACGGGGCTCTCTGAATTCGACCGCGTTATGGGAGGCGGCCTCGTTCGGGGCGGTGTTTCCCTCATCGGCGGCGACCCCGGGATCGGCAAATCCACACTGCTTCTGCAGGTCATGGCGCGGCTCGTTGCGGGCGGGGTCAGATGCGTCTACGTTTCGGGCGAGGAGAGCGCAGGTCAGATTGCGCTTCGCGCACAGCGCCTGCAGCTTCCGCTTCAGGGGCTGCAGCTCATGAGCGAGATTGAGCTCGAGCACATCGAAGCGGTGATTACGGAAAAGAAGCCCGAATTCGTCGTGATCGACTCGATTCAGACGCTCTTTTCGGGGGCGCTCGACAGCGCTCCGGGATCGGTTTCTCAGGTGCGCGAATGCGCGGCAAGACTCACGCGCATCGCGAAGACCACAGGCGCCACGCTTTTTTTCGTGGGGCACGTCACGAAGGACGGCGCCCTTGCCGGCCCCCGCATTCTCGAGCACATCGTCGATACGGTGCTCTACTTCGAGGGCGACACCCATTCGAACTTCCGTCTCGTGCGGGCATTCAAAAATCGCTTCGGCGCCGTGAACGAACTCGGCGTCTTCGCGATGACGGATCACGGACTGAGGGGCGTGACGAATCCTTCGGCGATTTTCCTTTCGGAATACAAGTCGAACATCCCGGGCTCCACGGTTCTCGTCACGCAGGAAGGCACGCGGCCGCTCCTCGTTGAAATTCAGGCGCTCGTCGACGAAACGCATTCGCCGGCGCCGCGCCGTCTCGCGGTTGGCGTCGACAATCAGAGGCTCGCGATGCTCCTCGCCGTTCTTCACCGGCATGCGGGCGTCGCGCTCTTTGATCAGGACGTATTCGTCAATGCCGTGGGCGGCGTGAAGATCTCTGAAACCGCTGTGGACCTTGCCGTGCTTGCAGCCATCTGCTCGAGCTGGCGCGACAAGCCTCTCGAGCGCGGCCTCGTCATCTTCGGCGAAGTCGGGCTTGCAGGCGAAATCCGACCGGCCCCGAGAGGTCAGGAACGGTTGAGAGAAGCTGCGAAGCTTGGGTTTTCGAAGGCGCTCATTCCGCGCGCCAATGCGCCCAAGCAGCCGATTGAAGGGCTCGAGGTTATTGCGGTCGACCGCCTTGCGGACGCGCTGGCGGCAATTTTCCCGTAGCGCACAGGCAAAAGCCACAGTCCGAAAGACGGAGGCCGGCCTGCCGTTCCTTTTCGTACAATAGACAAGTTTTTTAGTTCGGGTTCTTGCTGCTTCAGCGAAGCTTCGGGAACCCTGATATTTCAGGACAGTATTTCCATGACGACGCTTACCAAGCTTCTTCCCGCGCAGGCTGCTCCCGCGCAGACTCTCCTTGACAAGGCTCATCCGCTTCCCCTCACCTCCGCGCAGCGCGCGGAGCTCCCGCAGACCATCCATACCCCGACGGGCGATGTGACGGTGGGCGTGGCTGCTGCTGATCTGCGCCCGCTCGAGGTCGATGATCTCTTCGTTGATGAAACCGGTGCTTTCTGGGCCGTTCGTCCGGCCGTTGAGAAGGTGCTCCACGTTACGGGCGACCTCAACGTCCTCCGCGAGGCTGCCGGCGCGCTCATCAACCGCGGCGTTCGTCTTGCCCAGATTGATGAGGGCTTCTCCGTTCTTCCGCTCCCGAACCTCGCCAAGATGCTTCAGATGGTGGGTCTCGAAGTGACGGAAGCCGAGGAACCCTTTGATCCGATTCAGTTCCGCGAACCTGAAGGCGGGTGCGGCTGCGGCTGTGGCTGCGGCGGACATCATCACCATCATGATGAAGATGAGTGCGGCTGCGGTTGCGGCCACCACCATCACCATGAGGAAGGCGAATGCGGCTGCGGCGGTCACCACCATCATCATCACGGCGAAGGCGAGTGCTGCTGCGGCGGGCATGACCATGATCACGAGGAGTGCGGCTGCGGCGGCCACCATCACCATGAAGAAGAGGAATGCGGCTGCGGTTGCGGCGGTCATCACCACCATCACGGCGAAGGCGAATGCTGCTGCGGCGGACATGACCACGATCATGAGGAATGCGGCTGCGGCGGCCACCATCACCACGAGGAAGGTGAATGCGGCTGCGGCGGTCACCATCACCATCATGGCGAAGGCGAGTGCTGCTGCGGTCATGACCACGATCACGAAGAAAAGAAGGGCTGCTGCTGCGGCCACGACCACGAGGCGAAGCACTAATTGCTTTTGCCCCCAGGTGGACGCAGGAGGAAATAACTCCCGCTAGTCCGCACCAGGTCGGAAAACACAAAAAGCCTCTGCTTTCGGGTCAGAGGCTTTTTTGTCGGGAGCGCGTCTGCAGAAGATGAGCGTTCCTCAAAAAAATGAAGGGTTGCCGCGCGCTCCTGAAGCTTCTGCACACGTATGTCGAGAAGCGAGGCCTGCAAGACCATTCGCCAGATCGTTGAGCGTTGGGCTCCGCCCTCAGAGAACGACACGCGCTCTTATGTGCTCTCGGTGGCATCTGCATGCCGTCGTGATCCGGATGAGCGCTTGCACGTGGACGTTGATCCGCTGATATCTCTCGATTTGGCCCGTGCGATTGCTCGCCATGAGTGCGGCGCTGAGGCTGAGGCTGAGGGCTTGGGTATGACGTTTGGGAAGAGGCGGCCATGTAAATAGAGGATGAAATGAAACCTTGGGAAGAACGCTTTGTGAAGGAAGAAACTGAGCTTCGGGAACGTGCGGGGAAACTTCGCGCGATGCTTGAGAAACTTTCTCGTGGTGAATTGGACTTTGAACCCACGTGCCCACCGCAGTTGCTCTGGGAACAACTTTGGGTAATGGAGCGCTACGACGAGATTTTGCGTGAGAGAGCGCAGATTGAAAAGGTGCCGCTCCCCGATTGACGGCAAAATAAAAGCCGCGCGGCTGGTTCCCGTGCGGCTTTTAGATTCAACTTCGGTCAGAAGTTATCCATGGTTGAAATTATAGCGGCCTTGATTTGGCTGCCAATTTGGCGCTCCTCTTGCTGACTGGCATTTATTACGTGATGACGAGGTTTGTCTCGTGAAGTGGAAGTTCGTACTTGCTTTTATGGCCCTCGTCGCATCGTTCGCCGGCGGCTCTGTCACGGGTTTACGCCATGTACGGGAAGTAGACATGAAAAACCCCGAGGATTAATCCCCGGGGCAAGCTTTATTTCTTTCGAATCAACTTTGTCCTAGGCTTTGACATGCCTAGTCGTTTGTTTCGCTCGCGTTCTAGCTGAGGAATTCCTTTTTCCGGCGTAGGCAGATCTTCCGGCATTGTCCCTCCCAGATCCGCAATCGTTTTCCGAACGGCTTTCCCAACGTTGAAGTGCGTTTGGTTCGCCTGTGCTTTCCCCTTGATGTTGTCGCGCTTCAGCTTCGCTTCGGTCTGAGTTGTTCTGAAGAGATTGGCGGCCAGTTCTTCGCTACCCATGTAATCAAGAATGTCGTGACTTTTCTTCAAGCCCTTACGCTTGTGGATGTCCGATTTATCCAGACCGTTGTAGAGCCCTCGATAACCGCTGTTCTGAAAAGCCCCGTACTCTATGTTTGTCTCAATACCGGCATCGTGAGCCGCGGCGAAGAGTTTCTTATTTTGTTCTTTGATCTGGCTACGTTGAAGCAACCGCCTTTCATCCTCACTGAGACGCTGAAAAGCCTCAGCGTCTGCAATTTCCTGACGACGAGTTTGGACGGCGAAGTAAGTCTGTCCGGCAGCAATGACGGGTTTGCTAGGATCACCATTCTGAACAATGAGATAGCAGGCGTATCGAGAAAGTGCAATGTCATCGACTTCTCGAGCCGACCCACTTCCTAGATCGACCATTTTACCCATGTTGGTAAAATGGTCATCAACATTGATTTTTAGGGAAATACAGGCTTCTTTTGCCTTGTTGATGACCGGCAGAAATCTTTGCCATCTACTGTACCCAAGAAGGGTATAAAGCTCTCGAGCTAACCAGTATTCCGATCCGTTTTCGTCAACGTGCTTAATAGTGTCAAAACTGGGGAGACTTGCCTGTTCGTTTGAGTTGTTGTTACTCTCGTACAAAAGTCATTCGGCCCTCGGCGCACGTCACTGCGTCGGGGGCTTTCACATTCTACGGATCCCGACAGGTGATGCATTTTTTTGTGATCAGCCTCAACGGGTTAAGGGTTAACCTTTATTTATTAAGCCTCTCAATGAAGTCTTCCATGCGCGGCCGGTAGTAGCGCATCAACATCTTGAGGTTCTTGTGGCCGGTCTGTCTGGATAGAGACATAACATCCATGCGCGGAGCACCGTCTGGGCCGGGAGAGGCCGCCCAGGTGCAGAAGGTCGCGCGGCCGTCGTGGAAGGTGAGTCCTTGCCGGATCAATCTGCCGTGACTGTCATAGACGTTTCTGAGATCCGCCTGGTCGCGAATCTTTCGCCAGAGAGCATCGCGCGTTCCATCCTCTAAATCCCAAATTGTTGGCTCGAAACCTAGTGCGCATACATCATCTAGTATCTTCTTTGCTCTATCGCAGAGGATGAGGGTTCTGGCGGTTGCAGTTTTGGTGGCTTCTGCCGGGAGTCGGATCGTGTTCCCGTGGATCCATGTGCGCTCGATGCGCATCATCTCTCCGGCCCGCATGTCGGTGAGACAAGAGAGGACGAACGCTGCGCACACGCGTTGCATTTTTGTCTTAGGAGCTTCCCCTTCTTCCCACTGAGCGACAATCTTTAGCCGTTCAATGTCTTCCTGGCTGGCCGTGCGCTCGCGCGGTAGCGCGTCAGAGACTTTCTCAGATCCGGAGCAGGGGTTCTCTTTGATGATGCCGCGCCGGACAAGGCCGGCGAACATGCTTGAGATGATCTGTTTTTGTCGGGCAATCGTGCTTTCTTTGACGATGACGCCGGTGGTCCTTGATGGGATCGTCCGCCTGCGGTCTATCCAGGCGTTGATGTCCTTACTGGTGACATCTCCTGTTCTGAGGTCTGCGAGCGGGTCTTCAAGCAGGTATCCGAGCACGGCCTTTTCGTGCCGTGGGTGCTTGTGCACTTTGCTGATGTGCGCGGCGTGCTCTTCAATGAATTCCCGGAGCGGCTTAGCCGCATCCGGATGTCCGCCTTCGACCATAGATAAAGCGATGGGGGCCGCCCATCTCTTGGCGTCTGATGACCGGGGGAACGTTTTTGATTTCCTGACGCCGTTGACGCAGACCTGAGCTTGAAAAACTCCTGACGGAAGTTTTCTGATGGTAGCCATGTCGTCCCTTCGTTCGTAAATCGTTCGTAAAAAATTCGTAAATCGTCGAAAATCTTACGGTCTTACGGGGCGTCTTATGCACTACCTGTTGTGTTTAATGCCTCTCGATACCGCTAAATGCAGTAATCTGGTGCGCGAGGCCGGACTCGAACCGGCACGCCAGAGGCGTCAGGACCTAAACCTGGTGCGTCTACCAATTTCGCCACTCGCGCTCCCTGAAGGGAAGAGCAATTCTATAGGAAATCGCTGAAAATAAGAAAGCGCGAGCCGGCTATTCGGCTCCGAGAAGCGCTCTGCGGCGCTGGATTTCTTCAAAAAGCTCCAGCCGCCTCATGTTGTATTCACCCCAGGTGAGCGTTCCCGTGAGAAGTCCCTCCTGCATTGCCTCAATCCGGGGGTCGCTCAGCGTGCGGGACTCTTCGGCAATCCTCGCCTCCTCAGGCGTGCCGGTTTCAATCATGATGCGGCGCGTTTCCTCGTTGAGTTCATGCGTGAGCTCAAAGACGCCTTCCGCAGCGCGGCGCTGCTCGCGCGTAATCCGCGTGCGGTCGCTGAGCATCGCTTCCGTGATGCCGTTGGGCAGGCAGGCGGATTTGCGGAAATAGGGCTGAAAGGCTTCGGCAACGCAGGCAGCACGCATGCGGTTGCCTACTTCCGTAATTCGAAGCTCGTACTGCGAGGGTTCCCGACGCAGAGACTGAGTCCCCTTTTTTTCAGCGGTGGTCTGAATGGATGAAATATCAGACTGATCTGCCGGAGGAACGGCGCATCCGGCAAGCAGAAGGGCACTAAGGAAAAGCGAGCAGCAAAGGCGGGCGGACATAGTTGACTCGGAGAGACGCGCAGAGGAAAAAATCAACAAGGGCAGAAGTTTAGCTAACCCGCAGAGAATGCACCTCTTTTCGCTTGGGTATAATGTAAAGCTTCGAATTTGGGGCAGTCCGGACGCAAAGAGTCTGATGACTGCCTCGGAACAGAATTCATTCAAACCGCCCGGGTTGTGGCTGTTGCTAGCGGCACAGTGCATCCGGACGGATTTTCCAACTTCTCGGACTCTTGGGCTCAAGCAGCTTTCCAAAACGAATCCTGCGTGCTCGGGAAGGTTTCCGAACTTTCAGTAAAGATCAAAGCAATGACTGAAGAAAAGATTGAACAGGCTGCTGAACAGACTGAGGCTCCCAAGGAAGAAACGCCGGCGGTGAATCCGCTCGAACGTTCGCTCGAGCTCACGGTTCCTGCCGCTGAAGTTCGCACGCTCTCCCAGAAGTACCTTCGCAACTATGCGAAGGATGCCCGCATGCCCGGCTTCCGCAAGGGCCATGTTCCGATGGCTCAGGTCGAGCAGATGTACGGCATGCGCGCTTTTGATCAGGCGCTCAATGAGCTCGTCGGTCAGGCCTGGTCGAAGGCTGCTCAGGAATCCGGCCTCGCCATCGCCTGCCAGCCCCGCATCGAGGCTCTCGAAGGCGAAAAGGACTCCGAGGACATGAAGTTCAAGGCCGTCTTCGAAGTCTTCCCCGAAATCGTCTACCCCGATTTCAAGACGCTTCTCCTGAAGCGCTACAGCTGCACCGTTGATGACGCCGCCGTCCAGAAGACGCTCGACGTCATGGCCCGTCAGCGCGTCACCTACGGCCCGCTCGAGGAAGACCGCCCGGCCCAGAAGGACGACCGCGTCACGGTCAACTTCCGCGGCACGAAGGACGGCGTTGAATTCGCCGGCGGCAAGGCTGACGGCTTCCAGTTCGTTCTCGGCGACGGCCGCATGCTCGCCGACTTCGACGCTGCCGTCACCGGCATGAAGAAGGGCGAAAAGAAGACCTTCGACATGACCTTCCCGGAAAACTACGGCCCGGCCGAACTCAACGGCGCCAAGGTTCAGTTCGAGGTTGAGCTCACCAACATCGAACTCGCCCACATTCCCGAAATCACCGATGATTTCGCGAAGTCCCTCGGCGAAGAGAGCGTTGAGTCGATGCGCGCCGCCATCCGCACGAACCTCGAGCGCGAAGTCGAATTCCGCCTCACGCAGAAGACTGAAGCCGAGACGTTCGAAGCCCTCGCCGGCGCTCTGACGTACCCGATCCCGACCTCCATCGTCGCTCAGGAACGCCACGCCATGGCCGAGCAGTTCGCTGAAACGATGAAGCAGCGCGGCGCCAAGGTTTCGCTCAAGGACTTCCCGGAATCCATGTTCCAGGAAAATGCCGAGAAGCGCGTTCGCCTTGGTCTCTTCACGGAAGACCTCGTTGCGAAGGAAAAGCTTCAGGCGACCAACGAGCAGATCGCTGAACGCGCCAAGGTCATCGCTTCCTCCTACGAGAACCCGGCTGAAGTTGAGCAGTACCTTACGACGGACCGCAACTCCCGCATGAACCTCGGCGCTCAGGTTCAGCAGAAGAACGTCTGCGACTGGCTCCTCGCCCACGCCGACACGACGGACGAAACCGTTGAATTCGACAAGGTGATGTCGGGTGCTTTCTAACTGAAGCACTCCCAAAATCTTCGGTTTTGAGCTTCTCCTGCAGATTTGCGCTGTTAGAGCGCAAATCTGCAGGCATCAGGCAAGAATCCGATAGAATTCTGCAAGGGCGCCTGCGGGCGCCTTTGTTATTTTCTGACTGCGCGTTTTGAGATGTCTCGTTACTGCACGGGCCTCACTGATTCGCGATAATGAGCGGCACATTCAGCAGCAATGCTGCAGCTTCCGGGTCCCGTCAGGATCCGCAAAGCTTCTACAAACAGAAAAACCAGTAAAGAATCCAATGTCTCTTGTTCCTATCGTTGTTGAGAGTTCCGGCCGCGCAGAGCGCAGCTTCGACATTTATTCCCGTCTGCTTCGCGATCGCATCATCTTTCTCACGAGCGAAGTGAATGATCAGACGGCTTCGCTCGTTGTTGCCCAGCTTCTCTTCCTGGAAAGCGAGGATCCGGACAAGGATATTTCGCTTTACATCAACAGTCCCGGCGGCTCCGTTTCCGCCGGCATGTCGATCTTCGACACGATGCGCTTCATCCGCCCGAAGGTGAATACGATCTGCCTCGGCATGGCCGCATCCATGGGCGCATTCCTGCTTGCCGCCGGCGAAAAGGGCAAGCGCTATGCGCTTCCGCACTCCCGCATCATGATTCATCAGCCGCTCGGCGGCGCCGAAGGCCAGGCGAGCGACGTGGAGATCCGTGCGCGTCAGCTCACGCTCATCAAGCGTCAGATGAATGAACTGATGGCGGGCTTCACCGGGCGCACGTATGAAGAGCTTGTCCGCGACACCGACCGCGACAACTTCATGAGCGCTCAGGAAGCGCTCGAGTACGGCCTCATCGACCGCGTGCTCACGACGCGCGCGGAAATGTGAAGAGACGCTGATTAATCCACCGCGACTTTCCCCGCAAGACTTCCCTATTGAAGCTTTCGGGGAGAGCAGACGACAAACAGTTATCTCGTTCGAAGAGGGGTGAGAAAAGACTTTTCACCTGAATATCAAAATATCTCTGCGGACGAAAGACGACGGCAGCCGGCTTCGCGCTGAAGCGGCTCCCGTCAGGGAAATTAAATAATGGCAAAACGCTACTGCTCCTTCTGCGGCCGCGACGAGTCGCAGTGTTCTGCGCTCTTTCAGGGCCTTCATGGAGAACTTCTCTGCGGCGAATGCGTTCGCGCAATGGCTGCGGAACTGAAGGTTGAAGTGCCAGGCAAGGATGCGCAAAAGACCGAGGGCGAGGACGCTCAGGGCGACGCCGCCGAAAAGGAAGTCTTTCCGAAAAAAGTGCCGACGCCGCGCGAGCTTTACGAGCTTCTCGACAGCTACGTGATTGGTCAGGAACGCGCCAAGCGCACGCTCGCCGTGGCGGTCTTCAACCACTACAAGCGCCTCATGACGCAGCAGGACAAGCACCTCAAGAACCTTGAGGACAAGGTTGAGCTGCAGAAGTCGAACGTCCTTCTCGTCGGCCCGACGGGTTCGGGCAAAACGCTTCTCGCGCAGACTCTCGCCCGCGCGCTCGACGTCCCCTTCGCGATTGCCGATGCGACGACGCTCACCGAAGCGGGCTATGTCGGCGAAGACGTTGAAAACATCGTCGCCAAGCTGGTTCAGGCTGCCGACGGCAATATCGAGCGCGCTCAGAAGGGCATCATCTATCTCGACGAAATCGACAAGATCGCGAGAAAGAGCGAGAACCCCTCGATCACGCGCGATGTTTCGGGCGAAGGCGTGCAGCAGGCGCTCCTCAAGCTCGTTGAAGGCACGATCGCCTCGATGCCCGTCAAGGGCGGCCGCAAAAATCCCGGCAAGCCCATGATGGAAGTCGACACCTCGCAGATTCTCTTCATCTGCGGCGGCGCCTTCGACGGCATGGAACGCATTGTCCGCCACCGTACCGAAAAGAGCGAAATCGGCTTCTCCGGCACGGTAATCGGGAAGCGCGATCACGATTTGAGCGAGCTCTACCACCAGATCGATACGTCCGACCTCGTCAAGTACGGCCTTATTCCTGAACTCGTCGGCCGCCTCCCGGTGATCACGGTCCTTGATGAGCTCGATGAAAAGGCGCTCATCGAAATTCTCACGAAGCCGAAAAACGCCATCGTGCGGCAGTACAAGGTGCTTTTCAAAATGGAGGACGTGGAGATTGAATTCACGCCCGAGGCGCTTAAGGCAATCGCGCATCAGGCGATTGAGCGCAAGACGGGCGCCCGCGGTCTGCGCTCCATCATTGAAGGGATTCTCCTCGACACCATGTTTGAGGTTCCCGGCCGCAAGGACGTGGCGAAGGTCGTAGTGACGGAGGATGCCGTTTCCGGCAAGAGCCGTCCCGAACTCATTCTGCGCTCCGATGGCGGCGCTGCCCCGGCAGCTGAAGCGCCTGCAGCGAGTTAACTTCACTCCGGCAAATCCTCCTTTCCGAACGGGGATTGCGGTATTACCCGGGCGGCAGTTGAAAAAACTGCCGCCTGACCCCATATAGTCATTACACATCCTATTTTTTGGGGCTAATAGCTTTGAACAATCAGAATTCAACCCTTTCCGCAGAGAATCCGGCGGTGATCGGGCCCCTGCCTGTTATCCCGCTGCGCGACATGGTGGTCATTCCGAACTCGATGACGACGGTCTTCATGGGCCGTCCGCTCTCAGTTCTGGCTGCCGAAGCCGCCATGCGCATTCATTCCGGGCGGGTGATCCTTTTGACGCAGCGCGACAAGGGCGTCGACACGCCGACTCCCGAAGATTTCTGGGACGTCGCCGTGAGCGGCGAAATTGATCAGCTGCTGCGCCTCCCTGATGGTTCCGTCAAGGCGCTTGTGCACGGCACGGAACGCTGCCGCGTCACGAAGTGGATTGATGCGTCCGGGTTCTTCAAGGCCGAAGCGGAGATTCTCCAGCCGGAAATTTCCCCTTCGGACGATCTTGCCGCCTATTCGCGCACGCTCCTGAAGTCTCTCCAGGAATATGCCTCGAACGTCAAGAAATTCTCGCCCGACCATCTGAAAGCCGTGCTCGAAGAGAAGGATCCGCTGCGCGCATGCGACATTGCGGCTTCCTTCATTCCGCTGACGACCCCTGAACGACTCGAGTACCTGCGTGCGGCAAGTCCTGTTGCGCGCTTCGAACTCCTGATCGGCGTTCTTGACCGCGAACTCGAAAGCGGCCAGATCGAGAAGCGCATTCAGCTTCGCGTCAAGGGACAGATGGAGAAGAACCAGCGCGAGTACTACCTTAATGAGCAGATGAAGGCCATTAAGAAGGAGCTCGGCATCGAGGGCGAAGGCGAGGACGGAGAAGACGAGGACGTTGCTCTTGAACGCAAGGTTCGCGAGGCCAAAATGCCGGAAGCGGCGGAAAGCGCCGCGCTTTCGGAATTGAAGCGCCTGAAGAGCATGCCGCCCTCGTCGGCCGAAGCTTCGGTCGTGCGCAGCTACGTCGACACGCTGCTCGATATTCCGTGGAAGAAGAAGAGCCGCGTGTCGCACGACATTGCTCGTGCCCGCCGCGTGCTCGACGAGGATCACTGGGGACTCGAGAAGGTGAAGGAACGCATTCTCGAATATCTTGCCGTGCAGAAGCGCGTCGGCAAGGTTAAGTCGCCCATTCTCTGCCTCGTCGGCGGCCCGGGCGTCGGCAAGACCTCGCTTGGCCGCTCGATCGCAAGAGCGACGAACCGCGAATACGTCCGCATGGCTTTGGGCGGCGTTTCCGACGAAGCGGAAATCCGCGGTCATCGCCGTACGTACGTGGGCGCAATGCCGGGTCAGGTGATCAAGCATCTGATCAAGGCCAAGGTGAAGAATCCGCTCTTCCTTCTTGACGAAATCGACAAGATCGGCGCCAACCACAGGGGCGACCCTGCCTCGGCGCTCCTTGAAGTGCTTGATCCGGAACAGAACAATGCCTTCGAGGATCATTACGTCGAATGCCCGTTCGATCTCTCGGACGTGCTCTTCGTCGCGACCTCGAACAGCTACGACATTCCGCCGGCGCTTCTCGACCGCATGGAAGTGATTTCGCTCTCCGGCTATACCGAGGACGAAAAGGTGCACATTGCTCTGAGGCACCTTGTGCCCAAGCAGATGCGCGCCAATGGCGTGAAGGAAACGGAAGCCAAAATCACCGAAGGCGCCGTGCGCGACATCATCCGCTACTACACCCGCGAAGCGGGCGTGCGTGCGCTTGAGCGCGCGATCGGCAAGATCCTGCGCAAGATCGTTCTCACGGAACTCGAAGCCGGCAAGGATAAGAAGCCTGAGCTTCCGATCGTTGTCGACGAAAAGAACCTCGAGAAGTATCTCGGCGTGCGCCGCTTCAGCATCACGGTTGCTCAGCGCGAGCCGCAGGTCGGCATCGTGAACGGCCTCTCCTGGTCTGAGGTGGGCGGCGATATTCTGACGATTGAAGCCGTTGCCTTCCCCGGCAAGGGCCAGGTGCTCCGCACCGGCATGCTCGGCGACGTGATGAAGGAATCGGTCGAGGCGGCGCGCTCGGTTGTTCGCTCCCGCGCTCAGATGCTCGGGCTCCGTCCGGATATCTTCGCCAATACCGACTGGCACATTCATTTCCCTGAAGGCGCCATTCCGAAGGACGGTCCTTCGGCCGGCGCGGCAATCACGACGGCCATGGTGTCGACGCTCACCCATATTCCGGTGCGCTCCGACATTGCCATGACGGGCGAGATTACGCTCCGCGGCGAGGTGCTCCCGATCGGCGGCCTCAAGGAGAAGCTTCTTGCGGCCCAGCGCGGCAACGTGAAGACGGTGCTCATCCCTGAGGAAAACATGAAGGATCTCACCGAGATCAATGAGGATGCCCTCAAGGGTCTCGAGATCGTTCCGGTGAAGCGCATTGAGGAAGTGCTCCGCAGAGCGCTGCTCAGAATGCCTGAACCGCTCTCCGATGAAGCATTCGCAGCTTCAATGCCGCCGCCCCAGACGATGGTTCCTCCGGCGCCGGCAATGCAGACCTCAGCCTGATAAAGAGCTTGACCAAAGTCTGCAAAACTTAATTGAGAAAGCAAAAGCCCTGTACCTCTGGTATGGGGCTTTTGCGTTTAAAGTGACGAAAAAGCCTTGTTTACAATGAGACTTTTTTGTA
>NZ_CALDXB010000098.1 GCF_937923675.1 uncultured Sutterella sp. | reverse complement strand
ACAGGAAGATTCATACGTACGCTAATTATATCAAAAATACGTATGAAATGCTGTCTTACACCTATATAGCAATAAAGCTGAAAATCAGGCTACATACGTACGCCGGTAGACCAATTTAGATGAATAAGTAGCGAGTTTTTTGATATACACCATATAAATCAATGGTTTATATGTTGCGCTTATGATAGGGAAGCTGCTGATTGTTTTGTACGTTTCTCACTAAAGGATCAAACGACATTAATTGTTCTTAATGCTTTTCATTTATACGATTGTCTTTTCTGTCGTTTAAAAACATCGTTAAATGAAAGGCTGCGAACGAATTGGTGTTTTTCTAATAGTGTCTTTATCTGCTATTGAAGAATTGGCTTAGATTTCACGGGGAATTATGTGCTGATGGCTGGAACGTTAGATAATCCTGCTCATTTCATAGGGAATATTCTCGGCAGGGTGATTCATTCATTTTGTATTGGCTGATATCAGAAGACTGCTGAATTCTCTATTGATGTCTGCAATTGGAATTCTCTCCTGCTCCAGCCTTCCTTTCGTCTCGCACAACATTTCCAGCAGCCTGAGTTCTCCTTCCGTCAGACATTCAGGCATTCTTTTCACCTGACTTGGCTCAGACACGGCCAGATGGCGATATTTCATGAATGTCTCCATATCCATCATGACGCTCTCCGTCTGGGAATAAATCTTTCTCAGATCGGAAAGGATTGCCAGGCCGTGGGTATCAAGGTCTCCGAAATAAAGTATCCGGCAATCCACAAGCCATTCTGCTTGATCGAGTGCCGAGACGCCGTATCCCATTCCGATCAATATCGGAATGTTGGGCGGAATATCAAGCGAAAGCCCCGTCTGTTCATTTTCAATGATGACGACCGTTTTCTTCAGCGGGGCAGAGGCCGCCAGTCGATCAAGCGTCAGCTGAACGACATCATTGGGGTTGCCTCCAGTCCAGAAGGATGCATGCCGCACGCGCACGAAGAGGGGCTTTCGCCTCAATCCGAGTGCCGAGAGGAAATCAACGCTCTCATTGAGCGGTTCTTTTCCGTCAAGTTCTTTAATCAATTGCCAGACGCCGGCAATGAGTGCCTGATGCTTTTCAAACCATTTGGTATCGACGCCTTCAACCGGAATTTCGCGAATGAAGAGTCCTGAATCCGGATGCGATAGGAGCCATTTGAGAAGCAGCGTGAAGCGCTTCAATTCATTCTCATTGAAATCCTTCAGCCAAAGCGCATTGGCATTCCGGAGAATGCGGATGAGGCGAAGAAGAGGGCGGCCGCTTTCCTTTTGAATTTCATCGTCCGTATCAAAAGTCCTGAAGGGAATTCCGAACTCCATTGCAATGGCTCTCACGCGATGGACCGCTGCTTTCCAGGCCTCGCCGTCAATGCCGTCAGGATTCAATGCATCGCAGAGATCGGCGGCTTCACGGACTTCCACCCACGAGGGAAGGTCAACCGCAATGCCTAGCTGACGCCACTGCGCCTTCTTCCAGCCGACGCTCCAGCCGTGCCGGGCTTCAATTCGCTTCCAGGATTGAATGAGCGCCTTCGTCTTCGTGAGATTGACTGCGCCTTCCTTTTCATTCATTCGTCCGAGTGACTTTTCGACGAGCGCGCTCCTGAGCGTCGGACTGAGAAGCCCGAAGCTCGCGTCATCGACGAGCCACTCCGGAAAAGAGCGTGAGAAGGCTCGTCTCAATGCGTCATCCATTTCCTCGGGCGTCTTGATTGACATGGCGATTGATCATCCGGAATGAATTGAGAACCTCCGGCAGGGAGCCTTCAGAGGGCTTGCCGGAGGTTCAAGGGAAGGAAAGCGGTCAGAAGAGACCTGGCAAAGGCTCAGGCTTCGCTTCTTCCTTCTTCTCTGACGAAGCCGCCTTCGGGGCAGCCCTGAGCGCCTTTGGGGCCGTTGTCTTCACTTCATTCTGCTGCGGAACGACGGGCGCGGCATTTTTGAAGTCAAGCCTTCCGGTCTTGTCGTCGTAGCTTACCGACAGGCCGCTCGAGTTCCTGCGGTCCTCCATGACGACGTAGAAGGCGCCGCCGATGTAGGGTTCGAGCGTCACGACGGACTTCTCAGGCGTCGCCACGATCATCTGGAAGCCGAAGCGGTTGAAGATGTTCATCGAAATGTCGGTGAACTCGCTGTCGGCCTTGTCGAAGGCTTCGTCGAGAATGACCGGCGCAAAGGCGGGGAGGCCGTTGTCGATGCTTCCCAACTGATAGCGAAGCGCCGCAGCAAGGCACGTGGTCGTAAGCTTCTGGCGCTGACCGCCCGACTTGCCGGACCCGGAGAAGTAGGTTTCAAGGATTTCGCCTTCGTCGTTCAATTCGCTCGCCGTGAAGGCGACGTGACGGCGGACGTCGAGCACGGTGAGACGCCAGAGTTCGGCCGGCTTTTCAGTCGTCTGCGCGGGATCGAGCTTCCTTACGAGCTCCGAAATGAGCTTGTAGCGCTTTTCGGCGTCGTCGTCCGTGAGCTCGCCTTCCCAGGCGCCCTGAATGAGTTCGCCCACCTGATGGCGGAAGTCCTCGACTTCCTTGATCTTCAGGTCCTTCACCTCGATTCTCAGGTGCGAGTCGCCTTCGGCCAAACGCGAGAAGGGCGCAGCGGCGAGCGATTCGTTCACGGTCTCCATGCGCTGGAGAATGTCCTGACGGGCCTGGCGCATCTCGAGGTTGAGGTCGGCAAAGTGCTGGAGCGACTGCGTTTCAAGAAGTTCGCGGAAGCGCTTCTCATGGCGCGGGAGTCCGTCCGTTTCAATGCGGTCGAGCTTTTTGAAGAAGTCGGGTGCGAATTCAATCTTCGAATCGAGCGATTCCTTTTCCTTCGGCCACCTGAAGAGGAAATTGTCAAAGCGCGACGTGACGCCGCCTTCGGCTGCAGTCTTCCGGTTCGTGCATTCGAGCTGGTCGTCGGCG
Source organism: uncultured Sutterella sp. (assembly GCF_937923675.1). Taxonomy (GTDB): domain Bacteria; phylum Pseudomonadota; class Gammaproteobacteria; order Burkholderiales; family Burkholderiaceae_F; genus Sutterella. Next base: position 9,433 of record NZ_CALDXB010000098.1, on the reverse strand, counting down.
ATCTGGTCCTTCACCTTCGAATCGCGGGCGTTGAGGTTCCTGAGCGTCAGTTCGATTTTTCCGTTGTCGGTGGCGCGGCGGTCGATCGAGTCGAGTTCTTCCTTCCCCGGCGTCTTCGCATTCCCGTCCTTCACCATCCTTTCGAGCTGGCTGATCGCGTCGGCATGCCCCGAAATGCGCTCTTCGGCCGCCTTGATTTTCGATCTGGCAGTCTTTTCGTCGGAAGAAGCTTCGCTTCGCGCCTCGCGGAGCTTCGCCAACTGCGTCTCCGCATCGCGAAGCTCCACCTTGAGGCGCTCGAGATCGGGCGTCTTCTTCACGAATTCGTCGAGCTCGTCGTTTGCCGCCTGAAGTCTTTCTGCAGCGCTCTCGGCATCGATTTCGTCCCAGTCGGTATTGAGAAGCGCATTGGCGGCGGAAATCCGCTGCTGAGCTGCTTTCGCCTCCGTCTCGATTTTCCGGATTCTCTGCTGGAGCGCCGTAATTTCAGCGCCGAGCCTCTGGGCTTCCTTTTCAAAAAGCGCGAGCTTTTCCTGATTCGAGAAGCCCGTCACCCAGCGGCGGCGGTCGTCGACATCAATGCGGTCGTCCTTTTCATGGCGCTCTGCGTTGTGCTTTACCTGACCCGCGCGGGTCACGGCCTGGTCGGCGCGGCGGAATTCGTCGAGATTCTCCGCGCAGAGGTAGGAAAAGCGCTGCGCGCACTCGGCTGCCAACCACGCGTCCCAGCGTCCTTCCTTGAAGTCAAGCTTCGACGGGATGCTTCGCGGACGGAAGAAGCCGTCGAAGTCTCTCGCCTGATTCCGAACGCGGTAGTAGACGATGCGGCCTCTCAGGCGCTTCGTTTCAAGGAGCTCGGTAAAGGCAGGGTAGAGCTTTTCGTCGACGAGGATTGAGAGCGCGAAGTTGTGGAGCACGCGCTCGATCGCACCCTGCCAGCGGGACTCATCGGGCTTCACCTGAAGTAGTTCGCCCACAAAGGGAAGCTCTTCTTCTGAAACATTGAGGTCGGCCGCGAGCTCGGCGCGCAGATCCAGGTTCTTCGACGGAATATTGGACGGGCGCTCCCGCATCGAGTTGATTTCCTGGACCGTATCCTGAAAGACCTTCGAGCGGTCGCGCTCTTCGGAGACGAGGCCGTCGCGCTCGCGGGTGCGGGCCGTGCCGGCCCGGTCTTCCTCTTCAAGATAGAGGTGAAGAGCGTCGATGAAATTGAGCCACGCGTCGCTCGATTTGGGAAGATCCTTCTGAAGGGTCGAGGCATGACGAAGCGCCGATTTCTTGTGCGCCTCGGCGCGCGCGTACTCGGTTGTGAGCTGCCTCACGCGGGCTTCGAGCTGTTGAACCGAGAAGCCGCCCGATTCATTGAGGCGCGTACGGAGTTCGTCCGCTTTGGTCTGCCCCTCGTTTTCCTTCTGAACGGCGATCTGCAGCGTGCGCATTGCCTTCTCGAGCTCGCGCTGGAGTTTCGGGAGTTCAGCTTCCTCGAGGCGCTTTTCCGTCATCGGACGCCACCACTGAATGGCGTTCTTTTCAGATTCGAGGAATGCAATTTTCCCGATCAGCTCCTCGCGTTCGTCCCAGAGCTTTTTCGCTTCACGCAGAATGTCCCGCTGCTCCCTCGCTTCGACCACGGCCGAATGGGCGTCAGAAAGATCGTGAAACTCCGTCGTGAGCTTTTCGGCCATCGCGAACGTGCGCGGCTCCTCGAGCATAAAGTTCCTCAGGAACGTGTTGAGGTCTCCGAGGTTCTTTGCCGACTGGGCCTTTGCGAGGAGCTTCAAGGCCGTCTTGTCGCGGATCCCGAAGCGGTCGCAGAAGGCGTCGCTGTAAGCGTTGAAGGTCGTAAAGCTCGTGAAGGGCGGAAGCCGGTCCTTGAGCCATCGCCAGTCGAACTGGGATTTGGCGAAGCCCGTGAAGTCGTCCGCATTGAAGCTGTAGTTGCCGTCGATGATGAAGAACTGCTTGTTGACGGCGGCTTCCTCGTTCGAGCTCTTCCGGATGCAGGCAACCAGCAGCAGCGTCGTGTCGCCCGTGCGGCTTTCGCTGTCGAAAAACGTGAGCGCGGCCGCCGAAAAGGTCGCGCCCGGGCGCAGGTACTGCGTTTTTGCACGCGGCGACCCCGTGCCCTCGAGCTCTGCCTGGGTCGACCAGGCGCCGCGGATGTAGGTGAGGAGGTTGCGGTCGCCGCGCCTCTGCTCGCCCTCGCGGGCGGCGGCGTTGTAGGCGGGGTTGGGGAAGAGGAGCGTGATCATCGCGTCGAGGAGCGTCGATTTCCCCGAGCCCGAGGCGCCCACGAAGAGGAAGCCCTTTTCCGAAATGGGGATGTCGTGGATGTTGGAAAACGTGCCCCAGTTGAAGACCTGGAGACGCTTGATCCTCCACTGCACGAGGCCGCCGATAGTGTTTTCAAGCATCAGATCGTCTCCTCATCGCTTTCATCGTTTTCGTCCGCATCCGCGTCGGAGTCATCCTCATCGGCGCCGGCGCCGACGAGTGCGGATTCCTCGAGCGCAATTCCCGGGATTGCTCCCGTTCCGCTCTTCAGCAGTTCATAGCGCTTCATGATCTCTTCGGCTTCTTCAGGCGTTTTGGCGTCCTCGAGAATTCGCCTGAGATAGGCGTTCCTGAGTTCATCAATCGCCGCCGTGGGGAAGAGGAGCGGCAGGACGGGCGAAATTTCCATCGCGTCGCCCGACTTGAGCGTAAGGAGAATCCTTCGTTCCGTGAGGCGTTTGATGATCGCCTTGAAATGCTGCTGGAAGATGCGGTCGTTCGTGCCCGCGGACCGGTCGAAAAGCCGGAGCATTTCGGCAACGTCGGCGCGGGTGACCACGGCGCGTTCGCCGTTTGCGCGCGCACGCATGAGCTGGTCCCTCAGTTCAAGGAGCACCGCGGAATCGAGGAACCTCAGGCGCACGGTGTTGAGGAGCGACGGCGCATCATGGTCGCCGAGGTCGGGCTTGCGGCAGAAGGCGACGCCGAGCTCGTCGTCAACGAGGAGATCGAGATAGAGGTCTGAGAGCCGCGAGCGGATGATTTCCTCGCGGACCTTGAGTTCCTGCCAGAGTCGTTCGCTGCGGGAGCGCTCGAAGAAGGGGCCTTTCAGAAGGTGCACGAGCACCTGGCGCGTGAGCGCGGGGAGCGTTCCGGTGTCGCCCGCGTAAAGCTCGCGCTCGGCCGCTTCCGTGTCGCCCTCAAAGGCGCCTTCCTGAGGTTCCGCGGGTTCCGTTGATTCCTGCGATGCGGCCGGCATCTCAGCGGGATCTTTATCCATTTCTGTCACTTGACTTTCTCGGTTCGGTATTCAAATTCTGTGCTTGCGGTCTTCTCTAGCGCCAGCGGTGGGATTCGCGCATTTTTTCGACGCTCTCGAGCGTAAACCAATAGAGCGGAATCCGCGCATGGCGCTCGTTCTGAAGACGGTCCTTCCAGACGAGCGGCTCGTCGACGGCTGGGAGCTGAAGCGGCACCCGGAACTGCGGGTCCGACATGTCGGCTTCCGGGGCGTCCTTCTTCGTTTTGCCGCCGGAAAACCGCAGCGCCGGCATGCCGGGCCCTCCGGGTTCGCCGTAGCGGGTTGCGAGGGAGAGAAGGCCGACGACGGACCCGAGGGCCTGCTGATTGGCAAGCGACCGGTAGATGTCGCCGATCGACGCGCGCTCCGGGGCGCCGGGGGCCGTGAGCACGGACTCAACGGAGCGCATGAGCTGCGGGTAGTCGATTTCAGAGGCGAGGATGCGCTCGAAAATGGCAAATGCGTCCACCTCAGGCGCGGAGCCGAAGGCGATGTCGGATTCCATCCGCGTCTCTTCCGGGTCGTCGAGCGAATACTGGTCGATCGAGCGGATCACGGCCGAGGAGAGCGTTACTTCCATGAAGCCTTCCTTGATGCCGACGGTCTTCGAGAGATCGAGCGCAGCGCGCCGGGCGTCGCGGATGAGCGTGGTGAGGCGCCGCTCCTCCACATAGTCGCGCGAGCTCACGAAGTCGCGAAGCGACTTGGCAAGCTGCGTCATTACGGCGTGCGTGTGGCCCGCCCGGTCAAGGAGCATGCGCTGAAGGGTTGAGAGCCGCCGGCGCTCATCGCGCGTGAGCTTTCTATAAAACCCTCGCTGGGCGATGCGGGTGAGGGCGCTCTCGAGCTCAGCCGACGCCCGGTTGTCCATGAGGAGCCGGTAGAAGGCCGTGAAGGCGCGGCCGGCGTCGCTCTCGGAAATCCCGTCGACGCCCGCAAAGAAGCGGTCGAGAATCGAGCCGCGGGAGGCCGAGGATTTAAGGATCCGTTCGCGCAGATCCCTGTTGAGTCTCTCGAACTCCTCGCGCACGCGCCGGAAGTCGGCCTCGAGCTCGGAGACGAGGTCGAAGATCTCGCTCACGCGGTCGAGCGCCGCCTGCTCGGAAATGGAGGGGCTTCTCCCCGCTTCAATGGCGGCGATTTCCTCGTCGATGCGCGCTTTTTCGGCCTTGAGCTGCGCGATGCGGCCGGCCTTGGAGCGGTCTGAATCCGCGGCGAGGCGCTCGATCGCGTGCGTCACCATCTCGAGCCGGCTCTCGGTCGGGCCCGTGCGCTTCGTCTGAAAGCGCGAGAGCGTGCGGATGGCTTCCTGCCCGGCGCTCGTGAGTTCGTAGGTCTCTTCGCTCCGTCCTTCGGCAAGGCGGCAGACGAGATAGCCTTCCTTCACCCAGCGGCTCGCAAGCGCCCGCGCTTCATCGCGCGAGATCGTTTCCTGTGCGCCTTCGGCATAGGCGTGAATGAGGCGCTCGAGGAAGACGGAGGCAGGGAGCTCCCGTTCGTTGTCAAAAAGGAGCGTCTGCAGAATGGCAATCGACTGCGGGCCCGTATCGGCGGCAAGCAGCCGCCAGATGGGGCTCTGCCTGAGCTCGCGGTAGTTTTCTATCAGCGTGCGGATGGACATGCTTCTGGAATGGAATCGAAAGGGAGCTTATTGAGCGTCTGACGGAGGAACCGGTGCAGCGGGCTTTGTGACGTCAATCCACGCGCATTTGCCAACGGCTTTTTCGAGTTCCGCCGGAGCGAGCTCAACGCCGCTCGCCTCGTCGCCGCAGGCGGGCCAGACGGTTTCGTAGGCTTTGAGCGACTCATCGAGATACACGGGAACGCCCGGTTTGATGCCGAACGGACAGACGCCTCCCGGCGCATGGCCGACCAACGACTCGACGAGGTCCCTTGAAATAAAGTGGGGCGTCGCATGAAAGAGGCGCTTGAATTTGCGCCCGTCAAGCTTCATGTCTCCGGCCGCCACGATGAGAAGGGGCCCTTCGGGCCCTGCAATCGCCATCGTTTTGGCAATGCGCGCCGGGATGATTCCGATTTCGCGGGCGGCGAGCTCGACAGTGGCGCTCGAGCCGGAAAAGCGGTTGATGCGGTCCGCAAAGCCCCGGTCTTTGAGCCAGAGGGCGGCAGCTTCAAAAGACAATTTTGAGCACTCCGGAAGAGGAAATTCTTAAAATCTTTATTCTAGCGATACAGGTCTGGATCTTCATGACCGGGAAGCGTCATCGGCGCCGCAGAATGGGATGACGCGTTTCGAGCGACTTTTCCTGCCTTCTTAAGATCAGGACCCGATCCGCGCTATCATGCTCATCCTCTTCCCGGGCGCCGGACGGTCCTTTCGTTTCGATTTCCCCTGGAAGACATTTTCAATTGCCCAATATCGAAGGTTTCCCCGTGAAAATTCTCATCCTTCCCGACAGCTTCAAGGGTTCGCTCACCTCGAGCCAGGCAGCCGCGCAGATTGAGAGCGCCGCCAGGAAAGTGTTTCCCGAAGCGCAGATTGAGTCCTTCCCCATCGCCGACGGCGGGGAAGGGACGCTCGAGATGGTGCAGAAGGCCGCGGGCGGCGCATTCCTTCCGATTGAAGTCATGGGTCCCTGCGGGCAGCGCGTGCGTTCGCGCTACCTTTCGATCGGCGACACGGCCGTCGTGGAGCTCGCCGAAGCCGCCGGGCTCGGTCTCCGTCTACCCGGCTTCAGCCCCATGAAGACCACGACGATCGGCGTGGGTCAGATCATCGCGGAGGCGCTCCATGTCGGACACCGCCGCATCGTGATCGCTCTCGGCGGGAGCGCCACGACGGACTGCGGCTGCGGCATGGCGGCCGCCCTCGGGACTCAGTTCCTTGATGAAGCCGGCAGACCCTTCCTTCCCACGGGCGCAACGCTTTCCATGGTCCGGGGCATTCGCTTGAACGGCTTCTTCTTCGGCAAAAATGCCCCGCGCATCGAAGCGCTCTGCGACGTCGACAATCCCCTCTATGGACCCCAGGGCGCGGCCTGCGTCTTCGGGCCCCAGAAGGGCGCGACGCCCGACGAAGTCAAGGTTCTCGATGCCGGGCTTAAGAACATTGCCGACCTTTTCCAGAAGCGCGCGGCTAAGCTCAATACCCTGAAGGGTGCGGGCGCAGCGGGCGGCACCGGTGCAGGCGTGGCGGCCTTCCTCAACGGCCGGCTCCTTTCCGGCATCGACGCGCTCCTTGACCTCATGAAGTTTGAGGAAGCGGCGAAGACGGCGGATCTCATCATCACGGGCGAGGGCGCCGTCGACACGCAGACAAAGGGCGGGAAGGTTGCGGCAGGCATTGCCCGTCGTGCGGCCGGAAAGCCCGTGGTGCTCTTTACGGGCGCCAATATGCTCGGCGAAAAGGATCTCGGGGCGCTCTACGAGCTCGGCATCACCGCCGTTCTTCCCATCCTTCAGAAGCCTTCGACGCTCGGTGAAGCCATGGCCGACGCCAAAACGAATCTCCATCTTGCGGCGCTCAACTTCTTCCGCACGCAGAAGATTTTCGGAGCCCGCTGAAGCGCCTTGAAGCTTTCAGTCTGAATTTGAAAGAGACGGCCGCCTGCTTCTTCATCCCAGGCAAGAGGATGAAGAACAGGCGGTTTTCTTTTCCCGGATTTTGAGAAGATAAGGCAATTCACGGGCAGAATCGGGATATTCGGGTAATCCCTCTATCCCTAGAATTTCCGTCAGTTCCTTCCAACAGGAATTGATTTTGGAGACCCAATAAAAATGCAGGATTTTGATCTTTATCTCCCGACCCACATTGTTTTCGGCAAGGGCCGCGTCAATGAGTTAGGAAAGCTTGTCGCCGGGAAGGGCGAGCGCGTTCTCATCACTTACGGCGGCGGGAGCGTCGTGAAGAGCGGCCTTCTTGACGCCGTGAAGGCGCAGCTTACGGGGCTCACTGTTTTTGAGTTCGGCGGCATCGAACCCAACCCGAAGATCGGGACGCTCAGGAAAGCAATTGAACTCTGCCGCCGCGAAAAGATCGACTTTATCGTGGCGGTGGGCGGCGGAAGCGTCATCGACGGCACGAAGTGCATTTCGGCCGGAACCTTCTATGAAGGCGACGCATGGGACCTCATGTACGACTCCTCGAAGATCGGCCGCACGCTTCCCTTCTACGCCGTGCTGACGCTTGCCGCAACCGGGAGCGAATACGACAATTCGGGCGTCATCTCGAACCCGGATACGGACGAGAAGCTCTTCCTCGCAGCGCCTAACCTTTTCCCCGTCGCGTCCATCATGGATCCGACCTATACCTTCACTGTTCCGGCGTGGCACACCGCAGCGGGCGCGGCGGACATCATGTCCCATACGTTCGAGCAGTATTTCGTGAAGGAAGGGAACGAGCTCACCGACGGCATGTGCGAGGCGATGCTGCGCACCGTGATCAAATACGCGCCCGAAGCGATCCGCCATCCCGACGACTATGAGGCGAGAGCCCAGCTCATGATGGCGAGCTCCTTCGGCTGCTGCGGCATTCTCTCGATCGGCCGTTCCGGCTCCGCCTGGCCCTGCCACGGGATTGAGCATGAGATCTCGGCCTACACGGACATCACGCACGGCGCGGGCCTCGCCATCATTACCCCGCACTGGATGCGCTGGACCCTCACGCCCGAGACCGCTCCCCGCTTTGCTCAGTACGGCGTGCGCGTCTGGGGGCTTGATCCGGCGGCCGACCCCATGGAGACCGCGAAGAAGGCGATTGATCTGACGGCTGACTTCTTCAAGTCGATCGGTCTTCCCGCAAAGCTCTCCGACCTCCATGTGACGGACGAACACTTCGAAGCCATGGCCGACCATGTGCTCAAGCACTGGTTCCCGCTTGAAGGCGCCTTCCGTCCGCTCGACAAGGAAGGCATTCTCGCCATCCTCCGCGCGTCGCTCTGATCTCCTGAGCTTCTTCTGAGGCATTCGAGCCCGCTGGCGACAGTCTTCTTTCAGATGGATGACTGCCTGCCGGCGGGCTTTTGGTTTTGAAGAGGCGGTGTTATAGTCGCTGTCAATAACGAGAATCAATTGCATTCAATCTGCAGCTCAAAGAGGCAAAGGCTCCATGCCGCTCATTCAAATTCCGCTCAACGATGTCTTCCGATGCTTTAACGACGGGGGCCTCGTGCTTTTCGGTGCAGGCTCCGCGGGCAAGTTCGACGTGATGCCCTGCGGCTGGTGCGCGCCCTGGGGGCTCGACCGGGTGCTCTTCACGGCCAGCTCCAACCACTGCACCCGGGAGCTCGCGGAAGCCTCGGATCGCTTTCTCCTCGCAACACCCACTGCCGGGATGGCGGAGACCGTCTTCAGACTCGGCACAACGACGATGCACGAGGATCCGGAGAAGCTTTCTCATGCAGGCCTCGGATTTCTTCCCGGCGAGAGGGAGCTGCCTTTCCCAGCCGGCTGCAGCGCCTGGGTGATTTTGCGGCGCGTCAAGGAGGGGCTTCCTAAGTTCCCCAATGCGCTTCTCTTTGGAGTCGCCGAAGAGGCATGGGTGGATGGGGCCCTTTGGCGCGAGGGAAGGCCGTTGCCGGAAGAGGATCTTCCGCTCGAGAAGCGCCGTCTTCGTTATGAAGCGGGCGGCGCGTGGTATGCCTCAAAGGGCCGCGAGAGGGTGCTTCAGGGCGCTCAGGGCGGCAGAACAGGCTGATCTCATGGAATTTTTGGAGCCTTCTGCTTACAGGCTGGAAGGCTTGAATATTACGGCTTCATTACTATGCTTAACGAGCATACCAAGATATAAAATATAAGTATTAGCTATTTTCATGAGGGTTCCTTAAACTTCTTTCTCAAAACGGAAGAGCCCGGCGATTCAATGGCGCCGCGGCTCGCAAACGATCTCTCTTTCGAGAAGGAATCATCATGAAGAAAGCATTGGCTGCCGGTCTTGCAGTAGGGATTGCCGCGGTAAGTTCTGTCTCTGCTGCCGCGACTGCTGACGGAAGCGCTGCAGCAGGCGATTCCGGCCTCAGGCTCGCAACGACCTGGGACAAGACCTTCGCTCAGAGCGACAAGGTCGAGCACCGCAAGATCACCTTCAGAAACCGCTACGGCATTACGCTGGCCGCGGACCTCTATAGGGGGCTTCCATAAATTCGGAAAGCCAGTTTTTCCACTTCGCCGACAGTA
>NZ_CALDXB010000097.1 GCF_937923675.1 uncultured Sutterella sp. | reverse complement strand
GAAAAATTCACGATTCAGCTACTTTTTGTGAACTGGCCCCGTGCGATCGCCCTGACTCTTGCATAGATTTCTGTTGAAGTAACAGAACTATGACCTAGCAAATCGCGGATATAAATCAGTTCCACACCTGAAGCCAGTAGATTCATTGCTGTTGTATGTCTTATTTTATGTGGACTCAAGTCGCTAGGAATGATGTCCGGATTTATTTTTCGAGCTTTGTCTGCCAACTTCCTTATATGATATGCGATACCTTGACGGGTAAATGGATTACCGGAATGGTTTAGGAAACAAAACCTAGTTTTATCTTCGATATTTTCTAAATGAAAAATATTTAGATAGTGCTTCAAGACATTTAAAGTAGAATCTAATAGAGGAACTGCTCTTTCCTTTGATCCCTTTCCATGTACAATTAATGTAGCTGGGGCGTCTAGTCTCAAATCCATTACTCTAATGTTAATCAATTCTGATACTCGAATACCGGTTGAGTACATTATTGTTAACATGGTGTATATTTTTAATCCAGAGCGTTTGGAAATATCAACTTGGTCTAAAAATAATTTTACACCGTCAGGCTTTAAGTAAGATATTTCTTTGTGCTTAAACTTTTTATGTGGAATGCTTAATATTTTTAAACATTCCGCAGAGTGATCTGGATATTCGCACATAACGAAGCGAGCGAAAGAGTCTAGTGCGGCCTTTCGGCTATTTCTAGTACTGGGTGAATTTTTCTTATTCGTTTCCAACCATTCCAAAAAATTATATATAGTTTCGTAATTAAAATCCTTTATTTCAATTTTCTCTTGTTTTTTATGAATTACATCTCTAACATAGCGCAAAAATATAATAAAGGCGTATCTATATGAATCAATTGTTTGATTACTTGCACCTTTATGCATCGGAAGGTAATTGATAAAAAACCTTTGGAGCAGCGCACTAAAAGTTAGTTTACTCATCGATGTATTCCGGGAAATCCTTTACTAAAATTGACTGCAGCTGTGGTTCAATCAATGTTTTTATTTGTGGGTAATGATCTACTGTAAGCCGTAGGTAGTACTCAGTTGCATGACTATTTTTGTGTCCCAGGAAGTTGGAAAGTAACGGCAAAGCCTTATGTGTAGGATATCCAGAATCGATTAAACTTTTGAGTGACTTGACAGCAAAAGTATGTCGAAAATCATGCAGGCGCGGACCAAGATAGTTTCCATAGTATTCGATATTTGCAAGAGAAAGGAAACGACGGTGCCAACTCATGACCGTTCTGGGAGTTATAGATCTCGTGCGAATGCCGAAAAAGATATGTGAATCATCTTTTAATTTGTAGAAAACTTTATCCGCATATTGACGAAGCAGTCGAAGTAAATCTTTCTTCAATGGAATTGTGCGCCGTGCATTATTCTTTGTTGCCGTTAACTTAATTACTCCTTCTTTTAAATCCACGTCCTGCAATTTTATTAAAACCGTTTCTTGAATTCGAGTTCCACAACAATATAAAATTCTCATCAACAAAGGAAATACTATTTTGTAAGCGGGAAACTCTTCATAAGAATATAAATCAACAGCTTTGAAATATCTGTAAATTTCATTATCTGAATAAATATAAGGAACATGTCTTTTAGTCGTGTCTTTTGGGCACAGTGGAATAGACACTTTGAACCCTCGTTCCTGTAGATATATAAGAAATGCTTTTACACTGTAGATGTAACGAACAAAAGTAGCTTGCTGCTCTTCACTTCTTTTACTAGCGAGCAACACCATACAGTTCTCGAGCGTAAATTCAGCCGTTATGCGATTAACGATGCAAAATTCATCAAATCGTCGAAGACCTGTTATAAAAGAATTTACCGTAAATCCAGCGTTCTCTTTATCAATAAGAAAACTTTCAATTTGCTGAGCAAATGCAGATAAAAACATATTAAACCTCCCATCTTTCTATTCCTTGATACTCGACAGCGATGCAGTCAGGCATATCTAAGCAACACTCGCGCAAATGGATTAAATCTGTTTTAACATATTCCATGGTGGTGCTGATATTTTGATGACCTAATATTTGTTGAATAACGGTTGAGGGGGTATTAGCCTGGAGTAAGTTTGTCGCTAAGCTAAATCGAAGGTTATGTAGACCATGTTTTTCTAGCCACCAATTTTTAATCCCACTTAATTTCAAAACGTTATTAAATATATTAGATATCGAGCCGTTTGATAGTTCCTTCCCAAATGTAGGATTATGGTATGAAACAAATAAATTGTTTGTTGCAGATGTTTTAGGTCTGGAGTTTTTGTAATAATCGATAATGGCGTTACCTACTTCTGGCAATAAAGGAAGGTCAATATTATTTTTCGTTTTGATCTGGTGAAGATGAATGACGTTATTCTTCCAATCTATGTCAGAACACTTAATTGTTGCAAGTTCACTAACTCTCAGACCGTAGAGAGCTGCCATTAAAATAATTAAATAATCTCTTTTTCCGGTATAAGACGAAAGATCGATACTTGATAGAATTTTTTTGACTTGTTCCGGCGTATAGACTTTTGCCTCTCTTTCTCGCGGAGGCTTCTTAATTGCATACGTAAAATTTGAATAATCCTTATCTAGTATTTTCTTTTGAAAAAGCCAATGAAAGAACCGTCTGAAGGACATTAGACTTTCATATTTTTTGTATGGCGATGCCTTTTCATCCCAATCGCAATACTTCTTTGGAGTTTCAAAGTTAATACTTTTGATGCTTTGGCCAGTAGTTTTGAGGTAAATTAAGAATCGTTCAATTGTGCGTATTCTTTTGTATACCGTCTTCTCATTTAGATTCAATGTAATTAAAAAACCTCGGAATTCATTTAGAATGCCGAGGTTTTCCTGTAACAAGTTTTCTTTATTGCGTCTTTCTGAAGTTTCAAATTCGTGCTTTTCAATGATCTCTACAAGTTTTAGAATTGCCCGTATGCCTTCTGCTTTATACCGTGGAAGATTCGGTGTTGGTTTGTTGTTACCATAAACGTTGACGCAGTATTCTATGGCTTTAGTTGAGGAAAACTCTGTATCACCTTGACGTTCAAAATATTTTCTAAAAATATTCCAATATACTTTTAGCTGCTTTTTGTAGGTTTCACAGTAGCGATCATTTTCGGCTTGTGATTCAGCCAGTCGTTGAACTTCACTAATTTGCATAGCTATAACCCTTCAAGTTATAGCTTTATTATTCCTTATAATTATGGGCTACCGCTAATAGTATTTCCCATAGCTATCAATGAATTGCGTTTTGCCCTTAACATAAAAGATTGCTCTCCATAACCAACAATATCAGCGTTATTCGTGTAACCACAATTAACGCAGCTGAACAGCGCCTGCGTCGGGCGATTGCGCTTGTCTGTGCAGCCGCAACACGGACATCGTTGGGACGTAAACTGAGCGGGCACGGCAATTACCATGCCGCCCGTTTTGTTCATCGCTTCCTCGATGGCTGTCCGCAATGCTCTCAAGCCCATGCGCTGCAGCGCGCGGTTGAGCGCCCGCTTCTGCCTCACGTGTTTGCCTGGGTTTTCCTTCGTCCCCCTGGCGCTTTTCGTCATATTGCGGAGATGCAGGTCCTCGACGTACACGCAGCCGTACTCCTGCGCGAGCGCATGCGCCGTCTTCCTGTGAAAGTCCTGTCGAATGGAGCGGATTCGCTTGTATTTCTTCTGTATGAGCTCCTTGAGCCGGCGCCTTGTCCGGCTCGGCTTTCTCTTGTCGAATGTTTCAGCCAGCCCTTTCGCGGCCAGCTTCTTCCTTGACGACTGATTGAGCGACAGACGGCGCTTCAGATACGCGATCTCGCCCTCAATCTTCTTGATTGTCTCAACATCAAGGTCGTAAGTCTTCCCATTGCTCAGCGTGACGGCGTGAACGATGCCGACGTCAATGCCGACATCCTTCTCTTTCATCACGGGATCGGGGATTTCGAACTCTGTCGCAAAGGTGACGAACCATTTGCCGCAGTCCTTCGTGATGTGAGCCTGCTTTACCTTCCCCGGAATCAGCGTTCCGTCCCCGCATTTGAACGCGAGGGGACGGGAACGCCGGTAGCGGATCCAGCCTAGCTTAGGCAGCTTCACGCGGCCGTTGGGTTCGTCGATGTCATGCGGCTTCACCTGCGGAAGGCGGAAGCCGTCGCCGATGTCCTTAGCCTTGAATCTCGGCCAGCGCTTCTTAGCGGGATCACCCTTCTTGCGGTAGGTGTCCTTGATGGCGCGATCGAGATCCATGAGCGTCTGCTGAAGCGCCTGGGAAGGCGCTTCCTTCAGAAAAGCCATCTCCTCGGTCTGCTTCCACTCCACGAGGAGGCGAGCCATTTCGAGATAGGAGATAGGCTTTTCGCTCTTAGCCTTGCGGTCATTCTGCAGCTCAAGCGCCTTGTTGAACACGGCACGACGGCACCCGGCATATCGGCTAAGCGCCGAACGCCGCGTGTCGTCCGTGATCAGTTCGTACTTGAAATTGCAGAAGATATTCATGATTCCTCTATTATACAATGTTGGATCATGAAATTGCGTCTTTACATTCTTTTAACCTGACCTACAAGGCATTTCGTGAATGATACATGTACTCGATCTTCGATCGATGGGCCTTATATCCCCGCCCTCAAGGGCAGGGTTTTACGGCCCGTTGAATAAATCATATGAGAAGATCTAACTATCACACAAGTATACTTTAAAGTATACTTGTGCTCATATCTTGTATAGTTACTAGCTACCCCCATTGTTTAATATACACTAGAATATTGATATTTAAATAAATACAATAAAACGAACGAGAAATTATGGAAGTATACTTATACTGTAATACAGTATAGTTCCCGCGTCAGCACCATCTTCGACATCATTACCCGCGCTCTTCACCGCAATCGCATTTCGATTCTTAATTTATGAAAAATATGGATAAAAGAATGCAATTTCTTCCGGAAGAACTCCAGAACGCGATTCAGCGCATGCGGCTGATTGGGGCAGATACGCAGCGCTATGAGGTAAAGACGGCTCGAAAAGCCTTGCCGGAAAGCATTCCCGAGACGATTTCTGCTTTTGCCAACCGTGATGGAGGCACGATCATTCTGGGACTGGAGGAAAAGAACAACTTTTCTACCGTATCAGACTTCGATGCGGATCGCATCCATGACGCACTTCTGAGAATCGGCAGCGACTTCACGCCGCCCTGCCGTCTCGAAATTGAACGCTATCCGTTTGAGGACGGAGAAATTGTGGTGGCTGTGGTTGAACCTGCTCCTCTTGACCAGCGTCCCTGCTTCATCACGAGAAAGGGACTTCGCTACGGCTCCTACATCCGAACGGGGGACGGAGACAAACGACTGACCGATTACGAAATCGATCGGCTTCGGGAATTTCATCAGCATCCTGCGTTTGACCGCCAGCCCGTCTGCGAAGCCTCCATGAGCGATCTTGATGCCTCCATCCTTGATGCCATTGTTGAACGCAATCGCGAGATCACGCCGCGCGTCTTTGGAAAAATGGATCGCAATGAAATTCTCCTGAAGCTCGGCGCCATTGCTCCGGATTCAAGCGGGAAATTCGTGCCGACTCTGGCGGGGCTTCTGGTTGCCGGCACTTATCCGCAGCAGTTCTTTCCGCGCCTCAACATCACCTTCACGGTTTACCCCGGCGTCACGAAAGCACAGGTGGACGGGATTCGCTATATCGACACCCAGCCCGTCAACGGCTCCATTCCGGAAATGATGATGCGTTCCCTGGAACTCCTCCGGAAGCACATGAACAAGGGAGCCCTCATACAGGGAGCCTTGCGGCGGGATGTCACTGACTATCCCATTCTTGCCTGCCGGGAGGCCATCATCAATGCGCTGCAGCATCGCGACTACTCTCCTGACGGTCTGGGCTCTCAGGTTCAGATCAACCTTTTTGCCGACAGACTCGAGATTCTGAATCCCGGCGGCTTATACGGCGCCGCCTCATTCAATAGTCTTCCGCGAGGAATTTCGGCAACAAGAAACACCCGGCTCTCCCAACTCCTCGAATACACGCCGTATGCCGAAGAAGACGGGACTTCCGGATATGTGATTGAAAACCGGGGGACCGGTCTGCAGCAGATTGAGCAGGAACTGAAGGATGCCCTGATGCCTCAGGCCGATTTGAAAGACTATGTCTCGGCCTTTCAGATCACGTTCTTCAAGCGGCGCCTCTCGGAAGATGAACGTCAGGAGAAATCCTGGATCAATTTTGAAGCGGCGCTCCTCGCAGAATTGAAGAAGAGAGGCAGCATGAGCGTTGCGGAAATCATGGAGAGCTCTGGATTCTCGCGCAACACGGTTTCCGTGAGGCTGAGAAGCTTAAGAGAGCGAGGCGTGATTGAAGGCACCGAGAAAGCCAAGAGCCCCAGGCAGCGCTATCGATTGACCGGCAGGGACCCGAATTGAGAGCGGCTGACGCGCCTCGGTGCGTGGCGGAAAGACGTGCCGACAACAACACGGAGATGAGGCTGCTGCAATTCAGGTGACTTTTCATGCGTGAAATCTATCCCATTCGAGATCCTTCGTCGCATAAGCGTGCGCTCGCCGAGATCGAAGCTTTGATGGCTCATGACCCTGCGCCCGGATCCGATGAAGCCGTATGGCTCGATGCCATGGCAACGCTGGTGAGCGCCTATGAGGAAAGAGAATTTCCCATTGAGGGAAGCTATGCGCCGGCTGAGTATCTGCGCTTCATGATGGAGCAGAACGGCTTGACGCCGGAAGACCTCGTGCCAGCCATAGGAACACTGAACTGCATCCATGACGTTTTGAACGGCAAACGAGACCTGACGCCAGCCATGATCCGCAGGCTTTGCCGTCAACATCACCTTGACGCGGCGCGCCTGATCGGAGTCTGATTCCCCGCCGCAGTCTGCTGCAGAAAAGACTGCGGCAGCCGTCATCTGAATCATGCTTCCCAGAAAGCTTCTCAGTCTGCCCGGCCTATGGGCGGGCTGCGCCTCAGCACGCGAAAAAATTCTGTCCGTTTCTCGACAGCACCTGTCCGTTCCGAAGCTTCTCCTCTTCGCTTTACCCGCTCAGAATGAAATCAAATTCCGGCATAACACAATCAAGAAAAGCGCTTGCCGGAACGTTTCTTCTGACCCCCAAAAAGGAGAATGCTCATGCAAAGACGAGATCTCGTCCGCACCGGCCTCATTGGTGCCGCCGCAGCTGCAGCGGGCGCCGCTCAGGCGGCCTCCCCGGAAAAGAAGCGCCTCACGGAAGACTGGGACGTTGTCGTTGTCGGCGCCGGCTTTGCCGGCATGTGCGCCGCGCTTGAAGCGGCGGAAAAGGGCGCCAAGACCGTCCTCATCGAAAAGATGAATCGCCCGGACGGCGCAACCGTCTATTCCTCCGGCTGGATTGCCGCCGTGGGAAGCCGCTTCCAGAAGAATCACCCCGAGGACTCGAAGAAAGCCTTCTTCGACGACATGATGCGGCTTTCGCACTACCGCTCCGACCCGGAACTCATCAAGGTCTACGCCGAGGAATCGGGCGCCGGCATTGACTGGCTCGCGGACCACGGGACGCCCTTCTACCTCTGGGAAAACCTTCCGTCGCCGGAGCTCTCGCGCTGCCTCATCAGCCCGGGCGAAGGCATCACGGGCGGAAGCAAGCTGATCCGCTGCCTCATGGCCGCGCTCGAAAAGAAGGGCGTGCCCATTCACTACAACACGAAGGCCGTGAGCCTCGTGAAGGACGACTGCTTCAACGTTGAAGGCGTTTCCTGCATCACGCCCGAAGGCCGGAAGGACTATCTCGCCCGCGGCGGCGTCATTCTGACTACGGGCGGCTACGGCGCCAATGAAGCGATGGTCGACAAATACATCGGCCCCTGGGCGTCGCGCCTCATCGTGCGCGGCTCGCCCTGGATCACGGGCGAAAACATCCTGATGGCCGAGGAGGTTCAGGCGCTTCTCGTCAATATGGATCAGTTCTACGCAGGCCCGATCACGCCCAACGGCCACTGCAACCCGTCGCCCCTCATGCATGCCGGATACGGCATCCAGGTCAATACGAAGGGCCGCCGCTTTGTGCCGGAAACATGGCTTCAGGTTCCGAAGGCCAAAGCGATTGCCGAACGTACGGAAGACAACCGCAGCTTCATGCTGATCGGCGCCGACGCGGACAAGAACGCCAACATCCTCACCAACACGATCAAGCGCTTTGCGCGCCTCGGCTTTGAAGTCATCAAGGGCGAAACGATTGAGGAAGCGGCCGAAAAAGCGGGCGTTCCTCCGAAAGTCCTCGCCGAAACGGTGCGCGAATTCAATGCGGCCGTGAAGGCCGGCAAAGCGAAGGAGCTCGATCCGCCCTACGAATACGACGAACCGCATGCGCTCGAAACGGGTCCCTTCTACATGATCCCGGCCGCGGGCGGCATGGCGAGCACCTTCGGCGGACCCAAAATCAACCGCGACGCACAGGTGATCAACTTCGAGCGCCGTCCCATCCCGGGTCTCTATGCTGCGGGCGCAGCTGCCGGCGGCGTCTGGGTCTACGACGACATCGGCGGCAATCAGCTGGGCGGCGGCATGGTCTTCGGCCGCGTGGCCGCCCGCCACGCCGCAGCACGCGCCAAATCGCGCAAGAACGCCTGATGATGAGGAGGAAAGCTATGAAATTCACTCGCCTTGCTTTTGTCGCCCTCACTGCGGGCGCCATGCTCATTTCCGCTTCGCTCCCTGCCGCGGCTGCGGACTCCGGCAAATTCCTCGCCGACCGCCACATGGCCCGGGGCGTCCAATGCGTCTCCTGCCACGGGACGGCCTCTCCCCAGCCCGGCGCTGCGGTGAAGACGGAAAGCTGCAACGCCTGCCACCAGTCGCTTGACGCCGTGGCAAAGCGCACTCAGAAGGTGGATCCCAATCCGCACTACAACCATCTGGTGGGCCTCGACTGCGTCGAATGCCATAAGGGTCACCGCCAGTCGGTCAACATGTGCGCGGGCTGCCACAACATTCACTACAACGTGCCTTAATCCGAAAGCTCTCAGCGTAAATTGACCTGAAGCGCACGGCCGGAGACGTCGGAAATCTCCGGCCGTGCTTTTCTTCCCTGCGCTTCCCAAACGGGTTTTTACGGTGATGCTCTTTTCGCTTCGATTGAAATAGACTCGATCGGATGCTTTCTCTCACTAGAAGAATCCGAACGCAGAGCGCATTCCGCCCCGGCGCCGGCTTCATTCCCTGAAGAACGCTCCGACATCCGGCATCAGCAAGCCCGGAAGCCAGACCCCATAAGCATTCACCCTCATGTCCGCCTTCATTGAAGCCACCAAATGGCCCGACGACGCCGATCCCGACGACACGACGGCGCTCCTTCAGTGCCTCATCGTCGACGAACGCACGCCGTCTTCGGCCGCAGCGGGCCAGCACATGCACCGAAACGGCCAGTTCGTCGTCGCGCTCTCGGGACTCGTCGGCCTGCGAATTGGGGACCGCGAAATCGCCTTTCCGCCGTCCTCCGCGGCGTGGGTGCCGCCCGGCCTTTTTCATGAAGGATTCCTGGGCGAAGGGGCCGCATCGCTTTACTGCCTCATCAACCCGGACTGGGCGAGGATGCTCCCGCAGCACCCGTATCGACTGCTGCTCGACCCGATGACGATCGAGATGCTGAAGCGCTTCACCCGCTATCCGGTAGGCTTTTCGCTCAATTCTCACGAAGCGCGCCTTGCCCGCGTGCTCTTCGAGGAACTCATGGGCGCGAGGCAGCTCCCCTTAAGCTTCGTGCCGCTTTCCTCTCACCCGGCCTTAAAGCGCATTGCCGAAGCGCTCGTGAAGACCCCCGGAGACAGCCGGCGCACACGGGAATGGGCGGATCTCTGCGCCATGAGCGAGCGTACGCTCGCGCGGCTCGTCGTCCGGGAAACCGGCCTCTCTTTCGGAGCCTGGCGTCTGCGCATCATCATGCTCGCCGCCACCCACCATCTTCTCGCCGGAGAGTGCGTGGAGGAAGTGGCCGAGAGAATCGGCTACTCCTCAGCTTCGGCCTTCACGGCCGCCTTCCGGCGGGTCTTCGGGCTGACGCCCGGGATGCTCCGCCGGGGAGAGGCGGGCCTCCTTCGCGACGCCACTCTCTAGCGTTCGCATTCCATAGAGCCGCGTTCAGGCTGCATCCTCCTCGCGCAGAAGCGCGAGGAGCCGCTCGGCCGCGGGCGTCATCACGCGATCCTTCACCCAGGCGACGGAAACGCCCGCGGAGAGTTCCGGCTCGAGCGGGAGCCACACGAGGTTTGACTTCGGTTCCGGGTTGATGATTCCTTCGAGCGCAAGGACGCTCCCGACGCCCGCTTCCGCGAGGAGATAGGCGTTGTAGAGGAGGTTGAAGTGCGCGGCGACGCGGATCCCCTGAGCGTGTTTCCCCAGCCACGAGAGGAGTTCGTTATTCTGCGACGCCTGAAGCGACGCGACGAGCGGCCCCCGGAGCAGGTCCTCGGGGTGAACCGACGTCTTCCCCGCCAGTTCGCCGTCCCGCCGGGTGAGAAGCCCCCAGCGGTTGCTTCGTTTAAGTGAAATGCGGCCGTATTGAGAGAGATCCACGTCGCCGATGAAGACGCCGAAATCCGTCACGCCCGAATGGAGTTCCGAACGCACGATCTCTTCGTGACCGCTCACGATGACCACCGAAACGAGGGGAGCCTCCTCGCGAAGCCGTGCGATGGCTCGTGCGAGGGGCCTCAGGCAGGGCGTTTCGCCCGCCGCAATCCGGATTTCGCCCGCAAGCTCCTCCTCGGCCTTCATTTCGGCCTTCGTGCGGTCAAAGAGCGCCGTAATGAGGAGCGCGCGCTCATAAAAGAGCTTTCCCTTCGGAGTGAGGAGAAGCCGCCGGTTGCTTCTTTCGAAGAGCTTGTGGCCGAGCTCCTCCTCAAGATCCATGAATTGTCTTGAGAGCGTGGGCTGCGTGACGTGCACGCGCGCGCAGGCGCCCGAAATGCTCCCGGCTTCCACGGCAGCGATGAAGTAGCGAAGTACCCGGATATCCATAGCGTCAGCCTTTCAGCGTCGAATCATGCTCAAAAAGCATGAAAAAGAATAAAAATAAGGTATTTGACATGGTATTTTACGCTAAATATAGTTTTCATCAACAAATTAATCGAATAAATGCTTAAAAAGCATTCGTTCAAAACATTGATGGAGACAAAAATGAAAGCGAAACTCACCGCTGCGGCTCTTTCCGTTCTGATGGCTTCTGCGGCCTCTTTGGCCGCCACGAGCGCCTTCGCCGCCGATGCTGCGGGCGGCCCGGACAACTTCTATAAGAGCGACCGCGTGACGATGGAAAAGGTCACCTTCCACAACCTCTACCGGATGAATGTTGTCGGGAACCTCTTCCTTCCCAAGAATGCCGACCCGGCCAAGGCCCTTCCCGCGGTGGTGGTCGGCCACCCGATGGGCGCCGTGAAGGAGCAGAGCTCCAATCTTTACGCGCAGAAGCTTGCTGAAGCGGGCTTTGCCGCCCTCGCGATCGACCTCTCCTTCTGGGGCGAAAGCGCGGGCGAACCCCGCCAGTCGGTCCTTCCCAATGTTTATGCGGACGACTTCAGCGCAGCGGTCGACTATCTCGGCACGAAGCAGGGCATTGACCGAACGAAGATCGGCGGCCTCGGCATCTGCGGAAGCGGAAGCTTCCTCATCAGCGCCGCGAAGATCGACCCGCGCATCAGGGCAGTGGCAACGGTTTCCATGTACGACATGGGGGCTGCCAACCGGAACGGCCTCCGCCACGGGACGACGCTGGAAGAGAGAAAGGCCGTGATTGCAGCCGCTGCCGAAGAGCGCTGGAAGGAATACGAGACGGGAAAGATCACGCAGTACACGAGCGGCACCGTCCATGAACTCACGCCCGAGTCGACCGCGATCGAGCGCGAGTTCTACGACTTCTACCGCACGCCGCGCGGAGAATTCACGCCCGCCTCTTCCTCGAAAGAGCTCACAACCCATCCGACCTTCACGAGCAACGTGAAATTCATGAATTTCTACCCCTTCAACGACATCGAAACGATTTCCCCGCGACCGATGCTCTTTGTGGCGGGTGAAAACGCCCACTCGATCGAATTTTCCGAAGACGCCTACCGGCTCGCCGCTGAGCCGAAGGAGCTTCTGATCATTCCGGGCGCGGGCCACGTGGATCTTTACGACCGCACGGATCTCATCCCGTTCGAGAAAATCACGGGCTTCTTCAAAAAGAGCCTTGAGGTGAAGTAACCGCGCTTTCTGAGCGATTTCCTCACTCTTCCCGATTCACGGCCGCCTTCACCCCGAAAGGCGGCCGCCTGATCACTCCCCCGAAGCATTCCCATCATGCCTGTCATCCAGAGTTCGCCGGACAAAGCCTTTACGCCCGTCATCCTCGGGCTCTTCACCGGGGTCACCGCACTCATTGCGTCGGAATTCATTCCGGTGAGTCTCCTCACGCCCATATCGGAGGGCCTCGGCATCACGCCGGGGACTGCCGGCCAAACCGTTACCGCCGTCGGGGCGGCAGCCTTCATTACGAGTCTTCTGATCGCGCCGCTTCTCCCCAAAACGGACAGGGGCCGGCTCCTCCTTCTCTTCACCTTCCTCACCGCGCTCTCGAACGCCCTCATTGCGTGGACGGACTCGGTCGCGGTGCACTTTCTCGCCCGCGCGCTCCTCGGCTTCTGCGTGGGCGGCTTCTGGTCGCTCTCCGTCTCGGTCGTGCAGCGCCTCGTTCACCTGAAGGCGCTCCCCAAAGCGTTCTCCATCGTTTATTCAGGCGTTTCGGTCGCTACCCTTGTGGCGCTCCCCGGAGCGTCGGCCATGAGCGAAGCCTTCGGCTGGCGCTCAGTCTTCTGGGCTGCAGCCTTCCTCTCCGCACTTACCTTCGTCTGGCAGCTCCTCACGATGCCGGCGGTGAAGCCCAATCAGCCGGCAGGATTCTCCGCCATGAAGGCGCCTCTGCGGGACCGGCGCGTGGTGTTCGGGCTCTTCGCCACTTTCGCCTCCTATGCGGGCTACCACACGGTCTTCACGTACGTAAGGCCCGTGCTCGAAGAAAGCGCCGGGCTCTCGCCCTCCGGCGTCTCGATCGCGCTTCTCGTCTACGCCCTCGTCAACGTCGCAGGAACGCTCATTGCCGGAAAGCTCTATGAACGGAACTTCGCGCCCGCCTTCATCGGAACCGCCGTGCTCGCGCTTGCCGCTCCCATCCTCATGTGGGCGCTCTCGGGCCACGCCGCCGTCATCGGGGCCCTCATTCTCTCCGCGCTCGTCTTCGGCTTCATTCCCGTCGGGTGGTCCGTCTGGATGGTGCGCACCGTCCCCGGACACACGGAAGTCGTGGGGGGCCTTTATGTCGCCGTTGTTCAGGGGTCCGTAGGGCTCGCCGCCAATGCGGGCGGCATGCTCTACGACGCCTCGGGCGTGGAGCCGCTCTTTCTTATGTCGGCGGCGATCGCCCTCTTCGGACTCATTCTGGTGCCGGGCGCCCTTTTCGGGAGGATCGGGAGCCTTTCAGCCGCCCGTACGGCTTCCCATTCAGTTGAGGGCGCGCGCTGAAAAAGCGCCTTTGAAGCTTCTCCGCCCGGTTATCAGGATCGGGCAGAGAAGCCGCTGATGAGAGGCCTGAAAAACCTCAGCAGGCCTCAGAATCCTCAGAAGCCTTCCCCGAAGGCTTCCCGCCAGGCGTAATGAAAGAGCTCCGGCCCCTGCTCGCGGATGGCCTTCGGATCCGCGAGCGTGCGGCGCCAGGCGCGCGCGCCGGGAAGCCCCTGGCAGAGGCCGTTCAGGTGCCTTGAGAAGGCGCGAAGCGCATGCTCGTCGTCCTTCCAGTTTGTCTTCACTTCTTCCGTGACGGCTTCAATGACATCGAGGCGCGTCGTCTCGAAATCGTCCCCGAAGAGCGCGCTGTCGACCCCGGCGAGCACCCAGGGATTCTGGTAGGCCGCGCGCCCCATCATCACGCCGTCGATGCCGCGGTCAAGGAGTTCCCGCGCGGTTGCGAGGTCCGCGATCTGCCCGTTCAGCACAAAGGCGGAATCCGGGAACTCGCGCTTCAAGTCAAAGGCGACCTCGCGGTTCAGGGGCGGCACCTCGCGGTTTTCCTTGGGCGAGAGGCCCTTGAGCCACGCGGCGCGCGCATGCACGATGAAGACGCGGCAGCCTGCGTCGTGCACCTCGCCCACGAAGTCCCTCACGAACCCGTAGTCGTCCCGGTCGTCGACGCCAATGCGGTGCTTCACCGTCACGGGCTTATCGGTTGCTTCCTGCATCGCCCGCACGCAGTCGGCGACGAGCTTCGCGTCGAGCATGAGGCAGGCGCCGAAGCTTCCCTTCTGAACGCGCGGCGACGGGCACCCGCAGTTGAGGTTGTATTCGTCATAGACGTACCCTTCAGCTTCAGCCGTGCGGATCGCGAAGGCGAGCTCTTCCGGGTCGGAGCCCCCGAGCTGTAGCGCAACCGGGTGTTCCGAGGGCGAGAAGCCCAAAAGCATTTCGCGGTTTCCGAAGCGGATCGCTCCCGTCGTCACCATCTCGGTATAAAGCCGCGCGCAGCGCGTGAGGAGCCGATCGAAAAACCGGCAGTGGCGGTCCGTCCAGTCAAGCATGGGCGCAACCGTGAAGCGCCAGGGGGAGAATCGGGACTCTTGAGAGGAAGTCATCAGGAAGATTTTTCTGTCAGTACGTAAGGAAAGCGCCCGGGCCGAGCGAGTCGGTTCGGGCGCTTCTCCTGCGGAAAAAGGAAATGTGCGGCGTCAATGCGCATTCCCCATGCGCCTCAGGGATCAAGCTGATCGCCGTCCACGTAGACCCAGCGGCCGTCGGGTTCGCGGCGAAAGCGCGAGCGCTCCCGCATGCGGATGGCGCCCTGCGGGGTGCGGGCAATCGCGAGGAATTCCACCTCTCCCGTCCGGCCGTCGGGCGCAGTGCCTGAATCCAGGATTCTGAGCGACATCCACTTCGGCCGCGGTTCGCCGGGGGCGAAGAGATCGTGAGGCCTCGTTTCCGGCGCCCAGGTGGCGAGCACGTAGGCGTCGTCGCCGAGCACGTAGGCCGCGTAGCGGCTTCGCATCAAAGAGAGCGGATCAGGGGCGCCGAGCGGGGAAGACCCGCCCGTGAGCCACCTGCCGCAGCAGGCGGCGAGCGCAAGTCCGCTCCCGCAGGGGCAGAGAGAAGCGTCCGCCGCTTCCCTCCTTCCCTTCTTTTTCCTGGGGTTATTCACCGAATTCCTTCGAGTCGGCGCGGGCGGCGCGCTTGCGCTCGAAGTCCTTCAGGAAGCGCTTTCTGAGGCGGATGCTCAGCGGCGTGATTTCCACGAGTTCGTCGTCGTTGATGAATTCAACGGCCGATTCCAGCGTGAGCTTCACGGGCGGCACGAGGCGGATCGCTTCGTCGGTGCCCGAGGCGCGGATGTTGGTGAGCTGCTTGCCGCGGATCGGATTCACGACGATGTCGTTTTCGCGCGAGTGCTCGCCGATGATCATGCCTTCGTAGAGCTTGTCGCCCGGGGAAACGAAGAGGCGGCCGCGTTCCTGGATCTTCCAGAGCGCGTAGGCCACGGCTTCGCCGTCGTCCTGCGAGATGATGACGCCCGAACGGCGTTCGCCCACATCGCCCGTCTTGATGGGACCGTAGTCGTCAAAGACGTGGCTCATGATGCCCGTGCCGCGGCACATCGTCATGAACAT
>NZ_CALDXB010000096.1 GCF_937923675.1 uncultured Sutterella sp. | reverse complement strand
GTTCCGGTCTTGCTTCGAACGAACGCGCCGTGATGGCCATTCTCGTTACGCAGATCGCCGCAGCCGCTGCCGGCATCTCCTGGATGGCCGTCGAATGGATGCTCCGCGGCCGCCCCTCCCTGCTTGGCCTAATTTCAGGTGCCGTCGGCGGTCTCGTCGTGATCACGCCGGCCTCGGGCTTCGTCGGTCCGGTTGCCGCCCTCATCATGGGCCTTGTTGGCGGCGTGTGCTGCTTCTGGGCGCTGTTGTTCTGAAGCGCTGGGCCGGCTGGGACGATTCCCTTGATGCGTTCGGCGTGCACGTCGTGGGCGGCATTGTCGGCGCCATCCTCACGGGCGTCTTCGCTACGAGCGCCGTGACGGGCACCGACATGAACCCTGTCATGACGCAAGTCGGCATCCAGGCCACGAGCGTTCTCGCCACGATCGTGTACGCAGGCGCCGTGAACTGGATCCTTCTAAAGATCGTTGACAAGGTTATCGGCCTGCGCGTCACCGCCGACGACGAACGCATGGGTCTCAACCTCTCGCTCCATGGCGAACGCATTGAGTAAGGTTTGAGCCCGAACATCTCCTAGCCAGGAGGTACTGAGCCGTCCGGCTGCGACAAGCGGCCGGGCGGCTCTTTGCTTATGCCTCAACGCTCCTTACGGCTTTGAGCCGGGACGTCCGGCCTGAGAGGCGTAGTAGACGGCAAGCGCGTTAATCTCGTCATCGGTGAGCTTCTGCACGAAGAAGCGCATTTCCTTCAGGATGTCGTTCGTGCGTCTTCCGTCGCGGTAGTCTCTGAGCTGGCCCGCAAGATAGGCCGGGTTTTGGCCATGAATGACGGGCACGCTTCCGGTGGCCCTTCCTTTCCCCGTCGTACCGTGACAAGCCGCACACGGCGTGATCGCACGCTTGGGATCTCCCTTTCGGACAAGCCCGGAAACATCGATGCCTGAAGTGTCGGCCATGTTCTTTTTACCGACCTCAAGCTTCGTTCCGTCGGGGCCGGGAAGCATGGCGTACATGGCGGCGACGTCAGCGATCTGCTGATCGGTCATTGTTTTAACGGCCGCGACCATCAGTTTGGCGCGTTCGCCGCCCGAGCGGCGTCCGTCGCGATAATCCAGAAGCGCCTTGGCGGTGACCTCGAAGGGCTGTCCGGCGACATGCGGCCACGCGGAAGTCTGAGAAATGCCGTTCGGTCCGTGGCAGCTCCCGCAGAACTGCTTGCTGTGCACGGCAAAGCCGCCGAGCGGATTGGGTTCCGGAAGAGAGGCGACGACAGCATCGAACGCCTCGGGCGTGAGCGCAGGAGCGTCCGGATTTGCGGCCGGCGAAGCAGCCGCCATCACAGGCAAAGCCGCCATCATCAACATGCAGAGTTTTACTGCTTTCATCTTGTATCCTTAGCCGAAGCTGTCGGCCGTAATGGTGTTCATCCAGCTGTGCAGGTAATGTGCGGCAACGGCCTGCTCCTGCGGGCTCGCCGTCAGGAACTGATAGCGGGCTCGCGTATTGACTCGGGCGATTTTGCCGTTGACGATTCGGAAGACGTCGGCCACGAAAAGACCGTAGTCCTCGCCTGCAAGCGCATAGCAGGTGTTCGACCAGGCGGGCTCGGGAATCGGCCGGCCCGCGAGCTCCTCGACGATGGCGCGGGCCGTCGTCTTCGCCTGCGTATTGGCTGAAAAGCCCGACTTCGGCATGGCATCCGCGATGGACGCATCCCCGAGCACGTAGACATCGGGAATGATCGAGCTCTCAAAGGTCCGTCGATCGACCGGGCAGAAGCCCGTCTTGTCGGCTAGATCCATCTCAAGCGCAATGTTTGCCGCACGCATCGGCGGAATGATGTTGATCACGTCCGCCTTGATCATGCCCGCTTCGGTCCGTACCGTCATGCCGGCTGCATCGAGTTCCAGCGGCTTGCCGCCGTCGTGCGCCTGAATCCACGCAAGCCGGCAGTCGTCGCGTGCGGGCTTTGCGTAGTTGGAAAGCTTCGCCGAATAATCGGCCGGGATCGGGAACCCGTAGAGGCGGTTCCAGCCGAGGATCATCGTTTCATCCGTCACGAAGCTGTTCTTCGGATCGGTGATGATGACCCTTGCGGTCGGATTGTGCTTTGCGCACCATTCGGTCACGAGCGCGGCGCGTTCGTACGGACCGGGCGGACAGCGGTACGGATTGGGCGGCGCAACGATGAGGAACGTGCCGCCGCGGCGCATCGACTGAAGCTGATTGGCAAGGAGCTGCGTCTGAGGACCTGCGATCCAGCCGCTCGGGATTCGGGAGGCCGCCAGATCCGCGCTGTAGCCCGGCAGAGCATCGTAGAGAAGCTCGATGCCCGGCGAAACGATGAGCTTGTCGTAGGCATAACGGCTTGTTTTGCCGATCACGGTCTTTCTGTCGGCATCAAGACCGATGATCGTGTCGCGAACGACCTTGACGCCGTAGCGCTCGTGAAGCGCGTCGTATGAGACCGTGAGATCCTCCATTGTCACGGCGCCCGTCAGAAGTTCAGACGAGCCGTAATGGCGCACGAAGTTCGGATTCCGGTCGATCAGCGTAACGTGGATCTTCGGG
Source organism: uncultured Sutterella sp. (assembly GCF_937923675.1). Taxonomy (GTDB): domain Bacteria; phylum Pseudomonadota; class Gammaproteobacteria; order Burkholderiales; family Burkholderiaceae_F; genus Sutterella. The sequence continues at coordinate 2,583 of NZ_CALDXB010000096.1, read as the reverse complement.
TTGAAGATCTTGAGGTATTTGGCCGCGGTAGCGCCGCCGACGCCTGCGCCGACGATGACGATTTTTGCGCCGGCCGCAGGTGCGAGCGATTCGGCTGCCATCCTCGCCCAGGAAGTGCCGGCGGAAGTGCCCGCGGCGGCAAGGGCCATGGCCGTCAGAAGGCGGCGGCGGTGAAGCATGACTGCATTTCTCATTTCTGCTCTCCCGTCTTGATGTTCGCAAAGAAGTCGGCCATGCGTTCGATTTCATCGTCGCCGTAGCCCTGAGCAATGTGGCTCATGATGGAAGACGGCCGCTTGAGGTTCTTGAAATCCTTCATCGAGATAATGAATTCGGCGGGCGGCATGCCGGCCAGCGGCACAAAGTTTTCACCCTTAACTTCTCCGAAGGTCCCGTGGCACGCGGCGCACGTATGCGCCAGAGAGTCGGCCCTGGGTTCGGACGAAGAAGCGTCGCCGCCGAGAGCACTCCCGGATGCTGCGCAGAAGAAGGATGCGCCCGCCGCTGCAATGATTTGCCTGATGTTCATGTTGTCTCCTTATCCGTTGATCACGATCCAGCCGATGATGAAGTAGCCGGCGACCCAGCAGATATGGGACGCAATGGCGAGGGTGCCTACGCGGGTGAGTCCGGAGGAAGGCGTGTAGAGATCCTTCGTCTGACCGCTCTTCCAAGCCAGTGTCAGAAGGTACGAAAGGTTGAGGCCGCCCAGGACGAGGAAGGTCACGAAGAAGATGGCGGTGCTCGGCCAGTCCATCGTGATCTTGTAGTCGAGCGCATTCCAGCCGGCGGCGTCAAGCAGCGTGACGAAGCGGAGCACTTCGCGAATGGCGGCGAGCACAATCGTCATGATGATCGTCATGCCGAATGCCATGTAGTTGCAGAAAATGCAGAGCTTGCGCTTTTTCTGAATGAAGCTCATGGCGCCGAAGTACGCGATCGGGACCAGCGCAATCCACATCCAGACGGACGTGCGGAACCATTCCATGTTTTCAGGAAGCGCCGCCATCCAAAGCGCGCCGGCAGCGAGGACGAGCACGGCGCCTGCCTTGGCCATGGCGTGTGCAAGGCCTTCGATGAAGTCGACGTAGCCGTAGTCCGTCTCGCCCGAAGAGAGGAGATAGCGGCGCATGCCGAAGAGCCAGGCGGCCGTGACGGGAAGGCTCAGCAGCAGGAAGAACGCCAGACGTCCGATCGTGAGGCTGTGAAGTTCCCGGCCGTAGGGCACGATCGTGCCGCCGGGAGCGTACCAGTTCATCCATTCCGCGGGCTGAAGCGACTGATTGACGACCGCGTGCATGATGGCGCCGCAGACGATCATCAGAAGGAGCGAGCCGGCCAGCCAGAAGCCGCCGCGCGGTGCGCCCGGACGGCTCGACGGCATGCCGTCGTCCGCATATGAATGATTCAGACCGTACCAGCGGTAGAGCGCCAGATAGGCGACCGTGAGAACTGCAAGGAAGCCGAGAAGCCACCAGGCCGAAATCACGTTCGATGTGTACCAGAACGGATCGTAGATGACCTGAACGAAGAGAAGCGGCGCGACGCCCAGCACGATGGCGACCGCGACGGCAGCCTTGGCGGTCGTGCCCAGCGCGCCGGAAAGTCGCTGCCAGTACGGATTCGAAGAGAAGCTTCCCACAGCGGCAAGGCCTAGCGTGCCAAGCATCACATTGACTGCCGTCATGTGAAGCGCGAACGTTACGACGCCGAGCACGAGGAAGACGAGCGGATGAGCCGGCGCTCCCGCAGGATCCATCAGCGCCAGAAAAAGGGATTCATTCATTTGGCGTCTCCTTTCTTGACAAGAGTTTCGATGTAGGCGGCCATGGCTTCACGCTCCGCTTCGGGGAGCGGAACCGCGGGCATGTAGACCGTGTGGCCGCGATGCAGGCCTGCGCCCAGATAGTCGGCGATGAAGCGCCGGTCTGCATCGGACGGGAAGAAGCGCTCAAGCGGCCGAATGCCCGTGGAGGTGAGCGAATGACAGTTGCTGCAAAGCGTGAGCGCAAGCACGCGGCCGGCTGCGACCTCGTTTTCAGGCGTCACCCTGCGAAGGCTTTCCGGTACGAACGGATGCTGAGCGAGAATGCCCTTCTCCGCCATGCGCGGCAGTTCGCTTTTGATGCCAAGAGCCGGAACATCGCGACCGATGATCTGATTGCCGTAGACATACTGGCCGGCCACCCACGGCTTGCGGATGATTTCGCGAGCCGTCTCCTCAGGCGCAAGACCGAGGACGAGAATGACGATCGTCATGACGCCGGCCAGCCACGGACGCAGAACCGCGGGCTTCCAGGCGGTGATGATGAAGTACGCGGCGGAGACGGCCACCGAAGCCGCCATCATGAGGCCGAACTGCTCGGGCAGGCGCGTGGCCGCCAAATCATGCGCCTCGGCCGGAATCGTGGACAGATACCAGTTGAAGGCTAGACAGCCGAAGAACGTGCCGATGAGGCCGGCAGTCGAGAGAATGCGCACGATCGCCCTGCGGTCGTCCGCATCGCGGATGCGCCCGGCCACCATGCCGCCGACGACGCCGGTGATGGTGAGCATGAACATGAAGCGCGCGGCCACCTGAGC
>NZ_CALDXB010000095.1 GCF_937923675.1 uncultured Sutterella sp. | reverse complement strand
TGATAAAACTATACAGGGCTGAGCTTCAATAAATATTTGTAATCGTCAGCCCTGACTGCACCGGCCTGCTTCGCTATTTCTGCAGTCCCATCCGTAGAATTATTGTCATAGACATACACTACCGACTGAGGCATCGTCCGCCGAAAATCAGTGACGACCTTTCCAATCGTCAGTGCCTCATTCCAACAAGGAATGAGTACGGCTATTTTTTGCTGACACTCTTTTGAATTCGTTGAAAAATGTCCCCCTCCCGCAGTCTGAAGACCCAAATTCTGCGCTTTCTCGTCACTGGCGGACTCGCCTTCATCATTGACTACGGGCTCCTGATCGCATGCACAGAGCTTCTTGGCCTCAACTACCTGGTCTCCGCGACGATCGGCTTCTCGGTATCCGTTATTTTCAACTACATCATTTCTGTCGTTTGGGTCTTTGTTCCTGCTCCAGGCAAAAGTCGGTTGGCGACCATGACGATTTTCATTTCTTTGAGCGTCATTGGTCTCTTGATCAACAATGGGATCATGTGGGCCATGGTGGAGCTTTTCGGCCTCTGGTATGCCTTCGCCAAGATCGTTGCCACGGCTGTCGTGATGGTTTTCAACTTCATCACGCGGAAAATTCTTATTGAGCATCGTTCAACAGTCGCTCGCAGCGCGCTGCCTTCTAAGGAAATCTAAGCATTCCGCATCTCATAAACGCGGATGAACTTTTGGACTTGAGGTCGGAGCGAAAGCAAAAGTTGCTTAGCGAGCAGCCTTAATTACGCTTTCGAACCCTTTTCCGATCCGAGGTGGGTCAAATCTGCAAACTGCGCTTCTTTAGAAGCAGAGCAGCAACTGCAAATGTGGGGCCGGAATGAGAAGGCGTGCCGAAGATGTCTCTTCCAGGAGAAGAGAGTGAAAAGCTATGAGGTGGAAGCTGCTGCAAAACGCGCAGACAGGTAGTGGGACGGGTGGATGTCATTTTTGTGGAAAAAATGAGTGAACGACAAAAGGAGCCATACCCTTTTCCAAGGGCTTGCTCCTAGCTTTGATGTCGGATCTCACTTTCCCTTGAACCCAAGTCCCACTGCGTCAAGGAAGAAGTTGCCGTAGGAATAAGAGTTTATCAGGCGCGGAAGCTCTATGGTTCTCGAGACCCAAAGCAGGATCTACGACCCAAGCTGTAACCAAGAAATAGTCACGCCGAACAAACAACTTAAGCCTACAAATCAAAAATAAAAACAAGGCATACTATATCAATTAGAAGATAAAATCGTATGAATGTATTGAGGGCAGAAAGATGGTTCAAACGAGCACCTTTCTGCCCTCAAGATATAAGTGAGCGTTCAAACCATCACTTGACCGATGCAGCCGCTTTCGATGTTGTCTCCCAATCCTTCGGATCGCCGTCGTAATAGATGGATCCCATGCGCGGGAAGTCGCCGTCGCCGGCTCTTCTTTCAAGGAGCGGCTCGAGGAGCTCCATGAGATGGTCGCCGCGTGCTTTGAGACTGTTCTTTTCGGCGCTTGCTGCGCAGCGCGCCTTCCAGTCCTCAGCGTGGTCGAAAAGCTCGTAGAGCGCATCCGCCCACGGACGGCACTCTTCTTCCGAAGGAAGCGTGAGCCACTTTTCGGATTCATCAACGCCGCCCACGGATTCCGGCGCATCAAGCGTGATGCCGCCTTCGCCGATCGCCTCAGGCAAGCCGCCGCTCTTTGAGCCCAGCACCGGAATGCCGTTCATGGTCGCTTCCGTCGCAACGCGGCCCCAGCTCTCATACCAGAGAGAAGGCGCGAGGAGCACCTTCGTCGTCGCATAGATCTCCGACACGTTGAAGGTCGATTCACGGATGGCAATGTTGTGAAAAGTCTGGTTCGAAAAAGCAGATCCCGTCTCTCCGCCCGGTTTTTTGAGCGCCCTAAGCGCATCCGCAAACTTCTGCCGCGTCTCGACAATCATGAAGGGAATGTCGGGGCGTTCCTTGTTCGCCATCAGAATCAGGCGCGCGACGACCGCAGCGCCCTTGGCAAATGCCGGATTGATGAAGGTCACCGTCTGGGGATTTCTGGTTTTCGCTACCACGAGCTCCGGGTTGATGAAGTTCCCGACGGGATGGACGGTAAGGCCGTCCGCGTCTTTATAGAGCTTCGCCGTCGACTTGGAATCGGTGATGACGAGGTCGTGGAGCGGGAAGCGGTAGTGATGGTGGTTGCCGTTGCAGACCACATAGACGGTTGGGATTCCGAAGAGCCGCGCCTCCATCCACATCGAGCGGCAGAGCGGATCGCAGCCGTAGCCGATCACAAGATCGGGCTTGAAGGTTCGCAGAATCTGCGTGTATTCATTGAGGAACGCGTTGGACTCGTCATAGGTTATTTCACTCCAGACTGTAGAATGGAATCCCGTGAAAAACCAATGAGTTATCGGACTTATATTAGGGTTTCCACCCCCCCCCCAACTACTGAGAAGTCGTTGTTGACGAGGAGCTTTTTGCCTTTATTTTCAGCGATCTGCTCTGCAAGGTTCGGGATGCGCGCAACGCCCGAAGGATTGTCGAAAATGCCGCCGCCGATGGAGGCGACCTGCATGCCTCTGCGGGCAAGTTCCTGCATCATCGAGTAGCACTGCATGGAAGCGCCGTTGCTCACGTCGAATAACGTTTGCGGGCACGCAAAGAGAATGCGGGCTGGACGAGTTGTAGTCATGTCTATGCGAAAAAACAAAGAAGAGAAGGAAGCCGCTTGAACAACAGCCCCTTCGATTGCGGAAGGCAAATCAGAAAGGCGAGCAGGACCATCAGGACGAAACGCTTCAGGCCCTGCTTCGCTTTTCATCTGAGATGGGTTACTTCGGCTGCGCGATCTCCCAGTCCCTGGGGTCGCCCTCGTAAATGATGGATCCCATGCGGGAGAAGTCGGCGTCGCCGGCGCGGCGCGCGAGAAGCGGTGCGAGCGCCGCCTCGAGGCGGTCGCCCGATGCCTTGAGGCTGTTGGCGTCAGCTGCTTCCTGACACCTCCCGGCCCATTCTTCCGAATGGTCATAGAGGTCGTAAAGCGCGTCCGCCCACGGTCGGCAGGATTCTTCGGAAGGAAGCGTCAGCCACTTGTCGGACTCATCAATCGTCCCGAGTTCCTCCGGCGTATCGAGCGTGATGCCGCCCGGACCAATGGCCTCCGGAATGCCGCCGTTGCGGGAGCCGAGCACCGGAATCCCGTTCATCGTCGCTTCCGTTGCGACGCGTCCCCAGCTTTCATACCAGAGGGACGGCGCAAGAAGCACCTTCGTCGTTGCGTAGATTTCGGAAATGTTGAAGGTCGCCGGATGAAGTGCGATGTTGTGGAAGGTCTGACTGGTAAAGGCAGAACCAATTTCACCGCCGGGCTTCCGAAGCGCTTTCAGAGCATCGGCGAGTTTCTGCCGGGACTCGACCACCATAAACGGGATGTCCGGCCGCTCCTTGTTCGCCATCAGAATGAGACGCGCGACCAGAGCAACGCCCTTGGCAAAGGCCGGATTAATGAAAGTCACTGTCTGCGGATTGCGGGCCTTCGCCACGACGATGTCCGGATTGATGAAGATGCCGACAGGCGTCACGGTCAGACCTTCCGTGCGCTTATAGAGTTCAGCCGTTGCCCTTGAATCCGTAATCACGAGGTCGTGAAGCGGGAAGCGGTAGTGATGATGGTTGCCGTTCACGACGACATACACCGTCGGAATCCTGAATAAGCGCGCCTCCATCCACATCGAGCGGCAAAGGGGATCACAGCCGTAGCCGATCACGAGATCGGGCTTATAGGTCCTCAGAATCTGCGTGTATTCGTTGAGGAACTCATTCGATTCGTCATAGGTGATTTCATTCCACGAGGTGGAGTGAAAGCCCGTGAAGAACCAGTGCGTCATCGGAATTTCACCGCCCGCCGAGTAGTCCTTGTTGACAAGGAGCTTTTTGCCTTTATTTTCAGCAATCTGTTCGGCAAGGTTCGGGATGCGGGCGATGCCCGAAGGATTGTCGAAAATGCCGCCCCCGATGGATGCAACCTGCATGCCGCGGCGGGCAAGCTCCTGCATCATCGAGTAGCAAAGGAGCGAAGCGCCGTTGCTCACGTCAAAGAGCGTCTGCGGACAGGCAAAAAGAATTCGGGCCGGACGAGTGGAAGTCATAAATCTGAAGGATGAAGAAAAGCAAGGGGAACGCCGAAGAGGAGCCTTCGTCCCGGGAGGACCGCTCCGCCTTCTGCTCTCTGAAAGCATCCCGAACGCCTTAAGCCCACTGTGCACCCGGGTAAACCTTCATGTGGAGGGAAAATTCTAACAGCTCCCCTGAGCGGGTCAGTACAGAGATCCTCCCCTGCCTTTGAAGCGTTGTTTACGCTTTGGCTTTCAATTCATGATCTAGCGCAAAAAGGCATGGCATAAACTGCATATTCACAGTTTTTGCAAAAGCGGAATAATGAATTTCCTTAGATTTCTATTGAAGAAACGGAGGAAATCTTGACCCAGTTTGCCTATGCCGACCGCATCCCTGAAGAGATCCTCGCCTGGGGCGACGAACTCGCCCGCATCCGCCAGGACCTTCACGAACACCCGGAGCTCGGCTTCGATACCGCCCGCACCTGCGGCGTGATTGCAGCGAAGCTTCGCGAATGGGGCATCACCTGCGACGACAAGATGGTGCCGGGCGGCGTCATAGCCCTTGTTGAGGGAAACCGCCCCGGACCCACGGTCGCGCTTCGCGCCGACATGGATGCGCTTGCGATGCCGGACTGCTCGGGGAACCCCTGGCAGAGCGTCATTGCCGACCGCTGCCACGCCTGCGGTCACGACGGCCACGTCACGTGGCTCTTGGGCGCCATGAGGCGCCTCTCCCTCACGCGCGACTTCCCCGGCCGCGTGCTCGGCATCTTCCAGCCCGCCGAGGAAATCGGCCGCGGCGCCAGACGCGTGATTGAATCGGGCGTGCTCGACAAATTCAATCCCCTCGAAATCTACGGCGCCCACGGCTCCACCGCCTTCCCGAAGGGCGAGATCGGCATTCATGCCGGCCCCGTGCAGGCCTCCTGCGACTTCTTCTACATTACGCTCAAGGGCCGCGGCACCCATGCGGCGCGTCCCCATACGTCGCTCGACCCGATCCCGACGGCAGCGCTCCTCTCGGAGTCGCTCCAGACCATCATCTCGAGAAAGACGGACCCGACGCAGCCGGCGGTGCTCTCCATCTGCGCCGTTCAGGCTGGCAACATCAATGCGCCCAACGTGATTCCGGAATCCCTCACGCTCTCCGGGACCGTGCGCACGTTCGATGCGGGCGTTCGCGCCATGATTGAAGCTGAAATGCGCCGCATGACCGAACACATTGCGCTCGCGCAGGGCCTCGGCTGGGAAATCCGCGTCGACAACCTGACGCCGCCCCTCATCAATTCGGCCGTTCCCGCGAAGCACGCGACGGCAGTTGCCGAAAAGCTCTTCGGCGCCGAATGCCCGGTCGACGTTCCGCTCTCGATGGCGGGCGAAGACTTCGCCGAATACGTGAACCGAATCCCAGGCATCCAGATGTACATCGGCATGGCCGACGACGCGCACAACGCGATGCTTCACAACCCGAAGTTCGACTTCAACGACGCCGTGCTTCCTGAAGCCGTCTGGTTCCTCTCTGAGATCGCGAGAACGCGTCTCGAGGAACTCGCCCGCGAGCTCTGAAAGTCCCTATTTCATTTGAATCTGAGTCTCCTCTCATGAAGAAAACTTACTTCAAGGGCTTTGCCCTTGCGGCGGCCGCTTCCGCCGCACTCCTTGCCGCCATGCCCGCTGCATCGTCCGCCAAGGAAATCACCGTAGCGGTGTCGGCAACCTTCTCGTCTCTCGACCCCTATGACGCGCCCGACATCCTCACACGCCTTGCCGCGAAGTCGATGTATGAAGGTCTCTTTTCCTTCGACTCCAAGATGCAGCTTGTTCCCGAACTTGCTGAGGGCTACACGGTGACGCCGGACGCGAAGGTCTTCACCATTACCCTGAAGAAGGGCGTCAAATTCCATGACGGCACGGAATTCACGGCCGACGCCGTCAAGATGAATTTCGACCGTCTTCTCAATCCTGACAATCACCTCTCGCGCTACCAGGTCTACAAGTTCATCGACAAGGTCGAGGTGGTCGACCCCTACACGGTCCGCTTCACGCTGAAGGGCCCGCTCGCCACCTTCCCGCGGCGCCTTGCCATGTCCAGCACGCAGATGATGTGCCCGAGCCTCATTAAGGACGCAAAGGGCGTTGAGGGAAAGAAGATCACTGCATTCAACGCCTGCGGCACGGGTCCCTACAAGCTTGAATCCTTCAATCCGAGCGAAAAGCTCGTCGTGAAGAAGAACCCCGACTACCGCGTGAAGGGGCTCCCCAAACTCGACGGCATCACGTGGCTCCCGGTGATTGAGAACAGCACCCGCGCTGCGATGCTTCACACGGGCGAAGCGCAGTACGCCTTCCCGATGCCGAACGAACAGATCGCTTCCTTCAAGAACGATCCCAAATTCCGCATCGAGACCGTGCCTTCAATCATGCAGCGCTACCTCTCGATCAATACGACCGTGAAGCCCTTCAACGACGTTCGCGTGCGCCAGGCGATCAACTACGCCATCAACAAGCAGGCGCTCGCCAAGGTTGCTTTCGCTGGCTACGCCGTTCCGACGGAAACCCTCTATCCGAAAGAAATCCCGGGAGCCGTCAAGCTTGGTCCCTGGCCCTACGACCCCAAGAAGGCGCGCGAACTTCTGAAGGAAGCGGGCTACCCCAACGGCTTCACGACGGACCTCTGGTCGGCCTATGCCAATACGACTTCCTCGAAGGTCATTCAGTTCGTTCAGCAGCAGCTCGCGCAGGTCGGCATCAAGACCCGCACGAGAATGCTTGAGCCGGGCGTTCGCGCGTCGGTCGTCTACGGCGTCAAGAACCCGGCTGAATCGGGACTGCGCCTCTACTACGTCGGCTGGGCGGATGCGAGCATGGACCCCGACTGGGTGCTGAGGCCCTTGCTTGACTCCCGTCAGGCGCCGCCGAAATTCATGAATACGTCCTACTACTCGAATCCGAAGCTCGATGAACTTCTCGACAAGGCGGTAGCCACCCCCGACGACGCAGCGCGCGCGAAGCTCTATGAGGAAGCGCAGAAGATGGTCTGGAACGACGCCCCCTGGGCCTACCTCGTCTATGAGGTCGGCACGGCCGGCGCCGATGCAAGGCTCGTCAACTTCACGCTTCGTCCCGATACCGGCATCGACTTCATCAATGCCGAGTGGAAGGAATAATCTGAGCGTCTTTCCCGCATAACGAAAAGGCCGCTTCGGGAAGCATCGTTCTCGGTGAACTCGCTTCCCCAGCGGCCTTTTTGTTTTTCCGCTTCGAGCTCTTCGAGGCTTCACTCAGACGCCAGGTCTGAGAGAACCCCCCATCAGTCAGGCATCAGGCCTTCTTGCAGACGTGCGAGCGTTCGTTGTAGACGCCCTCGACGTAGACATTGAGGTTGCGGTCGACGTGAACCATGCCGCAGACATTGTGCGGGAGGGGCCGCTCGACGAGGCCCTGGTTCACGATGTAGTGGATGCCGTTCCTTTCGGAATAGGCGCCCTTGTGGAAGTGGCCGCAGATGTAGGCAAGAACGCGGCCGCTCTTCTCCATCGCCTCGACCACTTCAGCCGCATTGCGGATGAAGAAGGCGTCGGGGATCTTCTGCGACTTGGCGTCCCAGGTGTTGACGAGCTGGTGCGTCATCACGATCACGGGTTCCTTGCCCTCAGAAAGCTCCTTTCTGAACCAGTCCATCTCGACCTTCGGCACGACGGCCACGGCCCAGTTGAATTTGCCCTGGCTGTAGTGTTCGCCCTCGGCGTTGTTGTAGCAGGCGTCGAGCACGATGTACTTGATGCCGCCCATCACGAAGGAATAATAGGTGCGGCCAACGGCGTCGCCCGCATTTTCGGTGTTGTCGAGGAAGTCGCCAAGCGTGATCTTGTCGAAGTCATGGTTGCCGCAGACGTGATAGCGCGGCGCGTTGACGCGGCGGAATTCACTCTCAACCGTCTGCAGGAACGCGATCGTGCCCGGGCGGTCGCCGTCGTCGAGGCAGTCCTTGAAGTCGCCCAATTCAATGACGAAATCGAGCTTCCGGGTATTGAAGAGGTCGATCGCCTGGCGCATCTTCGCCATCGAATGCGCATAGACGCGGATCGAATCTTCCTTCGGAATCGTGCGCGTGGGACTCGTGCAGTAGTGGACGTCCGTAATCCAGCCGAAGGAGGAAATCAGGTCCTTTGCGGGCGGGAGCGTGATCTGCGCTTCGGCAGGCGTGGCGGCAGAAGCCGAACGGATGACGGCAGGAGCAGCAAAGAGACCGGCAGCGGTCTGGAGGAACAAGCGACGCTTCATTTTTTGGGGTTCTCCACGTTTGGGAATTCAGTTCCGGACTCTCTCGCGATCGCGCTTTGTTTTCCTGGTGCGCTTCATCGCTTTCGTCCGACGCCCTGCATTCTCAAATCGGCCCGTGACGGTTCCGTCAAGGAATCATGAATATTGCATGACGCCTCTCCGGGAACGGGATTCGCGAGGTCGGCCTCCCACGTACATCCGCTCACGAAGTACCGCGGGAGAGCGCCCGAAAGACCGGACACCTCCCGATAGAATGTCCTTCAAGGACCTCCCGGGTCTTCGCATTCATGCGTTTTCAGAGACCCCGGAAAGTCTCCTCATTACTCTCGAGACATACGCTCATGCCGCTTCCCAAAGCTCCTTCACGCCCCGCAGACATTCTTGAGGACTACGGCGCCCCCGCCAAACCTCAGTCCGAACGGACGCTTCCCAAAGTGAAGAACGTCGTTGCACTTGCCTCCGATGATCCGGAATCCGCCGGGAAGCCTGAGGCCGCCCGGCCGAAAAAGACGCCCCGGAAGACCCTGAGGAGCGGGAAGGCGCCTGGCGCTCCCGCGCCGGTCCCGGCAGAAATCAAAGCTCAGCCCGCTCAGACTCCTGAAAAGAAGTCCGTGAAGTCCGCAAAGACAAAGAAGGCGGAAGCCGCCCCGGCGCCTGCGAAGCCGAAGGCTCCCGCAACACTAAAGCCCGCGAAGCGCTCGAAGTCCGCTACCCCCGCTGAGGCTCAAGCAAAGGCGGCGCCCCGGAAGGAAGCCGCCGCAACGACGACTTCAAAACCCTCGCGCACGCAGAAGGATGCCGCCGCATTTGCGGGCGGCCGCTCCTCGTCGCCCGGCGTCCAGGGGTCGCTTGCCGGCCGCAGGGGCCGCGCGCGCGTGGCGGATGGCGACCCCCGGCTCTTCGTTCTCGACACGAACGTCCTCATGCACGACCCGCTCTCGCTCTTCCGCTTTGCAGAGCACGACGTCTTCCTTCCGATGACGACGCTCGAGGAGCTCGACAACCACAAGAAGGGCCTCACCGATGTCGCTAGAAACGCCCGTTCGGTGAGCCGCACGCTCGACGCCCTGATTGAAGCGAACGACGGGCGAATCACTGAGGGCGTGCCGCTCTCGCTCCTCGGGAATACGGAAGCCAAAGGCCTCCTCTGGTTTGAAACGAAGCCCCTTCAGGAGGAGCTCCCCGGCGAGCTCGACCTTTCGAAGGGCGACAACCGGATCCTTTCCACCGTAGAAGGCGTGCGGAAAGCCTTCCCCAAGCGCGCCGTCGTGCTGGTGTCGAAGGACATCAACATGCGCATCAAGGCGACGACCCTTGGCATTCCGGCAGAGGACTACCTCTCCGACAAGGTGCTCGACGACACCGACATGCTTTATTCGGGCAAGCTCATGCTCGAGCCCGGATTCTGGGACAAGGCTTCGCCGACGCTCCGCTCCTGGCAGGATCACGGCTCCACCTTCTACGAATTTGAAGCCGACGACCCGTCGCGCTTCATCGTGAACGAATGCCTCTGGATCGACGGCGACGAAAACTTCATGGGGCTCGTCACGGCGGTTCATGGCCAGAAGGTCACCTTCCGCCTGATGAAGGACTACCGAGCGAAGAGCCGCACCCGCGTCTGGGGCATCAACGCGAGAAACCGCGAGCAGAACATGGCGATCAATCTCCTCATGGATCCAGAGATCGACTTCGTCACGATTCTCGGTCAGGCGGGCACGGGCAAGACCCTCATGACGCTTGCCGCCGCGCTCACGCAGACGATTGACGAAAGGCGCTTCAGCGAAATCATCATGACCCGCGCCACGGTGAGCGTGGGCGAGGACATCGGGTTCCTCCCCGGCACGGAAGAGGAAAAGATGGCCCCCTGGATGGGGGCGCTCGAAGACAACCTCGAAGTCCTTCACGCCTCCGACACGGGCGGCGAATGGGGCCGCCAGGCGACGATGGACCTCATCCGGAGCCGCATCCGCGTGAAGTCGATGAGCTTCATGCGCGGGCGCACGTTCCTGCAGAAGTTCGTCATCATCGACGAAGCGCAGAACTTGTCGCCCAAGCAGATGAAGACCCTCATCACGCGTGCAGGCCCGGGAACGAAGATCGTCTGCCTCGGCAACATCGCGCAGATCGATACGCCCTACCTCACGGAAGGAAGCTCCGGCCTCACGTACGTGGTCGAGCGCTTCCAGGGCTGGGAGCACGCCGCCACCATCACGCTCACCCGGGGCGAACGCTCGAGGCTCGCGGAGTTCGCGGCCGAAGCGCTCTAAAATAATTTTCACCAGAGCCGCCGCCTCTCACCCGTTGCGGGCGGGAAGGCGGCATCACTTTTAACACCAAAAATGGCAGAAAACATGTTCAAGCGCACACTCTTAACCGGAGCGGTCCTCTCCCTCGGCTTCGTCGCCGCTGCTCAGGCCGAATTCAAGGTCATGACGGTCAACGGCGAAAAGGTTTCCGTTCAGAGACAGGAAGAGGTCTACAACAACGCCGTCAAGGCAGGCGCCAAGGCGGGTCCTCAGCTTGAGGAACAGGTCCGCCGCGCGATCACCGAGGAAACGGTGCTGCTCCAGGAAGCCGCCAAGGCGCGCATCGAGCGCACGAAGGAATACCGCACGGCGATCGACCGTGCCGGGAAGCAGCTGAAGGTCCAGCTTCTCGTCTCCGAATACGCGAAGAAGAACCCCGTTTCCGACAAGGAAGCGCGCGCAGCCTACGACAAGGCCCGTGCGGCATACGGCGACACGGAATATCAGGTCCGCCACATTCTCGTGAAGACCGAGGACGAGGCGACAAAGCTCATTGACCGCATCAACAAGGGCGAAAAGTTCGAGAACCTCGCCAAGCAGTATTCGATCGACCCGCAGTCGCGCGACCAGGGCGGTCTTGTCGGCTGGCTCGTCCCGAGCAATGTCGACCAGGCCTTCGGCAACGCCTTCAAGGTTCTCTCCGCTGGTTCGGTTGCTCAGGCGCCTATCCTCAACCAGTACGGCTACCACATCGTGAAGCTCGACGCGAAGAGAAAGGCTGAGAACTTCCCGACCTGGGAATCCCAGAAGCAGAGCCTCAAGGACCAGCTCTCCGAATTGAAGGCCAAGAACCACTTCGCCGAGCTCGTTCAGAAGGCCAAGGTGAATTAATTCCCTTTCGCTCGCCGAAGAATCTGGGAGTCATCCGGAATTTCCGAATGACTCCCTTCTTTTTCTGCGGGAGCGCCCTGAAGAGCCCTCAATCCTCCAGACGCCCGAGCGCGAGCCTGCGCCCGAGGTTCCCGTCGCGCACGGTCGGCCGGCGCACGGCTTCGGCAAGCACCCTGCGGCTCGCAAAGACGTCGACCTTCCGCTTCGTGCGGGTGACGCCCGTATAGAGGAGCTCCCGGGTGGCAAGTCCCGAATCCGCGCGCTCGGGGAGAAAGACCGCCACGCGTTCGAATTCAGAGCCCTGCGACTGGTGAATCGTCATCGCCCAGGCGGTGTCGTGCGAGGGAAGAAGCTGCGCGGGGAGCGTCCGCTCCTGGTCGCCGAAATAGACCGTGTAGAGGATCCTCCCGCCCGTGCGGTCGGTGCGAACGACTTCTCCGGCATTGAAGGTCTCTGCCCCGGGCTCTGCCGGGCTCGCAGCGTTGGCGGACTCCGCATGATCGTCATGACCCTGCGGCCGCTGAGGGAGCACGATCCCGACGTCGCCGTTGTAGACCCCGAGGCCGTCGTCGTTTCTGCGCACGATCACGACGCGCCCGGGATAGTTTTCCCCGGCGCCCGCGCCGTCCGCCTGCGGCCAGAGCCTTCGCATCATCTCGTCGGCATAGTTGTTGATTGCCGTAACGCTCATCGCGCCCCGGCGCTGGGCAGCAAGCGCCCTGAATTCGGATAGCCGCGCCCAGAGCGTCTTCATGAGCGCCTCGAGCTCTTCAGCGGGCGCCCCCCGCATCCAGGCATCGCGGTAGTTGAGAAGCGCCCCGGCGTAGCCTCCGAGCTCCCGGTCGAGCCACTCGCGCGCTTCCCGCGTGAGGCCCGTGCGGTTGAAGACCTCGCGTTCGGCCTTGCCGGCATCCGCGAGCTTCTCCTCATGCAGGCGCGCTTCGTAGCCGCTCTTCTCATCCTCACTGCCCGAAAAAGCATCAATAACCCGCTCGAAGACCTGATCCTCCGGCAGTTCTGCGCATTCGCCCTGGTGGTTGATGGCTTCAGCGAGCCTCGCGATCACCGTGCCCTTTTCAAAGCGCCGGCTCTTTTCGAGCTCGACCACGTGGCGGCCGAGCACGCCCTTCGGATCGGAGAGCTCCGCAAAGACGGCGCCCGGTCCTACGGCGGCAAGTTGATGCTTGTCGCCCAGAATGATCACGCGGGTCGCTTCGCCCACGGCGTCGAAAAGACGGGCGGCAAGGTGGATGTCCACCATAGAGGCTTCGTCGACCACGATGACGTCAACCGGCAGGGGGTTTCCGGGCCCGGGGAATCCCCCCGCGGGCGTGGGCGAAAGGAGCCACTTGTGAATGGTGCGGCCCTTCACCTGCCGCTCGCCCTCGGGGCGCGTCTCGTCCTTTGCTAGAACTTCGGAGAGCTTCGGGAGGAACCCGCGGCCGACGCTCATTCTCATCGACTGATCCATGCGGCTCGTCGCCTTCCCCGTCGGCGCCGCGAGCGCAATTCTGAGGCCGGGATTTTCTTCGAGGAGGCACTCGAGAATCTGCGCGACGGTCGTCGTCTTCCCCGTGCCGGGGCCGCCTGAAATGATGGCGAGCGACTCGCTGACGGCCACCTCAATCGCCTTCTTCTGAAGGTTGTCGGCGCCCGAGGCGGCTGCGATCCGGTCGACCGCCGCCGCGCGCGCCGATGCTTCCTTGGGTTCAGACGTCTTTTTGCCTGCGAGGCGAAGGAGAGCCTGCGCGAGCATCAGTTCTTCGAGCGCAAAGCGCGCGAAATAAAGACGCGTTTCGGCGGCGCTCCCCGCCTTGTCGTCCATGAGAATGGGCGCGAAGACGCCTTCGCCCTTTCTTCGGAGGTCGAGCTTTGCTTCTTCAATAAATCCCTCGAGCGTCATGACGAGGCCGAGGCGCTTCAAGACTTCGACGCCTTCGAGAAATCCCTTGAGACGCGCTTCTTCGCTCAAGGGTTCGCCCGCTTCACTCTCGCTTTCAGAGGGGGACTTCCAGAAAAGCGCGGCCGACTCCGCGCGCACGCAGACGTTCCCGCGCTCCTCGGCGCGGGAAAAGGCGTTCATGAGGGCCCGGAGGGCAGGCTCCGCCTCCGCGGGAAGAGCTTCCCCGCGGAAGAAAAGATCTCTTTCGACCGCACGGAGAAGCGCGTCGCCGAGGCCCGCCAGGCCTCCCAGAGGGAGCGAATTGTCAAAACCAGCCATCAGCATTCTCCGGCAAAAAGTTGGTCAAGCCGCCTGATGACGGCCGGGCTCACGGGATCGAAAACAATGCCCTGCGGGTGATCCGGCGTCGTCGCGTCCGCGCGCACGCCGCGCAGGAACACGTAAATGGCGCCCCCGATCATGTCGTCCTGGAAGTGCTCTCCGAGTCTCGAGCGGAGGAACCGTCTCAGCGCCACAAGATAGATGAGGTACTGGAGCCGATAAAGATGCCGGCGCATTTCCTCGTCCATTGCCTTTTCCTCGTACCCTTCAGCTTCGGGCGAAATTTTGTTGCTCTTCCAGTCGAGCACGTAGAAGCGCCCGTCGTGCATGAAGGCAAGGTCGATGAAGCCCGTGAGAAAGCCCCTGAGCGACTCGGAGCGAAGGCCCCCGAAGTCGTATTTTTCGGGATCGAGTTCGCGAAGCTCATCGGCGAGCCGCTCCGCCGTGAGACCCTTCGGTATCGGGATCAGGAATTCAAGCTCCGCGCTTCTCGCGCGCTTCGGCACGTCTCGCAGGAACAATCCCGGAGCAATTTCCGCGTTGAGAATGTCGTAAATCATCCGGGCGGCCCCCTCAGCGGCAAGCTCCCGGGCAGCATCATCCGCAAAGGAAAGGTGCTTCTCGACCTCCCTGCGGCAAAGCGCGAGCCTTGCTGCCCGCGCCTCTTCTGTATCAGGCGCCATCCCGGCAAAATCCGCGAGTTCGAGCATTTCATGGAGACACGTGCCCGCCTGCGCACCCTTGGGGAAGGAAAGAATGTCCCCGGCTGCGGGAACCTTTTCGGCTTCGCCGTACCAGACGGAAAAGCCCGAGCCCTCATCCTCGGCCATGCGCGAAATGCCGGTAAAGCTCGATGTCCTCCAGCCTCCGCGGACGTCCTGCGCCTTTTCCGCATCAAAGTCGGAAGGCTTCGTTTCCGACTGCACCCTGAATCCGTCGGCTTTGCCGGCTTCGGCCAGTGCCGCGAAATCCTTCACGTCGACCGTGCCGGCATCCCTGAGCCTCTGAAGAAGCTTCGCGGCCGCGGCGGCCGTCAATGTCTTCTTATCCGTCCCGCCGCAGAGCGCGGCAAAGTAGGGATTCTTATACGTGAAGGCTCCCCAGGAATCCGGCGACTTTTTGCCCGCCATGGCCTGCGGCAACATGAGAACCAGGTGCTTCGCAGCGCGGGTCATGGCTACGTACGCAAGGCGCACGTCCTCTTCGACCGATTCGCTTTTTTCACGCTCGTCTGCGTCGCTCTTCACGTGACTTAAGAGCAGATTGAGGCGCCCTTCGTCGTCAGGCACAAGATGCACGGAGGACTTGCTGCAAGTCTGAAGCCTCTTCTGTGCAAAGGGCAGATAGACGATCGGATACTGGAGCCCCTTGCTCGAATGAATGGTCTGAAGGGTGACGAGGTTCGCATCGCTCTCAAGCCTCACCTTCTGGTCTTCCGCGGAGTCGCCCGCCGACCTCTGATTGTCGAGCCACTCGGCGAGGCCCCCGGGCGTCGGCACCGTGCGGTGCGCGGCATGAAGGAGCTCAAGAAGATGCGCATAGTTGACGAGCCGGCGCTCGCCCTCTCTGGAGGGAAGAAGCCGCTCCGTCGTCCGGCAGAGGGCCATCAGCCGGCGGACGGCGGGTGCCGGACCGCTCGAGGGCCAGCGGCGGAGCCCTTCCTCAAGGACTCTTCTCAATTCCACTCTGCGCGCTTCATCCTTCTCGTCGTCTCGGAGGGTTTGCAGCGTGTCGCCCACGAGTCGCGTTGCTCTCGCCGCATTCATTGCATGCATGTCGCCCGGCGCCGCGAAGGCGCGAAGGAGCAGAATCATCTCCGCCGCTTCCTCGGTTGCGGCGACGCTTTCCCTCAGCTGATAGCGCACCCGAATATTGCGCTCGCCAAGCGCATCCTTCACGAGAAGCGCATCGCTGTTGGCGCGCACCAGGACGGCAATATCGCGCGCCTCAACGCCGCGCACCGACTTCGGACCGCCCCAGGGCGAAAGATCGAGCCCCTCGATCGGCGTCTCCCCGGCCTCTGCCGCGAGAACGGCTTCGCCCCTCGCGCCCGCATCAATGAGTTTTGCGATCGAGAGTCCGAGCGCCGCCATCGACGACGCCTTGACATCATCGGCATCCGCGCAGAGAGCTCCCCCTGCATCGGTCCAGATTTCAAAGGGCAGGGGTTCCTTCCAGCCGTCGCCATCCCGCACCCAGAGACCGGTTTTCGAAGGCGAATAAGCTACTTTCTGATACGCAAGGCCCTCACGCAGGAAAGGAAGCCCCGTCGGCGCCGTCGTCCAGAAGTCATTGAAGGCATCAACAAGCTTCGGCGACGAACGGAAGTTAGTCATGAGCGCTTCCGTGCGGCCGATCTCCGCAATGCGCTTTCTTGCGCGGAGATAGGTATTGAGGTCCGCCGAGCGGAAGCGGTAGATCGCCTGCTTCGGGTCGCCCACGAAGAAGATGGCGCGGCCCTCGCGCTCGGCCTGAACGTCGGGCGAGGCCTTTGCGTCGTAAACGGAAAGGAAGAGCTTCTCGACAATCGCGTACTGAATCGGATCCGTATCCTGAAATTCGTCGATGAGAACGCCCCGGTAGGTGCTTCTCACGCGTTTGGCGAGCCGTTCGGCCTGCCTGCGGACCTCGTCCGGTGCGCCCTCTCCCGGGAGGAGCCGGTCGTAGAGCTCGCGAAGCAGGTCGTTGAAGGTCTTCACGCGCGCTTTCTTCTTCATGTCGAGGAGGCGCCCGGGCACGTCCGCCATGAAGGCGCTCACCGCCTGCTGAATCGCGGGCGAGAGATTGTCGAAATCCGTCCACCTGCGGGGAACGAGGGACCCGGGGTAGTCGGCGAGGCTCTGAAGCTTCTTGTCCCAGTTGTCGCCGTCCACAAGCTCCTCACGGTCCTCAACCTCAGGCATGGCGTCCAAAGACCGCCGCAGGAAATCCCGCACGGCGTCCGAGCGGAACTTGTCGTCCGAAGCCGCCAGATCAAAGTTGATGGTGCCCCCCGACGAAAAGGCGTTGTCTTCAATCACCTTCTGACAGAAGCTGTGGATCGTGAAAATGCCGGCATTGTCAAAGAGCGCGAGCGACTCGCGGATGCGATCTTCCGCATCCCTGTCGTCAATCCCCATGCTTCTCCAGAGACCGATCTGCTTCACCGTGAGCGCGTCGGCATCCGCGGGCGCAATCGTCCCGGTGAGGACGCCCAGCGCCTCCGTGAGGTGCGACTCAATGCGGGCCTTCAGTTCCGCCGTGGCCGCACGCGTAAAGGTCATCACGAGAAGGTGATTGATCGGTATCCCGGCTTCAACGATGAAGCGAAGCACGAGGTGCTTGATCGAAAAGGTCTTGCCTGTACCCGCCGATGCCTCGAGGAGCGTCGGCACGAGCAAAGGCGCCGATGCAACGTCAAATCCCGGGTTCTGCTCTTTCTTTTCCGTTGTCATTTTTATGTCCCCCGATCTCATTGCGCATCGATGAGCGCTTCAAACTCATGCGCGAGTTCGTCGCCGTCGACCCTCGAATAAAGCTTCTCGAGCAGATCCGCGGCTTTCTTCAGGCGCTCTTCCGCTTCCGCGAGCTTCTTTCCGCGGAAAGCAATGAGGTTGGCGTGGCTTTCGCCGCCCGTACCTTTCCTCTTCCCCTCAAAGGGCGCTCTCGCCACCGTCGTATTCCCGGAAAGGGACGATTCCCAGAGGCGTCCGAGCACTGCGAGAATCTTCGCCGCAGCATCCTTCGGAATCGGCGCGAGCGCAGTGATCGCCGGAACATCCTGATCCTTCCCTTTTTCACGGGACACCAGACAGCCGTTCACTTCGAGCCCTGCCGCGCGCATGACGAGGAATTCCCAGGCGGCTCTCTGTCCGCGGCTTCCTGTTTTGGAAGAGGCCGAAACAGGCGCGAAGAGAAGATCGCCCGTTTCCCCGTGCGTTCTCAGGTCCGAGGTCTGCATTGAAATCTTCCAGGAGAACCCCGGGAGATCGGCCGTGATCATTTTGGGGGAGACCTCCGTCGTACTCTTCATGGCATTCTCAAAGCAGTCAAAGAGCGCAGCCGCAATCGCGAGATCCTCCTCGAGCGCCCATTCGCGCACGCCCCGGGCGCCGAGCCCGGGATTGAGCGCCCAGCGTCTTCGGACATCGGCCTCGCTTTCCCCGGCAAAAAACGCCCGGAGCGCCTCGTCGATGCGCTTCCAGAAGCTTAAGCCCCCGGTCGACGGCACCACCGGCACCTCTTCATCCTCTTCCTCGTCATCGATCCGGATGCCATTTGCCTTCAGAACGGAATCGGCCGGATCCCGCCAGAACTTCCAGAGCGTCGTAAAGGGAACCTGGTCGCCCGCTTCCGGGAAGGTCCTTGCCGCATCCTCGAAGGGAAGTTCCTTTCTCGACCAGTCTGCCTCTGCAGCCTCTCTGAGCGCCGTCAGAAGATCCGTGTCGGTCGAGCGCCAGTCGCCCTGAAGGTCCCTGAAGGCATTGGGCGAAAAGCCCGTGAGGGCGAGCGTTCTCGTGAGCATTGCAGCCCATTGGCGGCGCTCCTCGCGGTTTTCCGCGAAGGAAAGAATCCACTCGCGAAGCTCCTGTGCAACGATGGAGGGTTCCTTCCTCTCTGCCTCGCTTACGCCGCCGGCATATGAAATAAGAAAGGTTTCGCGCGCGGCGAGAAGAAGGTCAAGGAAGATGTTCCGGTTGTCGTGCCGGCTGTCGCGGTCGCCCCTTCGGGGGAAGCGCGCCATCAGGTCAAATTCCTCGGCGTGCGACGACCCGGGGAATCTTGAATCATCGTTGAGCCCGCAGATGACGATCACCTTGTAGGGAAGGCCTCGGAGCTGCTGCATGCCGGTGAAGGTCACGCCGCTCCCCGGACGCCCGCCCGGCTGAGCGCCGGCGAGCCGGTCCCTCAGGGCCGACATGAAGAGCCTGAAGGGAACCTCCGGAGCCCCTTCATCGGGGTCCGCTGCAGCCTCGATTTCAAGGGCAAGGGCTTCGGCGCCCGCGCGCAGCGACTGCCAGTTTTCCTGCGGCGTTTCGCGCGGGAAAAAGCATTCAAGCGCCTCGGAAATCCACCGCGTCCAGCGCCTCGGACCTCTTTCGTTCTGATCACCAGAAGAGGCGGCGTCAGCGTCTTCCGCTTCGCGCCGAAGCGTTTCAAGCGCCGCATAGATTGTGGAGAGGGAATTGAGGAGCTCAGGTCTTTCGGCCGCAGTGCTCCAGCCCCTCGCTTCAACGCCTTCTCGGGGCAGCACGTCGAGGAAGGGCTTTCTCACGCCTCCCGGGAGCATGGCGCCGAGCGCGAGGCGCTCGAGCGCTCGCGAAAGCGTCGACTCCCTCACGTGCCGGAAGGTTTCCGCGTCGATAGAAAGAAGATGGCCGTCGGAGAGCCCGAATTCAAACCCTGCGCTCGCGAGCCACGCGGAAAGGGTCTCGAGGTCGTCCGCTTCAAAGCCGAAGCGCCTCGAAATCAGAGGGAGCGAGAGCCACGCGAGAAAATCGCCGCGCTTCATGCGGCCCGTCAAAAGATTCGCGAGCCCCGAGAGCGCCTCGAGCGGCGCGTCCTCGCTCGCCATCAAGGCGCCCGTAATGCGGTAATCGATGCGCCGTCCTGCCGGAAGGCTCCCGAAGACCTGATCGATGAGCGGAGCAGAAGCCGAAATATCGGGCGTCGCGACAAGCACGTCCTCGGGCCGCAGATCCCTGCGTTTTCTAAACTGCGCCTGCAGCCAGTCGGCAAGGCCCTCAAGCTCGCGAACGGCCGTGGGCGCGCAGACGAAGCGCAGCGACTCATCCTCTTTCCTCACCGCCTTTTCTTCAAACTGCGAGAGATCGGGGTCGAGCTTCAGAATGGAATCCTGAATGCGCCGCAGAAGCGTCGGTTCATTGGCTTCAAGGTAGATGCTCTCTGCATCCACCTTCATGTCGACCGTAATGTTCTTCGGACTCAGCTGATAGTCGCGCAGAATATCCCGGGAGGCGAGGATCCTCCGCTCCCTCGGCTCCATTGGAGAATTGTCCGCATGCGCGTTTTCGGAGGGGCCCGAAAGGAGCGTTTCCTGAATGTCTTCTTCCGTAAAGCGCCAGAGGCGGTCGATGTTGGCGCGCACGCTTCTGCCGTTGTCGGCGAGAATCGGGTGCCCGATCTCCCGGTGCCCGTCTCCCTTTTCCTTCCAGTTGAAGAGCCTTTTCGGCACAAGGTCGAACCAGTATTCAGACGAAGGATTAAGGAGATAGAGCCACACGTCGCGCCCGGAATGGGCGAACGCCTTCAGAACCGGTAGCATCAGCGGCGGCACGACGAAGGGCATGAAGACGTGAAGCGCATTGGGAAGGGGCACCGTCCGGCCGTGCCCGAGATCAAGCTCCCGCAGATCCTTCGGCGCCCCGGCAAGAGATTCGAGCGTCTCGGGAAGCGTTTCCAGAAACTGTCTCCCGCGCCACCCGGGGTTCTCGGCGAGCCGCTTCCAGAGCTCGCGCTGCCAGACAAAGTCGGGGTCGGCTTCCATCCGGCGTCTCTCGTCCTGCATTTCCTCTGTGAGGGTCAGCCGCTCCTGATGAAGTCCGAGCCACTCGAGCACCCAGTCGAGCCGGTAGCTCGCGTAGGAAACGAAAACGGAGCAGACGCGCTGAGCGAGCGAAAAAATCTCTTCTTCCGTTCTCCCTCTCAGGCAGTCCTCAAGCCGCACCGTCCTCGCCTTCATTTCCTCCCGGAAGCTTCCCGGTCCCGTTTTTCTGAGAATCTCCCAGACCATCCAGTCCGCTTCGTTCCCGACCACGTTGGCGAGCGGTTCCTTTGAAAAGAAGCCGAGCCACTGCGAGAGGAACATGAACTGCATCGAAGCGCAGATCTGCTCCTCGCGGGCAATGGCGCGCGTCAAATCCGTTTCAACAGCCTTCGAAGGGATGATGACGGGCACCCGGTCGAAAACGCCTTCGAAAAGCGCATCCGCACCAAGTTCCGAAGCTTCGGGACGAAACCGAAGCCGCTCGATGTTGCTGAGGAGCACTGCCCGAAGGACTTCGTAGCTGTTGCTGTAAAGCGTATGAATCATGGGAGCGAAGGAGGAAGGGAAAAGTGGCTTGCCGAGTCTCAGGGAAACGCAGTCCTGAGGCTTACGACGGACTAAAGACGAAGTTTAGAGAATCTCTGCGTCAGGCTTCGTCGCAGCAAAAATTCCTTCTGATTTCAAAGACATGTCTCTTCAGGTCAGTTCGGTTTTGATCCGAGGGGTCTGCAAAAAAGCTCTCCTGCAAATGCATTTTTCAAAAAATAGATCCTTATCCATATCTTTTTTCAGGAATTGCGTCTTGCAGAGAATCGCGTAATGAAAAGACTTGAATCACAAGGCATGAGGCATTTATCTCAGATGTCGAAAAGCGAGCTGTGTGAGACTAGCAAGAATTCAGTGTTAGTCGTGAATGTTTGTTACAGCAATCACCCGCTTCACTGAGCGGCATCCTGAGACCGATCTCCTCAGACGGTGCCGGGGCGTGCGAGGGCTCTTAAAGAAAAGCCCGGCCCACCAAACTTATTTCTCCAGGAAACAAAGAAATGAAAAAGACTCTTGCTGCACTCGCCGTCCTCGGCGCTTTTGCGGGTTCGGCCATGGCCGCTGACGTGACCGTCTACGGCATCGTCGACGTCGGCGTCAAGTATGTTCACTCCGACCCGGATGAACAGGGCAAGGACGCCACCGACTCCTTCACCATGGCTTCCGGCAACCAGTCCGGCAACCGCTTCGGCCTCAAGGGCGTTGAAGATCTCGGCAACGGCCTGAAGGTCGGCTTCGTGCTCGAAAACGGCTTTGCGCTTGACGACGGCACGCTCGGTCAGAGCAATCGCCTCTTCGGCCGTGAAGCGAACCTCTTCGTTCGCGGCGCCTTCGGCGAACTCTCCTTCGGCCGCTTGGGCGCCCTTGACAGCGCCAACGGCTCCTACGGCCTCCTCGGCTACCTCTCGCCTTTCGGCGCTTCGTGGGGCGGCGCTGTTGAATTCAGCACGTTCTATGTGGGCGGCGCCCGCATGGACAACACCGTCACCTACAAGTCCCCGAACTTCGCGGGCTTCAACGCCTACGCCCAGTACTCCTTCGGCATGAATACGAAGGATAAGTTCGGCGCAGAGAACGCTGCCGATGCTGACCTTAAGGCCCCTTCTGAAGGCAAGTCGAGTGACACCCGCTACGCCGCTCTCGGCGCCACCTATGTGGCCGGCCCGTTCAATCTCGCCGCGTCCGCCGCGCTCTACAACTGGTCGAGCGCACAGTTCACGGATAAGCCCGACAACGGCTATACGCTCACTGCGGGCGGCTACTACAACTGCGGCTTTGCGAAGACCTATCTGAGCGCCCAGTACTTCGACAACATGTACAAAGCCACTTCCAACTATAAGGACACCGTGGCCCTCTCCTCCGTCGGCCTTAAGGGTGAATCCTTCAAAGGTTGGGCAGCTCAGGCTGGCTTTGACATGCCTCTCGCCGGCGGCACGGCCATGCTTGCCTTCGGTTATGCGGATACGGAAAGCGCCAACAGCGGCGATGATGAAAAACTTAACGACAAAGAATTCACCCGCTGGGGCACCTCTGTCGGCTACACCTACAGCCTGAGCAAGCGCACGAACGTCTACGGCGTCGCCGGCTACTATCAGGACAAGAATAAGGACAACGTTGAGAAGAGCGAAAACAAGCCCGAGACCACCACGGTCTACGTCGGCATGCGTCA
Organism: uncultured Sutterella sp.; assembly: GCF_937923675.1. GTDB lineage: Bacteria > Pseudomonadota > Gammaproteobacteria > Burkholderiales > Burkholderiaceae_F > Sutterella. The sequence continues at coordinate 67,719 of NZ_CALDXB010000095.1, read as the reverse complement.
CAGCTTCTAATAGAGCCTGAAGTGCTACTCTCAAGCACCTGACGAGCTCAGAAGGGCGTTTCCTTAACGGGAACGCCCTTTTTCATTGCGGAAAGTCGCTGATGGCGAGAGGCCATCTCATTCTTCACGACCCATTTCCTTCCGTGAACAATGCGACCTGCGAGATCAAGGGTTTGAAGATCTGCCTCGGAACCGGAGCATGATCCCGAGAAAGTCTGCAGATCTCCGATCTCAGCCATTGGAGTGCAAAGTCGCCCTGACTGCGGCTGTGCCAAAGAATCATCGGATTCCAGTTTCGAATATCTTCCGGCCGCCCTTCTGCATACGTCATTGGAAGAGAAAGCGAAAAATCATGCGCGAGTTCCGCTGGCAGAAGTGCGTAGGCATCAGAATCCAGAAGATAGTAAGGAAGAACCAGGAAGTATGGCGTTTCGAGATAGAGGGGACTCGGAATCTCATGCCTCCAGGCAATGTCAATGTTGGATGAAAGAGATCTCCAGCGCGGAAGCGAAAGCGACGCGTATGGATACGGCGCGAGATCCTCTGGCAACGCTTCCGGTTCCCCTCCGTTTGACACGCGCTTTCTGAGGATCTCAATCAGCGGATGGCCCTTTCTCATAGCAAAGACGTGCCGGGACTTGAAAAGTTCCTGTGAATGAATATCACCGGGCAGCGCTCGATCGATGTCGAATCCAAAAGCCAGGTCAGTGGATCCTTCCCAAAGGTTCTCAATTGTCCGGCCGACAGAGGGACGGATCCGGACATGAAAGCCTGGGGCTTTTTTACGGATGGCTGCGAATACAGGAGCAAGCAGAATGGCCGCCGCGTTATCGACCATTTCAAAGGTAAACAGTCTGTCGATTTCCTCCGGCCGGTAGCGTTCTTCTATCGTGAGTGAAGTAAGCGCGTCTATCGCACCCGCAACTCGCGGCGCAAGCTCCTTCATGCGTGTTGTCGGAACGAGTGAATTGCCGGAACGCACAAAAAGTTCATCTCCCAGCACTTCACGAATCTTTGAAAGCCTATGAGAAGCCTTAGGTATAGACCAGCTCAAAGTGAGCGAAGCGCTCGTGAGCGATGCCGTTCTGATGAGCGTCTGCAGCAGCTTCAGGTCTGAGAGGGTGAGGTCGTCGAGAGTCGAGAAAGGCTTCATGGGGATCTCCTGAAGCAATAAAGGATCCGGGGCCACCGCAGACTCCGGATCCTTCAAAATGCAAGTTGAATCGGTAACGGGAGATTCTGCCCGACTATCAGAAGAAATGAGTAATGCCGGCCATCACCTGCGACGAGTTCGGATCCGAGCTGTCGGAGAAGTTCTTGGTATCAAAGAGCCCCGAGCCGTGCGTCCAGTTGGCGGAAGCATAGAGGTGCGTACGCTTGCTGAGAGGATATTCATAGGCAGCGCCCACAAGGTAGCGCTTCAGATCGGTTTCCTGACCTTCCGTCACATGGCCCTTGTATTCCCAGTCGTCGTATGCAGTCGTGAGATAGAGGTCGCCCCCTGCAACCTTGATCTGGGCGTTGATGCTTGCAACGTACCCATCGAACCCTCTCCCGGCGATGCCTGTCTGATTGTCGGCGCCCAGATTCGCAGTTCCGATGAGCTTTACGGGTGAATGAACAGGCGTGCCGGGCGCGTTGTAGACATTCCTGAAATACTGCCCCATGACAAAGAGGCGCACGTCTTTGACAACGGGGAAGTTCACCGTCAGGCTGCCAATCGTCGTGTCCTCACCATAATCGGCAGGGGAATTGTGCGTGTTCATAATGCGGTCAAGCGTGCCGACCGTGGTAAGCGACTCATTCTTGATGCGGAAGGCGATGGACGCTCTGCGCGTGTTATGACGCTGCTTGGCATTCTCAACGCCCGGAACCGGATTGGTGCCCGTCTGGAAGGAATACTGCGCATAGAACTGAACACCCGGACCGAATTTCGGCGACGCGTAGGAAACCGTGTTGTCAAGGCGGTCGCCCCCAACCATCCAGTGAACGCCGCCCGAGCGCCCCCAGCCAAATCCGAAAGGCGTAGCCTCAAGCCCGAAGATGCCCCAGTGACCGAAGGGAGAGGTCAGTGCTCCCATGCGGCCGAAGGCGATTTCGCCGTAAGGACCTTCGAGCGCAACGGACGATTCACCGCCGAAAAGTCGATTGAAGCGCATGGCGCCGTTATCGGATTCGAAAAGGCTTTCGAGCAGAAGCTTTACCTTAGTGCCGTTGCCGAGATCTTCGGTACCCCTCAATCCGACGCGGGGCCCGAGGTTGATGCCGAACTCTTCGTAGGCGCGGGTCTGACTGTCGCCCGTACCCATTTTGTTGTTTTCAATGATGATGCCGGTATCGATGATGCCGTACATCTTCACGTCGGCAGCCTGAACGGAGAGAGCGGCTGCCGAGAGCGCCGCGAGGCAGAGGAGAGATCTCGCGAATTGACGTTGCATGATGCAAGTTCCGGGAAAAGAGAAATCTGAGGATGAGTTCAGCTGTGCCGCTGCCGAAAGAGGGATCGACAGCAGCGGTGAACATTCAGTTATGCAAGGCAGAGAAGGGAATCAGCGTGCCTGCCTGGCAGTGGGCTTGAAAGCTTCCTTGACGGAGAAAGGCCAGGCCTGATAACCAAAGGTATCCTTCAGATGGATAACAACGGAGGGCTCTTTCGCGCCCCAGGCAAATTCCGTGATAAAGGGCGAGGGCATAGCCTTGCCATGGCTCACGCGCATGCCTGCGGTCGAGAAGTAGCCGACCACGGAATCCTTGTCTTCGGCGTATTCGCAGAGGCCGGTAACGGGGCTGAAGTATTCGTGGCCCTTTTCCTTGCCGTACTCCCAGACCTGCTCGATCGTCATCTTCGCCTCATCAACCTTGTAGACCACGAGGCGCGAGTACTTCATGTCGGGAAGCGGAGGCTGCTCCATGCCGCGGCCGTCGCCGTTGTCAAAGACTGTGAGGTAGACAATGCCCTTCTTCGACTTCGCGTCAATGCGCCAGGCCGTATGCTGCGTCCACGTCCAGTCAAAGTCCTTTTCGCAATGGTTGACGTTCTCATCACAACTGATGGGGTTGCCCTTGGCATCGACCGGAGTGAGAAGCTTCGTCTTGAATGCATCCTTCCAGCCTTCATGACTGCCGATAATCCACTTCACCTTCTTGTCGCGGCCGATCTTGATGATTGCGGATTGATGACGAGAGCTCACAATGATGGAGTCGTCAGTCGGGTCATAGTCAACGGAATTAATGTGGGCCCAGTTGCGGCCCGGGCCGGAGCCAAGGATGTCGCCGAAGTTGTCGGACTTATCGAGCTCTGCCAGCTCCTTGTCGCTCATCGTCTGGCCGGCCTTGGCCACATCGATGTTGAGGCAGACGGCGCCCTGATCGAGCGTCTTGATGACCGTGCTGCGGTACGGATCGAGAATATTGTTAAGGTTCCAGTCGTCAACCACCTCGCCCGATTCGTTCACTTCGATCATCACGTCGCGAATCGTGCGGACGTTCTTGCCGTCAGCGCGCTTGTAGTTGGCATCGGACACGCGGATGAGATAGTTGCCGTTCTGCATCGGCACCATTGCATGTGAAAAGTCGTCATAACCTTCCGGGAGCATGCGATTGAAGATCTTGCGCCCGAGAATGTCGTACTTGGCATAGCGCTGACCGTAGCCCCAGGTGAGCGCACCATCAGGGTTCTGACGGAAGCCCATCATGACGCCGCCCCATTCAATCGAATTGCCGTTGTAGATCGAGTCGGGCAGGAGATACCAGCGCAGTTCGCCGGTTGAATCGATGATGCCTACCTCAGGCGCGCCGCCCCACTGCAAGGCACCGCCGGCAGGGTTGTTCCAGACGGCTCGTCCTCCGCGCGGATTATTTTCAAGGATGTTGTTGACGAAGTAGAGACGGTCCTTGAACTTCTTGTCCATCTTCAGGACCTTGGCCTGGAACCAACCGCCCGTCTGAAGATCCGTGCCGTCGCTGCCCACATAAGCCGGACCAGCGTAGATCTTGTAGCTTTCCTTCACCTTTTCTGCTGTACGAGCCGCATCATTCGAAATGCGGGTGTAAGAAACCTCAACAGTGTTCTGATAATCAGCATAAAGGCCGAAAACAGGAATACCGCCATGCGTACGGCAGATGCGATCTTCAACTGCATAGGCAATTTCCTGACCGCCCTTCTTCGGAACCACTCGTACTGAAACGTCCTTCAGCTCATAGCCGCCATTGCCGATGATTGCAGTCAACGGAGCAATGCGATAGGGATTAACGAACACCTCGCCGATCTTGCCCTGAGCCTGAAAGTGCACTGCCGGCCCCGAGGGACCGCCTGCCGCCTGCAGAGCGCTCGAGACGGAAAGAGCGGCGATAGAGAGCAGGAACTGACGCTTCGTTAGCATGGGGATTCTCCTTTTGTACAGATTCTCTACTTGAATTTCTTTCTAAAAACATATAGTTGAAAGAAATCCTTAGTGTGACTAGTACTTTAGGATGATCATCCTCATACGTAAATCGGAGGATACCGAACCGCAGACAAGCATCTACTCAAGACGGTTTTTCGAAAATAGAAAAACCCGTCAGGCACTCCCTATTCCTTGAAGCAACTTTCGCAACCAAGCTCCGTGAGGTGAACGGGGTAATTTTTCAGAACTTTGCGTCTTATGCCGTGAGATAGACGAAAAAGAGAATTCCCGTCATGGCAAAGGCGAGCGCAACCTTGACCGCCGTGCCCACGATCATGCCGATCCAGGTGGCAAGCCCCACGCGGCCCGCGTGAATCAAATCGCGCTTGGCCCAGAATTCGCCGATCGCGGCGCCGATGAGCGGCATGAAGAGGAGCCCGAAGAGTCCCATGAACATGCCGAGCACGGTGCCGACAAGCGACCCGATGATGCCCGCTTTGGACGCACCCGCTTTCTGAGCGCCCGCCGTCTGCGCCACCGAATCCACGATGACGCCGATGACTGCGAGCACGGCGAGAAAGAGAATCGTCTTCCAGCCCACCTTGTCGTAGTTGTCGGCCCAGCCGATCAGCCAGGCGCCGCCCGCAATCATGGGGAGGCCCGGAATCGCCGGCACGATCGTGCCCGCGAACCCAAGCGCAATCAGAACGAAGGCGCCGAGCCAGCAGGCAAGCGCAAACCAGTCAATGCTTGTGAGCCATTCCATCGTTCTTACTCCTCAATGCCGCCCCAGTAGCCTTCGTCAGCGGTAGGCTCAAAGCGCGTATTGCCGCCCAGGAACGTCATGCGGAGCGTGCCGATAGGGCCGTTACGCTGCTTGGCAACGATGATTTCCGCGAGGTTCTTGTCGGGCGTGTCCTTGTTGTAGACGACGTCGCGGTAGATGAACATGATCACGTCCGCGTCCTGTTCGATTGCGCCAGATTCGCGAAGGTCGGACATCACGGGACGGCGGTCCGTGCGGCTGTCGACCGAACGGTTGAGCTGCGAGAGCGCAATCACCGGCACGCGGAGCTCCTTTGCGAGCGCCTTGAGGCCGCGGGAGATTTCAGAGAGCTGCTGCGCACGATTGTCCTGCGCGTTTCGGCTCTGCGAGCCCATGAGCTGCAGGTAGTCGACCACGACCAGTCCCAGGGGCCCGGCCTGGTTGACGAGGCGCCGCGTGCGGCTCGAAAGCTCCGTGATCGTCAGCGCTGGCGTGTCGTCGATGAAGATGGGCTTTTCCTCGAGGCGGTGAAGCGCCGCCGTGAAGTTGTCCCAGTCCTCGTCGTCCAACTGCCCCTTTCTCAGCTTCTGCGCATCAATGTGCCCGACGGAAGAGATCATGCGCTGCGTCAACTGGTCCGCGCCCATTTCCATCGAGAAGACCGCAACCGGAAGCTCCTGAACGATCCCGACGTTTTCAGCAATATTGAGCGCGAACGAGGTTTTGCCCATCGAAGGGCGCCCTGCGATGATGATGAGGTCGCCTCTCTGAAGGCCCGCCGTCACGAAGTCGAGGTTTTTGTAGCCCGAGGAGACGCCCGTCACTTCGGACGAATCCTTCGTCTGATAGAGCTCGATCACGCGCGCCGATACATCGCGCACGAGCGTCGCGAGCGGTTGGAATCCGCGCTGGCTGCGGGAATTCCGCTCGTTGATGGCGAGCACCTCTTTTTCGGCTGAGTCGAGAATTTCGCGCGTCTCGCGGCCTTCGGGAGAGAGCGCATCCGTGACGATCTTGTCGCCCACGGTAATGAGCTGCCTCAGGACGGACTTGTCGTGCACGATCTCCGCATAGCGGCGGATGTTGGCCGCAGAGGGAGAGTTGTTCGCGAGCTCCATCAGGTAGGGAAGGCCTCCGGCCTCCACGTCCATTCCCGAAGCCTTGAGGCTCTCATAGACCGTGAGGTAGTCCGCCGGGTGCGCCCCCTGAATGAGCTTCGCGATTTCCTCGTAGATGAGGCGGTGATCGCGCCGGTAGAAATCCTCGGGACGAATGACGTCGACCACGCTGTCGAGCGCGGAATTGTCCACCATCAATCCGCCGAGAATAGCCTGCTCGGAGAGAATGCTCTGCGGGGGCTTTCGTACGGCCTGAGCGGCTTCATCCTGAATGTCTTCGGTCATCTGTTGTTCGGGTTCTCTAAGAGGAAGCGGGGGAAAATTATCGGGGATTTCGTCTGCGGCGTCTCTACCGTCAATGGAACTTTGCCGAAACTTGCAATTTTTGTTCATCACAGGCAAAAAGAAAGGCTCCCCTCTGGAAATGAATCCTTTGGAGAGCCTTTTCCGGCTTTCAGCTCAAAAGCTTCCATAAAGCCCTCGAGCTGAAGATCCCTTGTCTGAAGAAGAAATTATTCCTCAGCAACGACCTTGACCGTGATGTCGGCGGTGATGTCCGTCATCAGACCGATCGTGATCGTGTAGTCGCCGGTCGCCTTGATGGCGCCGAGCGGCGTACGGACCTGGGACTTCTTGATCTGGAAGCCGAGCTTGTCGACCGCTTCAGCGATGTCAGCGTTGGTGACGGAGCCGAAGAGACGGCCGTCGACGCCGCACTTGGAGGCGATGACGACTTCGGCGCCGTTCAGCTTGGCGGCGAGATCCTGAGCAGCGGCAACGCGTTCAGCCTGAGCCTTTTCGAGCTCGGCGCGGCGGGCCTCAAACTCAGCGATAGCCTGCTTGGTGGCGCGCTTGGCGTGACCCTGAGGGATCAGGAAGTTGCGGCCGTAGCCATCCTTAACCTTGACGATGTCGCCCAGGTCGCCGAGATGCGTGATCTTTTCGAGCAGAATAACTTGCATTTGAAAATTCTCCCGTCGATTACTGGTTGTCCGTGTAGGGCAGGAGGGCGAGGAAGCGGGCGCGCTTGATGGCCGTATCGAGCTGGCGCTGGTAGTGCGCCTTCGTGCCGGTCAGGCGAGCCGGCATGATCTTGCCGTTTTCCTGAATGAAGTCGCGCAGCGTCTCGACATCCTTGTAGTCGATCTGCTCAACGTGTTCAGCCGTGAAGCGGCAGAACTTCTTGCGCTTGAAAAGGGAATTTTGCTGGTTCGAACGGCGGGGCTTGCCCTTGCCCTTAGCACCAAAAGCCATTTGATGACCTCTCTATTTGAATTCTGTGATGTGTACTGTCAGACGCCGGCTTTTCATCGACTTCGTGGCGAGAAATCCCTTGATCCGGATTTTTGCGCCCACTGCCAGAGCATTGAGCCTGCTGGCAGTGTCCCCGTAAGAAAGGGCTTCGAAGTCGTATTCGAGCGTGCGGATTTTTCCGGCTTCGACCAATCGGCTGCGATGGTGGAACATGGCATCGAAAACCTCAATGCCTGCGGGAGTGAATCTCACTTCCTCGCGTTCAATCAGCGTCGCGTAGATTTCAATCGAATTGGCTTCGAATCCGACGTCTTCAACCGTCATCAGGCCTGGGCCGGAGCGGTTTCTTCCTGAGCAGCCGCGGCAGCCTCAGCGGCAACCTTGCGGGCCTCTTCCTTCTCGACGACCTTCATCATCGGGGAGGGAGCGGTTTCGGCATGCTTCGTCTTCACAGTGAGGTGACGGAGAACGGCGTCGTTGAAGCGGAAGCCGTTTTCGATCTCGAGGATCGTCTCATGGCCGCACTCGATGTTGAGGAGCAGATAGTGCGCCTTCACGAGCTTTTCAATCGGGTACGCGAGCGGACGACGGCCCCAGTCTTCAATGCGGTGGATCTTGCCGCCCTGTTCGGCGACGAGGGTCTTGTAGCGCTCGATCATCGCGGGAACCTGTTCACTCTGGTCAGGGTGCACGATGATGCAGATTTCGTAGTGACGCATTTAGCCTCCTTGCGGAAAAAGCCGCCCAGAGCGTCGTTCCAGTGCGGCAAGGACAGTAAAGGCCGCGATTCTACATGAAGAATTCGCGGCCTGCATGGAATTTTCCGATTTTTTTTGCGGTTCTCCGTCGGAAGCCCGGATCAGAGCCGGTCCTCAGCCTTCCCCGGAGTCACAATCCCGGCGGTAATGCGCTGCCTCAGGGACTCGAAGAGGCAGATGCCGGAAGCGACGGAAACATTAAGGCTCTCGACGCTCCCCACCATCGGGATGGCGGCGAGTTCGTCGCAGCGGCGGCGCGTCAGCTGCCTCAGTCCCTCACCCTCGGCGCCGAGCACCCAGGCAAAGGCCTTCGCCTGATCAATATCGTAGATGCTCTTATCCGTTTCGCCAGCGGTCCCCACCACCGTGACGCCGTTGTCGCGAAGCTCCATGATGGCGGAGGCAAGGTTCGTCACCTGCACCACGGGCACGGTTTCGGCCGCTCCCGCGGCGGCCTTGGCGGCAGCCGGCGTCATGCGCGCAGACCGGTCGCGAGGGACGATCACGGCCTGCACGCCCGCAGCGTCGGCTGCGCGCAGACAGGCGCCAAAGTTTCTCGGGTCCGTCACGCCGTCGAGAATCAGAAGAAGCGTCTTCGGGCTGATGTCGTCGAGAAGATCCGCAAAGTCGAGCGTATTCTCACGTTCCTTCGCAAGCGCGCAGATTCCCTGATGAGGCACGTCGGGGGAGAGCCCCGTGAGGCGCCTTGCATCGGCATTCATCACGCGCACGCCCGCCGCAAAGAGCTTTTCCCTCATCTCGCGCATGCGCTTGTCGCGGCGTTCAGGATCGACGTAGACGAGTTCGATCGATGCGGGATCGAGCTGCAGACGAGCCGCAACCGCGTGAAAGCCCGCGAGAACAACCGTCCCCGCCTGAAGCTTCTCGCCTTCCGAGCCGCTCTTCGCGCGATTGGCGCGGTTGTCGTTTCTGCCTTCCTGCCTCATTGGCGTCACCCTATTCTCAAAACCAAAAAGCCGAGTTCAAGACTCTTCAAAAGCCGCGCATTCTAGCCGAAGCGCGCCCGTCAATACGGAAGATCGTCGTCGTCATCGTCATCATCGAAATCGTCAGGGAAGAAGCCGAAGCCGTCGTAATTAAATCTCCGGCGCCCTCTTGATCCGCGCTTTCCGCCCTTCACCGTATGCCGGGAATAGCTTGAGAGGAGCGAAAAGTTGATTCTCCGCTCCTCAAGCTCGACCGTATCGAGCCTGACGGAGAGTCTGTCTCCCAGGCGCACCTCCGTCATCTCGTCGTAGGAAGTCATCTTCTTCGCATTCTCGTCGTACTCGTAGTAGCCCCAGCCGAGCTGCGAAATATGGATGAAGCCTTCGATCGGCATCGCTTCGAGCGTGATGAAGACGCCCGCCGGGCACATGCCGGTGACAACCGCATCGAACTTGCGGCCGACCTTCGAGCGGAGGAACTCGCACTTCAGGTACTTCATCACGTCGCGCGTTGCATCGTCGGCGCGGCGTTCGGCCGAGGAGCAAATGATGCCGAGCCGCGACCAAACGCGCTTTCTTGCTTCCGTGCGGCTTAAGGGCTTCGCGGGGGCCGTCGCCTTTTCGTCCGGACGGGCGCCGAGCTTTCTCGCATGGTAGCCGCTCATCACCTCCGCGTCGTCGAATTCCACCACGGGCACGTAGGCGCGGTGCGCAAGAATTCCCTTGATCGTGCGGTGAAGGAGCAGATCCGGATAGCGGCGAATGGGCGACGTGAAGTGCGCGTAGGCGTCGAACTGGAGACCGAAGTGTCCGATGTTGTCGGGCTGGTAGCAGGCGCGCTGCATGGTTCTCAGAATCGCCGACTGAATATAGGGACGGTCCTTCGTCTCCTCGATCACTTTGGAGAGCGCGTGCGCAAGCTCCTCGCGTTCGTTCGAAGACCTGAAGGCGATGCCGAAGGACACGAGGAGGCTTTTGAGTTCCTGGAGCTTCTTCGGATCAGGCTTGTCGTGAACGCGAAAGAGCGTGAGCTGCTTCTTTTCGAGAACAAACTTCGCCGCGGAGACGTTCGCTACGAGCATCGCCTCTTCAATCATGCGGTGCGCGTCGTTGTGTTCGCGCACGCTGAAGCTCTCGATCTGCCCTTTGCCGTTAAAGACCGCCTGCGATTCCTCGGTCTCGAAGTCGAGCGCGCCGCGCGCGATGCGTGCGGCCTTGAGCGCCTTGAAGAGCGCATGAAGGCGCTCGATTTCAGGGAGCCGCTCGCCGATCGCTTCAAGGCCTGCGGGCTCCTTCTGAAGGGCGGACCAGACAACGTTGTAGGTAAGCCGCGCGTGCGAATGAATGACGCCCGGATAGAACTGATACGCCGTCGTTCGGCCTTCCGGGCTCACGATGGCGTCGCAGACCATCACGAGGCGGTCGACGCCGGGGTTGAGGGAGCAGAGGCCGTTTGAAAGCTTCTCAGGGAGCATCGGCACGACGGAAGCCGGGAAGTAGACCGAGGTCGCACGAATCTGCGCATCGCGGTCGAGCGACGTCCCGGGCTTCACGTAGCGGCTTACGTCTGCAATCGCAACCAGAAGACGCCAGCCTCCGTCAGGAAGGTCGGCGCAGTAGACCGCATCGTCGAAGTCGCGTGCATCCTCGCCGTCGATAGTGACGAAGGGAAGGTCCGTCAGGTCGACGCGGTTCTGGAGGCTCCGCTTATCCACCGCATCAGGGAGCTTCTTCGCTTCCTCAAGCGTCTCGGGACTGAATTCAATGGGAACGCCGAACTGGGCCGAAGCAATCGCCATTTCTCCCAACGGATCGTTCATGGCGCCCACGACCTTGACGAAGCGGGCGTTGAGCTCAACCCGCTCCTCATAGTTGACGGCTTCGCCGGGCGTCTCGGAATCCGGGAGAAGCTCTACCTCAACGGCATCCTTCTTCAGATTGACGCCCGGCGGAATTTCGCTTGCAGGCACGGCAAATTCAAGGGGTGCGAAAGCGGAAACAGCCTTGAAGTAGACGTATTCGCCGCTCTTCGCAAGGAACTGGCACACCCAGCGCTTCTGCGGGCGGCGAATGAATTTCGAAAGGCGCCAGCCGGAAATGCTCCGCCTCAGCTCAAACACGTCGCCCGGAATGTAGTTCGGCCGGTAAATCGGGAGTTCGATCTCCTCGCCCGCATCGCACTGCGGCATCACCGTCATTTTGTCGAGCGTGCGCGCGCCCTGCACCACGCCCGTCGTCGTCTCCGCTTCAGGATTGAGGAACCAGTTCTTCTCGTCCCCTTTTTCAAAGCCTTCTTCATTCAGACGAACAATCAGTGCGTTGGCGACCTCGCTCGCGAATCCAAGTTCGCGCTTAAGCTTCTTCTTCGCCTGCGTGTAGCTCACGTCTTCCTTAAGGCCGGCAAGGAACTCCTTCGCCTTCTGGACGTCTTCAGCCGTCACTTCCGGAAGCGGCGCCGGAATCTGAGCTTTGGTGCGGGACTTTTTCTTCGACATGGGAAATGACTTCTCAACAAAAAACTTGCATCTTCAGCGACTAGCAATCTAACAGCTTGCGCGCATGTGCGGCATGTCTAAAACGAAATCTTCGTCTACAGAAGTACGCGACATTGGAGCTACTGAGTTTTTCCCCTCGAGAGCATCCGAAAAGATCCATCATCAGTCATCGGAAATGGGAAGGTGCGTTTGTCCGGGCGAAATGCAGAACGCCGAATGCCGCGGCAGCCTCTTGACATTTTCGCTCCTCTCTGGCAATATTCGCTTCCTACCTGCCCGGGTGGCGAAATTGGTAGACGCACCAGCTTCAGGTGCTGGCGGCTTCACGGCCGTGAAGGTTCGAGTCCTTTCCCGGGCACCAGATACATATCCCGTACCGTCTCAGGCGGTGCGGGATTTCTTTTTTGTCAAATAGATAGCGTTGATAACGTCCTAGCGCGAATCACGCAGACTCTCTGAAGCCGATATTTTTCGGGGGAGTTTTTAGATAGCATTGAGGCGAACACCTTCAAAAAGGCCTGTTTTATTCCCTTCTGCGGAGATAGGGCTGAAGGCCGAGTAGCACGCTCTGGCGGGGATGAGGAAGTCGAGGTTATGGGTTGCCCGTCGCATCCGTGTTGATGAGCGTTTTTTTGATGCCTAAATAAAAATTATCGAAATAAATAACATTTGCAAAAATGCTAACCTCGTGGTAGAATATCCGCATGTTCAACCAATAGAGGAGATCATGAAGCAAAGTGAATTTCTTCGGTGGCTCAAGTCGATGGGCGTTGAGATTACCCACGGAACCAGGCATCTTCGCCTGCGGGTTCCCGGAAATCCCAAAACCCAAACTATGCCTCGACACCCCAGTGCCGAAATGAATGAAAAAATCCGTAAGGACATCATTCGCGATCTCGGCCTCAAGGAACCCACCAAGAAGTAAAACAACCCCCGCCCTCAACGGCGGGGCTTGCTACATGATCGTGCATGTCTGATAAATGTCAAATTTCGATTTTCCCTGCCGCTTCGAAAAGCTTGAGGATGGCACGGACATCATTCGATGCCGGGACATTCCCGAACTTCTCTCCTATTCCGTAGATGGCGAGCCCCTTGAAAATTGGGCCCGTTATGCCGTCGAGGATTGCGTCGAGTTCCGCATTAAAGATGGAGAGCTTATTCCGGAGGCGTCTCCCGCGCTTCCCGGGGAATATGTCGTTCATCTTGATGCGAATCAGGTCGCCAAAATCCTGCTTTCCAATGAGATGGTGCGAGACGGTGTCTCTCGCGCCGAACTCGCCAAGAAGGCGGAACTGAAGCTTCCTGAAGTGACGAGAATTCTCGACATTCACCATCCAACCAAGATCGATCGTATTGAGACCATTCTTCGGTCACTCGGCCGTAGGCTTCAGCTGTCGATCGCTTAAAATCAACTCAGGGACGGAACCAGCTTTTCACTTTGCTTCACTGGTTCCTGTTTCCCAAAATAAAGGCTTCTCTTCGGAGAGGCCTTTTTCTTTTGAAAAGCCGCCATAAGGTGAGACGCGGAGGAAAAGGAGCATGAGTTTTAAGCGCAGTCCGCGCGTGTGCATGAAGGAGATTCGGGAAGAGACTGCCTCCACTGAAGTTGGGCAGGATGATCGAGGTTGTCAAGTTGAGTCATTGCTCCTGCTGAAGAGCAGCAGGAGCTTCGACGCCGCAAAGACAAGACTCCATCAGGCAAGCCCGACCGGTCCCTCCTCTTCCGGCAAGACCGGACAGAAATCACCAACTTCAAGCTTCCTGAAGCCTTCTCCATCTCGGACAAATATGTCCTTGTAAGCGTCCACGAGGACATACTGCAGCGCCGGCTCAAGCACCAGCACCTGCTTCACGGCGACCACCATGCTGTCTCTCGGGTTGAGGATGCTGCTTTGAGCCGGATCGTCGAGCCTGGTGGACCTGAAGTAGAGCTGCGTCTCTCCGCTTCCCTCGCGCGTCACCGGCATGACCGCCTCAACGGGCAAGCCTTTTTCCATCACAGCTCTGTCCACAAAACACCGGTCATCAACACAAGGAAGATCGGCGATCCTCTTCGGAACCGCATCCGCCTCAACAAGAGGCTTGGGCGCAGGGAAGGCATTCGTACGGCGGCGCTTCGCGAGAAGGAAAAAGTCCCTGGGTCTTACCGAGAGCATGCCGTCGACGCCGAACACATCCTCTGCAGTCGCCTCGAGCTCCTTTAAAAAGAGAAGAGAAGCAAACTGAATAGCCTTCCCGTCCTCGTCCCAGAGCGGCGCTCTCACAACCTCCTCATGACGGGAGATCAGCACTTCCGTAAAGGGAAAGCCTTTCACGAGCTTCTCGCCTGTCTTCAATTGAAGAACGCCGTAATCGCCGTCCTCAAAGCTCCCGTTGATCAGATTGGCGGTGATCATTTCTCCCGCCTGCTCAACGAAGACTTCATAGTCCTCCCCAAGATCCTTCTTCTCCATCTGCATCACGACTTCATAATGGGCGGAGGGCTCCGGCTGCCCCGGCCGAAGCCGCAGCCGCACGCACTCATCGAGATTCGTCGTGAGAACGAAAACCCGCTTCGGATCCGCTTTCGATTCCACCACGATCGCGTTGCTGCCGTTATTGAAAACCCGCCAGGAAAGGATCGGCCCGAGTTCGCGTTCAACCGTCCTGAACCAGGGGAGACCAAAAGCGAGCGGGAGCCTGAGTTCGTTCACCACCGTCTGGTTGGTCAAAGTCTCAAACTGCATGAGCGTCTGAATCTTCAGCCTCAGAAGGTTCGCGAGCACCTTGTCGCCCCCGGGCGCATACTGATTGAGCTGGAAGGCCCGCACCATGATGCCGACGCGCTCGTCCTGCGAAAAAGTCTTCTCCGAGGCCTTGATCGCGAGGAGTTCCACCGCTGCCCGCCACCATTCGATGCCGCGCTCGCGCGGAGGAATCCCGCAGAGCTCTTCAAAAAGACTTTCGAATGCTTCGGGCGCCGCCGACTCTCCCGCCGTCAGAATCCGGTTCCTGATCTCATCGGCCTGCCGGCAGGCCTCTGCGCTCGCGAGCGGCCGCTGAGGCGTGAGGAGCTGAGCGAGCTTCACCGCCGCGAGCCCGAGCGCCGTCTCATAGGAATCACGGTCGAGAAAGTCTTCCGGGTCCCGTACGTCGGCGACAGTAAAAGGAATGACGCCGGTCCGGACAAATTCGTGCCTGAGGCTCCGCTGAACGTCTGCCCAGTTCGAGCCTTTCATGCATACGCCCTGACGAGAGCGCCTGAGTTTCCGGTACTCATCATCCGGCGCGCCGCGAAGAAGAAGTCCCCTCAGTTCAATCGCCCAGCGAAGCGAGGCCTCGAGTGGCGTCAAACCGCCTTCTCCGAGTTAACGGGAAAGCGCCTCATAGTCCTGAAGACGAAGCCAGTGATGGAGTCTCAGAAAGCGCCTAGCCTCGAGTTTGTAGCGACGATCAAACTCTTCCTGCGTGACCTCAGGCCCCTTGATTTTCCGCTCCTTTGGACGTCCCTTGAGCTTAAAGAACCCTCTATTCGGAAGAGAAGCTTCCCCGGGCATCAGTGCGAGCGCTTCTCTTTCTGCCTTATCCCAGGATTCGGCGGATCCGTAAGCGGGATTCACCGCAGACGCCGTCAAAAGAACCGTCTGAAGCACGGATTCACGGCGCTGATTCGTTTCACCGCCCTCCCGGTCAAGGGAAAGGAGAAGCTGAATGCCTTCGAGGATGCTGCCCGAATCAATGAGCCTGAGGCATTTACCGGCGGTACCGAGCAAATCCGGATGATTAAGAACCGTCTCTCTGAGAAGCGGAGAAAAGTCCGCACGTGCATACCGCTCGGACTTGAGCTGGGCGGCAAATACCTCGCCCGCCTCCTTTCTGAGACCGGCCTTCATCAGGCCGTTTATCAGCTTCGCGGGCTCTTCTGCCGGAAGGCCGACTCGAATGAAGATGCCTTCATGCTCGCGCTTGAATTCCGCGTAGCGCGTGAGGAGCTCAATATGCTCGTACTCCACCCTGTCTGCGGCGGAAATACCTTCGGGCGCATGAAAGCGGGTTTCAAAAGCCGCGAGCTTTTCGCGGGCGATCTGAGGTCGTTGGCAGATGACGTCCCCGTAAATCAGGAGAAGAGCCCGTTCCTCAGGACCAATGAGCGTGAGCGACCTGTCGTTCAGGCATGTTCTCAGAGTTTTCAGATCAATAGGTGCTCCGGCCTGACGGAAAGCAGCAATGAACGCGTATCTGGCGCCGACAGGCTTTTTCTTCTCCTTCCATTTGCGCCACTGCTTCAGATAGGTCCTGCCTGAATAGACGCCGGGCTTCGGGCCGTCGGGGAGCGTGTCCTGCTCTTCGATAACGATGGGGCCTCGGTAGGAACGGTTGTATTGCATAGATCGGGGAAATTCAGTTGAAGAGGTTGAAGGGAAAAAGAGGCCCGGGCCGCAGATGCTCTAAAGCAGTTTCGAACTCAATTTTTGAGATCGCATGTCAAGAAACTTCTTTCTTACGAAGAATAAGATAACGGAAGTAATAATAGCAAAAAATGATACTTTATATTCGACTCTCTTCCTCATGATCCCCTGTTTCTTCAGGCGCGAAAAAAGCGCCTGCAGTTCCCGGACCGCAGACGCTTCTTTTTGAGGTCAGCCCTGAGGGTTCAGGGCTTTATGGAGACGCTTTAGTTCGTCGTCTTCGTGTTGCTTCCGATCTTGAGGCCGAAAGTGAGGATCGCGTAGAGGACCGAGCCGATGATCATGGCGGCCACGAGGCCGATGTTGGCGCGGGCAAAGACGCTCCCCTCAGTGCCTTCAGGGAGGAGGAAGCTCACGGCATGGCCGATCCAGGGGTCGGACGACGTGATCGTGCCAAGACCGATGACAGTCGCGACGAGGAGCGACCCGAAGGCCGTCCAGCGAATCGACTCGCCGCCTTCGGAAGGCGGAAGCGCAAGGTCGGTGTTCCAGCCGAGACGCTTCTGACGGATGAGGTCGACCATCTCAATGGCGCCCCAGGAGCCCATCACCACGGAAATAAGTGCGAGGAAGGACTGGAAGGTCGAGACGAAGCTGTCCGAAATGAAGAGGAGGTAGTAGGCGCCGAGCGCGATGATGACGCCGTTCAGGATCGTTGTGCCTAAGCGGCTCATCGGAACGCCCAGCGCGAGAAGCGCAAGGCCCGAGGAGTAGATGCCCGTCATGCCCGCGCTGATGAGCGAGATGATGACGATGAAGGAGAAGGGAACGTAGAACCAGAAAGGCAGAATGCCGGTAAGGGCCGCGAGGGGCTCGTGGTTCGCCTTCTCAAGGAGCTCAGGGTTGCCGACGGCAAGCATGACGCCGAGGATGAGAAGAACCGAAACCGGAAGCGCGATGCCGGTGGTCGTCCAGAAGATGACGCTCTTCGCCTCGCTCTTTCTCGGGAGATAGCGCGCGTAGTCGCCGCCATAGTTGAGGAACCCGAGACCCACCATCGTCATCGAGAGCACGATGCCGCCGATGAAGGTGGCGAAATTCCCCGAGGGAACGCTGTCGAGCACCGAGAAATTGATGTTGGGGATGAAGAAGAAGAGATAGACGATGGTGAAAAGGCCCGTAAGCCAGGCAATCACCTTCTCAATCTTGATGATGAGCTGGTGGCCGTAAATGGCGCCGCTCATGGTGAGAAGAAGGACGACGATGAAGCAGCCGAGCGTGCAGCTCTTCAGGGGCATGCCGTTCTCGCCCATGAGGGAGGGAATGAGGTTCCCCATCACGTCGGCGAGCGTCGTCGTCGCCATCGAGAGGAGCGTCACCTTCCAGCCCATGTTGGCAAGGTAGCCGAAGAAGGTCGGGAATTTGTTCCCGTGGTAGCCGAAGGCAAGACGCGACTGAACGAGCGTGGGAAGGCCCGTGCGGACGCTGCCGACGGCGAGAATGCCCACGAGCGCGCAGGAGAGGAAGTAGCCGATCACGCCGGCAAGCATGGCCTGCCAGACCGAAAGGCCGAGCCCGAACACGTAGATGCCGAGCGTGATGCCGAAAATGGAAATGTTCCAGGAGAACCAGACCGGGAAAAGGTCAAAGGGGCGCCCGTAGCGTTCGCTGTCGGGTACCGGATTGACGCCGTTGGTTTCAATGCGGGATGCGTCAGACATAGTCTTTTATGTTTCCGAGGGTTGAAGAAAATCGGTTTTTAATTTAATTCGCGTAAAGCGCTCTGAGGGTCCGAAGATCCGGAGCCGTGGCGGCGCCTTCCTGCGCCGTCACCCAGCTCGCCACGGCGTTGCCGAGGAGGACCGCTTCCGGGAGCGTGAAGCCGCTCATGAGACCGGCGAGAATGCCGCCCGCATGGGCGTCGCCCGAACCAATGGTGTCGATCACGCGCGTGGGGAATCCCGGCACGCGGACGGCTTCCCCGTCTTCGGCGGCGATGGCGCCGTGCGCGCCGTCGGTCACCACGACGAAACCGCCCGTCATGCGGGAGAGCTCGCGCGCGGCGTCTTCCGCAGAGGTGCAGGGCGCAAGAATCTGCGCTTCGGCGGCATTCACCTTGAGGATCGTATTGGCGCAGAGAATATCGGCCATCATGCGCTCGGGGATGCGCCCTGCGCAGGGCCCCGGATCAAAGAGGATCCGCGCATCCGGGCGCTTTCTTGCGAGGAGCTCGGCAATGAACGCTTCATTGCGGACGTCCGCCTGGTAGCCCGAGAGATAGAAAAGATCCTGCTCCTCAGGCGTCACGGCCTGAAGCCAGGACGGACGGAAGCACTTTTCAATCCCCGACATGGAGATGAAGGTTCTTTCGCCGGAGGGCTCCACGAAGGAGAGGCACCAGCCGTTGTCGCCGAGATCCGGATAAAGGCGCAGCGGGTAGCCCCGCAAGCGGAAGCTCTCGCGCACGCGATCGGCAATCATGCCTTCGCCCACCGGGATCAGAGGCTCGAAGGGGAGCCCGAGCTTATAGAGCACGTCGGCCGCGTTGTAGGCGCAGCCGCCCACGAGCTGCTGCCGGCTCGTGCCCTCAACGTCCTCGCCCGAAAGCGGCAGACGCGGCACATGAACGATCACGTCGACGAAGGCGCTTCCGATGATGAGAAGGCGCTTTTCGGGCGTGAGCGAATCGAGGAGCTCCGTAATGCCTCGCATGCAAGTCTCCTCTTTTCAATCAATAGTGGAAGCGGCTGCGGCCGTCAATAATCTCCTCGGCAAGCCCGCGGAAGTCGAGGCTGTTGATGCGCTCGAGCTCAGCGATGCGCTCGGCCGGGAAGGCGTCAAGACCCGTCTTCGCGCCGCAGATGGCGGCGGCCATCGAGCCGATCGTGTCGGTGTCGCCCCCCATGTTGGCGGCAAGCACCGCGGCGCGCCAGGGATCGCGGCACCAAAGCGCGATGCAGAGGGCGGCCGTGACGGATTCGCTCGTCATCGTGCCGGTACCGATCACGTCGTAGATAAAGCGGCTTGCCGCCTCGTCGTCGACTTCATTTCTCTTCGGAAGCATCACGCGTTCGAAGACCTCAAGGCGCGAAAGAATACTGGCGGCCCAGGTGGGTTCGCCGAGCCTCATCGCGATCGGGTGAATCACCTTCATGTCGGCGCTGATCTCGTCCCAGCTTCTGCCGGCAATGCCGCTCGCCACGGCCTGGGCGACCATGGAGGCGCCGGAAATGGCGACGTCGGTCGAATGGGTAACGGAGCTCACGCCCGCAACCGTGCGGGCAAGAAGCTCATGCTCAGAAAAATCAATGAGGCAGCCCACGGGAGCAATACGCATGGCGGCGCCGTTCGTGAGCGAAAGCTTCGTGACGGGCTTCGGGTCCTCGCCCTTGCTCCAGGCAAGGAGCGACGCCTTCGACGACGGCCCGAGGAGATTGATTTCGAACCCGTTCATCGAGCGAACCCAGTCGAGAAGGTCGTCGGCGAGAACCTTCGCCTCGGGCACGGTCCCGGCCTTGAGAAGCGCCTTCAGGATCACGAAGGCCTGGGCGGAATCATCCGTATAGTGGCCGGCCTTGAAGTAGCAGGCGACGATGTTGTCTTCGGGACCGTCGATAAAGCGGTCGATGTGCCCGAAGCGAGCGCGCACCTTTTCGCGCGGCCAGAGTTCGCCCGGAACACCCAGGGCATCGCCGAGCACCATGCCGGCAAGAGCGCCGGCAATATGATTGAGGGTTGCAGTCGTCATGTTGTCTAGCCCGAAGGAAAATCGGTAGTTTTGCTGAGCGGTGCGGAGAATAGCAGAGGCCGTGGTCTCATTCCACTCCCCGCGCGCCTAAGGCGCATGATTTTATGGATTACCGAATTCCCCGGCGAGAAGGCAGAATTGATGCGTCTCCACCCGAAGCTTCCCGGCTCCTCTCTTTATGACTCCGATTCCGCTTATCTACCGCTACCGCATTGAAAGACGCCCGGAAGGCTACCGCTTCCGCTTCCCCGACCTGAAGGAAGCGGACTTCACCGCAGAAGCGGCGGAAGACGGCGTCAGGGACGCTCCGGACCATCTTGCCCGGGCGCTCGTCGCGCGAATCCATGAGAAGAATCCTCCCGTGACGAAACGCGCGCATAAGGGGGAAGGCATCGCGCAGATCCCGCCTTCGCTCGCAGCAAAGATTCTCTTCATTGCGAGATCCGAAGAAGTCGGCATGTACCCTGCCGAGCTCGCGCGGCGCCTCAATATGAAGCCTCAGGAAGTGCACCGCATCTACCGGCTCGAGCACGCGACGAAGATCGACACCATCAACATGGCGCTAAATGCCGTCGGATCGCGGATCGCGCTTTCAGTAGAGCCGCTCGAGGGCGATTCGTCAAAAACGAGCTGAAGAGCTGCCTACCTTCTCATCCACGCCGCACTCTTCGCGCTGCAGTGCGGGAAACATCACCGGAGATGCTCTCAGGAGGCGCCGTCAATCATTCATGAATGAATGAATGATTGATTGATGAAAGCATGCGACGCAGAAACTAATTGTTTTCACTGGATTCATGCATTTTGCCCAACGCTCATATCATCATTCATACCATCATGGATACGATCAACATACGATCAACATACGATCATGATCGTATCGATACCAACATCCATACAATCATGATCGTATGAATGATGGTATCGAAGGGGCATCCGGCGAATGCCGGAACGAAAAAAACGGCGAAGCGGAAATTCCACTCTTCGCCGTTTTTTCGTCAGTCCGGGATCATCGCGATCAAGCCTTCTGAGCTTCCTGAGCCTCGACGCGCTCAATGAGCTTCTCGGGCCCGAGATCGTCGTAGCACTCGAAGGGCTGATGGATCCAGGGATTGTCCTCGAGATAGTCGACGTGCCAGTCGGGCTTCAGGATCGAGTGAGCCTTCCACCAGAGAACCGCCACGCGGATTTCTGTGATTTCCGGATAGCGCTTTTTGAGGTGCTCGATCACTTCCTTGATGGTCTTGCCCGAGTCGACCATGTCGTCGACGAGAAGGACCTTGCCCTTCAGGGTCGCAAGGCCGGTCATGCATTCAGCGATGTCGAGCGTGCTCTGAACGGTGCCCTTGGCTTCACGGTAGGAGCTCGTCGCGAGAATGGCGAGGGGCTTGCTGAATACGCGGCTGAAGAAGTCGCCGGGGCGCATGCCGCCGCGGGAGAGGCAGAGGAGGCAGTCGAACTGCCAGCCGCTCTTGGCAACGTTGTAGACGAGCTTCTCATTGAGACGAATGTACTCGTCCCAGCTGTAGGTAATGTCGGACATGGGGGAGTCTCGAAGCAGAAGGATTGAGGGCAAAGGGAAAAAACGACGGGCGGCAAGGATAACCCGGCCGCCCGCAGCGTTTGGGATTCAGCGCGCCATTTTAGTCGGCGAACGGATCCGTGTGAAGAATGGTCTGCTCGCGATCAGGGCCCGTGGAGACGAGCGCGATCGGGGCGCCCGCGACTTCGGAGAGACGCGTGAGGTACTGGCGGGCGGATTCCGGAAGCTGATCCCATTCCTTGACGCCGAAGGTGCTTTCCTTCCAGCCGGGGAATTCTTCATAGATCGGCTCGCACTTCGCAACCGCGTCAGCGCCCGAAGGCATCACCTTGAGGGTCTTTCCTTCATAGCGGTAGCCGACCCCGAGGCGAATCGTTTCGAGACCGTCGAGAACGTCGAGCTTCATCACGGCAAGACCCGTGATGCCGTTGATCTGGACCGCACGGCGAAGCGCCGCGCCGTCGAACCAGCCGCAGCGGCGGGGACGACCCGTCACGGCGCCGAATTCATTGCCCTTCTGGCGAAGCGCCTCGCCCTGGGCGTCGTTGAGTTCCGTCGGGAAGGGACCTTCGCCCACGCGGGTGCAGTAGGCCTTCGTGATGCCGAGGACGTAGTTGAGCTTTTCAGGACCAACGCCCGCGCCGGCGCAGGCGGAGCCCGCAACGGTGTTGGACGAGGTGACGTACGGATAGGTGCCGTGGTCGATGTCGAGCATCGAGCCCTGAGCGCCTTCAAAGAGGAAGCGCTTCCCGGCATCCATTTCCTCGTGGAGGACTTCGGAAACGTCAACCACCATCGGACGCAGGCGTTCGGCATAGGCGAGCGTGTCGGCAATCACCTTTTCCGGATCAAGGGGCTCGGCTCCGAGGAACTTCTCAAGCACGAAGTTGTGAAGCTTCATCACGGCGCGAACGATTTCAGCAAAGCGTTCGGGGTGATAGAGGTCGGCGACGCGCACCGTGCGGCGGGCGATCTTGTCCTCATAGGCCGGGCCGATGCCGCGGCCCGTGGTGCCGATCTTCTTGCTGCCGAGCGCAGCTTCGCGCGCATGGTCGAGCGCGATGTGGTACGGCATGATGAGCGGGCAGTTGCCGGAAACGCGCAGGCGCTTCTCAACGTTGGGCACGCCCACGGCATTCAATTCATCGACTTCGCGGAAGAATGCCTCGGGCGAGAAGACCACGCCGTTGCCGATGTAGCAGGTGCTCGCGGCATGCATGATGCCCGACGGGATGAGGCGCAGAATTGTCTTCTTGCCATTGATCACGAGCGTATGGCCCGCATTGTGGCCGCCGTTGAAGCGAACGACGCCGGCAGCGCGCTCGGTAAGCCAGTCGACAATCTTGCCCTTGCCTTCGTCGCCCCACTGAGCGCCGATCACGACAACATTCTTGCCCATTTGTATACCTTTAGAGAAACTCTTGGTCTGGTTTTATTGAAACCCGCGGCGGAGAAAGAGGCTTCGAGAAACCCGTTCCTCACGCGAGCGAATTCCGGAAACAGAAGAAAAACGCGGGAAGAAGAGTCCCCGCAACGCAATCGTCACGATAGCACAGACATGCGCGCGCGACGATTCCCGATGAAATCGGGAGCGCCGGAGCCGCCGGACTTCTGCCGCCAAGCAGGCTCCGTGAGCACTTTGCCCGATCATCAGGGCGACGGAATGCTCCCGAGGAAGGTCCAGACGATGACGAGCCCGATCGCGACGATCACGCCCGCAGCGCCCCTCAGGGCGGAGTCGGGCGCGCGCGAAAGCTCCTCAATCATCCGGCGCCACCGGGCGGGGGCGATGAGGGGCGTAATCCCCTCAAAGATCATTACCCACCCGAGGGCGAGGCCGAGAACTTCCCAGCCGTTCATTTGGCGGCCTCAGCCTTTTCCTTCTTC
Organism: uncultured Sutterella sp.; assembly: GCF_937923675.1. Classification (GTDB taxonomy): domain Bacteria; phylum Pseudomonadota; class Gammaproteobacteria; order Burkholderiales; family Burkholderiaceae_F; genus Sutterella. The sequence goes on along the minus strand of NZ_CALDXB010000095.1, from coordinate 44,433 downwards.
AGATAGGTGAAGAAGTCGGCGGAAGGATCGACCACCATGACGTCCGACTTCTGGCTGAAGCTCGAGCGATAGGCTTCGAGGGACCGGTAGAAGCGCGCGAACTCAGGATCTGCGCCGAAGGCTTCGGCATAAATCCGGGCGGCTTCGCCGTCGCCCTCGCCCTTCGTCTTCTGCGCATCGCGATAGGCCTCGGCGAGAATCACCTCGCTCTGGCGGTCTGCGCTCGCGCGGATGCGCTCTGCCTGAGCGGCGCCCTTGCTGCGTTCTTCGGAAGCAACGCGCTTGCGTTCGGCTTCCATGCGGCTGTAGACGGATTCGGAAATTTCAGGCGTGAAGTCGACGCGCTTCATGCGCACGTCGATGATGTCGATGCCGACATCCTTCACGCGGGCCTGAAGGAGCTCGGAAATTTCCGACATTGCCTTTTCACGCTCGGACGAGGTGATCTGATTCACGGTGCGCTTGTTGACGGCAATGTTGAGCACGTCGCGCAGGAGCGCCGCGAGGCGGTCTGAAGCCGCGCGCTCGCTTCCCTGGAAGGAGACCCAGTAAAGGCGGGGGTTCCCGATTCTCCACTTCACGAACGTGTCGATCATGAGGTTCTTCTTCTCGCTCGTCTGCACGAGGTCGGCGCCCGAGGTGTCGAGCGTGAGGAGGCGCTTGTCAAGGTAGACCACGTTCTGCAGGGGCGGCGGGAGCTTGAAGTGAATGCCGGGTTCGTCAACGACGTGCTTCAGTTCGCCGAGCGCAAAGACCATCGCGTACTCGCGCTCGCCTACCGTATAGATGCACATCTGCCCGATGCCGAGAACGACAAGAAGGCCGACGATCAGTGAGGAAAGTTTTCTCATTTCAAAATGCTCTTGGGCGAATAGGTCTTAACGGGTGCGGGCGCGGATCATGGCGCGCGGATCGTCTTCAGTCTGATAGGAAGCCCCGGCGTAGCCCGAGCTGCGGGCGGCGGGCTGAGAGCTGCCTGAGGCAGTCCCGGAAGCGCCCATCGTGGCGAGGGTCGCGGCGTCGGCCGCCTTGTCGGCAGCGCTTCTCGCATCCTTCTTCGTCGCCTCAACAATCTTGTCGAGCGGGAGGTAGAGGAGGTTCGAGCCGCTCTTCTGGTCGACGTAGATCTTCGACACGTTCCCGTAGATCTCGCGCATCGTGTCGACATAGATGCGGTCGCGGGTCACTTCCGGGGCCTTCTTGTATTCATTGAAGACCGAGGAGAAGCGGTCCGCGTCGCCCCGAGCCATTTCGGTCACTCGGGCCTTGTAGCCCTCGGCCTCTTCCTTGAGGCGCGCGGCGGTGCCCTGCGCCTTCGGGAGAACGGCGTTCATGTAGGCTTCGCCCAGGTTGATCGCGCGCTCGCGGTCCTGACCGGCCTTGACGGCGTCGTTGAAGGCGGCCTGAACCTGTTCGGGCGGCTGTGCGTTCTGAATGGCGACGCTCATCACCTCGATGCCGGTGCCGTAGCGGTCGAGCATCGTCTGCATGGACTTCCTCACGGCCTCGGCAATTTCCGCCTTCGACTCGAAGAGGACGCTGTCCATGGTCTTTCTGCCGACAACCTCGCGCATGGCGGATTCAGCGGCCTGCGTCACCGACATGTCGGGCGAGCGGGAATTGAAGAGGAATTCCTTCGCGCCGTCGCCCGATTTGATGCGGTACTGGACATTAAACTGCACGTCGACGATGTTTTCGTCATCGGTGAGCATGAGCGCCTCACGCAGGCGGTCGCTCGAGCCGCGCATGCCGATCTGGGTCGTGCGCACGCTGCTCACGTCGACGAGCTCGACGTCCTGAATGGGCGCGGGCATGTGCCAGTTGAAGCCCGGACCCGTCGACTTGGCGTACCGGCCGAAGGTCGTGACGACGCCCGTCTGGCCTTCCGGAACAATGTAGAAGCCGCTCGCGGCCCAGCCGACAACGACGCAGAGCGCCAGAATGCCGAGACCGAAATTGCCGGTATTGAAGGCGAGCTGACGGGGCGGACGCGGAACGCGGCTCATGAAGCCCTGCGGTCCCTCGCCTCTTCCGCCGCCGTTTCCGTCGCTGCGGGGCGCTTCGCGCATCTCGGCCGCCGGATTGGCGCGGGTAGAGTCGCTGCGCTGGTAGCGGCCGGACGCATTCTCGTCCTCGTCATCGCGGGAAAAGTCGTCGCGGCTCTTCAGCTGACTTCTCGGATCCTTCCTGTCGCGCTTCTGCCCGCCCGGATTCATGATGGAATTGATGAGGTCCGAAAACTCTCCCCAGAGACGATCGAGATCCTCCTCGCGGCGGGCGCCGTCGGGGTTGCGGTCGCGATCGTTCTGTCCGCGGGCATCGCGTCCGTCGGCGCGGCGGTCATCGTTGGCGGGAGCGCGGTCGTCGCGCCCGCCGTCCTGGCGTTCATCCTTTTCCTGGCCGTTCTGACGGCCATCCTGCTTATCCTGCGGTTCGTCGGAACCGCGGCCCCACCGGGGGTCATTCAGCGACATGTATGTTGCTCCGATCGGGCGGCATCTCGGCCGCCATCTGTGGTCAGACAATGAACTTTCGATTCTAGCGGCTTGCGATGGCTATCACTTGGAGAAAACCGTTAGATTTCATAAATTCTTCAGTTTTCCGCCGCCCGCATGACGAAGGAAGCGGAAATCCTTTTCCAAACGTCTCCTTTCGGCCAAAATGAGCTTTTGTCTCCTTACCGCCCGGCACTTTCCCGGCCGCTTCGTCCTAAGATGCGTTCCGCGCATGCGGCTCTTTTCCTCTATCCCTGAGGAAGCGCCGCACCGGGCAAATATTCACCATTCCGTCAATCACGAAGAGAGAAAGCAGAAATGGCACTCCTTGACGATTATCTGAAGGATCTTGCTCCGCTCGTCAACCTCGACTGCGGCTCGCACAATCCGGCGGGCGTTACCCGCGCCGCCGAAATCATGAAGGGCTACTTCGACTCCATCGGCTTCACGACCGAGCTCGTCGACCTCGGCCCCGAAGTGGGTCACGGCCTCATCGCGAGGAATAAGCCTGATGCCGACCATATCGACGTTCTTTTGAACGGCCACCTCGACACCGTCTTCCCGGACGGCACGGCCGCCAGGCGCCCTCTCTCGATCGACGGCGACCACGCGCACGGTCCGGGGTGCTCGGACTGCAAGGGAGGCGTCCTCGCCGCCTACTGGGCCTGCAAGCTTGCCCGCCCCGAGGATCTCGAGCGTCTTTCAATCTGCTGCGCCTTCAACCCCGACGAAGAAATCGGTTCGGGCGCGTCCCACAAGTGGCTCGCCTCGATCGGCGCCAAGTCGAAGTGCGCCCTAATCGTTGAAGCCGCACGCGCCAACGGCGAACTCGTCCGCTCCCGCAAGGGCGTGAGCGACTACACCGTGCGCTTCCACGGGCGCGCCGCGCACGCGGGCAACAACCCTGAAGCGGGCGCCAATGCTAACGTCGCCGCCATGCGCTTAGCGCTCGCTGCCTACGAGCTTGCCGACAAGAAGATCGGCACGACCGTGAACCCCGGCGTCATTCAGGGCGGCACCGCTCCCAACGTCATTCCGGAGGAAGCCCTCGTCCGCCTCGACACCCGCTACTGGTTCGACGCCGACGGCGACGCGCTCGATAAGAAGATTCGCGAGCTCGCCTCCCGCACCTGGGTCGAAGGCGTGACGCAGGAGCTTTCCGCAAGCTGCGGCCCGGCGATGCCGCTCTCGGACGCCACCCGCGCGCTGGTTGAAAAAATCAACGCCGCGGCCCGCGAAGCCGGGTTCGAAGCGACCTGGGTCGACGCGGGCGGCGGCTCCGACGGCAACCGCATCGCGAAGGCGGGGATCCCCGTCGTCGACGGCTGCGGCCCTGCCGGTGCGGGCTTCCACACCGACCGCGAATACCTGAGGCTCGATACGGTTGAAGAGCGCATCCGCATGCTCGTCAACTTCTTCAAGCTCTGCTGATTGAACCGGTCATAGAACCGAGAATCCGGAAAGGACGCTTCTTCTGCTCGTGGGAAAAGCGTCCTTTTTGTTTGCCCGGGTCACTCTGCGAAGCATCCTCACGCCCTCCGGGCGCTCTTCTGCACGGCTCCCGGCGTCGTGCCGAAAAGCTTTCGAAAAGCGGCCGTGAAGGTTGCCTGGTCCGCATAGCCGGCGCCGAAAGCGGCATCCTTGAGCGTTCGTCCGGAAAGAAGAAGATCGAGCGACGCGCAGAGCCTCGCGCGCGCCATCCAGTCGCGCCACGTCATGCCGAGTGCTTTATTGAATCTCCGGCTGAAGGTTTTGGGCGAGAGCGAAAGGCGCGCCGACGCTTCCTCCATCGAGAGGTTCCAGAGACGCCGGGAGAGGATTTCGCTCTGAAGGGCCCCGAAAACATCGTCATCCGCCATCGGGAGCGCAGCGCCGAGTTCCTCGGCGTCGCTTACGAGCCTCAGCATCAGATTCGTCATCAGAAGCGCCGTGGCCGGTGGAACATCCTTCGAAAAAAGCGCGCTGAAGAGTTCCCGGATCAGCGGCGTCGCCGCCAGAACGCGCACGCGGTCGTTGAGGTGCTTCAAACGCCGTAATGCATCGTCCGAAAAATAGAGGCTCCGCATTTCCGTGTCGGCAAGAAACGAAATCGAGTGCCTGACGCCCGCCGGAATCCAGAGCGCCTGAAAGGGCGCAATGAGCCGCACGGAATCGGGAGTCCTCACGAGCATGACGCCCTTTTGCGCATAGAGCAGCTGCGCCTCCCGGTGACAATGCTCAGGCCGATTCATTCCCGGCACAAAGTCGCGGGCAAACTCCCGCCAGCCCGCTGAGAGCTCAGGAACTTCATCCATATCGATTGTTCTTTCATCCATACAATCAAATTCTAAACTTCCCTTCCTCAATACCGCTCAAACCTAAGGAAAGAGGAGAAGACGTCATGCGGGAGAACTCATCGGGAATGGCCGGAAGCGTTCTGCTTCTTGTGAGCGCCTCGCACTTTCTCAACGACATGCTGCAGTCGATCATTCCGGCTGCGCTGCCGCTTCTTAAGGAAGAAAACAACCTCACCTTCGCAGAAGTAGGCCTCATCACGCTCGTCATTCAATTGACGGCTTCGCTCCTGCAGCCCGTGATCGGCTTTTCAACCGACAAGCGGCCGATGCCGATGGCGCTCCCTTTCGGCATGATGCTCTCCCTCATCGGGCTCCTCTTTCTCGCTTATTCGGGAACGCTCTCTCTGATTCTCTTTTCCGTCGCGCTCATCGGCTGCGGCTCCGCCGTCTTCCATCCCGAGTCCGCACGAATTGCGCAGGAAGCCTCGGGCGGCAGGAGAGGTCTCGCCCAGGCGATCTTTCAGGTCGGCGGGAACGGCGGCGCCGCGCTCGGCCCCATTGCCGCGGCGCTCATCATCATTCCATACGGCCAGGAAAGCATCGGATGGTTTGCGCCTGCCGCCGCCCTTGCGGCGCTCCTTCTCATCCGGGCGGCGCGATGGAGCAAACGGAAGGCCGAAGCGAAGAAGAGAACGGTTCCAACCGGACTCGCCCTTACCGACCGCGAGAAGGCCTTCGTCTTCTTCATCCTCTTCGTTCTGATGTTTTCGAAGCAGGTCTACATTTCGAGCCTCAGCAATTTCCTCACCTTCTTCGTGATGGAGAAGTTCAACCTCGACGCCGCTTCAGCCCAGTACGTGCTCTTTTCCTTTCTTGCCGCCGGCGCGGCCGGGACGCTTCTGGGCGGCCCGATCACGGACCGCTTCGGGCGCCGCAGCGTGATGCTCTTTTCGATTGTCGGGACGGCGCCTTTTGCGCTTTTGATCCCCTATGCATCGCTCCCGCTCCTCATTCTTCTCGTGATCCTCGCGGCGCTCATCATTTCATCGGCCTTCTCGGCCATCCTGGTCTGCGCGCTTGAAGCCGCTCCCGGCAGAACCGGCGTCGTCTCGGGCGTCTTCTTCGGCCTCTCCTTCGGGCTCGGCGGCATTGCCGCCGCCTTCTTTGGGTGGCTCGCCGACATCGCGGGCATCAGAGAAGTCTTTACGCTCGCCTCCTATCTCCCGCTTCTCGGTCTCACGGCGCTCCTGCTTCCTAAGAAAGCGTGCTGAGGCGATTGTTTTTCCTCAGGCGGTCTGCAAATTAGAGCGATTTGCGGCCGCCTTCCGTTATTCGGCGTAGCGCGTCGGGAGCGCCGGCGTACCGGGGAGCATCCGGTTGAGGAGTTCGTTTACCTTCTCTTCTGTATTGATGTATTTGGAAAAGTTGAGGCCGTTCGCCGCGTGATACTTAGCGCTCCCGAGGAGCTTTCCGTTCTCAAACCACTCATAGGCAATCGTGGCGGTGAAATTCGCCATATCCCAGCGGGAGACTGTCTGGCAGGTGAGCACCGCCTTGCAGTCGCCCGTAGCGCCGGAGGGTACCTCCCGAACCGTAAAGCCCTTCTGCCGGAGTGCGCTGAGAGTGGCGTTATAGGCGACCTTGCGGTCCGAGGCGTCGGGCGTCACGCAGACTTCGCATGCGGCGACATCGTGCGGCACCGGAACGACCGACTGGGTCGTGCAGCCTGAGAGAAGCAGAAGCGCCGCAGCACCGAGAAACACCTTTTCGTTCATATCCATTCTCCATCGGAACATTTCGGGATTCGCCGAAGCTCAAAGCCTTTCACCTCATGATACGGAGATTGCTTCGAACGCTCAGGATGCAAAAAGACCGTTCGAACACTTCTCTTCCGAACGGTCTTTCTGTTTATTGGACGGTCGCTTTCACGAACTCAGAGCAGGCTTTCAAGCTCCGCGAGCTCCTCGGCTGCGCTCTTGCGCTTAAGCCTCGGATCGTCTCGGTCGTTCGCCATCTCGCGCTCCCAGTCCTCGGGCTCGCGGGGAAGGTTCGGGTGATCATCGCGCCACTTGTGCGCGAATTCCGACACCGCTTCGCGGAGTTCATCCAGCCCTGCCCCCGTCAGCGCGGAAACGAAGACGGCCTTGGGGCGGCCTTCATTGTCGCGGACGATTTCAGGCGCATGCCCCGTCATGTCGATCTTGTTGTAGACAAGAATGGTCGGCACGTCGTCGGCCTTGATGTCGTGAAGCACGGAATTCACTTCCGCGATCTGTTCTTCACGCACCGGAGACGAAGCATCCACCACGTGAAGCAGAAGATCGGCATGAACGGTTTCGTCGAGCGTCGACTTGAAGGCTTCAATCAGCTGGTGCGGAAGCCCACGGATGAAGCCCACCGTATCGGTGGCGACAACCGTTTCCTCGTCGTTCAGCCAGAACTTTCTCGCCGTCGTATCAAGCGTGGCGAAAAGCTGGTCGGCGGCGTAGGACTCTGCGCGCGTCAGCTTATTGAAGAGCGTCGACTTCCCGGCATTGGTATAGCCCGCAAGCGACACCGTGATCGAATCGCCTCTCGAGCGGGCGCGGCGCTGGGTGCCGCGCTGGCGCGCAAGGCGCTTCAGCTGATCGCGAAGCTGCTTCATCCGAACGCCGATCATGCGGCGGTCGAGTTCGATCTGCTTTTCGCCCGGGCCGCCCGTTTTGCCTAAGCCGCCTCTCTGGCGCTCAAGGTGGGTCCACCCGCGGACAAGGCGCGTTGAAAGGTGCTCGAGCCGGGCAAGCTCGACCTGCAGCCGCCCTTCGCGGCTCTTCGCGCGCTGGCGGAAGATGTCGAGAATGAGTTCGGTGCGGTCAAGCACGGGGAGATTGAGCACGCGTTCGATATTGCGTTCCTGCGCGGCAGAAAGCGCAATGTCGAAGACGACGATGTCGGCCCCGGCTTCGCGGGCAAGTTCTCCCAACTCCTCGATCTTGCCGGAACCGAGGAAGGTCGCGGGATCGGGCTTGTCGCGCTTCGCCTGCATGAGGCCGACGGGCGTCAGGCCGTCAGACGTCGTGAGAAGCCGCAGTTCCTCGGCCGAATCCTGATAAAAGGCCCGGCCGACCGAAACAACAACGAGGAAAGCGCGCGAGATCTTCACCTCGCGCGTATCGTCAAGCTGAAAGTTTGTCAGATCAGTTCTCCGTCGAAGCCGGCTGGGCAGCCTGCTGCGCGGGGCTCATGGCGACGGCGCGGGAAGGCACAACGGTGCTGATCGCGTGCTTGTAGACCATCTGCGTGAGCGTGTTGCGCAGAATGACAACGTACTGGTCGAAGGACTCAATCTGTCCCTGAAGCTTTATGCCGTTCACGAGATAGATCGAAACCGGAATATGTTCCTTGCGCAGGAGATTAAGGAAGGGATCCTGCAGAAGCTGAACCTTGTTGTTGGCCATGATGTAGTTTTTCTCCGACACTGCAGCTCGCACAGTGCAGGCCTTATAAGTATTGGCTTTTTGTTATTTTTCAAATTTGTCCGGCGACCAGCTATAGGTGAACCGCTTTTGGGCGGGTGCGACCGCTCATGTTCGGGGTTCGTCTGAGGAGAGCCGCCTCAGGGTCGCCGCATCTCTCCGCTCCTTTTGTCTGCGAGAAGCCGCTGATGTCGTTCCTTTTTAGAAGCAGCCGCGACCGCATGGAAGCAGAGTGACAGCGTGCATCTTAACACTGCCTGAGGGTTCATCCTGATTGAAATCGAGTGACTCGGTTGCAATTTGCAAGCAACCTTTGCCGGATTGCGCACTTCAGTGGTTTAGATTCCGTCTCACAATAAAGAAGCAATTTGAAGGATGCCAACACCCAATTGGCACTTCAAAAACGACAATTAAACGCAGTTTCCGCTTCAGCGCCTCGTTCAGGAAGATATTGCAATATATTCTTGTAAATCAATAAATTAAATACGCGTCACGTGATTTGGCCGATTTTTATCACGTCGTTTGGACGCATTTCATCACGTCGTTTGGCTGGTTTTTACCTCGACGTTTGGCGCTCTGTCTAGGCAGCGGAACATAACGAAAATCGCCGCAAAGGCAGCTTTTGCGTACCAGGCAGCCCATTGCAAGCCTTCCCAGCCAACAAGCACTCCGCACAGCTCAAAAACGCTGCAGGCAGCCCGAACCCGGACTGCCTGCAGCATCATTCAACAACGATCATGAGCCAGAAGAATCACTTCTTCTTCGCGATGTCCTTCACGTAAGGATTGTCCTTCGTGCGGAATTCAATCCGGAGCGGCGTGCCCGCCAGATTGAAGGCTTCGCGGAAATAGCCTTCGAGATAGCGGCGGTAGCTTTCGCCGATGTCCTCGAGGGCGTTGCCGTGAATCACGATGACGGGCGGGTTCGAGCCGCCCTGATGCGCGTAGCGGGGCTTCGGACGGCCGCCGCGGGCGCGCGGAGGCTGCTGGCGCTGAACGGCCTCGAGGAGCGCGCGCGTGAGCTTCGGCGTCGAGAGCTTGCGGTAAGCGGCTTCATGCGCCTCGTCCACGGCCTTCATGAGATGGTTGAGGCCGTTTCGCTTCAGGGCGGAGATGCGGATCATGCGCGCCCAGCGCAGGAAGTGGAGCTTGTGCTCGAGCTCAAGATTGAAGCGTTCGCGCTCGTAGCTGTCGAGCAGATCCCACTTGTTGATGGCAACAACAAGGGCGCGGCCCGAGTCGAGGACGTAGCCCGCAATGTGGGCGTCGCCTTCGCTCACGCCTTCCTTGGCATCGAGAACGAGAATGACGACGTTCGAGTCCTCAATCGCCTGGAGGGTCTTCACGACGGAAAACTTTTCAACCGCCTCGAAGACGCGGCCCTTCTTTCTGAGGCCCGCCGTATCGACGAGTTCGTAGGGGCGGCCGCCGTATTCAAAGTCCACCTTGATCGCGTCGCGCGTGGTGCCGGGCATGTCGTAGGCAATGACGCGCTCTTCGCCGATGAGGGAATTGATGAGGGTGGACTTCCCGGCATTGGGTCGGCCTGCGAGCGTCACCTTGAGGCGCTTCGGAGCGTCGGGATCAGGCGCCTCCTCAGGCTCCTCGGGCGGGCACTTTTCAAGCGCGAGCTCAATCACGTCCCGCACGCCCTGGCCGTGCGCGCCCGAAACAAGATAGGGTTCGCCGAGACCGAGCTCGTAGAACTCCGCCTTGGCGGTGTCCGAAAGCCCTTCAGCCTTGTTGACGAGGAGGAAGACCGGACGGTCGGCGCGGCGCAAATGCTGCGCAATCCGCTGGTCCTGGGGCGTGAGTCCCGCGCGCGCGTCGCAGAGGAAGAGCACGCAGTCGGCCTCTTCAATCGCGAGCTCCGCCTGGCCGGCCATCGCCTGAACGATGCCTTCGCTGCGAACGGGCTCGAAGCCGCCCGTATCGATCACGATGTAGGGTCTCGAGCCCACGCGTCCCTGACCATACTGACGGTCGCGGGTGAGACCGGGGAAATCCGCCACGATGGCGTCTCGGCTGCGGGTGAGCCGATTGAAGAAGGTCGACTTGCCGACATTAGGTCGGCCCACGAGAGCGATGACTGGAAGCATGAGAAAAAAATGGGGTTCAAAAAAATTAAAAAGGCCGCGCCCGGGACGCTATCGACCCAGCGCGGCGCTTCTGGTTGAAGGCGGCTCCGGAATTGCGCCGCCTTCGGAAGGGAGTCTTATTCGCCGCCCTCAACAACGTAGGCCACATCGCCCTCAACCGTCTGGAAGACGGCGCCGTAGCCGTACTGCGCGGCAGGGGTCGTCACGGCGCCCGAGAGACGCGTGCGGCCGACCGGCTCGCCCGTTGCCGGATCGAGGAACGTGATGTTGCCCTCATAGTCGCCGAAGGCAAGCGCCGCGCCCACGCGGATGGGAGCCGATGCGCCGCGGTAGAGGAAGCGGTCGTTCACCCACGCCTCGCGCCCGTTCTGGCGGTTGTAGGCGTGAAGCCTTCCCGCGTCGTCCACTTCGTAGACGAGGCGCCCGTCAGCCACAGGGCCCGTGACGGCGCTCACCGGCGCATTCCAGACGAGGCGGCCGTTCTGCGTATGCATGCAGACGACGTTCCCCTGGAAGGCAGCGGCGCACATGAGTTCCTGATCCACCCAGGGGCGGCCCACGACGTCAATGAGACGCTCGACTTCGGTAATGCCCTTCGCCTGACCGATCACGGCGTCAAAGACCACGCGGCCGTCATTGGGGTTGAGCGCGAGAAGGCGGCCGTTCGCCTGGCCGATCAAAACGCCCGCGGGCGACCAGGCCATCTGCGAGAAGCCCCTCAGCGTGAGGGCGGGCGCCTGGCCCTGGTAGTGCCAGAGTCGCTGGCCCGTAATGAGGTCGAACCCCGTGATGCGGGTGTCCGACGTCTTCACGATCACGCGGCCCGCGCCGACAAGAGGCGGCACCTCGATGTCGGACGAGAGCTTCGCCTCCCAGACGAGCTTCCCTTCGGCATCGAAAACCTGCACCTTGCCCTTGTTGGTGCCGACGGCGACGTGGCTCCCGTCGGTGCCGACGCCGGCCGTGACCTCGCCGTCCGTTTCCGCACGCCAGACTTCATTGCCCGTCTGACGGTCAAGACGCACGACGCGGCTTTCGCCTGCAGCGTAGACCGCCGTATCGGTGACGGCCGGAGCAAGGTTCTCGGCAACCGCATCGCCCACGTTCGTGCGCCACACGACCCGGGCTTCCATCTTTTCCGAGAAGTCGGGATAGTCATGCGGCTCATGCGGATCCGACGACGAGAAGATGCCGCAGCCGGCAAGCGGAAGCGCGAGGGCAAGAGCCGCCGCGATGGGAAGCAATTTCTGGATGGCCATTTGTGAATCTGAAAAAATTTTTCCTGAGCCGCCCCTCGGAAGACCTTCGTCCCTTCGGGTGAGCTTCGTGCCGGAATTCTAAAAGAAAACGCCCTCTTAAAGCGCTCCCGCAAAGCACCGGAAATAAAGAAAGGAGGCGAATGGCCGGCCAAGCGGTCAGTCTGCCTCCTCTCCTTTCGGCCCCTGCGGCCAAGTGCTCGAGGCCGGTCAGCCTTCCTGCGGGAGGTTGGCGAGCTTGAGCTCAATGACGCGCGCGAGCGCATTCTGGTGGTCGGTCGCCTGAGCAGCCTTCGTCCACGCTTCGCGGGCCTTCTTCAGGTCTCCCTTCGCCGCCCAGATGTCGCCCTCGCGGTCATGGTAGAGACCGAGCTGGGTCGAATCGGGCTTCGCTGCCTCAAGAGTCTTCAGGGCATCGTCGAGCTTTCCTTCATCAAAGAGAACGCCCGCGAGACGAATGCGTGCGAGCGCATCGTATTCGGGGCGGCCCGACTTCTCGATCACCCACTCGAGCTTCGTCTTCGCCTCGGCGAAGTTCCCCGACTCGAGCGCGACGTTGGCGGCCGAAAGGGCGGCGAGCGGCGCATAGATCGTGGAGCCGTACTCCGTGACGAGACCCGTCGAGAGCGAGCTCACGTTCTTCTGGTCATTCGTCTGGACCGCATGCTGGAGCTGCGCGTACATGCCGGCAGCCTTGGCGGCTTCGTTTCTCTGCCACCAGTTCCAGCCGTTCCAGCCGGCAAATCCGAGGCAGACCACGCAGACGGCGGCGGTAACCGGGGTGCCCCACCGGTCCCACCACGCCTTCATTTGGTCAATGCTCTCCTGCTCTTCCAAGTCGTAAGCCATGGCTCAAACTCTCTTATCTCTTGTTGAAGTTTCGTTTCCGAAAAGAAGGCGCATGGCTGATGCGTGATGCGCGCTTCTTCCCGCAATTGCAAAATGGAATCAGGCCTTGAGCGCCGCAGCAACGCGGGCGGCCGCTTCCGTCACAGGTTCAAGCGCCTGCTCGGCATAGGCGTTCGCGCCGGCGCGCAAGGCCTTCACGCCCACCATGCCCTGAGCGAGCTCATCGGCCGTGGCGAAGACGGCAAGCTTCGCTCCGGAAGCGTCGGCCTTCTTCATCTGGCTCTTGATGCTCGCTTCGCCCGGATGCGTGATGACGCGCACGCCGAGGTCGCGCATCTCTTCAGCAAGGCGCATCGCGGCAATCTGCGAGTCGCCGCCGTGGTGCAGAACGTAGACGTCCGTCTGGGTGCGTTCGGGGACGTTCCCGACCTCGCGCATGAGTTCGATCACGCGCTCCATGCCCATGGCGAAGCCAACGCCCGGCGCGGGACGGCCGCCCAGCATTTCAACGAGCGGGTCGTAGCGACCGCCGCCGCAGATCGTGCCCTGGGCGCCGAGACGGTCCGTAATCCACTCGAAGACCGTGTGGTTGTAGTAGTCGAGGCCGCGAACGAGGCGCGGATTAATCGTGTACTCGATGCCGGCAGCGGAAATGAGCTCCTCAAGACGCGAGAGGAAGGCGCGGCTTTCGTCGCCGAGGAAGTCGAGAAGCTTCGGAGCGGCGTTGACGAGATCCTGCATCTCCGGATTCTTCGTGTCGAGAATGCGGAGCGGATTCGTGTAGAGGCGGCGTTCCGCATCTTCATCGAGCTCGTCCTTGTGGGCTTCAAAGTAGGCGATCAGGGCCTCGCGGTGCGCCTGACGCTCGTTCTGAGCGCCCAACGTATTGAGCTCGAGCTTCACGGGACCGATGCCGAGCGCCTTCCACATGCGCGCGAGCATGACGATCATTTCGGCATCGATGTCGGGACCGGCCATGCCGAGCGCTTCGGCGCCGAGCTGATGGAACTGGCGGTAGCGGCCGCGCTGGGGACGCTCGTGGCGGAACATCGGGCCGCAGTACCAGAGGCGCTGCGTGGTGCCGTAAAGGAGGTTGTGTTCGTTCACGGCGCGCACGACCGCGGAGGTGCACTCCGGACGAAGCGTGAGCTGGTCGCCGTTCATCGAATCGGTGAAGGAATACATTTCCTTCTCGACGATGTCGGTCACTTCGCCCACGCCGCGCGTGAAGACGCGGGTGTTTTCAAGGATCGGCGTGCGGATTTCCTGATAGCCGTACTCTTCGAGGACGCCCACGCAGGTCTTCTGCACAAACTGCCAGATGGCGGCGTCCTGCGGGAGCATGTCGTTCATGCCCTTGACGCCGGTGAATTTTTCCTTAGCCATTTCGCCTGAGGTTTCTCAACGTGCTGGAAGCGCCTGCGAAGGGCCCGAAGAGGGATGCCTCTTCATCAGGCCTCACTGGGATTCGAAAGCGCTTCCCGATAATGAATTCGGTTTTTCGTCCTCTTCCTTCCGGAGAGAGACCGCCGGAACCGCCGTTATTTGCGGGTTCCCCAGGTCTCGAAGACGAATTTTTCAATGATATCCTGAAACTGCCGGGCGATGTCCTCGCCCTTCAGAACTCCGGCCTTTTCGCCCCGGATGTAGACCGGAGCCACCGGGCTTTCGCCGGACCCCGGGAGGCTCACGCCGATGTCGGCCTGACGGCTTTCGCCGGGGCCGTTCACCACGCAGCCCATGACGGCGACCTTCATCGATTCAGAGCCCGGGCAGAGACGACGCCATTCAGGCGCCCTGCGCCTCAGGTACGCCTGCGTCTCTTCGGCCAACTTCTGGAAAAGATCGGACGAGGTCCGCCCGCACCCCGGGCAGCTCGTCACCATGGGCGTGAAGGAGCGAAGATCCATCGACTGGAGAATCTCCTGCGCGACGATCACTTCTTCCGTTCTCGAGGAACCCGGCGCGGGCGTGAGGGAAACGCGGATCGTGTCGCCGATGCCTTCTTCAAGGAGAACGGCCAAAGCCGCCGTGGAGGCGACGATGCCCTTGCTTCCGATGCCGGCTTCGGTGAGCCCAAGGTGGAGCGCCCAGGAAGAGCGCTTCGCGAGGTCGCGGTAGAGCGCAATGAGTTCCTGGACTTCGGATACCTTGCAGGAAAGAACGATGCGGTTTGCAGGGAGCCCGAGCGCTTCCGCGGCAGCCGCCGACTGAATGGCGCTTTCCACAAGCGCTTTTCTCAGCACCGCCTGAGGGGTCAGAAGCCCGCCCGACTTCACGTTCTCGTCCATCAGGCGCCCGAGGAGCGCCTGGTCCAAGGACCCGCCGTTCACGCCGATCCGCACCGCCGCGCCCCACTTCTTCGCCGCCTCAATCATGAGGGCGAAGTTTTCTTCCTGGCGCGAGCCTTTCCCGACGTTTCCCGGGTTGATGCGGTACTTCGAGAGCGCGGCCGCGCACTCCGGAATTTCCGTGAGGAGCTTGTGGCCGTTGTAGTGGAAGTCGCCGACGAGGGGCACAAAGATCCCGGCGGCGTCAAGCCGCGCGCGGATTTCCGGCACCGCACGCGCGGCTTCCGGCGTATTCACCGTGAGGCGAACGAGTTCGGAGCCGGCCGAAGCGAGTTCCGAAGCCTGCGCATAGGTCGCTTCAACGTCCGCCGTGGCGGTATTCGTCATCGACTGGACGACGACGGGCCGCCCTCCGCCGATGACCACCCGGGCGTCCTTCCAGACGACTTCAACCGGGGTGGTGTAGTGGCGGCGAAGCGCCGTCGTCTCAATAACCGGCATGCTGAATCTCTAAATCTTTACTCGAGCGTGATGCGGCTGATGCCGTTTCTCGTTTCCTGACGGATGTCGTAGGGCTTGCCGTCGATCGTGAGCGAGAGCGCTCCGGCGTTGCCGACCGTGATCCGCGACCCCTGCGGAATATCCGCCGTCACGGGGGAGCCGGGCTGCATTTCGCGCGCAATGACGTTTCTGCCGTTGGGTGCAATCACCTGCACCCAGCAGGGACTCGTCACCTCAAAGCGCACGACCCGGATGGGAACGCCCGCGGGAGCGGTCTGGGAAGCCTGAGGAGCCGCGGCATTAGCCTGCGGCTGAGTCTGTGACTGAGCCTGATTCTGGGCCTGAGGGGCGGCAGCCGGAGTCTCCGGCTGCGCGGCAGCGGCATTGGCCGGCGCCGCATTCGTCTGGGGAGCGGCCGGAGCCTGAGGGTCGGCGGCCTTTTCGCCGGCCGCATTCGCGGCCGCGGGCTCTGCTTGAGCGCTCGCGGCCCCATTCTGCGCTTCCCCTTCGGTTGCGCCCGTCTCAACCTTCTGCGCTTCGCTCCCCGAATGAACGCCCGCAAACTGATCGGTATAGACCGCCCAGATGCCGGCGGAGACGACGGCAACGAGGAGCGCGAGAAGCGCCACCTTGAGGCCGCGGTGACGCGGGGTCGAGTTGATCACCTCTTCCCGCGAAGGGTCGGTAAGCGGGATCTGACCGTGTTCGGCCGCGCCTCCGCGCCTGCCGTAGCGGTTCATGTAGTCTTCGGCGAGCGCCTGCGGATCAAGGCCGAGGGAGTGCGCGCACCCGCGGATGAAGGCGCGGACGTAGACGGGCTCGGGGAGCGCCGCAACGTCCTCCTCTTCGAGCGCGCGGACCTGCGCGACCGAGAGGCGGCTTCTCACGGCCATGTCGCCCAGGGAAATTCCCTGCGCTTCACGCGCCGCGCGGAGCATGGCGCCGAACCCCTGGGGAGCGGCTACGTGCGCTTCTCCCGAAGCTTCGGGCGCCCGATCCTCGCGGGGTTCATCCGCCGGAGCAAAGGTGGGCTCCACCGCTTTGGAAGCAGCATTGACGCCGCCCTTCGTGTTCGAATTGAGTTCGTCTGCCATGGGTGAGCCTCCCACCGGTTGAAAAGTTGGCTTCAGTTCCCGCGCTTTGCGCCGGACTTCTGAAGAATGACCGCCGCTTCCGCCTTCTGCTGGATGAGGCGCTCGGCGCGGCGCGTGCGGTCGCGCACCTCGCCCGCGAGCTGCCCGCAGGCCGCGTCGATGTCGTCGCCGCGCGTCTTGCGGATCGTCGTCACGTAGCCCGCCTCATTGAGGCGCCGGCAGAACGCAAGCACGCGTTCGCGGTCGGGCTTCTCAAGGTCGGACTGCGGGAAGGGATTGAAGGGGATCAGATTGAATTTGCAGGGCACTTCCTCGCGGCGCACGAGCTTCACGAGCTCGTCGGCCTCGCGGAGGCTGTCGTTGATGCCGCCCAGCATCACGTATTCGAACGTGATGAAGTCGCGCGGCGCCACCTTCAGGTACCGCCGGCAGGCGGCCATCAGATCGGCGAGCGGGTGCTTTCTGTTGACGGGCATCAGCTTGTCGCGAAGTTCATCCGTCGCGGCATGCAGACTCACCGCAAGCGCCACCGGGGCGGCTTCGGCGAGCTTGTCCATCTGGCGCACAAGCCCCGAGGTGGACACGGTGACGCGGCGGCGCGAAAGCCCGTAGCCGTCGTCGTCAAGGAATATTTTCAGCGCGCGGATGACGTTCTCAAGGTTCTGCAGGGGTTCGCCCATGCCCATGAGCACCACATTGCTGATCACGCGGTCGTTGGGATCGGTGATGCCGCGGTCGCGGCGCAGCTCGCGCTCAGCCCACCAGAGCTGACCCACGATTTCCGATGTGGTGAGGTTGCGGTTGAAGCCCTGTTTTCCGGTCGAGCAGAAGAGGCACCCCATGGCGCATCCGGCCTGCGAGGAAATGCAGAGCGTCCCGCGGTCATCCTCGGGAATAAAGACAGACTCGACAGCGTTGCCGCTGCCGACGTCGAAAAGCCACTTGCGCGTGCCGTCGGCCGACTTCTTTTCATGAATCGGCTGGGGCGAGCGGACCTCCGCCATGCGAATGAGCTTCGCGCGGAAAGTCTTCGCGAGATCGGTCATGTCCTCGAAGTTGTCTGCGAGGTGGCGATGAATCCAGCGGGTGAGCTGGCGTGCGCGGAAAGGCTTTTCGCCGATTTCCGCGCACCATGCCTTGAGACCGTCCGCGTCGAAATCAAGCAGATTGACCTTCGGCGACTCCTCGCGGATGTCGCCCGAAGGGTGCTTAACGGGCGTCTCGTCAGACATCAGCGGCTGTGAATCGCGAGCGTCGGGAAGAAGTAGGCGATTTCGACGGCGGCCGTTTCCGGAGCGTCGGAGCCGTGAACAGCGTTGGCGTCGATGCTTTCAGCGAAGTCGGCGCGGATGGTGCCGGGGGCGGCCTTCTTCGGGTCCGTGGCGCCCATGAGCTCACGGTTCTTGAGGATGGCGCCTTCGCCTTCGAGGACCTGGATCATGACGGGGCCGGAGGTCATGAAGGAGACGAGATCCTTGAAGAAGGGACGTTCGCGGTGAACGGCGTAGAAGCCTTCGGCTTCAGCCTGGGAGAGCTGGCGCATCTGGGCGGCGACGATCTTGAGGCCGTTCGTTTCAAAGCGGGAATAGATCTTGCCGATCACGTTCTTAGCAACGGCGTCCGGCTTGATGATGGAGAGAGTGCGCTCAATAGCCATTTTTTTCTCTTCTGGTAGGAAATTGGTGTTGGGGGAAGATGACGGGCGCTAACTTTCCGCGAAGGCGCAAAAAGAGCCGAAGCCCTTCCGTCCTCAGGCGGGAGAGGGCCCATTTCATCAGGCATGCGATTCTATCACGTGGTTTTGCCGATACTTTTTCGTCCCCGCAATATCAATTGCGAAGATCTATTTCCGCGCGCGTTCGGCCTGAATCAAATTAAGCATCCGGCCGCTCTCCCTCATGAACTGCCCAGCATAGTCGCCGAAATAGGCGCGCGCCGCCATGAAGCGGCGGATGAATTCCTCCCGGTCGCGTCCGGCAATGACGAGGAGTTCCGGCCAGAGGTTTTCCACGTACTGGCGAATCAATTCCGCATTTCTCGGGCTCGCGAGAATGATGTCGGCGTAGAGATGCGGATCCTGCGCGAAAAGGCGCCCGACCATCTCGAGCTCGAGCCGGTAGATGGGCGAGGAGAGTTCGAGAATCTGCCGGATGTCGGGATGAATCTTTGCGAGAAAGGTCCCGTAGGCATAGGTCGTGAAGTGCCTCAGCGCCTGAATGATCGACATCGCGCGGTCGTGTTCTTCGGCCGAGACCTCAACCACGCGCGCGCCCCAGATGCGGATCTGCTCGAGAAGGGGTTCGGCCGCCTCGTTGTCCCGCCCGGGCGCAAACACAAAGACCTGGCCCGTGAAGCCCGCAACATCGGGACCGAACATCGGGTGAAGACCCGCAACGGGACCGGAGTGAGCGGCGAGCATTGCGTGAACGGGCTCGGTCTTGACGGAGGTGACGTCGCAAAGGAGCGCATCCGCAGGAATCCGCCCGGCGAGCTGCCGGATCACGGGCACCGTCACGTCGATCGGCACGGAAACGATCACGGTGCCAGCGCCGGAGAGAATCTCGTCCGCGCGGTCCCAGTCGCCGCGCTCGAGAATCCGCACGGGCCAGCCCGAACGCTCGAAATGGCTTTTGAGCTGCCGGCCCATGCCGCCCGAGCCGCCCACGATGACGACGGGCTTCGGCTGCGGCACCGAAGAGGGAAAGTTCTCTGCCTTCCCGCGCTTTGCCGCTTCCCTTGCAAGCCTCCCGAGAATCTCCTCAAAAAGACCCGGAGGGAGGCCGGCATCATCGGCCGCGCCGTGAGACTGCCGCGCTTCCTCGGCCGCCTCGCGCCCGAGTTCCTGGGCAAGCTCCAGGCGTTCGGCAAGAAGGCGCGCGAGCGCCTCGTCCGTTTTCTCGAGCCTGCGGCGGATGTCTTCAGAATGCTCCATCAATGTCCTCGTCGGGGTGCCTGGCCTCGGTGCTTCCGGGCCGGTTTCTTCCCGGAAGAGCAAAGACTCTGCCGGAATCTTCAAAATTCTTGCAAGGTTAATCTCGAAATCGAAAAACCGCATAAGACAAGTGTCTGATATTTGATTTTCCCCGCCTCGGCTACACTTGCGCACCGAATTAGGGCGTTATGGCAGCCGCGAGAATGCCGTCGAAGCGCCCCAAAAAACAAAAAAGAAAAGCAAACCAAAAGAGGAAGAAAATCAGATGGGCGACAAACTCACCGTAGACAAGGTCTTTGCCGACAACCTGGGCACTGCCATAGGCGGCTGCGTGCGCGATCAGTCCGTAACGCTTTTTTCGAGCGACATTGCCCGTGCGGCGGGCGTCCCCTGGAATCCGATTCCCTTCTTCGGGCGCGCGGAGAAAACGCGCTTTCGCGCCCGCTGGGCGGCGCTCCTTCAGGGCGTGGGTCTCTGGGCGGCGCTTACGGCGATCCCGGAGCTCGCTGCCGAAGAGAAGCTCTCCCGAAAAGTTTCCTCCCAGATGCAGGCCTATACGGATGCCATCCTGAAGTCGCCCCTCCTCGAGGCGCTCTCCGACGCAGAAGTGCGCGACTACACGCTCCTGAGGCAGCGCTTCATGCGCTTGGGCGCCTCGCCCGAAGCCTCAAAGGATGCCTTTGCCCGCGCATTCCTTTCGGCGCTCTCGGGAAAGAGCCCTGCCGAAACCTCGCTCGAACACACCCGCAGGCTCTCGGAAGAAATCGGCGCCGCCTATTCCCTCTTCACGAAGCTCTCGAACACCTGCAAGGCGGAACCGCTCTCCTACGAACGCGCTTCGAAGAAGAAGTCCTGACCATTATTGAACGGGCGCTCCTCACGAGGCGCCCTCAAAAGAGAAGGCCGGCATCCCTCCGAAGCGGATCTGCCGGCCTTTTCTTTATTCCTCTTTTGACGGCGATCCGCCGTCAAGGAGAGGCATGCATCAATTCTCGTCCGAAAGGTGCATCTTCACGTTGTCGTCGCCCTCGGCCGCAATGCGGCGTTCAATGGCTTCCGCCTCATCGGACTTTTCAACCGGCCGCTCGCCGGGTTCCAGCACTGCGATCGATTCGACGTGGCCCGTGTGCGGGAACATGTTCATGATGCCCGCGGCCCGGATCTTCCAGCCGCCCTCGTGGTGAAGCACCGCGCAGTCGCGCGCGAGCGTTGCAGGATTGCAGGACACGTAGACCACGCGCCCGGGGCGCTTCTCGGTCTTGGCAAGCACCCGGGCGAGCGCAAGAGCGCCCTCGCGCGGCGGGTCGATGAGAACGCGGTCGATGCCGCCCAGGGTCTTCTGAAGTTCCTCCCAGTCGGCTTCGCACCAGGTGAAGAGATTTCGCGCGCGGAAGACCGTCTTGGCGGCGAGCCCGTTGTCGGCCGCGCCCTGGCGCGCCCGGGCGACGAGCCCCTCAGAGCCTTCGATGCCGATCACGCGCTTCGCGCGCCTCGCGATCGGAAGCGTGAAGTTTCCGAGGCCGCAGAAGAAGTCCGCCACCTTCATGTCGGGCGTGAGCTCGAGGAGCCTCACGGCGCGCGACACCATGGTTTCATTCAAGGCATGGTTCACCTGCGTAAAGTCCGTGGGCTTGAAGGTGATGCGGACATTGAATTCGGAGAGCTCGAGCCCGAGCTTCGTCTCGTTCTCAGGGAGCGCCGCATGCGCCGTTTCCGGGCCCTTGGGCTGAAGCCAGATATCAAGATTCTTTTCGCGCCCGAAGGCGAGAAGCTTCTCGTGATCCTCAGGGGTCACCGGGTCGAGCGTGCGGAAGACGAGCGCCGTCCTCCCGTCGCCGCCCACAGCAACCTCGACCTGCGGCATGCGGTCTCGCATGTCGAGACCCTCAATCAGCACGCGAAGGGGGTCGAGAAGCGCCGAGACATTGGGGGTGAGCACCGGGCACTCGTGCATGTCGGCCACGTAGGAGGAGCTCTTCTCGTGAAAGCCCACGAGAACGCCGCCCTTCTTGAGGACGTTTCTCACCGTGAGGCGCGCGCGATGGCGGTAGCCCCAGTAG
Organism: uncultured Sutterella sp.; assembly: GCF_937923675.1. Classification (GTDB taxonomy): domain Bacteria; phylum Pseudomonadota; class Gammaproteobacteria; order Burkholderiales; family Burkholderiaceae_F; genus Sutterella. Next base: position 23,126 of record NZ_CALDXB010000095.1, on the reverse strand, counting down.
GGCCCGTAAATCGGCATGAGCACTTCCTCGGGCTTCACCTTGCCGATGCGCCAGAGGGTGTCGAGGAGGATCCGCTCCTTGAAGGCCACCTGGGCCGAGGGCTCGATGTGCTGCATCGTGCAGCCGCCGCAGGAACCCGGGCCGATGCCGAAATTGGGGCACCGGGGCGTCACGCGCAGCACGCTTTCCTTATGGATTTCCGTCACGCGGCCGATGTCGAAGCTCGTCTTCGAGCGCAGCCGCTCGTAGGTAACGCGTTCTCCGGGAAGCGCCCCCTGGATGAAGACCACCTTACCGTCCACGTGCGCAATGCCGCGCCCTTCCTGGTCAAGGCGCTCGACGTCGACGGTGAAGTATTCGGGAGTGCGCTCCTTCGGTTTAGATCTGCGGCCCATTTTGGTCTCTTCTGGATTATCTGGTATCTGGAAATTCGGGGGATCGGGAAAAGAAAAGCGCCCGGCAAGAGAGCCTGAAGGCCTCATTGATGGGGCGCCTGCGCCCGAGCGGGATCGGGCGGAAATTTAGCGCAAAGCGCGGCTTATTGGCGTGCCGGCGGGAGGTATTTCATCGGATCGACAGGCTGGCCCTTGTCGCGGACCTCAAAGCGGAGCATCACGCGGTCGGCGTCGGTGCTTCCCATTTCCGCAATCTTCTGTCCGGCCTTCACCTGGTCGCCCGGCTTCACGACCACCTTCGAATTGTGGCCGTAGGCGGTCACGAGGGTCGGCGTATGCTTCACGATCACGAGGTTCCCGTAGCCCTTGACGCCGCCCCCCACGAAGAGGATCTGACCGGCGCCCGCCGCGACGACGACGGAACCTGCGGTCCCGCCGATGTCAAGGCCCTTGCCGTTCTTCGCATAGTCGGAAAGGATCGGGCCGCGCGCGGGCCAGAGAAAGCGCGTGCCGGGAATGACGGCAGGAGCTTCCTTCTTTTCTGGCGTCTTCGCTTCCTCGACCGCGGGCTTTGCTTCAGGAGCCTTTTCCTCCGCCGCCTTGATCACCGGTTCGCTGGAAGAGGTTTCGGCCGGCGCAATGACGGTTGCGGTTTCAATCGGCGCCTGAGCCTCGAGGCGATGAATCTTCACCGCGGAGCTCGCCGTCGTCACGGGCGCCCTCGTCGCGCGCGGGAGGTGAAGCACCTGCCCGAGGCGCAGCGTCGTCGGATCCGTGATGGCGTTCATCTGCATGAGGTCGGAGGCGTTGACGCCGTAGCGCTGGGAAATGTTGTAGATCGTGTCGCCCGGCGCCACCGTGTGCGTCGCGCCCGAGTCGGAAATGCCGCCGAGCGTCATCGGGGAGTCGAGCGCCGTGCTTTCGCCGGAAGCCACATTTCTGTTGACGATCGGCACCTCGCCGGGCGGGAGCGAGGAGCAGCCCGCGAGCACGAGCGCCGCAGCGCCGAGGATGAAACCGGTACGTGAACGAGATAAAACGCGCATCTTAAAAATCTTCTTTGGAAAAAAGCGTTCCGGGATTTCAGCGGTTCCCGCCAAGCGAATCCGAATCGAACCAGCGGGCGGCTTCGCCCACCTGCCGGTGGCTGGTGAGATCAGTCTGCAAGGGCGTCACGGAAACAAACCCATGCGAAGTCGCCCAGAAGTCCGTCCCTTCAGCGGCGTCGGCGGGCTTCCCGGCGGCGCCGAGCCAATAAATCGGAAAGCCCCTCGGGCTCATCTCGCGGATCACCGATTCGGCCGACGACCGCCGGCCGAGCCTCGTCGCCCGGATGCCCTGGAGCGCCTCGCGCGGCATGTTGGGCATATTGACGTTGAGAAGCACGGCTTCGCGCTTCTCCCTGATCTGTGGGAGGAACTTCTCGACAACGACGCCAGCGACCTCAGCCGCGGACTCAAGCTCCGCCCAGCCCTTGTCGATCTGCGAGAAGGCAATCGACGGAATGCCGAAAAGATAGCCCTCAATTGCAGCGGCGACCGTGCCCGAATACATCGTATCGTCGCCCATATTGGCGCCGCAGTTGATGCCCGAGACCACGAGGTCGGGCTTTTCGTCGAGAAGGCCCGTGAGCGCAACATGCACGCAGTCCGAAGGCGTCCCGGAAACAACGTAGAGGTCGTCGCCCGGCATGTGCTCGACCGTGAGCGGACGGTTGAGCGTCAGGGAGTTCGAGGCCCCGGAGTGGTTGTGGTCGGGGGCGACGATCGTCACGCGCCCGAAGCGGCGCATGGCTTTGGCGAGCGCCGCAATGCCGGGCGCGCGGTAGCCGTCGTCGTTCGATACGAGAATGTGCATGGGAGACAAATATCCGTTCTGAAGTCCTTTGGGATTTACGGATTTTATCCCGCTTGCGCCGCACTCCCCGCGAGCGCCTCCCCTCCGATCGAATTTGCTTACAGTTTGGGGACGATTCAGAAGTCTTCCGAGAAGATTCTCGATTCGGGGAACATCATCGTGAATGTGGACCCTTTCCCGGGCGTCGATTCAATCTGGAGTTCGCCGCCGTTGCGTCTCAGGACGTGCTTCACGATGGCGAGACCGAGACCGGTGCCCCCCGTATCGCGCGAGCGCCCCTTGTCGACCCTGTAGAAGCGTTCCGTGAGACGCGGAATGTGCTTCGCCTCAATGCCGATCCCGGTGTCCTTCACAGACAGGGCCGCTCCCATTCCGGAGCGCTTCCACGATACGGAAATCGTGCCGCCCTCCGGCGTATAGCGGACTGCGTTGGAAACGAGATTCATCGCAGCGCTCCGGATTTCGTCCGCGTCGCCGATAAGCGAAATGTCCTCGGTCTCGAGCGTGATGTGGTGGCGACCGAGGGAAAGGGCCCTGCCTTCGCGCACGACGTCCTCAAGGAGCTTCGGCATGGCGATCACCTCGGCATCGGCGTCATCCGACTCGTCCTTGTTTTCGAGGCTCGAGAGAAGAAGAAGGTCATCGAGGAGCGAACGCATGCGGGTCGCCTGCTCGAGCATGAGCTGCCGATGGCGCTCGAGCATTTCAGGCGGAATCTTTCCGGCATCGACTTCCATGTTGAGAAAGCCGCTGATTACCGTAAGGGGCGTTCTCAGCTCGTGGCTGACGTTCGCGACAAAGTCTCGCCGCATGTCGTCGACGCGCCGGCGTTCCGTCACATCGTGCGTGACGATCATCATGTGGCGAAGATCGGGCGCAACCACCGCAACCTCGAGCTCCCTCCCGGCATGGTCCTGGAGCGCATAGTGGCGGGAATAATTCCGGGCAAGAAGCCACCGGCGGAAGTCCTCATCCGTCACCGCGTCGAAGAAGCTTGCGCCGAGCGACTCCGGGCGAAGGCCGAAATGCTCCATCGCGCTTTTGTTGACCCACTCGAGCCGCCAGTTTTCGCCGAGAATCGTGACGCCCTCCGGCAGAAGCGCGAGGGTCTGCCGATAGCGCTGGTCGCGGTCGCGGATGCGCTTGTCCTTCTTTTCGTCTTCCTTGAGGAGCGACTGCCAGAGGCCTGCCGCAAGGAGAAAGATCAGGATCACCGAACCCGCCCAGACGATTGTCACGGCATTCGATTCAAAGCGCGCGTTGAGAAAAACGGCAACGATCGAAATGAGAAGGAAGGCCGCGGCGAGCACGATCCCGCGCCGCCGCAGATGCTCTCCTCTTCTTCCCGTCTTTTCCATATTGACTGCCGCCTGCGCAGAAAGTCCGTCGGCAAGGGTCGGAAAGACGTCCCCTGCATCGTCGCGTCCCGTCATGGATCAGCTTCTCCTCGTTTCAGACTCAGACGTCGCGGCAGCGGTAGCCGACGCCCCGCACCGTTTCGATGAGATCCTCGGCAGCCGTGCCGGCAAGCGCTTTTCTGAGGCGCAGCATATGGACGTCCACCGTACGCTCGTCCACGAAGGCGCTCGGCCACACGGCATCCAAGAGATTCTGGCGCGAAAAGACCCGGCCGGGCTTCGACGCAAAGAGCGAGAGAAGCTTGAATTCCTTTGCCGAGAGCTTCAGAGGCACCCCGTCCGCCGCGGCCTCAAAGCGCGTTTCGTTCATCGTGAGCGGTCCGCAGACGATGACGTGTTCATGGTCTTCTGCCGGAGCGGCGCTCACGGGCGCACCCGAGCCGCCTTTTCTGCGGAGCACCGCCCGCACGCGGGCGGTGAGCTCCCGCGGGAGGAAGGGCTTCACGACGTAGTCGTCCGCACCGGCGTCAAGCCCCGCCACCCGGTCGGCCTCGTCGCCCCGGGCGGTGAGAAGAATCACGGGGAGCCCGGCCGTCCCGGAAGAGGACCGGAGGTCTTTCAACCAATCCAGCCCCGAGCGGTCGGGAAGCATCCGGTCAAGGAGCACAAGGTCGGGGCGTTCCCTCTTGAAAGCCTCCTTCGCCTCGGCGACGCTTCCCGCGCGCGCGGTGCGGAACCCCTCGGCTTCGCAGACAAAGGCAACAAGCTCGCGAATGGCGGCTTCATCCTCAACAATCAGGAGGAGCGGTGCGGTCATGGAATCGTGAAATGAATCGGAAAATAAATTGCGTCAGGACGCGCTTCAGTCCGCCTCATCGTCGTCATCGGAATCTTCCTCATGCGCGATCTTTTCGTGGCGGATGTCGAGTCCTTCAACAATAAAGATAATCGCCTCGCCGATATTCTGCATGTGTGCGGCGACGCGTTCGAGCGCGCGGTTGATGCGGATGAATTCGAGTCCGTCATCGAGCGTAACGGCATTCATCTTCATGCGGGAGACGGTGGCGGTCAGGGCGTCGTGAACCTGTTCGGAAACGAGGTCGCGTTCCGCTACAAGGTGGCGCGCCGCCTTCGCGTCCATGCTGGTCAAGGCCGCATTCATCTTGTCGGCCATGCCCTTCAAGCGCTCCAGAACGGAAACGAGTTCGGTAAGCGCCTCTCCGGCCTGCCCCACTGCCGGGTTGGCAAGGCGGCAGATGCCCTTGGCGGCATTCCGCACCTCGTCGCCCATGCGCTCGAAGTCGTTCGTCATTCTCCAGCAGCCAAGCAGCAGCCTCAGGTCAACGGCCTGCGGCTGGCGCTTCGAGATCAGGGACTCCATGAAGGCGTCGAGCTCCTTTTCCCAGAGATTGATGAGGGCATCCCTCTCGACCACCTTTTCGGCTTCCTCGCGGTTCAGGCCCGCGAGCGCAGTGGAAAGCGCCGCGAGCTGCCCGCGCACGGCCCCCGCCATGTCGAGCATGTTGGAAAGAAGGCTCTTCAACTCCGCGTCGAATGCCTTCACGATGTGTTCTTTTTCGGTCATCGCCATTTTCTTTTTCCCTTCCGCCTTTAGCCGAATCTGCCGGTGATGTAGTCTTCCGTCGCCTTCTTTTCGGGGCGCGTGAAGATCTTCTGCGTATTTCCGAATTCGATGAGTTCGCCCAGATACATGAAGGCCGTGTAGTCCGAAACGCGCGCCGCCTGCTGCATGCTGTGCGTGACGATCACGACCGTGTAGTCCTTCTTGAGTTCATTGATGAGGTCTTCAATCCTCGCCGTTGAAATCGGGTCGAGCGCCGAGCAGGGTTCGTCGAGAAGCAGCACCTCGGGCTTCACGGCAATGCCGCGGGCGATGCAGAGACGCTGCTGCTGGCCGCCCGAGAGAGAGGTGCCGGGTTCATTGAGCTTTGCCTTCACGTCGTCCCAGAGCGCGGCCTTTTTGAGCGCCCATTCGACGCGTTCCGTCAGCTCCGCTTTGGAGAGCTTTTCGCGCAGCCTTACGCCGTAGGCGATGTTGTCGAAGATCGACATCGGGAAAGGCGTCGGACGCTGGAAGACCATGCCGACGCGGGAGCGGAGCGCCGTCACGTCGATCGAGGGGTCGAGCACCTCCATGCCGGAAAGCTTGATCGAGCCTTCGGCGCGCTGCTCCGGATAAAGATCCTGCATGCGGTTCAAGGACCTCAGGAGCGTCGACTTCCCGCACCCCGAGGGGCCGATGAAGGCGGTGACGCACCCTTCGGGAATCTTCATCGACACGTTTTTGAGCGCGTGGAAGTTACCGTAGTACACGTTGAGATTCTGAATGTCGATCTTCGCGGGCGGCATTTCCTTTTCTGCCGGCTCGTTGAGATGATCGGGATGAATCATGGGCATTTCGTTTTTCTCTTACGTTGGGTTTGAGTCATTCCTCTGCTTCTTCGGAAACGGCCTGCAATCAGCGGCGGCAGCGTTCGCGGATCCAGATCGCCGCGGAGCTCATGAGAAGCACGAGAACGAGGAGGACAAGGGCGGTGCCGTACTGAATCGGACGCGTCGCCTCAATGTTGGTGCCCGAAGTCGCGAGCACGTAGATGTGGTAAGGAAGCGCCATGACGGGCTCGAAGGGGGAGACCCCGTCCTTCGGCGTAAAGAAGACGCTTCCCGTATACATGATCGCGGCGGTTTCGCCCGCAGCGCGCGCTAAGCCCAGAATGGCGCCCGTGAGAATGCCCGGGAGCGCATTGGGAAGCACCACCTTGAGGGTCGTCTCTCTTCTCGAGGCGCCCAACGCAAGACTCGCCTCGCGCCAGTCCTGGGGCACCTGCGAGAGGGCCGCTTCCGTCGTATTGATGATGATCGGAAGGGACAGTACCGCGAGCGTGAGGATGCCGGAGAGGAGGCTCACGCCGAAGCCGCAGAAGACGACGAAGAAGGTGAGGCCGAAGAGGCCGAAGACGATGGAGGGAACGCCCGCGAGGTTCGCGATCGAAAGCCGCGTCATCGTGACCCAGGCGGACGGCCGGCTGTACTCATGGAGGTAGACCGCGCTCGCAACCCCGAGCGGAAGCGCAATCACAAGGGCTCCGAGCGCAAGGCAGAAGGTGCCGAGAATGCAGGGAAGAATCCCGCCCTTCGTCATGAGCTCCCGCGGGGGTTCGGTCAGGAACTCCCACGAGAGCGCGGGCCAGGCGTTGACGATGATGAGGCCGATGATCCCTAAAAGCGCCGCGATGTCAATCACCACCGCAAGGCGCATGACCGTGAAGCCAGAGGCTTCAGCAAAGCGGCGAAGCACTGCCGATTTCATTTGTTTTTCTCCAGCCCGAAGCGGCGCGCCGCATACCAGGCGCAGAGATTGAAGACGAACGTGATGAGGAAAAGGACGAGACCCGTCGCATAAAGCGCGTGATAGTGGGCGTCGCCCACGGCGGCTTCCGCCATTTCAGCGGCGATCGACGAGGTCATGGGGCGCACGGGGTCGAAGATCGACTCCGGAATAATTGCGGCGCCGCCCGCCACCATCAGCACAACCATCGTTTCGCCGATGACGCGTGAGATGCCGAGCATGACGGCCGTTGCAATGCCGCCCATCGCCCAGCGAAGCTCCACCCTGACGAGCGTTTCCCAGCGCGTGGCGCCGAGCGCAAGGCTCGCCTCGCGGATGCCGCCCGGAACGTTCCTCAGCGCATCCTCGGAAATCGACGCGATCGTCGGCACGCACATGAAGGCGAGCATGATCGACGCGTTCGTGAGATTGAGGCCCGTGGCAAGACCGAAGGTGTTCTGCAGCCAGGGCGCCAGAATGATCATGCCGATGAAGCCGATCACGACCGAAGGAAGCGCCGCCATGAGTTCGATCATGGGCTTCACGACCCGCTTCATGCCGTCGGGCATGCCGGCGTGAATGGCGCAGGCCGTGAGCACCCCGGTCGGGACGGCAATGACGGTGGTGAGCGCCGCGCAGGCAAGGGACCCCACGATCAGGGCGCCGATGCCGAAGACCGGCGGATCATCGGTCGGATACCACTCGGTTGAAAAAAGAAAGTCCTTGAGCGAGACCTGAGAGAAGATCGGCAGCGCCTGGCTGAGCAGAAATAAAACAATGGCGGCGAGCGCAAGCACGCTTACGCCGGCCGCCATCGCGAGGCACCGCCGGAAGGTCTGGTCCGCCCTGAGTTTTGCGGGCATTGCGGCCATTCCGACTGCTCCAGTTGTTCTGGAATCGATTACTTCAGATCAACGGGAACGAAGCCCGCCTTCTGAACATCCTTCTGGCCCTCAGCGGAGAGCATGAACTTGATGAGGTTCGCGGCGCTCGCCTTCACGTCGCCCGCAGTGAAGAGGTAGAGGTCGCGGGCGATCGGCCAGGTCTTGTCCTTGGCGGACTGCATGCCGGGCTTCACGTTGTTGACTTCAAGCGCATGGGTTTCCTTATCCATGTAGCCGACGCCGATGTAGCCGATCGCATTGGGGTTCTGGGAGACCGCCTGCACGACGCCGCCGTTCGAGGCCTGAATCAGGGCGCGCGGCGAAATGCGGGTTTTGCCCATCACGAGTTCCTGGAAGCATTCAAAGGTGCCCGAGGAGGAGTCGCGGCCGACGACAACGATCGGAGCCTTGGCGCCGCCCACTTCATCCCAGGACTTCACCTTGCCGGCGAAGATGTCTTTGAGCTGAGCCATCGTGAGGCCCTTCACGCCGTTCTTCGGATTCACGACCGGAATGATGGCGTCGTGGGCAACCGTGTAGCGGGTCACCTTCTTCGAGTGCGATTCGAAGTCCTGCGTTTCCTTCGCCTTCATGTCGCGCGAAGACATCGCAACGTCCGTCATGCCGTCGCGAAGGGCCTTGATGCCGTTGCCGGAACCCGTGCCCGAGATCGTCACGGTAACGCCGGGATTGGCCTTCATGAAGCCTTCCGCAACGAGCTGCATCGCAGGAAGAACCGTCGTGGAGCCGTTCACCGTAACGGTGTCGGCAGCGTAGACATTGCCCATCACGGCAAAACCAGCCAGAGCGCCGAAGACGGCAGCCATCTTGTTCGTCATTTCACTTCTCTTACAAAAACAATGAATCTGAAATTCGGTGTGCCCGTGGGACTTGGTGTTTCCCCTCGAAGCACGCGATGCAGTATGTAAAAGTGAATTGAACGGGCAGTGACGTTTTCGTTAAGGTTTCATGACGACGCGCGAAGGCGCGTCATGAAAGCGTCATAAACGGGAATTTCCTCCTGAAGCCGAGGAAAGAAAGGACGCCCTCAGGGGCATGAGGAGGCTGCAGGGTCCGGCCAGGCATTCCCCGGATGCCGTCCTTCATTTCAGACCGTACTGGAAGCGCACCTCCTCAAAGATCGTGATGTCGTGGGTGCCGAGCTCCTTCGGGCGCTTCACCTTGCCGCTCGCCGCCCGCACGGCGCGGACCGCGGCCTCATCGAGCACCTTGTCGCCCGAACTCTTCTTGAGCTCTATGCCGAAGAAGCGCCCTCCCGCATCCGCATGAAAGACCACCAGGGCAATGCCGATCAGATCCTTTCTCCCGGAATCGAGACGATGCGCATGAATGAGCGCATTCACCTCTTCGAGATATTGCCGGTAGAGCATCCGGATCTGCAATGCCGATCAGAAAAACGGCATGAATGCCGATGGAGGCTGCGAGGCCGATCCGCATGCTGTCTGAAAGGTGCATTTCAGAAGCCTCCGTCAGTCCTTCTCAGGCGCCTGAGCGGCCACCATGAGCTTCTCTCCGCCCATGCGGCGTACCTGATCAACGAGGTAGATGAGCGCTTCCACAGGCGCCCTGGGCGCAGCAAGGAGAACGAGCTGACCGGTCTCCGCCCTCAGGCGCGCAATCGTTTCGTGAAGCTTGTAAGGGAGGTCCTCCCGTGCAATCGGAACATCATCAATCATGAAGCCTCCCGATTCGAGAAGCCTCACTTCAACGATTTTTCCGGTAATCGCGCGCGTGGCCTGCGCGGGCGGGAGCTCAATATCGAGCCCGCGGATGGTGAAGGATGCGGCAATCACGAAGAAAAGAAGCAGGATGAAGACGACATCCATCAGGGGCGTCATGTCAAGCGCATCGCGAAGCCCCGTTCTCGTGCGAATGCGGATCATGAGAGAGACTCCTGCTGCGGCCTCTGCGTCTCTTTTCCGGCAAGGACGATGTTGGCGGCGAGCGTCAGAAATTCACCCATGGCATCCGCCCTGGTCTGAAACCAGGCCGCGGCGATATAGGCCGGAATGGCAATAATGAGGCCGGCAGCCGTCGTAATCAGCGCCTGCCAGAGACCGCGCGAAAGTTCGCTCATGTCGACTCCGGTCGTTGACGACGACACGACGAAAAATGCTCCGATCATCCCGAGCACGGTGCCGAGAAGCCCGAGAAGCGTTGCTGATTTCGCGAGCACCGTGAGAAGCGAAAAGTGCTTCTCCATTTTCAGAATGATGGATTGACCGGCAGCCTCGAGAAGCCTCTCATCAGGGTGCTCCCGTTCAAGAACGCTCAAGAAGCTCGCAAGCGACTCGCTGCTGCGGACGGCTTCAATCGCGCGTTCCGGGGAATCCTGCGGCAGAAGCGCCGGCACGCGGTAGCCCGAAAGCACAAGGAATCTTTCGATGATGATGGCGACGACCGCCACCGAAATCGCCAGGAGCGGCCACATGACCGGGCCGCCCAGGAAAATGATGTCCATGATTCCGCTCCTTTCGGATTCTGTGACTGATATGTAGAGCCGCTTTACGCTTCGCTCCCCCGGATGAAAACAAGAAAGTTTCTGCCTTCCGCAAAGGCGCCCGCATCGGCCTCCGGCGGAACCGGTTCGCAATGAAGGCGCCCGCTCGCATATTGAATCATGAGCCTCCCTTCGCCTTCGACTTCCGCGATGCCCTTGACGCGCAGAAGCGCTTCGCCCTCTTCGGCGATCATCTTCTGAAGCGCCTCGATGGAAAGAGCTTCCTGAAGTTCCAGGGTCCGGGCGCTGAAGCGAGCTGCAGCGTCTTCACCCTGAGAAAGCGTGCTGAGGGACATTCCTCCCTGCCCCCAGAGGCCCGAAAGCCGCTTTGCCGTGGCGGATGACCGCCCGCTTCTGGAGGGAAGATCCAGCGCTTCTTCGTCGAGCCAGTGTTCGTAATAGCGATCGAGCACCGCAAAGGGAATCCGGCCGTGATCGGCCTCAATAATGAGCGCTCTTGGGTTCATCTGATGAAGGCGTTTTCCAAGGCCTTTGAGCGCCTCTTCCGCAACAGCATCCGCCTTGCTCTCAATAATCACGTCCGCGCTTTCAATCTGATCGCGGACAGCGGCGTCTTCGAGCCTCTTCGGACGCTCAGTCAGGTCAAGGCTGTCGGCAACCGTAATGAGAAGACCTCGCTTCACGATGTCGTTCAGGGTCCAGAGCGAATCCATGACTGCGGAGGGCGATGCGACGCCCGTGGTTTCAAGGATGAACTGTTCGGCAGGCGTTGCCGCAATGAGGCGCTCGATTCCCGGCCGGAGACTGTCGGCGAGCGAGCAGCAGACGCAGCCGTCGTCCAATGGTTCAACCCGCGTCTGCCCCGAAAGAATGAGGCTGTCGAGATCCGCCTCGCCGAACTCATTCTGAATGACGCCCGTAAAGCGTTCGCGCCCGTGAAGATATTCGAGCCATTCGCGAAGAAATGTGGTCTTCCCGGACCCGAGAAAGCCCGTGACGACATGGACGACGGGCAGGTTTTCGAGCGCTTCAGCGCGGGGCTTATGTTCGAAATAGCGCCCTTTCATGCGCCTTCCGGGAAGTCTTCCGGCGAGAGACCCCAGGGCAAGCGAGGGTTCGAGCGTAATGCCTTTTCCGTCCTCTTCTTTTTCAGCATTGAGAATGCTTTCTCCGCGAGCGCCCAGCGCCGCCTCAATCGTTTTCGAGAAAAGCGTGAAGAGCGTCATGCCGAGCCTGCGCTCAGCAAAGGGAAATTCAAGCGTCAGAAGAATGCCGGAACCGTCCGACGGAATATTGAGTTCAAGGCCTCCGAGAAGAAAGCCTGAAAGCTCGTTTGAATGAAGGGATAGATCCCGCACTTTTGCCCGAAGGGCATCGCTCGCGAGCGCTTCCTCCGGAAAATAGAAGACGCGGAAGCGGCCGGTAATGAGGCCGCCCCCCGCATCTTCACCGAGTGATTCAATTCCGAAAATTCCGCCGAGACCCGCAGTCCGCAGCGACCAGGCGGCGCCTCTCGCGAAGGATGGCCTCACGCCCCGCCAGCCGATCATGCGGGCTTTCGTGCGGTCGAGATGAATGGCGCCGATCAGCGCCGTCATGACGGAAACGGATTCGGTGCCGGATTCTTCGCTGAGCGGCCTCGGAAGTATGCGCGGCAAAAGCATGGGCGGGTCCCGAAAGGAAATTGGATGTGGATTCAGGAAGAGGCAGGGAGCTGAAGCCCCGCCTCTTCCTTCAAGAACGCCGCACTCTCTTATGACGGGAAGGTGAGCGTGTCGCCGTTTCCGAGATAGTTGGTGGTCTTCGAGCGGAAGCGCGCCGTTCCCTTGACGACGGGGTAGCCCGCGTCGACGAACTTCTGCGCGGTAATGAGGCCCGTGCAGTGGTTGCACCCGACCTTCTGAAGATTCCACTTCTTGAGGCCGATCACAAGGTCGTCGTACTTCGGATCCCAGTCGTCGAAGGGCGAGATGTGAAGGCCGCCGTAAAGACCGTAGAACTGATCCTTTTCGTAGGCGATTTCCTTATAGGCCGTGTCGGCGAAGAGGATGATGCCCTGGTGGCAGCAGCCCGTGATCGAAACGAGCCCCACGTCCTTCACGTTGCAGTACATCGACATTTCGCCGAATACGCGGAAGATGATCGGGCACTCGAACTGGTAGAGCGCCACGCCGTCCTGAAGGCGGTGAAGGCCCTTGCCGACTTCGGTGACCTTGCCCACATGCCCGGACTTCTCCATGTAGTCCTTTCCTTCCGGATAGAAGGTCGAGGGACGGTAGACGTGAATGTTGGGCGCATATTTCGCGACGACCGGGAACCCCCAGTAATGGTCCATATGCTCGTGCGTCGAAATGAAGGCCTCGATCTCGTTGTTGGCGAGCATCTTGTCGACGCCTTCACGCTTGAAGCACGTATCCATCCACTGATAGTTCCAGCCGCAGTCGAAGAGATAGCGGGTCTTCTTGCCGTCGAGCGCCTCGATTTCGACGAGGCAGGAGAAGCCCCCGGCATTGTCGGGATGCCGGCAGACTTCCTTCGCCGCATTCCATGCGCCGTCAAGATCGTGCTTGGCAAGATAGGGCTGCAGGAGCTTCATGCCGTCGGCATAGGTGCCTTTGCCTGCGCCCTTGCCGTTCCCGAAAGGAGCCCAGTTGTAGGTGTACTGGTCGACCAGGAGGCCGCCCGAAGCCGTGACGTCTTCCATGAAGATCTTGTTGTCGAACCAGCTCGTTTCCGAGATGTTGATGATCTTCACGGATTTGCAGAGGCCGATATCGGTGGTTCCGCGAACAGTCTCCGGCAGAAGAATCCGGCGCATGGGCGAATAGCTGAACGCCCCCATGGCGCCTACCGTGCCGATGCCGGCGCCGAGCGCGGCGCCCGAAAGCAGAAGTTTGCGTCTGTCCATTTTCTTAAAACCTTCGATGTTCGTTAATCAACCAGCGTGAAGTTCGCCGAAAGGATCGGCAGGAGCCAGATGAGGGCGATGTAGAAGACGACGCCGGCGATGATGCCGATGAGGAGACCGGCGGTCATTTCGGAGCGCCAGACGGTGCGGGCTTCGTCTTCAGCTTCAGCGGCCTTCACCTCTTCGGGCGTGCGCATCCTGAGCTTCCAGCCGGGCCAGCCGTCCATGAACCACCAGTTCACGAGCCAGAGATTGATGAGCCAGATCATCGGGATCATCGGGAACTGCTGCGGATGCGAGAACCCCTTCTGCGTGCCGAGCACGAAGTGCGCGTACTTGTAGTAGAGGCAGTAGATGAGCGCTGCCCCGACGATGACGATCGTCGTGCGGATGAGGATGTTCACGGGCTTAGAGAACCTGTGCGGCCAGTTTCCGCAGTAGAACTGCAGGAAGAGCGCCGGAACAAGGCAGAAGATTGCCGTTTCGCCCACGTGGAGCCAGCGCCAGTCGGGAGCCGCGTCGCGGCGGTGGCCTCGGATTGCTTCGCCCCAGGTGAGCTCCTGCATGTACCAGAAGAAGAAGCAGAGGGCGACCGAGATCACGATGATGCCGAAGAAGAGCGCGGTGCGTCTGAGCCAGGGCGTCTTGATGAGCGTAAAGGGATAGCGCTCCCAGATGCCTTCCATGAACCAGACGACGACCGTGCAGCACATGATCCAGGCAACGTGGAAGTTGGCCGAAACGGTCTCGGCGAACTCTTCCCAATAGGGCGGCGTGATGGCGGTGAAGTACTGCCACGGGTAGTAGAGAATGCCCATGTGGTTGTGCATCGTCATGAGATAGATGACGAGCAACAGGGCGAAGGTGCCGAGCCAGATCGAGAAGCCCTTATAGGGCTGCACCAGATCCTGCCAGGGGCGGCCCTCAAGAGCGACGACCCAGGCCGGGCTGATCCACGAAGCGATGACCGCGAACATCATGCAGGCCTGAGCCGCATATTCCGTCGCGTAGAACTCCGTGAGGCCGGGGAGCTTCTGAAGCTGATCAGGATTGAAGTACGCAAATGCCGTATTGCCGAGAATCCCTTCGAAGAAGCCGTGGATGATGACGATGAGCAGACCCACGGAAATGAGCGAAAGGACGACGCCCTTCTGAAGCGGATGCGCTGTTTCCAGCCATTTTCTGCGGAAGGGCCAGAAGTCGAAGATGTAGGCCATCCAGATCAGGATGATGAGCCACCAGCGGCAGTAGTTGTAGCCGACGTAGGGCGTATAAAAGCGCATGACGCCGCGCGGGTCCTGGAAGATCCACCAGGTGACGGCAAAGATGGCAAGCGTGAAGACGAGATTCGCCAGCGCAGGCCACGGTCCGCTCCAGCGCTTCACGAGTTCGCGCTGCTCAAGAAAAGGCAGTTGGTCCCGAGACATTTTTCCTCCCGGCTGTTTGGGGGCGCCGTCTTCAGGAAAAAGAAACGAAACGAAGCAGAAGCGGGTTTGATTTCTCCCGATCCGGAGGCGGTGGGAAAACTGTCGCCTCTGGCTGGAATTTCCTGTTGTAGGTCTGGCGAGCGCTCCTTTGATTGTCCCCATATGGGATTTCGGCCAATTGTCAATAATCAGCGTCCTTCCTCTCAGCCATTCTCGTCGCCGCAACTTGAATAAGATATTCGCATTAACCCTTCAGGGTTACCGGGCATTGAAATATAAAAATTTGCGAAAGGAAATTTATATAAAACAATCGTTTACGTAAACCAACTGTTTACTTCGGCGAACTGTCTGATGCGCTGCCGGCGCAGGTCTCATGGTCCGTCATCAGGCGCATACAAATTAAAAACACCTGCCCGGCTCGTCCGGGATAATTTTTCCAGGCAACAAAAAAGGCCATCTTGCGATGACCTCATTTGTTCTGGTCGGGGCGGCGGGATTCGAACTCGCGACCCCTTGCACCCCATGCAAGTGCGCTACCAGGCTGCGCTACGCCCCGAACAGAAGCGGAATATTACCTGAAGATTTCGAAAAAAGCAAATTCAGGTTTAGTCCGCTTATTCCTTGTCCTTGAGGACGGCGCGCGTGCGGCGGGTGCGCGGCTGTTCCTGCGGGGGAATCAGGTTGGTCGTCACGCGGGCGTTGAGCGTTCCCGAGGGATGGAAGGTGACGACGCGGCGCTCGGTGATGGTCACCGTTTCGCCGGTCTTCAGGTTGCGGCCCGGACGGGCAACCTTGTCGCGCACGGAGAAGTTGCCGAGACCGGGGATCTTCACCGTGTCGCCCTTTTCAAGGTGCTCGGCGATGAGTTCGAAGAAGGTTTCGACGATGAGCTTCGCATGCGGACGATCAAGGTCCGGAATCTGCGCGATCAGCGCTTCGGCAATGCTCGCCTTGTTGAGCGTGCGAATGTCCTGATCGTCCTGTTTTTCTTCCTGATCTTTCATATGTCTTCTTTTCTGTCGATGGAAATTTCTTAGGGCTCGCGCCGGTCCGCTCCACTGAGGAACGGACCGGGAGCGGAATTACTGACGCAGGCGGGCGCCCTTTTCCTCGAGCACTTCGAGAATAGCGCGAACGGCGCCTTCCGTCTGCTCGTCGTTCAGAGCCTCATCCGTGCGCGAATTAAGTTCGATCGCAAAGGCGAGCGACTTCTCGCAAGCACCCTCGCCTTCCTTCGGACGATAGAGGTCGAAGAGGCGGAAGTCGGTGAGGGGCGCAAGACGCAGATCCTTCTTCTTCGCGGCGGCAACCGCGTCAAAGAGCACCTGAACCTCCAGGTCGGCAGGAACCACCACGGCGAGGTCGCGCGTGACGGGCTGGAACTTGCTCACGGGCTTGTAGTCCGGGAGCGGAAGCTCCATGAGCGGGTCGACCGCGACTTCGAAGACCACCGGCGCATGCGTGAGGTCGAACTGCTGCATGACGCGCGGATGGAGTTCGCCGATGAAGCCGATGCGCTTCTCGCCGACATAGATGCCGGCAGAACGCCCCGGATGGAGGGCCGGGAAGGATTCCTTCACGAAGCGGGCCTTGAGCGGGCGGATGAGGCGCTCGACGTCGCCCTTCACGTCGAAGAAGTCGACGCGGCGGGCGGCAACGCCCCACTGCGCATCATCGGCCGTGCCGTAGGCGAGGCCGGCGATGTGCTGCGGCTGACGCACGCCCTTCACCGTCCAGGGGCCTTCTTCAACCGACGCATCCGGGAAGAAGACGCGGCCGAGCTCGAAGACGCGGACGCGCTCAGCGCGGCGGTTGAGGTTGTAGCGGAGGATGTCCACGAGGCCGCCGATCAGCTGCGTACGCATGACGGAGAGCTGCGAGGCGATCGGGTTCAGAAGTCGGATCGGCTTCTCGTTCGCGGCAAAGGCCACTTCCCATTCTTCGGGAACGAAGGAGAAGTTGATGAGTTCCTGGTACCCGAGGTCCGCCATTTCAAGGCGAAGCGCATGAGCGGAGCGGCGCTCTTCGCGCGAGGGCTTCATCGCGATGCGGGCAAGCGGCGGACGATCCGGGAGCTTTTCGTAGCCCCAGAGGCGGGCGACTTCCTCAATCAGATCCTCTTCGATTTCAATATCGAAGCGGAAAGAAGGCGGCACCACCGTGAAGACGCCGTTTTCGAGCGTGTATTCGAAGCCGAGGCGCTTGAAGCTCTCTTCCATCGATTCGAGCGGGATGTCGACGCCCACCACCTTGCAGCAGCGGTCGACGCGCATCCTGACCGGAGCGCGTTCGGGGAGGTTCGCGACCACATCCTCGACCGGGCCCACCTTGGTTTCGGGGGTGCCGCAGATGTCGAGAACGAGCTGCGTGATGTATTCGAGGTGCTCGGCCGTGCTCGCATAGTCGACGCCGCGTTCATAGCGGTAGGCGGCATCGGTCGAGAAGTTGAGCTTCCTGCAGCGGCCCTGAATGGCCTTCGGGAACCAGAAGGCGGACTCAATGAAGAGGTCCGTCGTTTCGTCGTTGATCGACGACCGGTCGCCGCCCATGATGCCTGCGAGGCATTCGGGCTCGTCGCCTGCGCAGATGACGCCGTACCAGGGGGTGAGCTCAACCGTTTCGCCGTTCAGAAGCTTCACGGATTCGCCGTCGCGCGCCCAGCGCACGGTGAGGCGGTCGGCATTCAGCTTCTTGATGTCGTAGAAGTGCGTCGGGCGGCCGAGCTCGAGCATCACGTAGTTCGAGATGTCGACCAAAGCCGAAACCGAACGCTGACCGGCGCGCTCAAGGCGCGACTTCATCCATTCCGGGGTCTTCGCCTTCGGATTGAGGTTCCTGATCACGCGGCTCGAGAAGCGGCCGCAGAGGTCGGGGGCCTGAATCTCGACGGGGAGCCTGCACTCGCACGTGGCGGGAACCGGAGCCATCGAGGGAAGAATGAGAGGCGCGCCCGTGATGGCGTGCACGTCGCGGGCGACGCCCACGACGGAAAGCGCATCGCCGCGGTTCGGCGTGAGCTTCAATTCAATCTTCGCGTCGTCAAGGCGCGCATATTCGCGGATGTCGGTGCCGACCGGCGCGTCGTCCGGAAGGATCCAGATGCCGTCGTGGTTCTCGTTGATGCCGAGTTCGCGCGTCGAGCAGAGCATGCCCATCGACACCACGCCGCGGAGCTTGCTCTTCTTGATGCGGAAGTCCCCCGGAAGCACCGCGCCGATCGTGGCGCAGGCAACCTTGATCCCGGCCTTCACATTGGGAGCGCCGCAGACGATCTGGAGCGTCTCGCCCGTGCCGGCATTGACTTCGCAGACATGGAGGTGATCCGAATTCTCGTGATCGCGGCAGGTGAGGACCTCGGCGACGACGACGCCCGTAAAGGCGGGAGCAGCGGTCGTGACTTCCTCAACCTCAAGACCCGCCATCGTGAGGGCTTCGGCGAGCTCATCGGTCGAAAGCGCCGGATTGACGTACTGGCGCAGCCATTCTTCAGTGAAAATCATTTTTCTCTTCTCTCTCCGCCGTTATCAGTTGAACTGCTTCAAGAAGCGCAGATCGCCCTCAAAGAAGAGGCGCAGATCGTCGATGCCGTAGCGCAGCATGGTGAGGCGCTCAAGGCCGGAGCCGAACGCAAAGCCGATGTACTTCTCGGGATCAAGTCCGTAGTTGCGCACCACGTTCGGATGCACTTCGCCCGCGCCCGAAATCTCGAGCCAGCGGCCCTTGCGCGGACCGCTCGTGAACATCATGTCGACTTCGACCGAGGGCTCGGTGAAGGGGAAGTAGGACGGACGGAAGCGGACGATGAGATCGTTCGTTTCGAAGAAGCAGCGCAGGAAGTCGCTGTAGACGCCCTTCAGATCCGTGAAGCTGATGTTCTCGTCGATCCAGAGGCCTTCGACCTGATGGAACATGGGCGAGTGGGTCGCATCGCTGTCGACGCGGTAGGTGCGGCCCGGGGCGATCACCTTGATGGGCGGCTGATGCGTGCGGGCATAGCGCACCTGCATGGGCGACGTATGGGGACGAAGCGGGAGGGGACGCCCCTCGTCGTCGTTCCTGTCGACGTAGAACGTATCCTGCATCGAGCGCGCCGGATGGTTGGGGGGATTGTTGAGCGCGGTGAAGCTGAACCAGTCGCTTTCAATTTCCGGACCATCGGCAACATCAAAACCGATCGAGCGGAAGATTTCCTCAACGCGCATCCAGGTGCGGATCACCGGATGGATGCCGCCCTCGGAGCGGCCGCGCCCGGGGAGCGTCACGTCGATCGATTCGGCGGCGAGCTTCTGCTTCAGAGCTTCGTCGGCCAGAGCCTCGCGGCGGGCGTTGAGCGCCTCTTCAACCTGTGCCTTGGCGCGGTTGATTTCCTGACCGCGCGCACGGCGTTCTTCGGGAGCGAGCTTCCCCAGCTCCTTCATGAGCATGGTGAGCCGGCCGGTCTTGCCGAGGTAGCGCGCCTTGGCGTCCTCAAGCGCGGCAGCCTGCCCCGCCTCGGCGAATTCGCGCTTTGCGGACTCGATGAGTTCGGAAAGATCCTGCATTTTGTATTCCAAAACGTTGAAATCTGAGGGACGCATCGGGCCCTTTCACTCCCCGGAAAACTTCCGCCGGGGGAAAAGGCAGTCTGCGTCCTGACGTTCGGCTTCCGGGCGCAGTCCGGGGGGTATGGAGGAGGATGAAAGGAGCTTTCATCGGTCTCTCACCGGGCATTCAGGCGGGCAGCCGAATATTTGCAAAGCGCCGGACATCCTTCAGGGAATCCGCGGGCGCTTCACGCTGAAAGGGTGAATTCTACCTGCAATCCTCTGAGAATGCTGAAAAAAGATGGCGGTAAAGGATCTTCCGGGAAGCAGAAAGCCGATGTTTACGATGCTGGATTCCGGACGCAGGTCGCCCGCAAAGAGATGCAGGAATATTTTTGGGGAACCCAAAAAGAAAAAGAGACCCAGTCCCTTCCGGAACCGGATCTCCTTCACGAATCGTTCTTCGAAGGGAAATCCCTTCGAGTCAGCGACTCTGACCTCTATCAGGCGTTCTTGACGGAGGCAACGAGGGCGGCGAAGCCTTCCTTGTCGCTCACGGCCATGTCGGCGAGGACCTTGCGGTCAAGGCCGATGCCGGCCTTCTTGAGGCCGTTCATGAACACAGAGTAGGTCATGCCGTTGGCGCGGGTGCCGGCATTGATGCGGGCAATCCACAGACGACGGAAAACGCGCTTCTTGTTGCGGCGGTCGCGATAGGCGTACTGGCCGGCGCGCATGACAGCCTGCTTGGCAACACGGAAAACGTTGTTGCGGCGCAGACGGTAACCCTTCGAGAGGGTGAAAATCTTCTTATGACGAGCACGAGCCGTCACACCACGCTTCACACGAGGCATCTTTATCTCCTTTCTTTAATTAGGCGTAGGGCAGCATGCGCTTGACGGACTTGATATCCGACTCGTGCACCGTGACCATGCCGCGCAGCTGACGCTTGTTCTTCGTCGTGCGGTGGGAAAGGATGTGGCGCTTCGTGGCGTGGGCGCGCTTGATCGAGCCGCTGGCACGCGGCTTGAACCGCTTCGCAGCGGCGCGCTTGGTCTTCATCTTCGGCATTTGCCGTTCCTCTATTTTTAGATAAGTCCCAGGCGTTCCCTTCAATGCCGAAGAGACGCTTCATTGAGCCCGGACTTACTTGTTATGCCGGCACGGCGATGAGACCGTACCGGCGAAAGACAGCGATTCTACTCGACTTTGAATCGAAACGGTGAAAAATCAGCGCTTCTTTTTCGGGGCGAGAACCATGATCATCTGACGGCCTTCGAGCTTGGGTGCGTGTTCGACCTGAGCCACGTCGGCGAGTTCGTCGCGAACGCGGTCCATGAGCTGGGCGCCGAACTGCTGGTGCGCCATTTCACGGCCGCGGAAGCGCAGCGTAACCTTCGCCTTGTCGCCGTCGGAGAGAAAACGCACAAGGCTGCGCAGCTTCGTCTGGAAGTCGTTCTCATCCGTTGCCGGGCGGAACTTCACTTCCTTGATCTGCACGACCTTCTGCTTCGCCTTCGCTTCCTGGGCCTTCTTCTGCTCCTGATAACGGAACTTGCCGTAATCCATCAGGCGGCAGACAGGCGGCACCGCATTGGGCGCAACCTCGACGAGATCAACGTCCGCGTCCTCTGCCATGCGAAGGGCTTCGGACGTGCGGACAATACCGATCTGGGCGCCATCGACGCCGGTCAGTCGGACCTCAGGAACTCGGATCTCACCATTGATCCGATGCTTTCTATCTTGAGCTATGGCTCTTCTCCCGAAAAATGAAGTGCTGATGCGTCGGGCAGTCGGTTATTCACCGCTGCCGCGGCTTTCGTTCTCAGCGAGGATGCGGCTGAGGAAATCCTCCACCTTCATCACACCGAGATCCTTGCCGCCGCGCATGCGCACGGAAACCGTTCCAGCCTGTGCTTCCTTCTCGCCAACGACGAGAATGTACGGAATCTTTTGCAGGCTAAGTTCGCGAATTTTATAGTTGATCTTTTCACCGCGCAAATCACTGATAACACGGATGCGCGCATTGTGGAGCTTCTCAGCAACGCTCTTGGCGTATTCAGCCTGACCGTCCGTGATCGGCGCAACAGCGCACTGAACCGGAGCGAGCCACACCGGGAAGGCGCCCGCAAACTCTTCGATCAGCATGCCGATCCAGCGTTCCAGCGACCCGAGAATGGCGCGGTGCAGCATCACCGGAACCTTGCGGGTGTTGTCTTCGGCGACGTATTCAGCACCGAGGCGGCCCGGCATCTGGAAGTCGACCTGGACCGTACCGCACTGCCAGGAGCGGCCGAGGCAGTCCTTGAGGTGATATTCGATCTTGGGGCCGTAGAAGGCGCCCTCGCCCTCGAGGATCTCGTACTTGATTCCGAGCGCATCAAGGCTCGACATCAGGGCGTGCTCAGCCTTGTCCCACACGGCGTCCTCGCCGATGCGCATGGCCGGGCGGGTCGCAACCTTGTAGGCGATTTCCTTGAAGCCGAAGTCGGCGTAGACCTTCTGAACGAGACCGGTGAAGTGCTCGCATTCGGCGAGGATCTGATCCTCGGTGCAGAAGATGTGGCCGTCGTCCTGCGTGAAGCCGCGAACGCGCATGAGGCCGTGCAGAGCGCCCGAGGGCTCATTGCGGTGGCACTGACCGAATTCGCCGAAGCGAAGCGGCAGATCGCGGTAGCTGCGAAGCTTCGAATTGAAGAGCTGGATGTGGCCCGGGCAGTTCATCGGCTTCAGAGCGTAGTAGCGGTTCTCCGACTCGGTCGTGAACATGTTCTCGCGGTACTTCGCCCAGTGGCCGGAACGCTCCCAGAGGGAACGGTCGAGGAGCTGCGGCGCCTTCACTTCGTCGTAGCCGTTGTCCTGGTAGACGCGGCGCATGTACTGCTCGATTACCTGCCAGAGCGCCCAGCCGCGGGCATGCCAGAAGATCATGCCGGGAGCTTCGTCCTGGAGGTGGAAGAGGTCGAGCTCGCGGCCGAGACGGCGGTGATCGCGCTTTTCAGCCTCTTCGAGCATCTTGAGGTAGGCCTTCTGATCGTCCTTGGTCGCCCAGGCCGTGCCGTAGATGCGCTGCAGCATTTCGTTCTTGCTGTCGCCGCGCCAGTAGGCGCCCGCGACCTTCATGAGGCGGTGCACCTTGAGGACGCCCGTCGACGGGACGTGAGGACCGCGGCAGAGGTCGACGAAGTCGCCCTGGCGGTAGAGCGAAATCGTTTCGCCTTCGGGGATCGAGCTGATGATCTCAGCCTTGTAGTGTTCGCCGAGGGCCTTGAAGAAGTCGACCGCTTCGTTCCTCGGCATTTCCTCGCGAACGATGGGGATGTTCTTCTTCACGAGCTCGTCCATGCGCTCCTCGATCTTCTGAAGATCTTCGGGCGTGAAGGGACGCGAATAGGAGAAGTCGTAGTAGAAGCCGTTCTCAATCGCCGGCCCGATCGTCACCTGCGCTTCCGGGAAGAGTTCCTTGACGGCCTGAGCCATCAGATGCGCGGTCGAATGACGAATGATCTCAAGGCCTTCCGGATCGCGGCCCGTGATGATCGACACGGCGGCATCAGCGGTGACCTTGTGCGAGAGGTCCACGAGCTTGCCGTCAACCTTGCCGGCAAGCGCAGCCTTGGCGAGACCAGCACCGATCGAGGCGGCGATTTCGCCGACCGTCACGGCATCGGCATATTCGCGCTTGGAACCGTCTGGAAGAGTGACTACTACCATTTTTTTGAATCCTCACAAAAATTGCGGGCATAAAAAAAGTGCGGACCTGAGCCGCACTTTCTTTTGTTTTGAGTCTGCTGACAACAATGCGCCCACGCCCGATCTTAATGACGGAGCGCTGTTGTTCGCAAAGCCATCTGATTTAACGGCATCGTCAGCAATCCCAAAAAATATTCTGGTAGGCACGATTGGATTCGAACCAACGACCCCCACCATGTCAAGGTGATGC
>NZ_CALDXB010000094.1 GCF_937923675.1 uncultured Sutterella sp. | reverse complement strand
TTCTGCGCGTTATGGGAGGTTTGATAACATTTTATTCGACTAGCCAATGCCCTTCTCACGACGGGCGGCTACGGCAACAACAAGTCGCTCCTCACGCCCGAAATGCAGAAGGTCCTCTACTACGGTCCGGTCTCCTCGACTGGCGACGGCCTCCAGATGGCCGAGAAGTTGGGCGTCAAGACCCAGCTCCTCCAGTACGGCAAGCGCTATCCGAACGGCATCGAAGTCGCTCCGGGCAAGGCCAAGTCCACGATTTACGCCAATGTCGGCGCCTTTGACCAGGCGGGCATTCTCGTCAACGTGAACGGCGTCCGTTTCGTGAATGAAAAGGCTTCGAACCGCCACATTCTCGAGCCGATGCTCAAGAACCCCAACGGCCAGGCCTATGTCTTCATGGATCAGAAGTCCTGGGAAGGCTTCTACAAGCGCCTCCCCGAAACGGGCGTTTCGCATGAGGATGCCGACAAGTACTTGGCCAACGGCGGCAAGACCCCGCCGCTCTTCGTGAAGGCCGATACGATCGAAGGCGTGGCGAAGTTGGCGGGCATCAATGCCGAAAACCTGAAGGCGACCGTTGCGAAGTACAACGGGTTCGTGAAGGCCAAGAAGGATGCGGACTTCGACCGTCCGGTTCAGTACATGAAGGCCGAGATTTCCGCTGAAGGCCCCTACTACATCGTCGAGCAGAAGCCGCGCTTTGCGACCACGATGGGCGGCGACTCGCCTGCCGGCGCCAACGTGGGCTGGGCCCTTACGTCGGGCCGCGTTGCTGCCGACAGCATTGCGGAAGCCATCAAGGCCGGGAAGTAATTCCTTTGGTCCTGACCGATCGTTTTCTTCCTAAGACGGCGCAGCGTCTGGAGCGCCGCCGGGGATGAAAACGAAAGAGAGCCGCCGGAACTTTCGGGTCCCGGCGGCTCTCTCTTATGTGCAGATCGGATTACTGCTTCTGCTCCGGCTGGCGGAAAGCGGAAGCGCTTACGCGGACTTACGACTTGGATGCGGCGCGGATGCGTGCGAGTACCGGGTTGACGGAGGTCCCGTCCCAGGCTTTCTGCGCCGACTCGAGGAGGTCCTCCGCATCGTAGATCCGGGCGGCATCGCGGCACGCCTGAAGCTCATGGTCGGAAGAGGCAAAGCGCATTTCGGCTGCGCCCTCGTCCCGCACGACGCCGAGCGTCTGGAGCCTCACAAGCGAGGCGATGAAGTTGTCCGGGTAGCCGTCAATCCCGTCATATTCGTCGTCGACGCCGACCTTCTTCAGATATTTCGCGTACAGCGCATCAACGACCGCGATGACGACGTACGTCATGAAGAACCGTCCCTGAGGCGAAGCACCCTCAAAGCCGGTGCCGTTGTAGGCGTCCATGCAGTCGGCGATGGTCTTTGCATCATGCGGGATCGCGTCGAAGTTCTGGTACCAGATTCCCTCGGCATTCATGAGATCGAGCCCGGCATTGTTGGTAAAGAACGCCTGGAAGCCGCAGATTTCTCTTTTCTTTTGGAATTCTTCCTGCGTGAGGCCCCCGTCGTTCAGTATCCATTCGAGGCCTTCGGCCGCTGCGTCTTCATAGGATTTTTCATGCAGAAACACGGCCGAGACCGGTTTCTCAAGACGAGGGAGCTCCAGGCCGGAAATGGTTTCAGTGGAGCTGCCCGTCTTCTTCCATTCCGGATTATCGTCCGCATCCTTTTTCACGAGCTTCCGGGCGATTCCTTCAGCAGGTTCAAGATCGATGCTCGATTGAGCAAAGAACCTGAAGCCCTTCTTTTCGAGCTTGGCAAGCGACCGGAAGTCGGAAGGCGAGGTAATCCAGTCGACTACGGTGACGTCGTAGCCCTCCTTCAGGGCGCCCGTGCGGTCAAGGAGGCATTGAACGGCTTCGAACGCCGCCTTGGCGCAGTCCGGATAATTTGCTTTCGACGGGAAGCCGCCCAGAATCTTGGGCTCATAGGGCTCAGTGAAGTCCAGAATGGAAATCGAGGATCTCGCGAAGCTCGGGCTGCAGCGGACGATCGGTTCCATGCCGATGGAAACGGCGAGGCGCTTCGCGCCCGAGCGCCGGATGCGGGCAGCGTTGAAGCGCGGGAGGAGGTTGGGGCTCCGGCTGATCTCTCGGAAAAGGTCGGTCATTTCCATTTCGCTCAGAGCACCCGAACCGAAAAGCTTGCTCGGACGCGAGACGACGGCCCGGTCGGTGAGGTCGGAGAGGTCCTTCCGTCTGAAGCTCTCCGTGAGGAGAGAGGAGGCGGTCGAGCCGACAGCGGCATTGAGGAGATGGAGCGTGAGCGCCGGGTTGTATCCGAGCGCCTGGGACATGTCTTCGACAAGCCCGGTTTGTTCGAGCGTCCGGGCAATCAGCGCGGTGAGCGCGGGATAAACCGTGTCGTCGCTGTCGAGCGTTACATCGCGCACGACCATCTGATCGCGAATCTGACGAAGACGCTTGGGATTTTCGAGAATTTTGACGTCTGAAGCTTCCATGATAAAAGGCCCGTCCGGCCGCCTGAATGTCAACAATGTCGGACTATCGCACATTTTGCCGATCTCGGCGCGGCAGATCTGAATGAGATGACGGACAAAAAAGCCTCTTCCAGGAATGGCAGAGTTATCCTGGAAGAGGCTTCACGGCGTCCGCTTCTCCCTCAGGCTCTGGGCGTGAGGAAGAAGCGGACGTTTTCTGGCGGGGACGCGACCGGCAGTCGCTCAGATGCGCTTTTCAGCAGCCGCGTTTTCCCCTGCAATCAGGCCGAAGGATGAGCAGTCCGGCATGGAGCAGGCCGTGAGGCGCTCCTGCCCGTGAAGGCCGCCCGAAGCTTCGCCCGCAACATAGAGTCTCGGAATCGGAGCGCCGTCGCGAAGGCGGATGGCCTGAGCCTTTTCATTGGTGCGGATGCCGCCCGGGGTGTAGTTGAGGCGCGGCGTCACGACCATCGTGTAGAAGGGGCCTTCCGCGGAGAGCGGCTCCACCTTGCGCCCGGAGCGCTCCATGGGCTTATTGAACTCAGTGTCCCTGCCGCCGGCAATCAGTTCGTTGTAATGGGCGAGGCTTTCCCTGAGCGCCTTGCCGTCGGTGCTGTAGTGCTTCGCAAGTTCTTCGAGCGACGCAAACTTGAGAATCGCGCCGTCGATGCCGTTCTTGTCGGCAAGACTCTGCTCGAGACGCTTCATGTTGTGGAACTTCTTGAGCGCCTTTTCGTCCCAGACGATGAAGGGCTTGCGGTCGCCGTTGCGCAGACGATGCTGGAGAACGGCGCTCGCGAGCGTATTGCGCGTTTCGCCTTCGCTCATGAAGCGGCGCCCGGTGGCCGGGTCAATGAGCATGCCCCAGATCATGTCTTCGGTCGGGAGCGGATAGGCAAAGCGGAAAAGCGAAAGCTGCACGGCCTGAGCGCCGGCCGCTTCGAGGGTCTTCAAGGAGCCGGCAGTGGCGCCCGCATTGGTGGTCGATACAACGCCCGCAAGGAAGGGAACCTCGGACGAACGGAAGGCCTTGTCCTGGGCATAGCCGCCGGTCGCGAAAACCACCGCCTGGCGGGCGCGGATCGTCTTCATGACGCCGGTTGCATTCGCCCAGTCGTCGTCCGCATTGCGCGAGAACACATAGCCTTCGCGAACCCGGAGGCCTGAGACTTCGCCTTTGTCATTCAAAAGCACTTCCTCGGCGCGGCACTTCGTCCGGATCTGAATGTCCGAATGCGCCTTCATCCAGTTCCAGAGCGCGGAAAGCATGCCGGCGCCGCCGCCCTGGGCGGAAAGACCGCGCGCAACGCTGTGGCCGCCGAGCTTGAGAAGACGCCCGTCCCACTTGACGCCGTGGGCGGTGAGGAAGGCTTCCACGCGGGCGGTGGTTTGCGCCATCAGGAGAGCTCGTTCATAGCTTCCGAAGCCGCCCGAAACCTTCGCCATGTCGCCGGCGAGGAGTTCGGGGGAGTCCTTGACGCCTTTTTCCTTCTGGAGCGGCGAGCCGACGCAGGCAAAGTCGAGACCGGACACGAGAGACGTGCCGCCGGGGAAGGACATTTTCTCGAGCATCAGGACTTTGGAGCCTTTTTCAGCGGCGGCAATAGCCGCAATCGTCCCGGCAATGCCCGTGCCGACCACGATCACGTCGACTTCTTCATCCCATTTGCGGTCGGCCGGCGCGGCGTGCGCGGACTGCGCGGCAAAAGGCGCGAGAGCGGCGGCGCCGAGAGCGGCTCCGGCGGAACGGGTAAGAAACTGGCGGCGGGACTGCGGGTTCATTTTTTCGTCTCCTTCTGATCTTTCAAAAGGGAGCCGGTCAGGGCTCCCGTGTGATGGAAGACAGCTTAGAGGGAGAAGATTTCATGCCCGCATCAATGGCGTTGACGGAGGTTGCAAAAAGATTTCAATCAAAGGATTCCGAGAGGTCGGTGATGACGTAGCCGACGCCCGAGTAGGAAGAGATGACGGAGCCGTCGGCGCCGGCTTCCGAGAGCTTTCTGCGGATGCGGGCGAAGGCGACCCGAAGGAGCGAAAGTTCGCCGAGGTGCTCGGCGCCCCAGACCTCCCGGATCAGGGCGTCGTGAGCTATGACGGCGCCCGGGTGCTTCACGAGCGCCAGAAGGAGCCGGAATTCCGTGTCGGAAAGCCGGATGGGCGTTGTCTCCCAACGGCATTCGCGTTTTTCCGGGACCAGGATGAGCGGACCGTTGACAAATTCTTCCGCGCGGGGCGCACCTGCCGCCGCAGAGGCCCTGACGGAAGTCCTTCTCAGTACCGCTGCGATGCGCGCCGCAAGCTCCTCCATGGCAAAGGGCTTCACAAGGTAGTCGTCGGCGCCGGCCTTCAGACATTTGGTTTTGTCGGAGAGTTCCGAACGGGCCGTGAGCAGAATGACGGGCACCTCGCTTTTCTCCCGAATCTTCTGAAGGAAGGCGAAGCCGTCCATGCCGGGCATCATCAGGTCGAGCACGATGAGCTGCGGCTTCGGGTCGAGGCGCTTCCAGATGTCGAACCCGATTTCGCCGTCAGCGGCCTGGGCCGTGTCGTAGCCGAGCGTTTCGAGATTCGCTGCGACGAGACGGCGGATTCTGCTTTCGTCGTCGATGATGAGAATGAGCGGGCGGACGGCGTCGGGACTGGAAGTTGTCATGGCTGATTTTGAGAAATGCGGCAGGGAGGATGGGCGTGAATCCATTTAATAGGGAATTCTGACGGTAAAAGTGCTTCCGACGCCGGGCTTGCTCGCGACTTCAATCGTTCCGCCGTGGGCGCGCACGATCGCGAGCGAAATGACGAGGCCGAGACCGGTGCCGCCGCTTCTTCGGCGCATTCCCATGTTGACCTGATAGAAGCGGTCGAAGATTCTCCTTTCCTCGCCTTCGGGAATGCCGATGCCGTTGTCGGAAACGGAGAGGAGAAGCTCGGAGTGCTTCTTTTCCGCATGAACGACAATGATGCACTCGCGCTCCAGGGCCCGGTAGCGGACGCTGTTCGAGAGGAGATTTGTGAGAAGCTGGAGGAACCGGTCCGGGTCAACATTGACGCACTCTGCGTCAGGCTCAATCGTGATTCGGATCTGAGCCGGTCCGAGCGCCCGGACGCGCTTCTGCGCGCGGAGGATGATGGGCTTCAGCTGCACGATCCGTTTTTGAATGATGAAGGTGCCGCCGTCGATGCGCGCCACGTCGAGCCAGTCGGAAATGAGCTGCTGGAGCGCTCCGACTTCCCGGCGCATGCCCTGAAGCAGGTCGTCCTGGAATTCTTCGCTCCAGCCGGCATCCCTGTTGGCCAGTGTTTCTGCAGAGAGCGCAATGGCCGCGAGCGGCGTTTTGAGCTCATGCGCCACGACGCCGATGAGATTCTCCTTGAGACTTTCCATTCTGGCGGCGTCCGTAGCGTCATGAAGGAGAACGCCGTGGGCGAATCGGTCGCCTCCCTCAATGGGAAAGGCCGTTATGTCGAGAAACCGTTCGCCGGAAGCGGATCTGAGCTGAAGCCGGTGCGTACCGCCGGAGAGCACGGCCTCCGGGTCGGGAGATGCGTTGCCCGCCTGCAGGCATTGTGCAAAAAGCGTTCCGGCAGCTGAGCCGAGGATCTTTACGGAGGCGGATGCCGCGAAGAGGCGCTCCGCGCGTTGATTGGTCCAGACAATGACGCCCTCCTGGTCGAGAAGAAGAAGCCCGTCCGCAAGGCTCTCAAAAATCCTGGAGAGCATTTCCATCTGAGTTCGGAGCGTTTTTGTCTGTCGGGCGACTTCGTCGGCGAGACGGCGGTTGACCGACTCGATTTCCTCTCGGGCGATGGAGAGCCGCTTCATCAGACGGCCGAATTCAGCCTGAAGCGCTTCGAACTCGGAGAGCGAATGTATGCGCTCACAGGAAAGCGGCTCGGGTCTCGCCGCCGCTACCTGGCTTTGAAGCTTGAAGAGCGCCTTTTCAATCGGGCGGCGGGCGAGCATGCCTGCCAAACCGGAGGCTCCAAGAACAAAGAGAATGAGGAAGAGGCTCCGGAGAACAATTCCGGTGAGTTCCATCTGACGCAGCGCATTGGGCTTTGCAGCCATCACGCGCCAGTCTCCGTTGAGTCCGGTTTCGGCAAACCATCCCTCGAGGACTTTCTGGCCCTGAGAGGCCTTGAAGGGAATCGGTCCTGGAGCAGTTGGGATGCCTTTCGGGATGAGCGCCTCAAAAGCACTGATGGGCGCGGCTTCAAGCCCGCGGGAAGCATAGAGAATTCCGCCTTTGCTGTCGGTAATCCAGATTGCGTCGCCGGGATTTTCGTACTCAGCGGCGAGCGCCGCAAACTTCTTGAGGTCGAGCGCGCAGACGGCGAAGCCGGCCAGTTCTCCGGACCGGGTTCTCGCCTGAGCGCCGATGTTGACGATGCGCTCATCAGCAGCACCGGTTGCCTCAAAGCTCGCAGAGATCCAGTAGGGTGCATCGGTTCGCCGTTCCTTCCAGTGCCTGCGTCCGCGGTGATCAACACCGTTGTTGGGAACGCCCGCCGGGTTGAGAAGCGGATGGAAGCCCCTGGAGATGCCTTCGGGCGTGTCGAAGTGCAGGTTGAGAAACGCCGGTTCGGCGCGGGCGATATGGGCGAGCGTTCTGTTTCTTGCTTCGGCAGAGGAGAGTTCCGGCAGTTCCGAGGCTGCGAGGAGCATGAGTTCGAGAGCAGAGGAGAGTCTCGCATTGATCGCTTCTGCAATGCGCTCGGCCGTCATTCTCTGCCTCTTTTCGAGCGCATCCATTTCGCTGAGGACGCTCCGCCACTCGAAGGCGGCAAGCACGACGATGGGAATGATGGCTACGGCAGCCGTGGCGGCAGTGAGCGCTTTGCGAAACTGCATGAGGTCGTCGGGAAAAGGAATCTTTGAAGCAAGGATCAGTTCTTCGAACTTACCACAGCAAAGGTGCGCGGGCGGAGTGAGCCGATTCCCGTCGGGAATTCTGAAGCAGCTTTGAGGATAGGGAGGCCGTTAGCTGGAATCCACCAATTTTACCGGGGTGGTTCCTTTGTTCAGCTCTCT
>NZ_CALDXB010000093.1 GCF_937923675.1 uncultured Sutterella sp. | reverse complement strand
GAGAAATTCAGGAAATTCCCATTTTGAGTGCAGTCAGGCTGGGAAGTTCAGGGAAAACAGAACCTCAGGCGGGGGCCGGCGGGGTGGAAGCCCCGAAAACGACGGCTGAAGCTCAGCCTCAGAGTCAGACGGCTCCGGCTCAGCCGGGCCGCGGGTGCCTCGCCATCACCGCGGATCATCCTTACAGCCTCAAGGACATGCGGTTCGACGAAGCCGCTCAGGCGCTGGCGCACGCCACAGGCTGCTTTATTCGCTATGACGACCAGAATCTTTCCGCGCTTAAGATTGCGCCCGTGGAAGGCCGCATGAGCATTCGCGATGCGGTTCAGAAGTCGCTCGAAGGTTCCGCGTATGCAGTGACCTCGGCTACGGATTCTGAGATTGTGGTCGGGAAAAAAGCTCCGTAACTTGCTTCGCAGGAAGCGTGAGAGGAAAGGTCAGTCAGGGCTTTGCTCAGGCTGGCCTTTTTTGATGTCGGAAAAATTCCTACATGGATGTTGGGAAAATTCTGACATCATGTTGGAAAAATTCCGACATAAGGCGGCGCATCGCCTGCGGCGGCCGTGTGATTGCTTCCAGAGTCCTGATTTTGAAGGCCAGCACCAGCAGGCTGAGATCGAGTTCAGCAGGTATGTGAAAGGATCCATGATGCGGCATTTTGCGGAGTTTTCGCGCAGGGATCCTGAGGTCTGCGGCGGCGCATTCCGTCTGGAATCTTTGAGCGAAGCGGCTCATGAGCCCCGAGCGCAACGCGCGGGATTCAGTCTCTCAATGCCTCTGCGGTATCATCCGTAAATCCGTTCTCAGGCTTCCTTCGCGACGACGGGGGAGGCCTTTCTGGTTTTTCCCATGTCTTCGATGTCCAACCCGATTTCCGTACTGGCAGCCGCCATTCTTGCCGCGGCCGCTTCAGCCGCAGGCGCCGTCTCCCTTGGAGACCTGAATATCCAAAGCATTCCCGGGCAGCCCCTCGATGCAACGCTTGAGGTGAAGGACGTTGATCTCACGATTTCGCCGCTCCTCGTGCGCGTGGCGCCCCCGGCGACGTATCTCCGCGAAGGCGTTCAGTGGCCTCAGGAAGCGCTTGATCTGCGCATGGCGAGGCTTTCCGGAGAACCCTCCACGGTGCGCGTGCGCGTAACCGGAACGCAGAGCCTCAATGCCGGCTTCCCGCTTCTCATCGAGCTTAATGCCGGCGGGAACGTGACGGTGCGCGAATACCGCATCGAACGCACGAACGGATCCTTCAATGTAGTGGCGCTTGCCGAGGAGGCGGCGCGCACGAAGGCCCCGGCGGAAGCTGCGCCCGAAAAGGCGGCTCCTGTTCCGGAAGCGAAGCCGGCCCCCGCCGCGAATGCGCCCGCAGTCACGCCGCCGGCAGCCGAAAAAGCGAAGTCCGAGGAAACGGTTCAGAAGACGCAGAAGCCCCGCCGCCGCATCGGCCGCGCGGCGCCTCTGGTGGTGCGCGAATACGTGGCCCTGAACGGCTTCAATCCCAATGAATCCTTCCGCGTCCAGCGCGACATGACGCTCTGGTCGATTGCGAAGCTCTATTGGCCGGGCTATCCGGGAGCGCTCCTCGAGCAGGTTGCCGTGGCGCTTACCGATAAAAACCCGCGCGCCTTTGTTGAGGGCGACCCGTCGCGCATTGTGGTGGGAGAGCTTCTCCAGTCGCCCGCGCAGGACGAAGTCTTTGCAATTGATGCGCTTCAGGCTTTCAGAAAGGTTCATGGGGAATCGGTCGAGGTTCCCGGTCCTACGCAGAATCTGATCGATGCGCAGAAGGCGTCGCGCGCGGGAGCGGCGGAGGTTGCCGCCGCGCAGCTCGCGGCAAGCGCTAAGGGTGAAAAGCCCGAAGCGGTTGCGGATGCCGGCCGGAAGGCTTTTGCCCAGTGGCAGGCGGAGACCTCCGACCTTGAAGAGGCCCGCGGAGATTCCGCAACTGCAGCGCCGAACGTGCCGGAAAAGACGCAGCCCGCTGAAGGCGAGGGCGTGCAATCGAAGGACGGCGTCCTGAAGGACGCTGAAACGCTGACGCCGGCGCCGGAACCTCAGAAGACTGAGGCAGTCCTCGAACCGCAATCTGCCGGCGAGCCGGCGGAAGCACAGAAAACGGAAGAACCTCTGAAGACCGGCGCATCGGAAGCGGCCGCCTCCGCTCCTGCGGCTGAAGAAGCACCTCAGAAGGCGGAAGAGAAGCCCGCAGAGTCTTCGAAGCCTGCCGATGCCGGCAAGGCAGCCGAAGAACCGTCATCCGGCCCCGCAGGCGCGAGCAAAACGTCTTGGGGCGCGCTTGCCGCACTGGTCATCGCCATTCTGGGCGGCCTTCTCTGGTGGCGGCGTCGCGAGAGCGAGCACCCCGACCCGGATCACGACGATCACGGCCCGAAGAAAGAGGGCACGATTGCCATTCAGCGAAACGTTCCGCCGACCTCGGAAGCGCAGCTGAAGGCCGTCGACGCCACGATTGACGAAGCCGTGAAGAACGGCACCACCGCGGGCGCAATGGGCGCGGGCGCCATGGCTTATGCCGCGGCGCAGATGGAAGCCGACCGAAAGGCGGGCGATGGTCCCGAGTCTTCTGAAGGTGCGGCGTCCGGGTCAGAGGAAAAGCCGTCGAAGGAAGAGGACGACATGCTCTCCTCCTTTGAGGCGGCGCTCAAAACGCCTCTTGAAATCAAGCCTCAGGCCGCGGAGACGCCCTCCCGCGACACGGACGCCCTTCCGTCGGAATCGCTTCAGAATCCGGTGACCTCGCGCCCGGCTCCGGCGGATCAGCCCTGGCTTGCGCCCGATGATGCGGAACTCCCGCCTCTTGAGTCTTCTGAAGTCGAATCGGCCGAGGAAATCGGAAAGCGCTACCAGGGAGAACTTCCCCCCGCCATTCAGAAGGTTGATCTGAGCCTTGACGATATGAAGGATGAGGCTTCAGAAGCGGCGAAGCCTGCAAGAAAGCCGTTTGAGGTTCCCGAGCCCTCTCAGGGCTACGTGCCGCCGCTGATGTCGGAACCGGTTCCCGAGGCAGAACCTGAGGAAGCGGAGGAATCCGGCGAGAAGCCGCAGCAGAAGCCGGCTGCAGAAGAAAGCGCCCGTCCGGAAGCGGAGCCCGAACCTGAACCGATTCTCGAGCCCGGTGAGCCCCAGCCCGTTGTGCAGCCCGACAAGCAGGAGGCGCAGCAGGAGGCGATCGACGCGAAGCTGTCGCTCGCAGGCTCCTTCATCGGGCTCGGCGCTACGAACGAAGCGCGCGAACTTCTTGAGGAAGTAAAGAAGAGCGGTTCGGATCGCCAGCGCGAGCGCGCAATTCAGCTCCTTGAGCGTCTCGGGAGCGCTAAGGCATGACCGCGCGCACTTATGCGCTCGGTATTGAATACTGCGGCACGACCTATAACGGCTGGCAGGTGCAGCCTGACCGGCCGAGCGTGCAGGCGGCGCTTGAAGAGGCGCTCTCGAGCTTCGCCGACCATCCTGTCAGCGTCATCTGCGCGGGCCGCACGGATGCAGGCGTGCATGCGACGCATCAGGTGGTGAGCTTTGCGAGCGAAGCGAAGAGAGCGCCCGAAGGCTGGGTGCGCGGCGTCAACGCATTTCTCCCGAAAACCGTCGCCGTGCGGTGGGCGAGATGCGTGCCGGAGGACTTCCATGCGCGCTTTTCCGCTCGCTCGCGCACGTACGAATACTGGATCAGCAATGACCCGGTGAGGTCGCCCCTGCTTGAAACGACAACGGGCTGGGTGTTCCGGCCGCTTGACGAAGAGAAGATGCGCGAGGGGGCGAAGGCGCTTCTTGGCGTTCACGACTTCACGAGCTTTCGCGCGGCCGAATGCCAGGCAAAGACCCCGGTGCGCGAAGTGACGGAACTCTCCATCATCCGCCAGGGATCACTCATCGGCATCCGCATTTCCGCCAATGCCTTTCTGCAGCACATGGTGAGAAACATCGTGGGCGCGCTCATTTACGTGGGCACCGGCCGCGAGGCGCCCGTTTGGATCGCGGAGGTACTTGCCGCCCGGTCGCGCGAGGTTTCCGCGCCCACCTTCAGCCCCTGCGGGCTCTACCTCACGGGCGTGGGCTATCCGGAAAATCCGGAGCTGCCGCAATACGGCAGAAGCCCGTTCTTCGGGCAGTTCTAAGGCTTCGCTCATCAGCCTCGACGCTATCCCAACGCGTCAATGAAAACGCCGCTCATCCCGTGGAAATGAGCGGCGCTGATCCTTTTGGTAAGGATTGGGAGTCAGGACCCGATTACTGCGCGGTCGCGTTCATCGCCTTGTCGATCGAGAACGGCCAGGCCTGGTAGCCCGTGCAGTCAAGGAGCTGAATTTCAACAGAGGGTTCCTTCGCCATCCACTTGAATTCAAAGATGGTGGGATTGGGCGCCGTGTTGAAGGCTCCGGTCTTGAGGTCGTACTGAGCGCCCGCAGTGGCGAAGTACATCATGACGGAATCCTTGTCGGCCTGGTATTCCGTGAGGGACGTCACCGCGCTGAAGAGGCTGTGGCCGCGTTCCTTGCCCCACTGCCAGACCTGCTCGACCGTCATCTTCTTCTGGTCGATCTTGTAGATCACGGAGCGCGAGTACTTCATGTCGGGCAGAGCCGGCTGTTCCATGCCGCGGGCGTCGCCGTTGTCGAAGGCGGAGACGTAGATGATGTCGCCCTTGCTCTTCTCATCGATCTTGAAGGCCGTGTGCTGGGTCCAGGTCCAGTCGAAGCCGCCTTCGCACTTGCTCCCTTCGCACTTGATGGGCTTGCCGTTCGCGTCGACGGGCGTGAGGAGCATCGGCTTGAACTTGTCCTTCCAGCCTTCAGGTGAACCCAGGATCCACTTCACCTTCTTGTCGCGGCCGATCTTGATGATGGCGGACTGGTGGCGCGAGGAGATGATGATGGAATCGTCCTCGGGGTCGTAGTCGACGGAATTCACGTGCGCCCAGTTGCGGCCCGCACCGGTGCCGACGACGTCGCCGAAGTTGTCGGAGGAGTCAGCCTTGGCGAGCTCTTCCGCGGTAAGGGTCTTGCCCGCCTGAGAGGCATCGATGTTGAGGCAGACCGCACCCTGGTCGAGCACCTTGAGGACGTTGTCGCGATACGGGTCGAGAATGTCGGCGAGGCGCCATTCCTCAACGACGACGCCGTTCTTGTCGACTTCGGCGATCGTGTCGCGGACCGTGCGGACGTGCTTGCCGTCATCGCGCAGGTAGTTCGAGCTCGCAACGCGCAGGAAGTAGTGGCCGTTCTGCGCATCGTCCATCGAGTGCGAATAGTCGTTGAAGCGAAGGGGCAGCCGGCGGTTGAAGACCTCGCGGCCGAGGATGTCGTACTTGACGTAGGTCTGCCCGAACCCCCAGGTGAGCATGCCGTCGTCGTTCTGCTTGAAGCCCATCATGACGCCCGACTTGTAGAGCGACTGGAGATCAAAGATGGGGTTCGCGAACATGTACCAGCGGATGTCGCCCGCCGTATCCACCACCGCGTTCTGCGGGAAGAAGTTCCACTGCAGCGCCCCGCCCATCGGGTTGTTCCAGACGGCCCGCGTGCCGATGCCGGACTTTTCCGCGAGGTTGTTGACGAAGTAGAGGCGGTCCTTGAATTCCGGATCAACCTTCTTCACCTTGACGCCGAAGAGCGCATGGCGCTCCGTCGGGATGCCGGCCACTTCCGTGTAGACGGGCGGCGCATAGAGCTGATAGGTGTCCTTGAAGGATTCGGACTTGCCGCGCAGCGTCCGGGTGTAGGAGACCTCAACGTGGTTCAGATAATCCGGATAGAGGCCGAAGACGGGGATGCCGCCGTGGGTGAGAAGCTGAGCGCGCGAGACCGTGTACTTGATTTCCTGACCGTTCGTCTTGGGAACGATGCGCACGGTGACGTCCGAGAGATCGTAGCCGTTGTCGCGGATAACGGCCGTAAGCGGCGCGATCTCATAGGGATTCATCATGACCTCGCCGAGGTGGCCCTGCATGATGTAGTTGGTGTGGGGCCCCGAGGCGCCGCCCATGGCGAATGCGGCTGCCGGGATGGCGAGCGCCATGCTTGCGCAAAGGATGGAGTGCTTGAACTTCATGGAAATTTTTTCCTGCGAAAAGAACCAGGAGACGTGCGCCGGAAAGCGCGTAGGTCTCATGGAGATGCCGCAGTCTAGGCAGATTTGCCTATTCCCCACAACGCATGTTTATACCTTGCTGAGCGAAATATCATGATGGAGTCGTTCCATTTTCGTGACTAAGCTTCCTCCTCCTTCCTCGAATTCGTGAAAACAGTCCTGTTGACCATTACAAAACCGAACGATATTCAGTAAATAGGCAGTGCTTCCGAACGCTGAGCAGCTGAAAAAATGCCCCGCGTTTGGTTTCCGTCCTTCCAAAGACGCTCATCCTTCCGGAATAAAGAGAGATCGGGAAGACCTCACGCGCGGCATCGGCTGAAAGCTGTAGCCCAAGCATGCGAATAGGGCATGGGGAAGAGGAGAGCCCGCCTCGTATAATTTTCAATTCGGATTACTTTTCTCAAGGCTTCTCATGAGCTGGCTTAACCACATTCTTCCCAAGATCAAGCGCGAAGAGGCGCCCACCGCCAAAAAGACGAGCGTCGTGCCCGAAGGCGTATGGACGAAGTGCCCGGGATGCGAGCAGCCGCTTTATACCGAAGAGCTCGACAGGAGCCTGCGCGTCTGCCCCAAGTGCGGCTATCACTTCCGCATGGGCGCGCGCGTGCGTCTTCTCTCCTTCCTTGATCCGGGTTCCGCGATTGAGATCGGTTCGGAAGTCCGTGCCAGGGATCCTCTCGGATTCGTCGACAGCAAGCCCTATCCGAAGCGCCATGAAGCCGCTGAGGCGGCTACGGGCGAAACCGATGCGCTCGTCGTGATGTCGGGGACGCTCCGCCGCGAGCCGATGGTGGCTGCGGCCTTTGAATTCCGCTTCATGGGGGGCTCGATGGGAAGCGTCGTGGGCGAACGCTTTGCGCTCGGCGTCGAGGAAGCCATCCGCCGCCGCTGCCCCTTCGTGGTCTTTACGGCCTCGGGCGGCGCGCGCATGCATGAGGGCCTTGTTTCCCTCTACCAGATGACGAAGACGACGGCGGCGGCTCGCAAGCTCGCCGACGCGGGGCTTCCCTTCATCCCGGTGCTCACCGACCCGACGATGGGCGGCGTCTCCGCTTCCTTCGCCTTCATCGGCGACGTCGTCATTGCAGAGCCCAAGGCCCTCATCGGCTTTGCCGGCCCGCGCGTCATTGAGCAGACGGTGCGCGAGAAGCTCCCCGAGGGCTTCCAGCGTTCGGAATTCCTCCTTCGCACGGGTCAGATCGACCAGATCGTCGACCGCCGGGAACTGCGCGCGCGCATTTCCGTTCTGACGCAGCTCCTCATGAAGAAGCAGCCCGTGAACGGCATCTGACCGCTGCCGGGAGACGCTGCAATCGTTATGCTGTCGTCTTCCTTTCTGAACCCGCTTTCTTTTACGCAGGCCCGCTCTCCACAGAATCAAGGAAGGCGGGCTTTCGTTATTGTTTTCCATAAGGCGCAGCGAAACATGCCTGAGACGATCTCCACGCTTGACGACTGGCTCAATTACATTGAAAAGCTTCATGTGAAGCCGATCGATCTCGGGCTCGACCGCATGAAGGAAATGATCCGGCGGCTCGGCATTGCCTTTTCTTCTCCAGTCATTACCGTTGCGGGCACGAACGGGAAGGGCTCGACCTGCACCTTCATCGAGACCATTTTTCGGGAAGCGGGCTTCAGAACGGCCCTACACACGTCGCCCCATCTGCTTCGCTTCAATGAACGGGCGCTCTTGAACGGCCGCGAAATCGATGACGAGTCGCTCATCCGCGCCTTCCGCGAAGTCGAGAAGGCCCGCGCCGGGATGCCGCTCACCTATTTTGAATTCACGGGGCTCGGCATTCTGAAGTGCTTTCAGGATGCGAAGCCCGACGTCGTGATTCTGGAAATTGGCTTGGGCGGCAGGCTCGACGCCATCAACGCCGTTGACCCGGACGTTTCCGTGGTCGCCGCCGTCGGCATCGACCATACGGCATTCCTTGGCGACACGCGGGAAAAAATCGGGCTCGAGAAGGCGCACATCTTCAGAAGCGGGCGGCCTGCGATTTGCTCGGATCCGGAGCCGCCGCAGAGCCTCGTCAACTACGCGCATGAAATCGGCGCGAATCTCTCGCTCATCAACCGCGACTTCCGGGTGACCGAACATGGCGACGGGTCCTTCCGCTTTTCCATGAACGATGAAGCGCTTGAACTGCCGCGGCCGGGACTTGCGGGTGAAAACCAGTACCGCAATGCGGCGGGCGCCATTGCCGCCGTTCTGGCGCTGAAGGACCGGCTTCCTGCCCGCGATGAAGCCCTTGCCCGCGGCATCGCCCGGGCGCGCATCACGGCGCGCTTCGAACGGGTTTCCGAAAACCCCTGCGAGACGATTCTCGATGTGGGGCACAACCCTCAGGCGGCGGAGGTGCTCGCCGATAATCTCAGGCGTTATAAGCACCCCGGCGAATTGACGCTTGCCGTCTTCGGGATGCTTACCGACAAGGACCGCGCGAAGGTCGCGGCGACGCTCGCTCCCGAAATCGACGAATGGTTCTACGCGGGACTCCCCGGACCGCGCGGGGGTGAAGCGGCGCTTCTCACGCCTTTCCTCGAGGCGGCAGGCGTCGCGTCCTCCGCGATGACGCCCTCGGAGACCGTTTCCCGGGCGCTCGAAAAGGCGAGAGCCCGGGCGAGGGAACTGAAGGAAGCCGGGAAGGACGTGCGCATCATCATCTTCGGATCCTTTGTAACCGTGGGCGAGGCGCTCGAGTGCCTTGCCCGGGAAGGGATCCGCCGGTGAGGGCGTCAGCACGGAAAAGGCGCGGAGGAATTCCGTTTCGAATTGTTCCGCCCGGCGGCTTCTCAGAAAGACCGCAACTTTGCGCCTGATAGAATTTTCTGATGCATTTGCTCGGCACTTCCCGATAAGGCTTGTCTCCATGTCATTCTTTAATCCCTTCCGGAAAAACAACCGCCCGCAGGGCGTGAAGCTCTCGGAACTTAATCAGGAATCCGCGTCCGGAGAAAATGCCGGCGGCAATCCGCCGGAACGTCGGGAACCGAGCTTTGGCGGCGCTTCGGGGGCTCCGTCCGCACCGCCCGCCTTTGCGCCCTCTGATGCGAATCCTCCGGCCTTCACGTTCGCGGAACCCGAATCCGAGGGGCCCAGGGTTCAGCCCGTTCCTCAGCCCGTTTCCCCGGAACTCCCGAAGATGCCGGCGGCAGAGGCGAAGAAGTCCGCTCCCTGGGATCCTTACGGCATTGAAACGGTGAAGAACGAACCGGTCATGAATCCCGGGGCGGCCGCGCCTCAGGAAAAGCCTGTTGAGCCCGTCTTCCAGGCGTCGCAGCCTGAGCCCGTGCCGTCCGTTCCGCCTGTCGAGCCCGTGCAGCCTGTTTCGTCCGTTTCTGCAGCTCCCGAGGCCGTACCGTCCCCGCGCGAGACC
The DNA here is from genome assembly GCF_937923675.1 of uncultured Sutterella sp. GTDB lineage: Bacteria > Pseudomonadota > Gammaproteobacteria > Burkholderiales > Burkholderiaceae_F > Sutterella. The sequence goes on along the minus strand of NZ_CALDXB010000093.1, from coordinate 14,522 downwards.
GTTGAGGCGCCGATCCCCGAACGCGACCTGGCGGCTCAGGTGCGCGCGGCGGAGGCTGAAGCTTCCGCTTCTCAGCAGTCCGCTCAGGCACCTCTTTCCGACGAGCCCGTCATGCGGCCGGTGCCGCGCGAGCAGGCTGCTCAGCAGCGGCGCGAAGCCCCGCAGAAGCCCCGCGTTCCGACCGATGCCGAAATCCTCGCCCGCCGCCGCACGAAGCACCGGCTCGTGGGCGCCGCCGCCATTCTGATGGCGGTGGTGGTGGCTGCTCCCTTCATTCTCGACAGCGACCCGCCGATCGACGATTCCGGCATGAAGAATGTCCGCATGGAGATTCCGAAGGAAACGGAAACGAGTACGGCGGTCAATACGGCCGACGCGCAGAAGAAGCCTGAAAAGGCGGAGGTGAACGTTTCCGACACGACGATGGGAAGCCGCGGCTCGACCGCGCAGGCGAATCTCGCCCGCGAGGCGCAGACGAAGGCGCCTCCGGCACCCGAAAAGAAGGTCCGGGAAGAGAGCGCGCCGAAGAAGACGGATGCAGTTTCTGAAAAGAAGACTGAACCCGCGAAGAAGCCCGCGGCGGAAGCCGCGAGGAAGCCCCAGCCCAAGTCGGCCGGCATTACGCCGCCCACAGGAAAGGGCTGGTACGTTCAGGTCCTCGCTACCGGGAATGAAGAAGCTGCAGAAAGGACTGTCCGCAAAATGGCGCTTCTCGGGCTCCCCGCCTATAAGACAAAGGAAGGCGGGAACCTCTGGAAGGTTCGGGCGGGCCTCTACGGCACGCGGAACGAAGCCGAGGGCGCTATCGGTACGATCGTTCTCAACGGAGTAGCGCAGAAGCCCTACGTTTCCAGGCAGTAGCCGGGCTGTTTTTCAGTACAATGACGTGCTTCTAGGGGGAGTCCCTCATGAGCGGCTTCCCCGCATCGGATTCGCGTGCAGAGAGGGATCCTGAAGTCCCTCTCGCGCCAACGTTTTCAGACATATGACCGAAATTGACTGGATCATCATCGCGCTCCTCGCACTCTCGACCATTGTCGGCATCATGCGCGGCGTCATGCGCGAAGTGCTCGCCATCGCGGGCTGGGTGATCGGCATTCTCCTCGCGATGAATTTTTCGGCCGATCTTGCCGAACACATTCCCCTCGAAAGCATCGGGTGGATTCCGCGCGTGATGATCGCCGCGGTGCTCATCATCGTCGCCGTTCTCTTCATCTGCGGCCTCGTCGGCATGCTGATCCGCAAGATGCTTGAGGTCGCGGCCATCACCTTTGAAGACCGCGCGCTCGGAGCCGTATTCGGGCTCGTGCGCGGCATTGTGGTGGTTTGCGCCTGCGTCTTCCTTTTCGGCATGCCCGCGAGCATTCACGGAAGCCGCATGTGGCAGCAGTCCGTACTGATCGGACCGGCCGAAACGCTTATTGACTGGTCGCTCCCCTACCTTCCGAAGTGGCTCTCCGACATGCGCGCCACATCGCGCGCGTAACGGCCCCGAAGGGAAGTGAGCCGAAGCACCATGCAGGTTTCTCGTACAAAGCCGCTCCGGACTAGAGTCAGGGCGGCTTTGCGCATTCTGAATTTTTGAAGTTTTCCTTTTTCGTTTTTCCCCTCAGCGAGGTTTGAACAGCCATGTGCGGCGTAGTCGCTCTTCTCTCCAATGAACCGGTAAATCAGCGCCTCTATGATGCGCTCCTTCTGCTGCAGCACCGCGGCCAGGACGCAGCCGGTATTGCCACGCTCGACGGCCTGCAGTTCCACATGCATAAGGCCATGGGGCTTGTGCGCGACATTTTCCGCACGCGCAACATGCGCGATCTGACGGGCAATGTGGGCGTTGGCCACGTGCGCTACCCCACCCAGGGGTGCGCGAGCTCGAACCAGGAGTCGCAGCCCTTCTACGTGAACGCTCCCTTCGGCATCATGTTTGCCCACAACGGCAACCTCACGAATGCTGAGGAGCTCAAACAGGAGCTCTACGAGACCGACCGCCGCCACATCAATACGACGAGCGACTCGGAAGTCCTCCTCAATGTGCTCGCGAACGAAATCTCGCGCGTGACGGCCGACAGGAAGCTCGATGCGGATGGCATCTTTGAAGCGGTTGCGGCCGTTCACCGCCGCGTGCGCGGCTCCTACGCCGTCGTGGCGCTCATCGCCGGCAAGGGGCTTCTCGCCTTCCGCGACCCGCACGGCATCCGTCCTCTCTGCTTCGGCTCCAACGTCACCGCGACGGGCGAGAAGGAATGGATGGTGAGTTCGGAATCCGTCACGATGGTGGGCCTCGGCTTCAAGCTCGAGCGCGACGTCGCGCCGGGCGAAGCGATCTGGTTCGACTTCAAGGGCAATGTCGAGACCCGTCAGTGCGCTGAGCACGCCGTGGCCAATCCCTGCGCCTTCGAATACGTCTACTTCGCCCGCCCGGATTCCGTGATCGACGGCATCAGCGTCTACGGCGCCCGCCTCAATCTCGGCGTCTACCTCGCGAAGACCGTCGCTGAGGAACTGAACCTCATGGACGTCGACGTCGTCATGCCGATTCCGGACAGCTCCCGCCCCTGCGCGCAGGAGCTCGCGAAGCAATTGCGTCTTCCCTACCGCGAGGGCTTCATCAAGAACCGCTACGTGGGCCGCACCTTCATTATGCCGGGCCAGGCCGTGCGCAAGAAGTCCGTTCGCCAGAAGCTCAACGCCATGCCCGTGGAATTTGAAGGCAAGAACCTCCTTCTCGTCGACGACTCCATCGTGCGCGGCACGACCATGAAGGAAATCGTCCGCATGGCCCGCGAATCGGGCGCGAAGAAGGTCTTCGTCGCCTCGTCCGCTCCGCGCGTGATGTTCCCGAACGTCTACGGCATCGATATGCCGACCAAGTCCGAACTCATCTGCGGCGACGGCAAGGACGCCGACGCCGTGGCGAAGGAGCTCGGCGCCGACAAGGTGATCTTCCAGTCGATCGACGGCCTGAAGAATGCGCTCCATGACCTCAATCCCGCCATCCCCGCCTTTGACTGCTCGTGCTTCGACGGCGTCTACGTGACGGGCGACGTGACGGAGGCCTACCTTGAGAAGCTCGGCAAAGCCGGCAAGGCCGCGCCGACGGAAAATGACGAGGACGATGCGCAGGCGGGCAACGTGGAATAAGCCGGCTGCCGGTCAGGCGCAAGCCTTAAACCCATAAGCGTTCGGGCGGACTTTCTCGGAAGGAAAGGCCGCCCGAATTCTTTAACCGGGATCTTGTACGAATCATTTTTCCTGGCAAACCAGCCCGATCACTCCTTCCCAGAAGTGGTTTCCCAAATGAATGCTAAGACTGAAACTTTTTCTGCTGATCAGGAAGTTGATGAATTTTGCAGAAATCTTCTCGCATCTGTCGAAGAAATGAAGGCAGGAAAGGCGTTTCGTAAGCATGCGGTAAAGGTTTTGAGGGCCCCCGCTATTAAGCGCTGTGATCGGCAGCAAGTCCAACAACTTCGTCGCCATGGTCCTGACCCATCGGATGATCCAAACCGCTAGGCAGGCGGGGCTGCTTGAGCAGCAAAGCAGTGACCCCGTTACTACAATATTTGTAGCTACAGCAAGTGTAGCGGTAGATGTACAGCTAATTAAGCAATATGAAGTTCTACGGCAGAGACCAGGAAACAGCGGCGCTCACGAATGAGCTCCTGCTTGCAGAAACCTCTTCCCGACTGGCGGTCATCACTGGAAGACGGCGTGTTGGCAAAACCAAACTGATTCTCAAGGTTGCCGAAGAAAGCGGCCGGCCCATGCTTTATTTCCTTTGCCGGAGGCGCTATGCAGAAGAAGAGCTGGCACAGATCTGGCTCGACGAGGTGAGAGAGACGTTTGGTCTTAGCGAAGAGGATGGTCCGCGTCGACTTAAGCTCGCCGAGGTTGTCAGGTTTGTGATGAAGCTTTCCCGGGAGAAGCCCTGTGTGATGATTCTCGACGAATGCCAGGAGCTTGACTACGCGGCTCCGTCTTTCTGGGCGGACCTCCAGGGCGTCTGGGATCGGGAGAAGGACAATTCCCGGCTCCTTCTTATGATGTGCAGCTCCGGTGGGGCAATCGTCCGGCGTGTCTTTGATGATGCGAGCGAACCGCTTTTCGGACGACGGGATCTGGCGCTCACGCTGAGGCCTTTTGGCCCGAAGCTTCTCAAGGAAATCTTTCTCGATCTCCGGCCTCAGGGAACACCGGAAGATCTTCTCACCTTCTATGCCGTTACGGGCGGCGTCGCAGGCTATGTCGACTGTCTGGCCGATACGGTCCCGCTTACACGGGTAGAGATGGTGAATCTGATTTTCTCGGAAAGCGGCAATTTTCTCCGAACAGACGGCGCAACGCTCCTCTCTGATGAATTGCGGGTTGAATCCGCCATCTACGAAAGGATTCTGCGGACAGTTGCGAGGGGCGCTGCCACATGGAATGAGATTGGGGTCCGGCTTGGCGGAAGGAATCTCGCCGGCTACATGGATCGACTCGAGAAGCAGTACGGCCTTCTCCGGAAATACAGTCCGATGTTCTCGGAGAGTTTCCGCGGCGTGCGCTACGGCATCGCGGATCCCTATTTCCGCTTCTGGTTCCGGTTCATTGAGCCCGTTCAATACCAATCGCTTGCTGCGCGCGGGAACTGGGAGGCCTTACGGGCCATTTGTCTCGATGCACTCAATCAATACACCGGCCGCACGCTGGAAGACTGGTATCACGATCTTTTCGGATCGAGTCCGAAGTGGACGCGGACGGACCGCTGGTGGGACAAGCGGGGCGAAAATGAAATCGACCTGATTGCGCTCAACGATCTCACGGGGAAGGCTGTCATTGCGGAGATCAAGAGAACTGCCGACGAGATCGATATGAGAGCGCTTGCGGGCAAGGCGGCGGCTTTTGAAAAAGCCGAGGGAAGAAATCTGCAGAAATACGAGCGTCCGGAACTTCTGGGGCTGTCGCTTGAGAATCTCCTCGAGGAGCACCCTGCGTATGAATAAAGAAAAGCCGGCATGCTTCACGCTGCCGGCTTTCCCAAGAGGCGCTCTTTAATGCTGAGGCGGCGCAGGAGGCGTCGTCGGGCTCGATCCCATGATGGTCTCCCAGCCTAGCGGGCAGGAGCGCACCGACGGGTAATAGCCCTGTTCGGAATTGCACCAGTACCAGGGATAGCTTGCCGGAGGAAGAGCGCTTGTCGTTCCTCCCGAACCCGCAGGAACCTCAACAATGCGCTCCACGACGCGGGGCTCTCTCGGGTATGTCATTGCACCCACCACGATGCCCGTTGTGAGCGCCGGCCCCCAGAAGCCCCAGCTCTGATACCAGCGGGGGCGATGGTGGAAGGGACGGGGCGGCGGCGGAGCGGGACGAAAGCCCGGACCGGGTCCCGGGCGGAAGCCGGGGCCGCCCGGATGATGAAAGCCCGGTCCTCCGTGACCGCCTGGAGGCGGAGGCGGCGGCGCGGCGGATGCCGCAAGCGATGCGCCGAGAAGCATTGCCGCTGCGGAAAGCGAGATGAGCATTTTCGAGAACGACATGGCTCAACCTCCTTCAAAAAAAAATCTCAACGTAATCCTGAAAATACGGAACGTACGGCTCAACCGCTACCAATGATGCAGTCCGGGAGATCCGGGAGGCGGTGCCGGACGATAATCGGAACCGGGACCGTACGCGGGTCCGGGCCGGTACGCGGGACCAGGGCGATAGCCGGGATCAGGACGATAATTCGAACCCGGACGATGCGACGGATCCGGCCGCGGCTCAAAATGCGGCAGCTCGGGATGGTGCGGAGCGGGGGCCGGCCGATGGTGCGTCGGCGCGACGACGCAGGCGGTGAGCGAACTGCTCGCCATCACCGCAAGCGCTGCAGTACCGAGCAACCGGATGATCGAACGTCTTTTCTCTCTCGAAACGGGTGTCATCGGCGTGCCTCCTCTAAAAATTGCCGGAAAAGGAAATGCTTTCCCTTTCATCCAAGGCTATCACTCCGATAGTCCGCAAATTTGAAAGAGTGTTTCCCTGCGGAGTCTCTTTGTGAATACTTGTGGATCCCGTTCTGCCCGCCAGCTCCGCTGAGTCTCAACTACTGGCGCCTGACGACGAGGGTTCGCGTGGTGCTTCGTCCCAGGTCGTCCGTTGCCGTGAGGCGGTGCGTGCCGGGAGTCGCGCGCCATTCGAGGGGCTTTCCCGTCGGCGAGACGCCGATGAAGGTGTTCCCCGAATACCAGTAGACGAATTTGGCATCCGGATCTGTTCCGGCACGCAGAAGCGTTCTTGCCGCTTCAGCGTTCCCCACGGCATAGAGCACAGCGCCCTCGCGAGGCGACACGATGGCGGGAGGCCTTCCGCCGGGGACTCCGGAGACGGCTTCGCAGCCCGCCTCATAGGGCGGCGGCGGGCGCTTCACAATGCCGGCCTCGAGAAAGACTTTCTGGAAGTGCGTGGGCCAGAATTCCCAGACGACCTTTTTGACGCCGGGACCGGCCGCGCAGGCGCGGAGCCCCGTCGACTCACGAACGAGAATCTCCCGGAAGACGCCCGTGCTTTTGACGGAGGTTTTCCCGGGAAGAATCCAGGAGAGCGTTTTCTCCGGGCAGAGCGAAGTGTCGAGCTCACCGGTTGCCGTGCAGACGGTTTCTCTTGCGACCCGAAGCTTCTTTTCGTCAATTTCGTCCTGCGGGATCTTTGCTGCCGGCCAGTCGAAGGACGGGTCCGATGCAATCCGGGCAGCCGCGGCCTTGAAGAGCGGCGCGGCAAGCGACGCCCCCTGGAGCTGCGGATTGGGCGCGCCCGAGAAGTTTCCGAGCCAGACCACGATCACGTAGGGGCCGACAGAGCCTGCGGTCCAGGCGTCCCGCCAGCCGTTGCTCGTTCCCGTCTTATAAAGCAGCTCGCGCTTTGCGCCCCCGGCAGTAATGAATTCATTTCGGGAGGCAAGCATGCGTTTGAGCACAAATGCCGCCTCGGGCGAGAGGACGGAGCCCTCGGCTTCGGCGCGTTCGTTCTGAAGAATCCGGATGGGGCGCAGAAGCGCATCGTCGGCAAGCATCGCGTAGAGCTTTGCAAGGTCGCCCATTGTGACTTCAGCGCCTCCCAATACGATCGAAAGCCCGTACCAGCTCTTCTCGTGAGGAAGCTTCACGCCCGATTTCTGAAGGAGTTCGTAGAGTCCGGGGTTGAGCTGACGCTCGAGATCAGCCGCCGGAAGGTTTCTCGAGAGGACGAGCGCATCTTCGGCCGACAAAGGGCCGCGGAAGCTTCCGTCAGCGTTTTCCGGAGCCCACCCGCCGAAGCTCTGCGGCCGGTCGATGAGGACGGTCTTCTCGTGAATGAGCCCCTGATCAAGCGCTAGGCTGTAGACAAAGGGCTTCAATGTAGAGCCGGGACTTCGTCTCGCGGTCCAGGCGTTCACCTCGCCCGCAATCGAGGCGTCCGACCAGTCGGCCGACCCCACAAGCGCAATGAGGGAGCGGTCGCGGGAATCCACCACGGCGAGCGCCGCATTCCGGACGCCCCAGGGCTTGAGCCTGGCAATCGTTTCTCGGACAAGCGACTCCATGGAGGACTGGAGGGCAATCCGAAGCGTTCCCCGGACCGGGCCGCCCTTTGATTTTTTGAGCACCATCCGCGAATAGTGCGGAGCGAGCATCGGAAGGTTCTCGGGCTCAAACACCTCGATCGAGGCGCGGACGGGTTCGGAGAGGCGCTCGCTCAGCGCTCCCGCGCGGATCATGGAGAGTCCGAGACGGATTCTCGCGTCGTCAAGCTCCGTATTCCCTGCCGCCATGGGACGGCGCTTCACGGGGTTCTGCGGGATGACGGCAAGGCTCGCGGCTTCAGCGGCCGAGAGCATGGAGGGCGGCTTATGGAACCACACGCGGGAGGCAGCGCCCGCGCCCTCGACGTTGCCGCCGTAGGGCGTGAGATTGAGGTAGGCCTCAAGGATCTCGTCCTTCGAATAGTGCGTTTCATAGCGAAGCGCGTGCCAGATCTGACGGATTTTTCCTTCGAAGGTGTTGGTTCTGAGCTTGAGCCTCATGCGGGCGAGCTGCATCGTGATCGTGCTCGCGCCCATGCGGCGCGAGCCCATCAGCGTTTCCATGCCGGCGCGCACGATGGAGCCGGGATTGACGCCCTTGTGGTTCCGGAAAAGCCGGTCCTCGTAGAAGAGCGTTGCGTCGATGAGCTTCGGGTCAATCTGCGCGAGCGGGGTCTTCACGCGATAGATCCCGTCCTTCGCGGGCGTGAGCCTCAGGAGCTCGCCTTCAGCAGAGTAGACGGCCGGAGAGAAATCGATCCCGTCAAGGAGCGGCGGCGTGGGAGAGCGCTCCGCCATCTGCCAGACGACGTTTGCGCCGCCCACCACAATGACGCCGACGATGGCTGCGGAGAGAATGAAGGCCGTCGTTCGGCGCAGGAACCGCACGGGTTCGCTCTCGCCTTTCGGCTTTGCCTGGGGCTTCGGCGCTTGTGCGGGTGCCTGTGGTTCTTCCTGGGAATCGTTTCTCGGGGCTTCAGCCATCAGTCATCTCCATCGGGAGCGGAAGCAGTATTTCGGGCCGCGGGGGTCGCCCCTTCGGGCGCCGCAGCGGCGGCACTCTGAGGTTCGGTATTTTCGGGCTTCGGAGCGCTTTCAGCCGGGAGTGGCGCAGAGCTCAGGTCTTTCGGCGCGGAAGCCGCAGCCGGAGCTGCGTCGGGGAGCTTCACGGGAATCCCGTCTGAATCGAGAATCGTGAGCTTTCCGGAAGCGCCTCTTGCGCGAAGGAGCGGGCGCGAAAGCGACTGCGCCTCAACGGGCGGCACCGTAAATTCGCCGGGCGTTGCCGCGCGGACCGTATAGGTGAAGGTGACGGGACTCCAGCTCGAAAGTTCGGGCGAGAGCCAGGTCATGCGTTCCTCGGACCGCAGGAACTTGGGCGCCCCGTCGGGGCCCGTGCCCGGGCTCATCGCATAGGCGAGGCCGCCCGGGAGCAGATCCGTGAGCGCAACGTCCATGAGGCCTTCCTCGCCCGCATAGGCGCGAAGCTTCACGCGCACCGTGATGCGCTCGCCCGCGCGGAACCGGGTCGCGGGCTTGCCGTCCTCGCCCAGATACGTGCGCTCGACTTCGAGGCCCGACTTTTCAGCGGGCAAAGCCTTGTCGTCAGGAAGCCGCACCCATCCGGTCTGCTCTCCCTGCCACCAGAGGAAGGAGGACCGGGCGGCGCCGGAAACCTCCGCTGCAATGCAGCCCGGAGCCTCGAGCGCTGCGCCCGCGGGGGCGGTGGTAAGGACATCCTTGTCGTCGGGGAAGCCCGCCGCGCGCTTCACGCAGACGAGGGTGAGGCCGGAATCGTCATCGTTTTTCTCTGAATCCGTTGCGCCCCCGATCGAAGGCTCCATCATGGTCATGGCGGCAGCGCCCGCGTAGAGGGCGTCATAGGTGCCGCGCTTCAATGCCCCGGCAAAGTCGTCGACGGCAAGGGACGAGAGGAATCTGGCTGAACTCTTTTGAGTGAGGCCGCTCGCCGCAAGCGCCTGGGCGGCAAGCGCCGTTGCGGTCTCGGGCGTCCACGCGCCGGCTGCGCGCGCGGTGGAAATGGTGCCTGAAAGCAGCTCCTCGGCTTCAGAGCGCATTCTGAGGTGCTGGTAGGAGGCCGCTAGGAACGCGGCAGCGGCATCCCGCTTCCAGTCGGGGAAGCGCTCTTCCATGGCGGCGCGAAGCGTTTCGAGGTACTCCGTCGTCATCGTGCCTTCGCGGGTGAGCACCCAAAGTGCATAGGCCTTCGTGCGCGCGTCGTCGATGGTCTGGGGGTCTTCCGTGACGGTGCGCATCAGGCGCTCCTTCACGCTGCGGATGAGCTCCGGAGGCACGCCCGTCGTGCGGGCGGCCGCGAGCAGGTAGTCGAGCGACCAGGCCGTGAGGTACGGGTCTGCCGGCATCCAGGGGAAGCTCCTGAGGCCTTCCCAGGAGAGGGCCCCCTGAATCGCGGAAAGCGCTTTTTCGGCGCGCGCCTTCGTGAGCTCCGCGAGCTTCATTGCTGCCTTTTCAGGCGTTTCGCCAATGGGCACGAATCGTGCGGCATCCGGGTTGGCGGCGAGAAGCACGAGGGGAAGAGCCGCGGCGATCGCGTCCGCGGGCTGGTTCCAGTCGCGGTTTGCAAAGGGGATCCCAAGTTGAAGGACGAGAGTGGCCGGAACCGCCGACACCATGAAGCGCGTCTGCGAATCGTTGGGGTAAAGCTCGTTGGGCAGTGTGAGAAGCGGGTTCTTGTCTTCTGAATTCCCTTCGATTTTCCCGCCGTAAATGCGGGTGGATCTGACGGAGGCCGGCCGAACGCCGATTTCCAGAGTGCGCTCTGTTCTGGCGGTTTCGGTCTGTGCACGGAAGGTCACCTGCACGGTTCCGGGGACGGCGGGCGCCTGGGCGACCGAGGTCGCGACCTTGCCGCCCTTTTCCGGGAACGTGATGGGAACCGTCGCAGAGGCAGGCGTGAGCGCGTCGGAACTGATCTCAAGCGCGCCGGAGGCTGTCGGTTTCTCAGGCGTCACCGTTGCGCCGACCGCAAAGATGTCGCCGGGCGACACGGCAGCCGGGAGAATCGGCTGAATCACGAGGGGTTCGGCAATGGCGGCCGATGCTTCGCCGGCGCCGGCTTCGTTCTCGGAAGCGCCGACGGCAAAGATGCGGATGCGGCCGTTGAAGCCTTCGGGCAATGTCGCCTCAATGGTTCTGGCTTCGGGCCCCGCTTCAACCAGACCGCCCCACCAGACGGCGGATTTCCCAAGCGTTCTCGCGAAGGGATTCCCGAACCCGGCCGCCATCTTTGCGGCCGACTCCATGAAGTCGCCGCCGAAGGGCGCAGTGAGGTCCGCGGCCGCACTGGCGTCGGGCATCAGGAGCGACAGGGTTTCGCGGGTTTCGACTTCAAGCGCCCGGTCTTCAATGAGCGCCCTGAGAGGATTCGGGGCCGGATAGTTGGTAAGCGAAAGAATCCCTGCGTCCGCCGCCCAGAGGAATACGCGGGAGGGCTTGTCGGCCTTCAAGGTAATCGGGATGGTCTTCGTGCTTTCGAGCTTTTCCGGAACGGAAACTTCAACCTGGAGGCGTTTTTCCTTCGTGTTGAGAAGCACCGGAATCGCGGTTTCCGTGAAGCCTCTCAGGAATTTCTTTGCCGAGTCCTGCCCGCGAACGAGCGACACGCGAAGCCAGGCGCGGCCGGAGAATCCTTCCGGAGCATCAACTTCAATCAGGTTGTCTCCCGAATCGACGGAAACCCACTGCGACGAGATGACGTTCGCGGACTCAAACGTGACGAGCGCAAAGCCCGAGAAGGGAGAGAGGAGCGAGAGTCTTGCCTTGTCTCCGGCTTCGAGGGTTGTCTTCTCAAGGCGCGCACGCATTTCCGCGGCGGGGAGTTCATCGGACGCCGCCTTTGCGAGCGTGTTCCCCGCCGTGTTGTAGGGAAGCGTGAGAAGAAGCGTTCCGTCTTCTCTCGTGACGCTCACAAGCCATTCGCCGGGTTCGCGGGTATTGAGCGGCAGCACCGCTTCGCCCGAGGCATCCGTCGTGAGGTCAATCGTTGCCGTCGTTTCCGTCACGGGCGCGTCGCTGTAGGTAAGGCGCCCCGAGCCGTCGGCCGTAAGTTCCGTCACATAATGCGTGCGGCTGATTTCAGCGCGAAGCTTTTCGCCCGCCTTCTTTTCGAGGTGCCGGTCAACAGCAATGAAGCGTACTTCAGCGGGGTCCCCGGCCAGAAGGAAGTTCATGGGCTGGGGAGTTTTTTCGAGTTTCCAGCCAAGCGCGAGTTCCCCCCGAGAGAGGAGGAAATGGAAGCGTTCGGAAACGGCTTCGCCCCCTTCGGATTCATAGCCCGTGAGCGAAACGTCTGCACGCGCGAAGCCCGGGATCGTGAGACTCCCGAGCGGAAGCGTGAGATGAGCGTCGCCCGCTCCGGTCGTCCGGACGGAAGGAATGGAGAGGCGCTTTCCGGCATTCTGATTGGTCCTGATGCCGGCAGCAGGAGAGTCGAAGGTCCAGCCTTCGAACCCGGGGAGCGTCGTGCTTGAAACCGGGTTGACGGCGACCTCGCCCTCAATCCGGCGGCCTTCAGCGCCGGCCCCGAAGAGGCTCGTGAGCTTCGCGGGGATCTGAATGTCGCCGGGCTCGAGCCACCCGGCCTTAACTTCAGCCTGAGGGAGTTCGGCCGTGAGCGAAAGCGTTTCGGGCGCAAAGTCGGCGATGAAGAGCGTCGTCGTCGAGAGCGCCGAATCGCCTCCGGCCGCGAAGACGTCCATCTTGATGCGGCCCGGGAGCGTGCCCTCAGGAATCGTCCAGTCGAAGTCGGCAAGGCCCTCGGGCGAGAGCTTCAGCTGCCGCTTCTCAACCACTTTCCCCGCATCGTTTGTGAGCTTCACTTCAACAGGGAGCCCCTCGGGGAGCGCCGCCATGCTGAGTTCGCGAAGCCCCAGGCCAAAGTGCGCGGTTTCGCCCGCACGGTAGATGCCGCGATCCGCAAAGGAAAACGCCGCCATGTTGCCGCCCTTCGTTTCGCGTCCGCCCGTATTCCAGCGGAAGGTGTCCGAAAGGTTCGTGGGGTCTCTGAGCGAAATCCAGGCGAGGTCGGTGCCCTTTGACTGCACGGTGATCGCGGCGGGCCGCTTTTCGCGCTCAAGGCCCTTCGTGGGCTTGAAGTGGGCGCGCCCGTCCTGATCCGTCTGCACGGACTCGATCACGGTGCCGTTTTCGGCAAGAAGGCTCGCCGCGACATTGGCGGCGGGCTTCCCGTCCATGAAGCCCGCGGCAAAGACGTCGATCGAGGTGTCGGCCGAGGTCTTCGCAATGACGGCGAGGTTCGTGAGAAGAAGGCGCTTGCTCGCGGTCGCGACCACTTCTTCCTTTCCGTCCTTCGTCCTCACGCCCGTGAGCTCAACCTGGAAGAGCCCGGGGCCCGCGCCGATCACAGCGTCGGCAAGATCAAGCGTTGAGAAGCGGGCTTTGCCGGGCGTCGATTCGCCGAGTTCGATTTCGCCCGTGACGGCGCTCGTGTAGGCGTCGGGCGAGGTGCTCTTCATCACGTTCCAGCCGTCGGCCGCGAGCGCGAGGTAGGCGTTCTTCACGCGCGCGATGCGCCAGCGGAGCTTTTCAACGCCGGTCGAAAAGAGGGAGAGCGTCCAGTTCCCGGAGAGCGTGAGCATGTTGCCGGGCTGGAGGAACTCGATCGAGCTCGAGAGCTTCGGAAGAAGCAGCACTGAGTGCCATTTTTCATTGAGCCCCGACGTGCCTTCCGGCCCGAAGGATTGAGGCAATTCCACATAAAGGAACGTTCCCTGAGGCGCGTGAAGGCGGAATTTGGCAGTGGTCGTGAGGCCCTTTTCTGAGGCCGGCACGACTTCCACGGGTTCGGCGCGCGAGAGAATCTCCTCGTCGATGACGGGGGCGGCCGTCCAGACGGCATTGGTCTGCGCTTCCTCCGACATCTTGGCGGGAAGCGCAAGGACGCGGATATTGCTCATCACCGCCTGAGGATCCATCTGGAGCGTCCCCGTGAGCGCGAGCTCATATTCGCCGTTCATCGCTTCATCGCGAACGGCATGCACTTCGGCGCGGGAAATCTGGAAGAGCGTTGATTCGCCCGGCACCGTCTGATTGACCTGAACGGTCTCAAAGCCCTTCGGGACCGTGAAGCGGCCGTTGTTCTGGCTGATCCGGCCCGCAATGCCTGCGAGCTTCGCCGTGACGATCGTCTCCTCTTCAGGGAGCTTCGTAAGCTTCACCTTCACGTAGACGCTTGTGTTGTCGTCGCTCCAGATGAACTGAGGCTTTGCCGTCTCCAGACCCGATTCCTTTTTGAAATTGAGGCTGAAGGCCTTTTCAACCATTCCCTTTTCGGGGACGGTCGTGAAGAAGAATTCAAAGGAGAGCCACCGTTCGCCCTTCACTGCCGGATCGATCCAGATGCGGCTTTGCGTGTTCGTGGCCGCAAGGGGCGGCGTTTCGATCGTGATGAAGCTCTCTTCAATATTGGCGCGAAGCGGAATCGGGATGCCTAGAAGGGAGGCTCTCATCGAGCGCTTCGGCTGCCAGGCGTCCTTCGGCGTAAAGGAAAGAGAATCAGGTCCCGCCCAGCGCCAGGTGCCGGGAACGGAGGGCTTGAGCGTAATGCCTTCGACCGTCGCGCCCGAGCGGCCGAGCGTGATCATGCAGCGGCTGTACCAGTCGTCGCCGTAGGCCTTGCGGCAGGCGTTTTCGCTGGGGGCCAGGGAAATGTAGATGGGAGCCTTGGCGGATGTCGGGGCGGAGACTGCGGGCTTAAGCCAGACCGTGCGGTCGTCGCTTCCCGGAGCGGCATGGGCTCCTGCAGCGAGAGCTGAGAGCGCGAGGAGCGTGACCAGGGAAAGGGGTTTAAGCTGAAGCGAAATGGCGCGCGTGGACAGAGCCATGGCAGGAAACTCCCAAATTAATCATGAGTATGAGCATAGACGGTTTGGGGACTGCAGGCGACCAGGGCTGACGATTACAAATATTTATTGAAGCTCAGCCCTGTATAGTTTTATCA
>NZ_CALDXB010000092.1 GCF_937923675.1 uncultured Sutterella sp. | reverse complement strand
AAAACTATACAGGGCTGAGCTTCAATAAATATTTGTAATCGTCAGCCCTGCCGCGATATTTCGGCCGTGATGAATTTTCACCCGAGATCAGCTAAAATCCGCTCCAACTCCGCAGGGGAGTAGCTTGAGGGGCGCCTTCGATTCATTTCCCGGAATCTGAAGCCGCCTTTTCGGTCGTCAACATGCTTGAGGTTCCCCGCCTCATGGCGACTCGAATGAGACCCCGGGGGAGAAGTTCCGCGAAGAGAGGCGCCTCGAAAAACACAAGCGTCTGACGGACCTTTCCCTTCCTCATAAGCAAGACCTGCGGCGCGGACTCGCTTGCAGACGCTTTAAACCCAGGAAAGGGAGCGGCCTGCGGCACAAGCGATGCCTGCCGCGCCGCACGTCAGCGTGCACCCCCTTGCCGCGCCGAGCCGCTCCGACCCCTCAAGGAAAATGCTCGAAACCCTCCAGACCATACTGCTCTCCACGGGCGTCGTTGCCGCCGCGGAAATCGGCGACAAAACGATGCTCCTTGCCGTCGTTCTCGCTGCACGCTTCAGAAAGCCTCTGCCGATTATTCTCGGCATCTTTGCCGCAACCTTTCTCAATCACGCCATTGCGGGCGCGCTCGGCGCCGCACTCGCGAGCTTCATCAGCGCGGATCTTTTGAGATGGATCCTGATCGTCTCCTTTATCGCCATGGGCATCTGGATTCTCATTCCGGACAAAATCGAGGAGGATGAGTCCCATGACCGCATGAAGCGCTTCGGGATCTTTACGACGACCGTTGTGCTCTTCTTCCTCGCTGAAGTGGGCGACAAGACCCAGGTGGCGACGGTGGCGCTCGCCGCCCGCTATCCCCTCGAAGCCTTCTGGGTGATCTGCGGCACGACTCTGGGCCTCATGATCGCCGACGCCCCTGCGGTCTTCATCGGCAACAAGCTTGCCGACAAGATCTCAATGAAGCTGATGCGCCGGATTGCGGCGGTCATCTTCTTCGTCCTTGCTGTTGTAGCCTACCTCGAGGGGTGACGGGGATTCCCGTCTCTGTTTGCGCTCCCGAGCCTCAGCGTCTGCAGAACGGCAAGGAGCGCAAAAACCGCGCCGCCCCAGAAGGCGGCCTCAGGGCCGAAGTGATCCCAGAGAAGTCCTGCCACAATGCCGGCAATGAGGATTGCCGCGCCGCTCGCGAAGCTGAAGATGCCGAATGCGGTGGCGCGCTTCTCTGCCGGGGCGGCCTCAGCGATGAGAAGCGAAAAAATGCCCTGCGTGGCGCCCAAGTGCAGTCCCCAGAGAACTGTGCCTGCGATGATGCCGGCGGGAGTGGCAAAGAGCGCCATGACGACGTCCGCGGCGGCAAGAAGGATGAGCCCGAGTGCGAGGAGATGCGAGGGTTCAAGCCTGTCGGCGAGCTTCCCCATCGGGTAGGACGAGAGCGAGAAGACGAGATTCATACCCACCATCAGGAGCGGCACCGCTCCCGTTGGAATGCCGCAGTCGCTTGCCCGCAGCACAATGAAGGCGTTGGAGAACCTCGCCAGAGAAAAGACGACGCCAAGGATCACGACGCCGGTAAAGAAGGGCGAGCGCATCGCGAGGAAGTCCCGGATGTTTCTCGGCGGCTCCTTTAATGGAGCGCCCGCATCGGCGCCGTTCTCTACGCCGAAGATGATCATCAGGATGCAGAGAATGCCGGGGATGAGCGCAATCCAGAAAATTTCCCTCAAATCCGCATCGGCGAAAAAAAGAAGGAGGCTTGCGATCGCAGGACCTACGAAGGCGCCGGCGGCGTCAAGCGACTGCCTGAGCCCGTAGGCTGCGCCCCAGAGCTTTCTGGGCGTGATGGCGGCAACGATGGCGTCCCGGGGCGCGCCGCGGATCCCTTTCCCGATGCGGTCCATGAAGCGGGCGAGAAAGACCACTCCGATTTGGTCTGCCGCGGCAAAGAGAGGCTTCGAGAGAACGCCAAGACTGTATCCGAGAAGCACGAGGAGCTTGTGGTTTCTGAAGCGGTCCGCGATGGCTCCAGAGAAGACCTTCGTGATGAGCGCCGTTCCTTCGCCAACGCCCTCGATGAGGCCGATCACTACGGTGCTCGCGCCGAGCGTTCCCGCCATGAAGAGCGGCAGGAGCGCATGAATCATTTCGCTCGAGACGTCCATGAGAAGGCTCACGAACCCGAGCGCCCAGACGGTACGGGGAATGGCGGCGCGGGGCTTTGAGCCGGGCTCTTTCTGATTTTTGACGGAAGGCGGTTCGGGGATGGTTTTCATGACGGCAAGCTGCGCCGCAGCCGGCGCAGAGGCAAGGCAAAAATGCTCCTGAAAGGAGCATTCTCGAACACCAGCGTCAAAAAAGAGTCAAAAGAGCCTGTCTTCGGCTGGGTTTAATCTTTAATGGCTTCCGGATTCAACTCGGCCATCATGTCCGACAAACTCACGAGTTCAACGCGCCCGATTTTCTGCGCCGCTGCGCGGCAGTTCTCCGTGAACCCGCTCTTTGAAAAAATCATGAGGTATTTTTCCAAAGCGTTGAAAAGGTTGCTTCGCGCAAGGAGCGTCTGAAGAACATCTGCATCCACGGGCGCATTTCGCCACTTGCATTCGGCAAAAAGCATCGCATCCTTGCCGGCAGCAGAGACAATATCAATTTCCGACTGCTGCCGCGTCCGCGGATCAGAGCCCCACCAGCGATGAAATTCAAAGAAAGGCGCGGGCAGGTCGCCCGCCGCCGTCCGGCGGACTAAATAGTCGCGGCAGATTTCCTCAAAAACGGGACCGAGATAGGTCGGAAGCTCCTTTTCAATCTCCCGGTAGACGAGATCGCTCAAAAAGCCGCCTTCGATTGCGCTTTCATTGGGTGAGACGAACCGGAACCAAAAGCGAAAGAAGTTGTCCGCAATGGAATAGATGGTCTTTCGGCCGGAACGGTCTCCGAAGGGACTCTCTTTTTTGACGAGATCCATGCGGATGAGCTGCTCGATGACGGCGGAAGTTGTTGCCGCCTCAAAATGAGCGGCGTTCTGAATTTCCGTAAATCGGGAGGCGCCTTCTGCAATGGCTCTCAACGCTTCCACGCATTGGCTGGTGCTCTTCGCTTCTTTTCTGAGTATCGTCATGGGCTCCTCATGGAGCGCAGAGCGGGTGTCGAGAAACAGCTTCCTGATGTTGCTTCGTGCCGAGAGCTGCGACTGGATATGAGAAAGGTACATTGGCGTGCCGCCCAGAGCTCCGTAAAGCGCAACCTTGTCCTCAGCGGAAAACGACGACAGGAACGTGCAGGATTCGAAGAAGTCGAACGGCTTGATATTGATTCGCGTGATGAAACGGCCTTCGAGCGGCGTGGCAACAGGGAGAATTTCCTTCGTCATGCAGGTCATGGATGACCCGCAAAGGACCAGCGTCATTTTTGATCGATCCCTGTACGCGTCGATGAGGTTTTGAAGTACTGAATGCAGGGAGCGGTCAGCTTTGCAGAGATACGGGAACTCGTCGATGATCACGAGGAGCTTCTCGTGAATGCTCCGCTTAAAAAGCATCTCAAGCGCGTCATGAAAATTCGCTTAAGCTGCAGGTCCATTCTCCGGGAAGGCAGCCGAGATGGCCCGATTGAACCTTTCGAGGTTTCCGGGAATGAGTCCTTGTTGACAGACGATATAGATGTGCTTCTTGTCCTGGCGGAATTGATTGAGGAGCGTTGTTTTCCCGGTGCGGCGGCGGCCGTACATCACGCAGAGGTGAAAGCGGTTTTCTGTATAGCAGCCGCGTAAGGCCGCAAGCTCGCGGTGACGGCCGTAAAAGACAGTCATGGTCTCAGTTCCTTCAGAATGCCGGTTATTGTTGATCTGCTCTGAAAAAATATAGTAAATCAACAATAACTCAAAAGAAAACTACTCTAAAAATTTAGAGCAGAATTCAGAGGAAATCAATGGGCCGGAACTCAGCCGGATGCAAGCATTGGCCATGAAAGAGGTCATGAACATATGATCCTCACGCAGTAGAGATGATGCGGCGGAGGAAGGAAGCGCCGGCGGAATGAGGATCCTGAAGACCGCACCAATCCGCCGGAGAAGCCGCGTTGGGGATTAAATCAGCGAGAGGAAGCGGCTCAGCATTCTGACGCGGTTTTCAATCGTGTCGATGCGGAGGTATTCACGTTCCGAATGGAAGCCCGCACCGGCGGGGGACACGCCGTCCAGAACGGGCGTGCCTGCCTAAAGCAATGCGGTTGGCGTCCGAACCGCCGCCCGCATCAACCCATTTGGCTTCAAAGCCTTCGAGGCGGGCAGCTTCCTCGATTTTCTGCACGAGCTCGCGGTTGGATTCCGTAAAAGGCATGGCGGGCGAAACCAACACGCGCTTTGCCTCGACCGTGATACCGTTGCCCGGGCGCCCGACTGCGCTTTGATTAAATGTCCCGCAGCTTGCCGCCGCCTACTTCGCACTCCTTCCCGCAGAAGGCAATGCCGTATGCGTAGTACTTCCGGCACCGCATCCTGCGAAGACACTCGGCGTACTTCTTCTCGTCAATCTGCTTCAAGGCATTGTCGACGGCGTTGAGCATGTCTTCCGTATGAGCCACGCGCTTGATTTCAATCACTACGCCGAAGCGATTCGGGTTGTTACCGCAGGAGAAAACAATATCGGCGTAGCCGTCGCCCGATTCAGCATTCGATTGAAAGTCGTTGATGCGGGTGCCGGCGCAGGCGAATAGCGCAGAGAGAAAGCCATGATAATAGTTCTCTGCCGGTGCTCTGGTAGCCGTATCCCGCAAGGAAACATAAATGCGGAGCAGCGGTGCGAGGACGTCGGCCATGCCTTCAGCATCTCCACGGGACGCAGCTTCTGCAAGCTTCAACCCGTCAGCGGCGAAGGAGCGATTTTCGATCGAGAATCGTGCCTGCACGCGGTTTCTGAAAGTGTCCCGGATTGCTTCATTGGGAATGCGGAGCAGATATTTCCTGTCCCCAACGGGCTTCGCAATCGCGAGGCAGCCGGTGAAGAGGAGAAGCGTCCAGAAGTCTCCAGATAGATGCCGATTGATGTCGGAATGTCGGAGCTCCTGGTTGATTTGGATTTCTATGCTTCCGCCATCAATCAAGGTCTGCATCCGCTCCGCGTCTCTTTCTGTCAGAAAGCTCAGAAACTCATCAATGACGTCGCAGCGGCTCGAGCTCGAATCTAGCCGGAAATTGCCGGGCTTAAAGTTCCTGGGATCTGCGCTTGCCAGTGCTCCCTCACAAAATCTGAGCAGATCCTGCGGACAAAAAATCTCACTGGATCCGAAACGGTAGCCGCCATACCAATGCCTGACGTCTTCCATGCGGGAGCTCAGACCGTAGTAGTCGAGGAGTGCGCGCACCTCCGGTTCAGTAAAGCCCATAGAGGAAGAGAGGTGCAAGTTGTTGGAAGAGACCGTGTTGACGACAACGTTGTTGATGCCCGGAAGGATGCCTTCTTTACTGCCGCTAAGACATCCCGTCAAAAGAGCTTTCTTAAGAACAGGCCGGTAATTTATGAGCGGTCCAGCCTCTGGCTTCAGAGTATCCAGAAAAGCTCTGCAGAAATCGCTCATCTCTATGTAATAACCATGCGAGACTGCCCTGGCGAGCGGGACATCGCAATCGTCAAGGAAGAGCATTGCCTGACGATTGAAGTGCCTCGCGAGGAAATACAGCATCTTCCTGAGGAAGCCTGAAGCGTAGTCGATATTGCCGGGATCCCGCAGAAAGTCGAACGACTGGTATTTGCGGAGCAATTTCTTGTCTTCTTCAGTGAGTCGGGGGCTCTCGAGCAGATAGGCATGTGCTTGAGCTGCCTCAGCGATTAGCTGCGCAAGAGCTCGATATGCAGCTTCAAAGGCCGCACCGTCAACACCTTTCAAAGAAAGAAAAAGGACCGGCACCTGACCCATGTATTTTCTGCAGAAATCCTGATTTTCAGCGACTTTCAGCCCTTTGAAGTGCTGATGCTGCTTTGCCGTGCTTCCTGGATTTTCCATATCGATTGCCAGAAAGCAATGCAGCGAGTCCAGGAAAAGCGTTTTGCCGAAGCCCTGAGGCCGCGTTATCAGGTCGACCAGTGTGCCTGATTCAATCAGCGGCTGGAAAACGGCGGTCTTGTCAACGTAGCAGCGGCTGTCTTCAATCAGCGTGATGAAGGAAGAGTTTCCAACGGCAATTGATTTCTTCTGCACGACACATCCTCTGCGGCACAAACTTCCCGAACGATTGAGTCTAACATGCAGAATGATCTGGAAAATATCGCCTCAAGCGAGGTGCCGGCCCGTGGCGCTGATTCGTTGAAATATGACTGTTGGTCTCTCTCCTCACGCGAAGAGTGGCCCCTGCCGCTGAAGGAAAACCGGACGGACTACTGATTCAGAATTGAGAATTCCGGCGGATTGCGGCGCCTGAAGCCCGCACCAATCCGCCGGAGAAGCCGCGTTGGGGATTAAATCAGCGAGAGGAAGCGGCTCAGCATCCTGACGCGGTTTTCAATCGTGTCGATGCGGAGGTATTCGCGTTCCGAATGGAAGCCCGCACCGGCGGGCGCCACGCCGTCAAGCACGGGCGTGCCTGCCTGGGCAATGCGGTTGGCGTCTGAGCCGCCCCCTGCATCAACCCATTTGGCTTCAAAGCCTTCGAGACGGGCAGCTTCCTCGATTTTCTGCACGAGCCCGCGGGTCGCTTCCGTAAAAGGCATGGCGGGCGAAACCGATACGCGCTTCGCCTCAACCGTGATCCCGTCGCCCCAGTCCCAGCGGGCAAGCGCTTCGATCGCCTGGTCGAGTTCGTCGCCGTCGCGGTCGTTCCAGCGGCGGGTATCGATTTTGATCGTGCAGGTGTCGGGAACCGTATTGCAGACCGTGCCGCCTTCGATCGTGCCGACGCAGACTGAAGTGCCCTTGCCGTCGAGATCCTGAAGCGCGCTCACCTCGAGCGCAAAGCGGGCGGCGGCGAGAATGGCCGAGCGGCCGTCCTTCGGGTTGTTGCCGGCATGTGCGGAAACGCCGTGGAAAGTGATGGACCAGACCGAGCGGCCCTTCCTCGAGCGGACGAATTCGCCGTTGGCGCGGCCTGCTTCGAGAACAAGCGCCTGCTTCGAGCGCTTGGCCATGGCAGCGAGCCAGTCGCGGGAATAGATCGAACTGATCTCTTCATCCGGATTGTGGCAGACCGCAATGGCGAGGCGGTCGAGATCCTCGGGACGGGCGTTTTTGAGTGCATGAAGAATCGCAATCACGCCCGCCTTGCAGTCGCCGCAGCCGGGACCGCGCACGCGGTCGCCTTCAATGCGGAAGGGGCGCTTTGCGACCGTGCCGTCGGGGAAAACCGTGTCAAGGTGAGCATTGAGCATGAGATCAAAATGCTCGGCGCCGGGCTTGTTGGTGGCAAAAAGGCCTTTCCCGGCCTCGGGTCCGAAGTCGACGAGCTCGGTATGAAAGCCCATCTCGTCGTAATGCCGCTGCATGATGCGGGCGACCTTCGTGACGCCTTCGGTCGAGGCGGAGCCGCAGTCCACGTTGACGACTTCCGCGAGATCCTTCAAATATTCCTGAAGCAGATTCACTTCTCTCTCCTTGGTCAGTATTGCTGGTTTGCGCTGCTTATAGAATTTCTCACAACCATTTTCTCAGCTTTTTGCATTGATGGCTTCAATGAAGGGGATGCCATCGAATGTGCCGTTTAAATAAGCATTTCTGACGTTCTCATTTTTTCGGATTGGATAATCTGACAGCGCATAGAGTGTTGATTCGTTATTGCTTGTTTTATTTACAAACCATATCTGATCTCTTCTGAGCAAGGGATTATCTGGATCGTTTGTATTGTTATCGACCAGAGAGTCGCAGTTGGTCGTAAAAATCAATTGCGCGCCATCCGCCTGATCGGATTTTTCAAAAAAGGATTGAACAAGTTTTTCAACAAGAATGGGGTGCAGATTTTCTTCGATTCTATCAACGATAAGTGTCGCATTATTTTTTACGGCATCGAGGATGGGCCCGGCAAGCTCCATCAAACGCCGAGTGCCCAGAGATTCATCAGCAAGAGACAGTCGATAGTCCTTGCCGTTCTCGTGATGGGCAACAGAAACACTGCAGAAATCCAGGGAATCGTTATTGAACTCCAGGCTGTTTGAATTCATGAATATGCTTTTTCCCGGGCGGATTCCTTTGTCGATCTGGATATCCGTAATATTGATATCCGCTGAGGTTAAAAATCGGATGAGACTTCTTTTATCCAGTTGATTTTGTTCCAGGGCGCGGATAGTAAAATGGCTTCCCGCTTTGTTGAATTCGTTGATTATCAACAAATGGTTTGCAAACCATTCAACGATCGGAATGAGTTGTGACGCATTAAATGCAGCGGCTGTGCTGAGAAATAACGAATCCGCTCTGGTCATTGCGCTCCATGCTTTTTTCTGCCCTTGCAGCGAACTTCCGAAGTTATAAGCGTAGGTATTGTCGACATCATTCTTTTTTCTTTCAAAAAGCAGAATTTTTCGCTCTTTTTTGAGAAAAAGTGCTTCATGAGTGACCTGATGGTTCTTTACCGAAAATTCATAGCTGTAAAAATGGCCTTCCTTTATGAAAAGGACCGAAAAAGATATTTCTTCAAATTTTGACTTTTCATCAAAAGCAAAGGCTTCAGGTTGAAAGGGCGGAGGAAGCGCAACCGTATTCTTCAGCACGCATTGCTGCATCACCTGCAGCGCCCGGATGACATTCGACTTGCCGCTGGCATTGGCGCCGAATATCGCTGCGGCCTTCAGGACATGCGGAATATCTTTTCGCCCGGTCCTGAATGCATTCCAGGCGAGCCGCTCTTTAGCTGAGGGTTTGGCGCGAAGCGACAATATTTGTGCTTCTCTGAAGTTCCGGTAGTTTTTGAATGAAAAGCCTGCAAGCATAAATTTACGCTGAGAATTTACAGATTTTCTGCAAATTCTCAGAGTACACAGCTCTTGCGGTATATGTCAATGGGCTTCTTCATCGTAATCGCCGGAGACAGTCGCCTGCGGTCGAGTCATCACCTGGACGCGTCGGTCCGGCGAATCGGATTGTCCGAAAGGTCGAAGCGGGCATAAAGCGCAAAAAGCCCCCGCAGCCATTCCATTGCCGGGACGCCGTCCATCCGCTCATGCCAGATGAGGCGCGTATAGAAGGACTTCGGATCCTGCTCGCCTCTCGCTGACGGCATCATGACGGGGATGACGGCAATTGAAGGCTCTGCGAGCTTTTTCTGCATGCGGATTGCCGTCTGAAGCGGCAGGATCGCCATGAAGTCTGTGACCTGGAGTATCGACGGGACGCTCAGGAAAAACGGCACCGTCACGGCGCAGTCGAGGAAGCTTTCGCCGAGGAAGTTTTTTTCGTCAAGAGAATAGAGGAGCGGGTCCGTGGACGTTTCGTTCGAAATCCGGATCTTTCGCCAGCGCCTGAGGTCGTCAAGTCCAATTGAGCCTTTTTCGCGCCAGAGGGCTTCGAGCGGGTGGCCGGAGCGGACGCATACGGCGTAGCGGACCTGATAGAGCCTCAGTTCCCGGATGCCCGGAGGAAGTTCTCTTGAAGACGGGAAGATTGCGCAGTCGAGCGTCCCTTTTTCGAGCTTTTGCGTGAGATCGGGCGTGAGCTGGGTGATCTCAAGCCTCGCATGCGGCGCGAGTCTGAAGAAGGCTTCAATGACGTCCGCCATGACGGCGAAGATCGCGTTGTCTACCGCCCCGATCCGAAAGGTCCGGGTGAGTGTTGCCGGATCAAAAATCTCGGTCTGCCCGAGCTGGGAAGCGCGATTGACGAGGTCGATCACCTTTGGATAGAGCTGCGTTGCGCGTTCCGTAGCAATGAGTTCCGGCATGGATCTGAGAAAGAGCCGGTCGGCAAAGGTTTCCCGGAGTTTCTTCAGAATTCTCGAGGCGCGCGAAAGGCTGATGCCGCAGCGGAGCGCGGCGCTCGAGAGCGAGAGCTCCTCATAGATGCTCGCGAAGAACCGCAGGTCTTCAAGCGTTAGTTCGGAGAGTTTCTCGGAAACCGCAAAAGTCTCAGGCATATCTTGCAAATTCCTTCATGTTTCTCACCATGGTAGCGCCTTGAGCCGGTTTTTACACTTCATCGCACTTTCAGACAAGCAGTTCGTTCGCCTCGTGCAGCACCACCCGCGGAGCACCGGGTTTTGACCAGAGCGAATGCTTTTAGAGAAGCCTTGACTTCAGAAAAGGAGAAGCATCATGAAGACACGCATGACCTGGATTGCCGCAGCCTGCGCCGCGGCCGGAATGGCCGTTTCGTCGGGCGCCTGGGCGATCGGCGGCGCATCGGGCCCGCACGTGGGCTACCCGACAACCGGGAAGATCGGCGCCGTCATCCTCAACCCGTACGAACTCGCTCCGCTCACGGCTGTGATCAGGAATGGCGGCTACACGCTCACCGATGTGTCCGTGCGCATCGTTCCGAAGGAAGGCGGACAGGAAATCAAGTACAAGGTGAGCGACACGCAGGTGCGCACGCACGGCGGCATTCCCGTCTTTGGTCTCTATCCGGACTACCGCAACACGGTTGAGGTTTCCTACACGCGCTATGCCAACGGCAAGTCCGAACGCGTTGAGAAGGAAACCTACCGCATCTATGCGGGCCCGGCGAATATCCGCACCGCCGGCTACGCCGGCGTGACTTCCGTCTTCCCGAAAGCGGAAGTGAAGAAGATGGATCCAGCCTTCTCCGACCGCCTCTACCTCATCAACAACATGATTGCCGCGACGCCGGAATCGACCCGCGCCGTCTGGAACAATCCGATGGGCGGCGCGCTTGAATGGAACCGCTACCCGCAGAACGCGATCTATGACACGAAGGGCGAACTTCGCTGGTACATGGATCCGTCCACAATCTTCAACTATCACGACATCTATCGCGCCGGCATCATGATGGGCTTCCGCCAGAATAATGACGGCGCCTTCACCTGGGGCTACGGCCAGCGTTACGTGAAGTACGACCTCATGGGCCGCGAGATCTGGAACCGTCGTCTTCCTGACGGCTACAACGACTTCTCGCACGCCATGGATCCGATGCAGAACGGGAACTACCTGGTGCGCGTGGCCTCCTCCGACCATGTCCGCGCCGACGGGAAGCACGTCCGCACGGTTCGCGACGTGATCATTGAGGTGGATCCCAACGGCAACGTGGTGGATGAATGGCGCCTCTTCGACATTCTCGACCCCTATCGCGACAATGTTCTGAAGGTCCTCGACCAGGGCGCCGTCTGCCTCAACATCGACGCTTCTCAGGCGGGCAAGACCCTTTCGGCCGAGCAGCTCGCCGAACAGGACAAGAGCGACAAGTTCGGCGACATCGTGGGTTCGGGCGCAGGCCGCAACTGGGTTCACGTGAATTCCGTCGACTACGACCCGACCGACGATTCGATCATCATCTCTTCGCGCCACCAGTCCGCGCTCATCAAGATTGGCCGCGACAAGAAGGTGAAGTGGATCATGGGCTCGCCCGAAGGCTGGAAGAAGGAGTTTGCCGACAAGGTCCTGACGCCGGTTGATTCGAAGGGCAACAAAATCAAGTGCGAAGGGAGCAAGTGCGAAGGCGGGTTCGACTGGACCTGGACGCAGCACACCGGCTGGCGCGTCGATTCGATGTCGGACAAGAAGACCTTCATTCTCTCCGTTTTCGACAACGGCGACGCCCGCGGCATGGAGCAGCCGCCCCTTCCCGACATGAAGTATTCGCGCGCGGTCTTCTTCAAGATCGATCAGGAAAAGATGACGGTCGAACAGATCTGGGAGTACGGCAAGGAGCGCGGCCACGAGTGGTACAGCCCCGTTACGTCGCTGACCGAATACATGCCCGACAAGAAGTCCGTCTTCGTCTATTCGGCAACGGCGGGCGCGTCCTTCAACTTCAAGACCGGCGCCTTTGAGTCCGCTCCCAACCCCTACATTGATGAATTCAAGTGGGGCGAGAAGGAGCCTTCCGTCGAAATCCAGTTCAAGGG
The DNA here is from genome assembly GCF_937923675.1 of uncultured Sutterella sp. Taxonomy (GTDB): domain Bacteria; phylum Pseudomonadota; class Gammaproteobacteria; order Burkholderiales; family Burkholderiaceae_F; genus Sutterella. The sequence goes on along the minus strand of NZ_CALDXB010000092.1, from coordinate 12,019 downwards.
AACTTCGGGCTACCAGGCAATGCCGGTGGATCTTTCGAAGGCCTTCAGCCAGTAATTGGTATGTGATCCCTCGGGATCCCTGAGATTCTCTGCCGCTCCGTGCGTCTTCCGGGCTGATCCCGTGAGGACGCGCGGAGTTTTCTTTTGCCGCCGCCCTGAAGCGTGAAGGGGCTTCCGGGAGCAGAATTCCTGATGATCCGGCTCAAAGCCTTGAAGCATCGGCGGGCTTCCTCCAGGATTTACACTCGCTTTTTCTTCTGAGACGGGTAATATGCGGTGCGCGGCATCAGACCGTCAGAAATAAGCACGCAGGATAAAAGGAGAAAAAGCATGGCCCTCAAGAAAATCATCAAAGTCGAGGATCCCGACGACATCAGCTCCGGCTATGCCGGGAAAGTCATGGAATCGGTGAAGTTTGCCGCGCTCATCGCGAGCTTCACGGGCTTTGTGATCGGCATCGTTCTGAAGACGAGGCTCACGGAATTCGGCTCCGCCTCCTGGGGCGCGGACGCCTTTACGCTGGCGCTCTTCTTCATCGTCCTCTTCCTCGGCCTCTGGTTCACCGTGAAGGACCTCCCGGCGCTTTGCCGCGAGAAGGCGAACTTCAAAAATGCTGAGAACGTGGCGGACGTGACGGTCGCCGGGTTCGTCTTCATCCAGTATGCGGTCTCCTTCAGCTTCTGCTTCTTCTTTGCGGTGACGGTGGACGCAGCAACCAGTCTCATCAATCCGCTCTTTGCGGGCGACTACATGCTCGACTTCCCGGCTGCAGTCTTCTTCTTCTACGGCGTCGTGCCCGCAGTGATCGTCAATCTCATCGCCGCCGCCCTCATGCGCGCGCAGATCAGGAAGAAGCTCCCGCAGGATTGAATTCCTCCTTACCAATGAAGAGAAGCCGCCGGCGACCTTTGATGAGTCCCGGCGGCTTTTTAAATTGAGAAGAAGCCCTCCCGGGCTTCCTTCAGGCTGTTATTTGGCCTGAGCCTTTGCTTCGCGCGCGGCATGGCGGTCGCGAAGGATTCCGATCACGTCGGCAAGCTCGAGGTCCTGATCCTGGAGCAGAACAAGGAGGTGGTAGACGAGGTCGGCCGCTTCGTTCTTCAGCTCCTCGCGGTCGTGAACGGTTGCAGCAAGCGCGGTTTCAACGCCTTCCTCGCCCACCTTCTGGGCGATGCGCTTCGTGCCGCGGGCGTAGAGGCTCGCGGTGTAGGAGGTCGCCGGATCGGCCGTACGGCGGGATCCGAGAAGAAGCTCAAGGTCGCGCAGGAACTGCCAACTGGGCTCGAGATTTCCGAAGCAGCTCGTCGTGCCGAGGTGGCAGGTGGGGCCGTCCGCATTGACGAGAACGAGAAGCGTGTCGTTGTCGCAGTCCGTGCCAATGTCGACGAGGTGGAGGAAGTTGCCGGAAGTTTCGCCCTTCGTCCAGAGACGGTTCTTCGTGCGCGAGAAGAAGGTGACCTTCTTCGTTTCAAGGGTTTGGCTTAGCGCTTCTTTATTCATGTAGCCCAGCATGAGAACGCGTCCGGAGACGGCGTCCTGCACGATGGCGGGAATAAGTCCGCCCGTTTTTTCCCAGTCAAGCTTTGCCTGTGTTTCTTCTGTCAGCATGTTCTAACCTCGATTCCATTGTCGGCGAGATAACGTTTGAGGTCGCCGATATCAATGATTTTTTTGTGGAAAACTGATGCAGCGAGTGCGCCGTCGACATGCGCAAGCCGGAAGGCGTCAAGGAAATGCTCCATGGTGCCCGCGCCCCCGCTCGCAATGAGAGGCACTTTAGAGACGCTTCTCACGAGCTTCAATTGCTCGATGTCGTAGCCCTTGCGCACGCCGTCCTGATTCATCATGTTGAGAACGATTTCGCCGGCGCCCCGCTTCTGGACTTCCTCAACCCAGCGAAGCGTCTCCCACTCGGTCTTGCGGGTGCGCTTTTCGTCGCCCGTGAATTGGTTGACCCAGTATTTGCCTGTCGCTTCATCGTGCCAGGTGTCGATTCCGACCACGACGCACTGAACGCCGAAGCGGTCTGCGAGGCGCGTGATGAGCGTGGGATCGGAGAGGGCAGGGGAGTTGATGGAAATCTTGTCAGCGCCGAAGGCGAGAAGGCGCCCGGCGTCCTCAACCGACTTGATGCCTCCTGCAACGCAGAAAGGAATGTCGATCGCCTCGGCGACGCGCGAAATCCAGCTCTTGTCGACGACTCGGCCGTCCGACGAGGCGGTGATGTCGTAGAAGACGAGTTCGTCGGCGCCTTCCTCGGCATAGCGTTTGGCAAGCGGCACGATGTCGCCGATGATTTCATGACCGCGGAACTGCACGCCCTTGACGACCTGTCCGTTTCGGACGTCGAGACAGGGAATGATGCGTTTGGCGAGCATGGGTCCTCCTTTAAAGGGAAGCGTGATTGCGGCATGAAGGGAGCGCGGAGAGCTTTGAGCGCGAATTTCAAGCATAGCCTGCGGGAAAACGGGATGTTTTCAGAAAACGGGAAGAGGCGATGGAGAAATGGCCTAAAGGACGCCGGTCGGCGTCGAAAAGTCGCGACAAAACTGCCTGGGCGCCCTCATGCGCGGAAATAAAGTCCCCGGAAAGTGACCGCACTTTCCGGGATTGGAGAAAGTGATGGATCCATCATGGAAGAAGCCGCATGGAACTCAATCCCCGCGCACTTCCTTCCAGCACTGAATGGCTTCCTCCACCGTGAACTTTCCTTCGAGCAGAGCGCGCCCGACAATCACGCCGGCCGCGCCCGAACGGGCGGCTTCGCGCACGTCGGAGAGCGACCCGATGCCGCCCGAGGCCTGAAAGGCCACCTGCGGGAACTCTTCCGATAGCGTGCGGTAGAGACCGGCATTGGTGCCTGCAAGCGTCCCGTCCTTCGAGATGTCGGTGCAGAGCACGTGCTTTAGTCCCGCGGGAAGATACTCGCGGATCAGCTCCTCAATGAGAACGCCCGAATTCTCCTGCCAGCCGCTCACGGCGATCTGGCGGCGGCCCGCCTCATCGATCCTCACGTCGAGCGCGAGGACGATTGCTTCAGGGCTGTAAGTCTTCATCCAGCCCTTGACGGTTTCAGGATCCTTTACTGCAGTGGACCCCACAACGACGCGCGCGGCGCCGGCATCAAGGAGCGCGCGGACATCGGCTTCGGTTCTCACGCCGCCTCCCGTCTGGACGGGGACATTGAGGCCCGCGAGGCACTTTTTGAGGAGCGGGATCTGGCGGCGTGCCGGATCCTTCGCGCCCGTGAGGTCGACGATGTGAAGGAGCTTCGCCCCCGCTTTTTCGTAGCTCTGAAGGCGAAGGAGCGCCTCGTCGCCATAGTCCCTCGAGGCGTTGTAGTCGCCCTGGTGGAGGCGCACGACGCGGCCTTCAAGAAGATCGATTGCTGGAATGATCACAGTTCTACTCCGAGGAAGTTGGCGAGAAGTCTGGCGCCCGCCTTGCCGGAGCGTTCAGGGTGAAACTGAACGCCCGCAAAGTTGTCTCTGGCCGCTGCCGCCGTGAAGGGTTCGCCGTACTCGGCGCGCGCGATGGTGCATTCGTTCACGGGCATCGCATAGCTGTGAACGAAGTAGAACCATTCGCCTGAGGGGAGCCCCTTAAAGAGGTGCCTCGCCATGGGCGACTCGTCCGGGAAGACGCGGTTCCAGCCCATGTGCGGAAGGGGGAGACTGCCGACTCTCAGTTCGCGGACTTCTGCCGGAATGAGGCCGAGCATGTCGACCCCGCCCGTTTCCTCGCTCCGTTTTGCGAGAAGCTGTTCGCCCAGGCAGATCCCGAGAACGGGCTGCGAGAGCGACCGGATGAGATCGGGGAGTTCGCGCTTTTCCAATTCCGCCATTGCCGCGCGCGCCGTGCCGACGCCCGGGAGAAACACGCGGTCCGCGGCCTTCACGAGCTTCGGATCGCGCGTGACCTCGGGGTCAATTCCGAGGCGCGACACCGCACGGGCGAGCGAAAGGAGGTTGGCGCAGCCGGTATCGAGAATGACGACCCGCATCGTTAGAGCACTCCTTTCGAAGAGGGAAGTTCATGGCCTTCAATGCGCTTCGCGTCGCGAAGCGTGCGCCCGAGGGCTTTGAAGAGCGATTCGGCGACGTGATGGTCGTTCTTGCCCTTCGCCTTCATGTTGAGCGTGATCCCCATCGCCTGCGAGAAGGAGCGGAAGAAGTGCTCGATCATTTCGGTCGCGAGGTCGCCCACGAACTGGTTCTTGAACTTTGCCTTGAAGGTGAGCCAGGGGCGGCCCGAGATGTCGAGCGCAACCCGGCAGAGGGCCTCATCCATGGGAAGGAGGAACCCGAAGCGGCGGATGCCGCGCTTGTCGCCGAGCGCGAGCCTGATGGCTTCGCCCAAGGCCAGCCCCGTATCCTCAACCGTGTGGTGGCAGTCGACCTGGAGGTCGCCCTTCGCCTTGAGGTGAAGCCGCATGCCGCCATGCTGAGCGATCTGCTCGAGCATGTGGTCGAAGAAGCCGATCCCGGTTGAAATCTCATTTTCGCCCTCGCGGTCGAGCCAGACTTCGACGCGGATGTCCGTTTCCTTCGTCTTCCGTTCCACAACGGCGTGACGGTCGGTCTTCGGCGTCTGAGGGAGGCTCGCAAGGAGGCGCTCTTGCACGGCGCTCCAGGGGTCGCCCTCGGGACCCACGCGGATGCCGGTGAGCCCCATGTTTTCCGCGAGCTTGAGATCCGTCTCGCGGTCGCCGATCACGTAGGAGTTCTTTCGATCCATGGCGCCCCGGCGAAGGTACTTCTTCACGAGCCCGGTGCCGGGCTTTCTGCAGGCGCAGCCGTCGCCCGGCATGTGCGGGCAGATGAGGACCTCGTCGAACTTCGCGCCCTGGCTTTCGAGAATCTGCATCATGAGGTTGTGCGGACCCTCAAAGGTTTCGGTCGGGAAGGATGACGTCCCGAGGCCGTCCTGGTTGGAGACCATGACGAGCTTCCAGCCGGCCTCCTTCAGGGCCTTCAGCGCCGGAAGAACGCCTTCGACGAAGCGCATCTTTCTGAAGTCGTCCACCTGGAAGTCTTCGGGCTCCTCGAGAATGGTGCCGTCGCGGTCGACAAAAAGAATTTTCTGAGCCATCAGTATTCTCCGAGGAGTTCCGAGAGCGCGGCGAGAAGAAGCGCATTCTCCTCGTCGGTGCCGACCGTGATGCGGATCGCGCCCGCAAGCGTCGGCTGACGGCTCTGGTCGCGGAGAATGATGCCGCGGTCCCAGAGACCCGTGAAGACCCGGGCGCTTTCGGCAAAGCGCACGAGGAGGAAGTTCGAGGCCGAGGGCGATACCTCAAGCACGCCGGGGAGCGCGGCAAGCGCCCGTGCGAGCTCCTCGCGGCGGCGAAGGGTCGCTGCGACGCGCGTCTTCATGCGGGCGATGCCTTTGTCGGAAAGCGCCTGTTCGGCAATGTCCGCTACCGGCGCCGGAATCGGATAGGGGGCGATCACCTTTTTGATCATTCCGATCACGGCGGGGTTCCCGATCAGGAACCCGCAGCGGATGCCCGCGAGCGCAAAGGCCTTCGAGAGCGTGCGGATGATGACGAGGTGCGGCGCCCGTTCGAGCCGGTCGACTGCGGTGTTTTCAGGCGAAAACTCAATGTAGGCTTCGTCGAGCACCAGAATCGCGCGCCCGCGTGTGGCGTTGATGAGGCCGCTCACGACTTCCGGAGAAAGGAGATTCCCCGTCGGGTTGTTGGGCGAGCAGGCAAAGACCACCTGAATGGAGGGGTCCTTTTCAAGCGCCGCTTCCAAGGCCTTCACGTCGGGCGTCCACCCGTTTTCGGGCGACGTCGTGAGATTCACGACGCGCACGTTCGCGGTTTCGGCCGAAACGGAATACATGCCGTAGGTGGGCGGGAACTGCAGCACGGCGTCGCGCCCGCCCGTGCAGAAGGTGCGCACTAGAAGGTCGATCCCTTCGTCGCCGCCGCGGGTGGCGAGAATCGATTCGGGGGAGACGCCGGCATAGGCCGCGTAGCGCGCGATAACGTCCGCGGGCTGCGCGTCCGGATAGCGGTTCAAGCGCCCGTTTTTGAGGGCGTACTCGTCCGATTCCGCCGATTCGTTGGCATTAAGCCAGACGTCGCCTCGGCCGCCCGCAGCCGCCACGATGCGGCGGGCGGACTGGTAGGGCGTGAGCGCCTGAACCTCGGGGCGCGCAAGGCGCTCCGGGTTCTCCATCAGGTCTTCGGTGCGCCTTGCCATCAGCAGCCTCCCTTCGCTTTTTCGGCGCTCTGGCGCGCCATGCGCACGAGCACTGCATTCCTGTGGGCGTCAAGCTGCTCGGCGTGCGCGAGGATCGCGATCGTTTCGGCAAGTCCCGAGAAGCCCTTCGCCGTCATTTCCTGAATCGTCATGCGCTTCATGAAGTCGGCGAGACCGAGGGACGAGTAGGCTGCGGCGCACCCGTAGGTGGGAAGCACGTGGTTGGTGCCGGTCGCATAGTCGCCGCCCGATTCGGGAGACCATTCGCCGAGGAAGACCGAACCCGCGTTGTTGATGAGCGGCACGAGGTCGCGCGCATTCTTCGCCTGAATGATGAGGTGCTCAGGCGCATAGCGGTTCGAAACGCGGCAGCATTCCTCGAGGTCCCTGACAACGATGAGGCGGCTCGCGGAAAGGGACTTCGTCGCGATTTCGCGGCGCGGGAGCTGCGCGAGCTGGGCTGCGGCCTCTTCGGCCACCTTAGCGGCAAGCTCCTTCGAGGGCGTGAGGAGCACGACCTGCGAATCGGGGCCGTGTTCGGCCTGAGAGAGAAGGTCGGCGGCGACGAAGGCAGGATCCGCATCCTTGTCGGCAATGACGAGAACTTCGGAGGGGCCGGCCGGCATGTCGATCGCGGCGCCGTCGGGGCGGCGGCTCACCTGGCGCTTCGCTTCCGTCACATAGGCGTTGCCCGGCCCGAAGATCTTCGAGACGGACGGAACCGTTTTGGTCCCGAAGGCCATGGCGGCAATCGCCTGGGCGCCGCCCACCTGGTAGATCTCTTCAATGCCGCAGAGGCGCGCGGCGCAGAGAATCTGGTCGGCAACGGGCGGAGGCGTGCAGAGGACGACCCTGGAGCAGCCGGCGATGCGGGCCGGAATGCCGAGCATGAGAACAGTGGAGAAGAGCGGCGCCGTGCCGCCCGGAATGTAGAGGCCCACGGCTTCAATCGGGCGCGTCACCTGTTCGCAGCGCACGCCCGGCATCGTTTCGACAACGACGGGTTCGAGCTTCTCGGCCGTGTGGAACTTTTCAATGTTCCTTGCGGCCCTCTGGAGCGCCGCGCGGAAGTCGGGCGAAACGCGCTCCCAGGCGGCGTCCACTTCTTCTTTCGAAATGCGGAAGTCCTTCACTTCCGTGCGGTCGAACTTCGCGGAATATTCGCGAAGGGCCGCATCGCCATTCTTTTCGACGTTGTCGAGAATGTCCTTCACCACGGCGCTGATGCGCTCGCCCGCCATGACGGCAGGGCGGCGGAGGATCTCGGTGCGGCCCGCTTCGTCGAGCGAGTCCCAGTCGATGATGTCGCTGAAGGCAAATTCGGTCATTTTGATTGACTCCAAAATGTTGTGCTGATTAGTTCCGAAAAATTCGTGAATTCTTTGAAAAGGAGCTTCGCCGCCTGAAGGGCGGTCACTCCATCATCTTTTCGATCGGGAGAACGAGGATCGAGGAGGCGCCTAATTCCTTCACCTTCTCCATCGTTTCCCAGAAGAGGCTTTCGCTTGAAACCATGTGGAGCGCCACGCGGGTGTCGTCGCCCGTGAGGGGAAGAATCGTCGGGTGCTCGGCGCCGGGGAGCAGCTTCGTGATTTCGGCGAGCTTCTCCTTCGGGGCGTGGAGCATGATGTACTTGCATTCGCGCGCGCGGGCGACGCCCTGCATGCGAACGAGGAGGCGCTTCACAAGGTCTTCCTTCTCCGCATCCATTTCGTCCTTCCTCGCAATGAGGCAGGCCTTCGAGCGGTAGATCACCTCGACTTCCTTCAAGCCGTTCGCTTCAAGCGTCGCGCCCGTGGAGACGAGGTCGCAGATGGCGTCGGCCAATCCCGCGCGGGGCGCCACTTCGACCGACCCCGTGAGAAGGCAGGGACGGAAGGTGAGGCCTTTCGCCTCAAAGCACCGCTTCAGAAGCTGCGGGTACGAGGTGGCGATGCGCTTCCCGTTGAGGCTCGCGAGCCCCTTCCATTCCTCGTCGCGCGGGATCGCGATCGAGAGCCGGCAGCCGCCGAAGTCGAAGCGCTTCAGCATCCGGAATTCCGTCGGGTCGCCCTGGCCCTTCCTCGTGAGGAGCGTTTCCTCGAGGACGTTTTCGCCGATGATGCCGAGGTCGACCACGCCGTCCATGACGAGTCCGGGAATGTCGTCGTCGCGCACGCGCAGGAACTCAATCGGCATGTTTTCCGCAGCCGCGAGCAGACGCTGCTCGTGGTAGCGCACCTTGATGCCGCAGCGTTCAAAAAGCTCCTTCGAGTCGTCCGAAAGTCTGCCGGACTTCTGCATGGCGACTCGTAGACGATTGTTTTCGGTCATTTCTGGTTTCCTGGTAAAGATGAAAAGGTTCCATTCCGTCCGGCGGATGCGAAAAAGCCCCCGGAAGTGCTTTGCTTCCGGAGGCCTTCTGACTGGATAACCCTTGTTTCTCTGCTGGGCGCCCGGAAGTTCTGAGTACTTCCAAGCATCCACGCCTGAAAGTCTCGCTTCAGGTGTGGTGGTGATGGCGGCCGCGGAAAGAAAGGGTCTGCATGAGAAGAATCTCGTCTGTTTGAAAATCCATGGGGCAAACGGGAATCGGGAGCGCTTTCGAAGTGCGCAGAGCCGCGCCGTTTACCGGTGAGGTTCATAATGCCACAGCTTTCGCCGCCGGGCGGCGTCCGGGAGCGGTAAACGAAGCGTGCGTGCGTGGGCTCAAAGCGGGGTGGAGGTTTTGCCTAAGATGTCCCGGGGAGGCCCCCAGGCGGCATCCCCGGACAACGATTCGGCGCGGGCGGCCTTCCTCCCGGGAAGCCGGTGAGGGATTGCCTGAGTCCTCATTTCTGCTGGCGCGCAGGTAGACTACGCTCACCCAATATTCCAACCGCGCGAAAGACGCGCATCATCAGACCTCAATTCCAGGATCAGGCTCCGCCATGAGCATCATGAAGAGCGACTCAGTTAAGCATGCCACCATGATCGGCATTCTTGCGCCCATCTGCTGGGGCATGGGCGTTTCACTCATTCGCGGCATTGCCGAAGGGTTCGGCCTCGCGCAGGGGCAGACGCTTCTCTACCTCACGGCGGCCATCTGCCTCTTCTTTACGATCGGAATCCCCGACCTCAGAAAGGTCGACAAGCGCTACCTTTTCATAGGACTCCCGACCGCAAATGCGTCCTCGCTCTGCTTCTGCCTCGCGATCTTCTTTTCCGCCGGCGGCGCGCAGACGATGGAAGTGGCGATGGTGAACTACCTCTGGCCTTCGCTCACGCTTCTCTTCGCTGTGCTCTTCAACGGCGTCAGAACGCGCTGGTGGATCGTGCCGGGGATCTTCCTCGGCTTCTTCGGCATCGTGGACATTCTTGCCGGAAGCGACGGCTTTTCACTCGCGGGCTTTGTCGGCCGCATCCTCGAGCATCCGTTGAGCTACATCCTCGCCCTCGGGGCCGCGCTCACGTGGGCGGGATTTTCGAGCATGACGCGCGCCTGGGGCGGCAATACCAATCTCTCCACGGTGATCTTCATCATCAACATGCTCATCTACGGCACGCTCTGGCTCTGCGGATTCGGAACTGAGACGGTGGGCGAGGTGTCGCAGCACGGCATCTTCTCGGTGATTTTCGGCGGCATCGCGATGGGCGGCGCCTATGCCGCCTGGACATTCGGCATGTCGAAGGGAAACGTCACGCTTCTCGCGCTCGCGTCCTACTTTACGCCGGTCCTTTCCTGCCTCTTCGCGGTGGTCTGGATCAATGCAAAGCTCGACAGCTCCTTCTGGATGGGCGTGGCGTTTGTGGTGGCGGGGTCCCTCGTCTGCTGGGACGCGACGACGCGCGGCATGAAGTCGGTTCGAAAGCGCGAAAGAGAAGCGGCAGAAGCTTCTGCCCGAAAGGCGTCATCCTAGGGCGCCAAAAAATATCCCCGCACGGGATGCTCGATCCGGTGCGGGGAAAAGATGTATTTGACGCGTCAGCTGCGGGAGCGCAGTCCCGCCCGGTCGAGCATCGCGAGGACCCGCTCAACCGGAAGCGCACGGATCACCTTGCCGTCCCAGGTCCTGGCATCGTGCGCAGCGAATAGCGAATTGATGACGGCTTCCTCGGTGGCTTCAATGGCCGCCATGAAAAGCGGCGTCATGTCGTCGTTTCTCACAAGCGGCGCGCCTTCGAGCGTTCCCTTCGCCGCCGTATGACGCACGCGGACCGATTCATTCGTTGAAAAGGCGACGACGAAGTCGCCCGAACCGTTTGACGCCACGCCCCCGGTGCGGGTCATTCCCATGAAGGCGCGCTTTGCGAGTCGCTCTAGATTGCGGGCGTCGAGCGGAGCGTCCGTCGCTGCGATCATCATGATGGAGCCGTCGGCAGAGCGGAATTCCTGCATCTCCTTTTCGCCGGGCCAGCCGCCGAGCTCGAGGCCCGCTTCGATCCCCTTGACATTCAGAATGCCGCCGAAATTGGCCTGAACGAGGACCCCCACCTTATAGCCCCCGAGACTCTTGGGGAGCACGCGCGAAGCGGTGCCGATCCCGGCCTTGAAGCCGAAGGCCACGGTGCCGGTGCCGGCACCCGCACAGCCTTCCTCAACGGGTCCCGGGGAAGCTTTCCTCAGGGCTTCAAGAACATGTTCGGGCTTCACGAACCGCGCGCGGATGTCGTTCACCTTGCCGTCGTTCGTTTCGCCCACGAGGCCGTTCACGGAGCGGACGAGCTCGTTCCCGGGCTGCGAGAGCGTCCATTCGACCACGCCCTCGAGCCCGGCGCCCACGTTGAGCGTATTGGTGAGGACGATCGGCGTTTCGATGTTCCCGAGCTCCTTCACCTGCGGATAGCCCGCCATCTTGCCGAAGGCGTTGCCGAGAAAGATCCCGGCGGGAACCTTCTCTTCAAAGACATTGCCCGGATGAGGGCGAATCGCGGTAACGCCCGTGTGCATGCCGGCGGCATCGTCCTCGAGGGTTACCTGACCCACAAGGACGCCGTCGACGTCCGTAATGGCATTGAAGCGCCCCGTCGGGAAAACGCCGAATTCGATTCCGAGATCGCGGGGGCGGCGTGAGGTTTGGGATGACTGCATGAATGCTCCGGTTATGAAGGAGAAAGGTTTGACCGAACGCAACGATTATCCGCCTTCAATAAAGAAAAAGCGTTCTTCATGCTTCGGTGCGACTTGGCGAGACGCATGGCCCCTTGAAACTTCCGGTCATTCGACAAACAACACTCTGAGGAGACGCAAATGAGCTTTGATTTCGACGACTTCACCGGATGCTCCCACGGCATGCACGACGAACACAACATGGATTTTGGCGGGGACTCCGAATTCGGCAGTGCGGGCGACATTGCCTTTGATCACCCGGGCTCGCCCGACGATTTCCATGGCTCGCATTTCATTTTTGATGACCATTCGGATTCGCTTCATGCCGAGGACCGGGGCTTCTCGTCGGCCTTCAATGCGAATGACGTGGCTTCGAGGCATTTTGGCGAGGACGACTTCCGGATTCTCTCGGGCACTGGCGCGGGCGATGAGGGCCTCAATCTTGGGCGGGATTCGGTCTTCTGGGCGGCCGGAGAGGAAGTCCGAGGAGCGCTTTCAGGCTGGATTGATGCGCTCTGGAGCTGGATGGAAAAGTCGGCGAGGCGGTGACGCCTGAGGAGCAGGAAGGCGTATCCATGGACCGGCTGATGGTTCCGGCCGTGGATTGAAATGTTTTTTGGCTGATCGTAGGGGCGATCGGGTAGAGGGCCCCTTTGCAGGGGAGCCCCCTCCCACACCGCATAACCCAGTGATCGGGGCTTTTCGGACATGCCGTTCGGCATCCGGCGGTTTTCAAACA
>NZ_CALDXB010000091.1 GCF_937923675.1 uncultured Sutterella sp. | reverse complement strand
TTTAAAGAACTTGTCGCTGTTTGATCAGCGAAGGATCGAAATCATATAGAAGTCGTTTCCTTTTGTCAAGTGCTCTAGAAGAAATCTTTTAGTTTGCTTCCCGGAGCGCTTCTTTTTCGCTGCCTCGTTTCCGAAGCAGGACGCGAATTATGAAGAGCCTTTCACCTTTTGTCAAGAGTCCCGGAAAAATATTTTTGAAGAGCACCCTGCGCTCTGCCCTACACTGAACGCCTGGCTTGAATTCCCTCTTTGTTTTTTCCTGAATACATCGCTTATGCAGCTCTCATACCGCATCACGCCGGATCCCCTTCATCACCGTTATCACGTGACGCTCCCGCTCGACCTCTCTCGCCTTGAGGAAGAAAGCATTCGTCTCGAAATGCCCGTCTGGACCCCGGGAAGCTACGTGCTTCGCGAATATTCCGGCCGCATCTCCGACATTCATGCAGAGTCCGCGGGCGTGCGCATTGAGCTCGAACAGATCGGGAAAGCCGAATGGCGCCTTCACGCGGATGAGATTCCGGATCTTTCCCGGGTTGAGGTTCACTGGTCCGTTTTTGCCTATTCAAAAGGCATTCACGACGCCTGGCTCGATGCCGACCGCGGGTTCATCAACCCGCCTGCGCTCTTTCTTCATCCGGCATCCATCCCTCAGGGGACCCTTTTCAGTGTTCTCTTTGATGCGAAGGACTGGGACGTGCACTCCGCGCTCGATGCTCTTCAGACCCCGGACGGAACATCCTGGCAGGCAAAGTCCCTTGACGAACTTCTCGATTCCCCGTTTGTCCTGATACCGAAGAAAGGCGCAAAGGCGACGATCCTTACCGTGGATGGCGGATCAGTTCCGCATGAAGTCATCATCACGGGGACCTCGAGCCTCAACACCAAACGGATTGCTGAAGACCTCAGGAAAATCTTCGACGCCGCCAACTCTTTCTGGCATGACCCCAAGGTGATTGCAGAGCCCCGGGCGCCCTTCAGCCGCTACATGCTCTACCTTCATCTCGAGCCCGGTCTTTACGGCGGGCTCGAGCACAGTGCCGGCACGGTGCTTCTCGAAGACGTGAATGCGCTTCCTGCCGCAGGAGAAGCAGAGCCCCCGAAGCGCTACGACGAATTTCTGATTCTCGTCGCGCATGAATACTTCCACGCCTGGCTCGTAAAGCGCCTGAAGCCTTCCGGGTTCCTTCCCTATGATCTTTCGCGCGAGGAATACACCCATGATCTCTGGATCTTCGAAGGGTTCACCTCCTACTATGAAAGCCTTCTCGCACGAAAAGCCCGCGTCATTTCCGAAGAGGTCTATCTCAGGCACCTCGCTGAACGCATGAACTTCGCGCTCACGCGCGAAGGCTTTGACGCCATGACGCTCGCCGAGTCGAGCTTTAATGCCTGGGTAAAGCTCTACCGTCAGACGGAAGACTCTCCCTATTCGCAGATCTCCTACTACACGAAGGGTGCGCTTGCCGCGCTCATTCTGGATTCGGAAATCAGGCGTCTTACCGAACGCAAGGAAACGCTCCAGTCGTTCCTGCAGACCTGGTACTGCTCTGCGGCCGACGAGATCCGTCAGGGAACCTGGAAAGGGCTGCCCGACGGAGGGATCGGCGAACTCTTCAAGTCCCTTATCCATGTCGACCTGAGCGAGCTCTTGGGGAAGCTCGTTTACGAAAAGGGAAATCGCTCCTTCTGGATTGATGCGGTCGAAAAGGCGCTCAATCTTCAGGGTCTTCAGACAGAAGCCGACCCAACGGTCCCGGGAGCGCTGAGGCTCGCCGGAATCCATCCCGGAAAGAAGGGGGGTGCGGTTGTCGCGGGCTATGTCGTCTCCTCATCCCCTGCCTTCGCTGCCGGCCTTTTCGCCGGCGACGAAATTATTGCGGTCGACGAGGAGAAGACGGATGCAGGCGTATTTGAGCGCCAGATTGAACGCGCCCGCGGCCGCAGGGTGAAGATTCATTTCTTCCGGGGCCCGAGGCTTCTCTCAGTCGTCCTTGACCTCAAGTCCCGTCCCGATCCCGAATTCCTCGGGCTCCTTCCGAAGCGCATCGTTCCCCTTCAGAAGAGCGAAGGCTGAGCTTCCTTTTCTTCCGTCCCATTCCAGTCAATGAGCGGTTCGCCTCGCTTTGCGAACCACTCATTGGCCTTTGCGAAGACATGCGACTTCATGAAGGCGTCGTCTCCCCGCGCAGCGGATAAAGGCGACGGATGCGAAGCCGTCAGGACCTTGTGGCGCCCCTCGTCAATCAGGGGAAGAAAAAGCTTCTGGGAGGGCTTCCCCCAGAGAAAGAAGACGAGTCCCTCGCGCTCATCGGAGAGCGTGCGGATGATTTCCGTCGTGAGACGCTCCCACCCCCAGCCGGCATGCGAGAGGGGGAGACCCTCCGCAACCGTCAGAATGGGATTAATGAGAAGGACGCCCGCTTTAGCCCAGTCCGTGAGGTCGCCGTTCGTGCGGACGGGACCGTCTTCGGCCGCCACCTTGAAGATGTTTCTGAGCGAGGGCGGGAGCTTCTCCCCTGCCGGCACCGAAAAGGCGAGTCCGCAGGCCTTTCCCGGCGTGTGGTACGGGTCCTGCCCGACGATCACGGCGCGCACCGACTCGAAGGGCGTAAGTTCAAGCGCCCGGAAGGCATGAGGCGGATAAACGTTTCGCTTTTCCGCCGCGAGGCGCCTCGCGAGCTCCCGGCCTTCGGGCGACGCGAGAAAAGCTTCGACAAGCGTTTTCCAGCGGCCGGTGAGGCCTGCGGGAGAAAGGTCGGATGTGGCAAATTCCATCAGTAGCTCGACTGGCTCAGATGCCGGTTGGTGAGGATGTTGGTTCTCAGGCGGTAGTAGCCGATCCTGCAGGCAAGCTCGGCATTGGCTTCTACGCGCTTGTTCCCCTTCGTCGTAATCCCGACGAAATCGCATTCGCGCTTCACAAAGGTCTCAAAGCTCTGTCCGGAGAGAATGAACTTATTCCAGCGCGTGCGGGTGCCTGAAGGCTTGTCGAGCGCCTTGGCGTAGGAAGCCACCCTGTCGGTGACGTCCTTATAGGTCGCCTGCACCATCTCGAGCTCCATCGAGAGGCACTTTCCGCGCGCCTCCTGGTCGTCGCCCTGAACGGCGCCGTAGCACTGCGCCACTGCTTCCGCCGTGGGCGGCTCTTTCTGCGGAGCCGCAGAAACGGCAAACGGAACGAGAAGCGCAAATCCCAAGAGCGCCTTCAGCATGCTTCGAGCTCCTTCAGAAGCCGGGCGCAGGCCCGGCCGGTATCGGGGAAAATTTCCGTAAATCCTTCCGCTCTTGCCCAGGCGGCAAGCGGAATGCCTTCGTTGTAGCCCGACTCCACGAGGAGGGCGCGCACGCCGGCAGCTCGTGCGGCAAGGGCGTCATTTCTGCTGTCGCCCACCATGGCGCATTCGCCCGGCGAAACGCCTGCTTCCCTCATGGCGCGCTCGATCATGTCGGGCCAGGGCTTGGGGCGCGCGGCGCCGCCCCCGCCGATCACGCCGTCAAAGGCGTCCGAAAGCCCGCGCTCCGCAAGAAACGCTCTCGCAAGCGGCTCTTCCTTATTGGTAACGAGCCAGACGGCAACGCCTTTCTGCTTGAGCTGCGCCACGCCCTCAAAGGCGCCCGGGATCAGCGCAATGCGGCTTCCGTCCATGCCGGACCAGATTTCAACGAGCTCCTTCAGAAGCTGATCCTCCGTCACTTTGGAGAGATCTGCTCCGGCGGCGCCCCACCAGCGCATAAGGCGTTCAATGAGGACGCGAACGCCGCCGCCGATCATGACGGCGACAACTTCATCAGGCACCTGCGCAAAGCCTTCCTTCCGGGCGAGGCGCCTCACGCCTTCAGCAATCTCGGGGAGCGAACTCACCAGCGTCCCGTCCAGATCAAAGCAGACCGCACGGATCATGAGCGGTCTCCAAGAGCGGCAACCGCTTCCTTCATGCTGCGGATCACCTTCGCGTAGCCCTCCGGCGACCCGGCGCCGAAGACTGCGGAACCCGCGACAAAGGTATCGGCGCCCGCCGCGGCGATGCGGGCAATGTTGCCGGGCTTCACGCCGCCGTCGATTTCGAGCGCGATTTCGCGGCCGGTTTCGGCCTTGTAGGCATCGAGCTTCTCGCGAAGCGCCATCGTCTTTTCAATCGTCGACTCGATAAAGCTCTGTCCACCGAAACCCGGGTTCACGCTCATGAGAAGCACCACGTCGATGCGGTCGAGCTCGTAGTCGAGGTAGGAGAGCGGCGTCGCGGGATTGAAGACGAGCCCGGCCTTCTTCCCGGCATTGCGGATCAGCTGCAGCGACCGGTCGATGTGCTTCGTCGCCTCGCAGTGGAAGGTGATGATGTCCGCGCCCGCATCAATGAAGCTCGGAATCAGCGCATCCACGGGTTCGATCATCAGATGCACGTCGATCGGAAGGGTTACGTGCGGGCGGATCGCCTTGAGAACGAGCGGCCCCACCGTGAGATTCGGCACATAGTGGTTGTCCATCACGTCGAAGTGAATCCAGTCGGCGCCGGCGGCGGCAACGTCGCGAACTTCTTCGCCGAGGCGCGCAAAATCCGCAGAAAGAATGGACGGAGCAATGCGGCAGGTGCGCATGAAGAAGCCTCCGGAGAAAAGCAGATTAGAGGGAAAGAGGAGTGCCCCGGGGAGAGCGGACGGCGCGCTTCCTCGAGCGCGCTCCTGACCCGGCTTTCCCCAAGCCGGCTTCAGTATATCTGCGCTCGCCCCCGGACAATCTGATGGGGCTTCATGGAAAGCGTGCGTTTCCGTAAGTTCGGCGAGCGAGGGTTAGACTTCTCTCCTTGAAATTTTCCCTTCCGGTCTTTTCGGGTGCCTCATGGCTTTTCCTTCAAACTCCCGCGCATTTCTTCCCGCTGCGAGGCGCGCCGCCTCGCTTTTCCTTCTCGCCGCCCTCGGGCTCATCTCGGCCTGCACGACCGTGGAGGCCCCGACGGAAAAGAAGCCCCTCGGAACGACCTTCGAAGCGGAAGCCTTTGAAAAGCTCCCTCCGGCGCCGGCGGGCGCCTGGAGCGAAGCGCTCTCCGCCTTCAATCTCTCCTGCACCCGGCTCTCGAGCGCTCCGTGGAGCGAAATCTGCGCGAAGGCGAAGCTCGAACCCCCGGAACGCGCGGAAGCCTTCTTTGCCGAAAACTTCACGCCCTGGGCAGTGGAAGTCCCCGGCAAAGGCGATGAGAGGACGGATACGGGCCTCATGACCGGATACTACGAACCGCTCCTTCACGGAAGCAGGGTCCGCGGCAAAAAGAATGCCTATCCGATCTACGGGGTTCCCGATGATCTTCTCATCATCGATCTCGCGGAGCTCTACCCGGAACTCAAGGGCAAGCGTCTTCGCGGGAAGCTCGACGGCCGCCGGGTCATTCCCTACGACCAGCGGGGCGTCATTCAGGAGAGACGCGACATGGAAAAATGGGCGATTGCCTGGGTAGACGACCCGGTCGACGCCTTCTTCCTTCAGGTTCAGGGGTCGGGGAGAATCGAGCTCCCGGACGGAACCTTCATGCGCGTGGGGTTTGCAGACCAGAACGGCTGGCGCTACCGCTCGATCGGGAACTGGCTCATCCGCGAGGAAGGCCTCAGGCCTCATGAGCTCTCGATGCAGAGAATCCGCGCCTGGGCGAAGGCAAACCCCGGCAAGGTGAAAAAAGCGCTCGCGCAGAACCCGAGCTTCATCTTCTTTGAAGAGCGCTCGGGCGACCCGGCGCTCGGGCCCGTCGGCGCCCAGAGCGTGCCCCTGACGCCAGAGGCCTCGGTTGCCGTCGACCCGAGCCGCTGGCGGCTAGGCACTCCATTCATGATTGAGGCGGAGCAGGACCGGCCGCAGCTTCATCTTGCTCGCCCCGTCATCGCTCAGGATACGGGGGGCGCCATCAGGGGCGTTCTGCGCTTTGATTATTTCTGGGGTTTCGGCGAGAAGGCCGGCGAAGCCGCCGGCCGGCAGAAGAGCCGTGTGCGCGCCTGGGTATTGGTTCCGAAGGGCCTCGTTCCCGCGGACATCCTCCCGGGCGGCGCTCATGCGCCGCGGTGAAGCCCTGGCAGCAAATAAGACGAAAGGCATCCTGGAAATCCGGATGCCTTTCTTTTCGCTTGTCTTCCGAGGAGTCGTCGGAAGAGAACGCTTACTTCTGCTCGGCGAGAATTCTTTCAAACTGCGAGGCGGGAACGGCCCCCGTCATGCGGTCGCCTGTCGGGAAGAAGAACGTGGGTGCGCCCGTCACGTTGTAGCGGCCGGCGAGCGACAGATTGCGGCGCATCACGGAAGCGTCGCAGTCGGGGCTCGCGCTCTCGGGCGCAATGCCCTTTCGCATCCAGTCGGCCCAGGCCTTCGACGGGTTCTTGCTGCAGACAATCTCGCGGTTATTCTGTTCGCCCCGGATCATCGGCGTAATGAAGGTGTAGACCGTGAGGTTCCCGACCTCTTCAAAAACCCGCTCCATCGAGCGGCAGTAGGTGCAGTTGGCATCCGAGAAGACGATCACCTCGCGCGAGCCGTCGCCGAAGACCTGCTTCACGGCATCCTCGCGCGGCCACTTGTTCCAGCTTTCGCGCGCCCACTCGCGCAGACGCTCCTGCGTCTGATTGGTCTGCGTCTTGGTGTCGATGATGGAGCCCGAGAAAACGTAGTCCACCTTGTCGTCGACATAAAAGAGCCGGTCCTGAATGAAGACTTCCCAGAGGCCGGGAATCGGTGCCGGACGGACGCTGTCGGCCTTGAGCCCCGTATTCTTCATGAGCTGGTCGCGCACCGACTGCTCGTCGGCCTGGGCGGCACCGGAAAGAAGCGTGAGGGCGGCAAGGGCCGCAGCGGCAAATTGCTTGAATGACGCGGTCATGACGAAGAGGGGCGCTCCACTTAGGGATAAGGACAAAGATTTTCGAAGGATTATCGCCAATCTCTCCTTCGGTGAATCTGAAAGCGTGCTGGAATCAATGGGCTCAGCCCTCACGCATATGCGGTATTTTTCTGCTGCTCCCTCCCCCGCCGCGCACGCCGTCTTGCAAATTCCTGCCGCCATTCATATAATTGCACCCTTGACATTTTTTGCGGCTAGGTAGCTCAGTTGGTAGAGCAGCGGATTGAAAATCCGCGTGTCGGCGGTT
>NZ_CALDXB010000090.1 GCF_937923675.1 uncultured Sutterella sp. | reverse complement strand
TCTGGTAGGCACGATTGGATTCGAACCAACGACCCCCACCATGTCAAGGTGATGCTCTAACCAACTGAGCTACGTGCCTGATAGAGCTTCACGAGCAACGTGAGGTGTGAATTATATATAGGTTTTGCTAAAAAGCAAGAGGGCGGGGAAATTTTTTCTGAATTTTCTTCTTCACGTCCCTCAGTCTTGCATTTCTCATTGTTTTCTGTGGATTAAAAAGAGATGAGATTCTCTTCCTGATGCTGCTTCAAATGACGCAGCCCACCGCGGACGCGATGGGCTGCTGTCTGGACCGCCCTGCACCGGGCAAAGATCACCCGGGCTATGGCAGAACCTTACACGCGGCGTGCCGAAAGCACTCCAGGCACCTGCCTCAGGCTCGCGAGAACCATCTTCATGGCGTCGCCGCCCTTCACTTCAACCGCGAAGCGCATGTGCTGGTCGCCCTTCACGAACTGCGAGTTGATCCCCGTGATATGCACCTTCTCGCGCTGGAAGACTTCGGAGACATCCTTCATGAGGCCGGGACGATCCTGAGCGACGATGAGAAGGTCCGCCGGGTAGATCGACTCGGCAATGCCGCCGCCCCAGCTCACCTCAATCAGGCGGTCATGATCCTGCTCGACCATGTTTCTGAGGTTCGGGCAGTCGGCTCGGTGAATCGTCACGCCTCTTCCGCGGGTGACGTAGCCCACGATTTCGTCGGGCGGCACCGGGTGGCAGCAGCGGGCGAGCTGCGTGAGGAGAGAATCCATTCCGACGACAAGGACCTTCCCCTTCTTGGAGGGGGCAGACTCCTGCCTCACGACGAGTTCGGGCTCCTTCGGCGCCTCTTCCTTCGGGGGCTGTACGGCCTGCGCAAGCGCTGTGAGCGTAATTTCCTCGCGGGCGAATGCAATGCAGAGGTCGTCGACGGAATCAAAGCCTAAGCGCTTCGCGAGGTCGTCGAGCTTCACAGCGGTTTTGCCGAGGCGCGCGAGTTCCTTATCAAGCCTCTCGCGTCCTTCCTGCAGAAGCTGCGCGAGCTGCTGGGCGTTGAACCACTGACGGACCTTGTTGCGGGTGCGAGGGCTTGCCGCGTAGCCGAGCTCGGGGTTCAGCCAGTCGCGCGAGGGCTGCCCGGTCTTCCCGGCAATGATTTCCACCGTCTGACCGGTTTTCAGCTTCGTATTGAGCGGCACCATGGCGCCGTCCACGCGCGCGCCGCGGCAGCGGTGGCCGAGCTGCGTGTGAACGAGGTAGGCGAAGTCGACAGGCGTCGCGCCCGCTGGCAATTCCACCACGCGTCCCTGGGGCGTGAGGCAGTAGACATGGTCGTCCTCCACCGCATGCGCATCCTTATGGGGGTCCGAGCCCATGTCAGAACGCCAGGCGAGAAGCTGGCGAAGCCACGCAACGCGCTGCTCCTCGGCAATCGACGCGCCGTTCGAATTCCCGGCTTCCTTATAGCGCCAGTGCGCCGCAACGCCCAATTCAGCAAACTCATGCATCGCGCGCGTGCGGATCTGGATTTCGATGGGGCGGCCCGCCTTGTCGGTCACAACCGTATGAAGCGACTGATAGCCGTTCGGCTTCGGGTTCGCGATGTAGTCGTCGTATTCCTTCGAGAGAATCGTGAAGTTTTCCTGCACGATGGAGAGCACTTCATAGCACTGCTCGACCGTGCCCACGATGATGCGGAGCGCCCTCACGTCAAAGAGCTGGTCGAAGCGCAGGTGCTTTCTCTGCATCTTCTTCCAGATCGAATAGATGTGCTTCGGGCGCCCGGAGATATCGGCCTCAATGCCGTGAGCCTTGAGGAGCGCCCTCACCTTTTCGACCGCGTGCTGCATGAATTCGAGGCGTTCCTCGCGGGATTCGTCGAGTTCGTTCGCGATCTCGCGGTATTCCTCAGGACGCGTGAAGCGAAGCGACAGGTCCTCGAGCTCCCACTTGATCTGCCAGATGCCGAGGCGATTGGCAAGCGGCGCATAAATCGCGAGCGTTTCTGCACCGAACTCCTTCGCGCCCTCCGCTCCGGACGTCGCAAACCACCGAAGCGTCTGGAGGCGGCTTGCGAGCTTCAGGAGCACCACGCGCAGATCCTGGCACATTGCGAGGAACATGCGGCGAAGGGCCTCAGGCTGCACGGCAGCGCTCGCTTCCTTGCTTTCCGAGCGGGCGCGCTTCGAGAGGTCATTCATTTTGCTCAACTCTGCAACAAGCCCGGCAACGGTGCTTCCGAAGCTCTTCGTAATCCAGTCTTCGGAGTTGGCAACGAACTTCGGAACGCTGTAGAGGTACGCCGCAGCCAGAAGCTCCGGATCGTTGCGGATGCCGACAAGGATTTTGGCGACGCCCTCGGCGTGCGCGAGAACAGGTTCACCCGTCGAGAGCGTGCGGCCGCTGTAGAGCGGCTCCACAAGGCTCTTCGCAAGTTCGGGATCAGCGACAGGACGATTCTCCGTCGTTTCCATGTTGGCTTTCTCCTCGTGTGTTTTCTACTCTTTGTTCTTCTCTTGCAGTCTTTTGAGGAGATATCGCGGCTTCTGCGGCCGGATGAATTCTCCTCCGAGTATTCCTATTCTAAGAAAGGAGGAGCAGGAAAGAGGCACACGCAATCTTTTCGATCGCATTTGCTTACGGAATCGTTTCCGGATCGAAAGACCCGGACTGAATGCCAGCCGGCGAGATGGGGCGCCTTAGCGGTGGCGGCCCGCTGGATCCCGGACCCAAGAGTTAGACGGATCAAAATGAATTTCGGGACCGCAAGGTTCCTGGATCTGAGCCGAAAGACTCATGCAGGCCCGCGACGGTGGGAAGCCAATGAAAGACGTTTTCTCCGACTGCGGATATGACAAAGCCCGGTGTTGGAGCACCGGGCCTGGTCGACTTCTTGAGAGGTTAACTATGGTTACCACCCATTCCTTCCTCTCGTCAGAGATTGTACCGCCGATCAACTTCACCTAGACGGGTGATGTGTCGATCGGATGTTCGACATTTGCCATCTTCGTTCCCATCGTTACCTTGATCTCCCAGTATGGATTACGTGAGCAGCGTAAAACGAAAACGCGTGAGCAAGGCACTTTTCCTTTGGGTGAAGCGTCCTCCCTTGTTTTGAGTATGACGCTGCCTCTAGGCATTCAATCATGGCAAAATGCCTGTACGCGAGATGGAACACCGGGCAGCGTCTGCCTGCAGGATCCCAGACCCAAGGGTTCGACGGATCTCTAAAAAATTTCGGGGCCGCAAGGTTCCGGGATCTGAGCCGTAAGGCTCAAGCAGGCCCGCGACCGTGAGAAGCCAACGAAAGACGATTTCTCCGACAGCGGAATCGGGTAGAGGGCCCCTTTGCAGGGTGCCCCCTCCCACACCGCATGCCCCAG
>NZ_CALDXB010000089.1 GCF_937923675.1 uncultured Sutterella sp. | reverse complement strand
TACTGTCGGCGAAGTGGAAAAACTGGCTTTCCGAATTTATGGAAGCCCCCTTTAGTTCCGCAGCGAATAAAACAAAGTCATGTGTTGCTCCTCAAACGCAAGAAAGTGACGTGGTTGGTCCCGCGTCATTACAAATTGGCTGCATCGAGAAAAGGCTGACGACGGAAAAAGGGACGTCGTCAGCCTTTTTCATATTCATTTTCCGGAGCTGCAGGCCCGAAAGCGCTCCTCTGCCGCGGCTTGGCCCCGGCTCACGGGAGCCTGAAGGCTCCCGCATCTGAAGTTTGTCCCGGGAGCCCCTGGAGCCTCCGGGAGGCGGCCTGGAGCTCGTTTCTCTATCCTGCTTTGCAGCGTCATGGCGCGCATTCGCCTCAATGAGGCGTGCCGGAGGGCGGCCGACGCTCTGCCTTCGGAGCTGCCTTCATGACGACGGCATGAAGGCGAGATGACGACTCGTTGATGGCCGTCAATCCTCTTCGCAAATGTAAGGGAATGTTGAAGGGCTTTCCGAAGGATCAGCAGCATTCGTATTTATGCGTAGAAAAATCGTGATTCAGGCCGAACCGGCGAAAAAAAGCCCGCGGTGTCTTCAGACATCGCGGGCTGGAACAACATTCGGACGCGGCATGCTTGCATTAGCAATGACGGCCGGCACAAAGCTTTCGGCGGTCATTCCAATACAGCCCCTCGGAAGCGTCCGATGTCGACGCACGCCTTGCCGGCTCGGAGCGAGCCGGAAGGAGGAATTGATCCGATATTTATTCTAGGGACTTTTGAGTAGATTGATCCTCAGGAAAATCCCTTGAGTAGATGGAGCATGCGGTTTTCAGGACGGGTCGATGATCCACATGACCCGGGAAAACCCTGTTGGGTGAGCTTTTGTCTCATAAAGTCGCTTCAGACAAGGAAAGCGTTTTTTGTGAGCTTTCGTACTGGATCGAAGGGAGTAGGCGCAGGGGCCGGCGCTCTGTTATAGTTTTCACCCCTGCTCCTGAGAACCACAATCTATAGTCTGTTTATTTTTAAGACATACTATAGGTTGTAGTTCTTATATTCTCGTGATTTATCTGGAAAAGAAGTATGTCTAGCGCCCTCCCTCAGCATCTCCTCAAGCGCGACGGGTCCGTCAGGGATTTCGATGCGGAAAAAATCGTGTTGGCTGTGGCTAAGGCCGGGCGTGCGACCAATGAGTTCGATGAGAAGGAAGCCCGGCGCGTGGTTGAGGAGCATGTGCTTCCGCGTCTTTCCCGGCATGATGCGTCCCGCACCCCCAATATCGAGTGGGTGCAGGATGCCGTCGAGCATGCGCTCTTTGAAACCGGACACTTCCCGACGCTGCGCGCCTACATCGTCTACCGCGAATCCCGCGCCAAGGCGCGCGACGCCAAAAAGAGCTGGGTCAATGTGGAGAGCTCCATCAACGAGTATCTCGATCAGCTCGACTGGCGCGTCAATGCCAATGCCAACCAGGGCTATTCGCTGGGCGGCCTCATTCTGAATGTTTCCGGCAAGGTGGTTGCCAACTACTGGCTCAACTACATCTATCCGCCGGAAGTGGGCCGCGCGCACCGCGAGGCGGACGTGCACGTGCACGACCTCGACATGCTCTCGGGCTACTGCGCCGGCTGGTCGCTGAGAACGCTCCTGCAGGAGGGTCTGAACGGCGTTGCCGGAAAGGTTGAGGCCAATGCCCCGAAGCACCTTTCCTCGGCAACCGGACAGATCGTCAACTTCCTCGGCACGATGCAGAACGAATGGGCGGGCGCTCAGGCGTTTTCGTCCTTCGACACCTACCTTGCGCCCTTCATCCGCAAGGACAACCTCCCCTACGAGGAAGTGCTGCAGTGCATTCAGGAACTCATCTACAACCTCAACGTTCCCTCGCGCTGGGGCACGCAGACGCCCTTCACGAATCTCACCTTTGACTGGACGTGCCCGGAGGACCTCAAGAAGGAGCACCCCCTCATCGGCGGCGAAACCATGCCCTTCACCTACGGAGAACTCCAGGATGAGATGGACATGATCAACCGCGCCTACATCGAGGTGATGCTGAAGGGCGACGCCAAGGGCCGCGTCTTTACGTTCCCGATTCCGACCTACAACATCACGCCGGAATTCGACTGGGAGAGCCCCAATGCGCTGCGGCTCTTCGACATGACGGCGCGCTACGGTCTGCCGTACTTCCAGAATTTCATCAATTCGGAACTGAAGCCCAACATGATCCGCTCGATGTGCTGCCGCCTTCAGCTCGATCTGAGGGAGCTCCTCAAGCGCGGCAACGGCCTCTTCGGGTCGGCCGAGCAGACGGGGTCGCTCGGCGTCGTGACGATCAACTGCGCGCGTCTCGGCTTCCTATTCAAGGGCGATAAGAAGCACCTTTACGAGCGCCTCGACTACCTCCTCGAGCTTGCGAAGACGAGTCTTGAAATCAAGCGCAAGGTCATCCAGCGCCATATCGATCAGGGGCTCTTCCCCTATACGAAGCGCTACCTCGGGACGCTGCGCAATCATTTCTCGACGATTGGCGTCAACGGCATCAACGAGATGATCCGCAACTTCACAAACGATGCGGACGACATCACGACGGATGCGGGGCATGCCTTTGCGCTCGAATTCCTCGATCACGTCCGCGCCCGTCTCGTCGAATTCCAGGAAGAGACGGACCACATGTACAACCTCGAGGCGACGCCGGCGGAAGGCACGACCTACCGCTTTGCGAAGGAAGACAGAAAGCGCTTCCCCGGCATCCTCCAGGCGGGGACTCCGGAGCATCCCTACTACACCAACAGCTCCCAGCTTCCCGTCAACTTCACGGACGACCCCTTCGAGGCGCTCGAGCGCCAGGATGATCTCCAGAGAAAGTACACGGGCGGCACGGTGCTTCACCTCTACATGAATGAGGCGGTGAGTTCGGCTGAAGCCTGCCGCGACCTCGTGCGCCGCACGCTTACGAATTTCCGTCTTCCCTACATCACGATCACGCCCACGTTCTCGATTTGCCCGAAGCACGGCTACCTCTCGGGGCGCCACGACTTCTGCCCGAAGTGCGATGCGGAGCTGATCGCGAAGAAGCGCCGCGCGCTTGCCGGCAAAACGGAATCTGCGGCAGAGGCAAAGGCGGCCAGCTAAGCCGGCTGAAGGCGCATGAAAACTATATGTAGTATGTCTTCTATGAAAGAAATACTCTGTATAGCGTTGATAGGTAATTTTTAATTTGCATCCCCGGACCCGCCTGTTATGATGGCGGGTACCCGCATGGGATGAAGCTGAGGAACCTGATCTGCAGTCCTTCACGGGCGCAGCAGAAGGCGGAAAGCTTCATCCCGATCGACTGGAGAAGAAAAATGACTCAGCAGAACGAACAGATCGAACTCAAGGATTCCGAGCGCCAGAAGTGCGAGGTCTGGACCCGCGTGATGGGCTACCACCGTCCGGTTCAGAGCTTCAATATCGGCAAGAAGGGTGAATTTGAGGAACGCGTCTGCTTTACGGAAAAAAGCGCGGAAGGGCACGGCGAGATTCACCGCACCTGCTGCAATCGCTGATTCCCTTTAAAGATGATGGATTCCGGCGCCTCAGGCAGCTCCGGCACCTCCCGGGTAATTCGTCTCGAGGAGACGGGCAGCCGGGAGCCGGAGGAAAAGGTCCCGGCAGCGCATCTTCGCGTTGCCGGGATTACGCCTTTTACAACGATCGATTTTCCGGGAAAGCTCTCCGCGGTCGCCTTCCTTCAGGGATGCCCCTGGCGGTGCGTCTACTGCCAGAATCCCTGGATGCAGCCTGCGGAGTTTTCTCCGGAGCTCGAGCACGACTCCTGGGAGAAGCTCGAGTCGCTCCTGAAGCGCCGCAAAGGGCTTCTTGACGGCGTCGTTTTTTCGGGCGGCGAACCGACCGTCGACCCCGCGCTTCCCGATGCCGTGCGCAGGGTGAAGGACATGGGCTTTGCCGTGGGACTCCATACCGGCGGCATCATCCCCAGGCGCCTCGAGGAGATCCTTCCCCTGATTGACTGGGTGGGGCTCGACGTGAAGGCTCCTCCGACGGATGCGGAGCTCTATGACCGGGTGACGGGAAGGGCGCACTCGGCCGCGCATTTCCTGGAATCCTTCCGCCTCATTCAGGCTTCCGGCGTAAAGTTCGAATGCCGCACGACGGCGCATCCGGACTATCTCCCTGAAGAGAAGCTTCTTGAGCTCGCACGCTGGCTCGAGGGGGAAGGCGTTGATACGTTTGCTCTTCAGATCTACAGGCGCCCCGCGGGAGCCTTTTTTTCGCCGTTCCCCGCCGTGGGTTCGGACTATCCGTCTGAAGAGGCGAGAACGCTCCTCAAAGGTTGGTTCCCGCACTTCATTGAGCGCCGCAACGACCGGTAAGGGAAGGTTCCCATTCTTCCAACGAAAAAAGCAGCCCCGGAAGGCTGCTTTTTATATGGTTTCTGGGGTCGAGCGGCTTATTTGTCGCTGTTGAGCAGTTCCTTGAAGGACGTGCCCGGAATGAACTTCGGCTTCTTCGTTGCCGGAATGTGGATCAGTTCGCCCGTGGAGGGGTTGCGGCCCGTACGCGCAGCACAGTCGGCGCACTTGAAGGTGCCGAAGCCGATGAGCGTGACAGTCTCGCCATCGCGGACGGCCGAGATGATTTCCTCGAGCGCGCTCACGATGATGCGGTCCACTTCAGCCTTCGAGGCGGTATTGCGAGCAGCAACGCGATCTACGAGTTCGAGACGGTTCATGTTGAAAAATCCTTGGGAGAGAGAGTTCCTGGATATGAATTCAGTCCGCACGGAGCAAAAAATCCGGCGGATTACTGGGCCGGTCCGGGCGTAGGCGCAGAAAAGCTCTCCCCCTGAGACGTTTTCTTGAGCCGCTGTTCCCATGGCCGTAGAGAGACTGTAACACTATCTCCCTTGGGATCGCGCAAAAAAATTGTCAGCGTCTCCCCTAAGACCGATGAAAAGAATGAATGCGACTGGCCGGCAGTGGAAAAAGGTTCTGAATACTGTACAAGGGTATTTCCCTGATCCTTAATGAGTATCAACGTTTACAGTTTATAGGTTTGAGCTCCCCAAAACTTTGAGCATTCGCAAGAATCCAAGAATTTTTACGAAAGAAATGCAAAGTTTTCAATTGGATGGAATGGGATCGTGCGACAATACACATGTCGCGAATTTCGCGGCAGTTGTCTCAGGCGATTGAGACAACCTCCTTTGGTGGTATTTCTGGAGTCATTGCTTCGAAGAGACTGCCCTCAAGGACTTCGGACGCTTCGGCGTCCGGACGACCGGAGGCACAGATCTTCGACAATGACTCTTTTTTTGCGCGTTGGAAATGCGCCTCATCGGTCGCTGCGCGGGATGAGGGTCTCGAGCAGTGATTTTGGGGACGAATCACAGAGGAGCTTTTCGCCCTCGGCGCGTTCGGCCTGAGAGATCTGATTCTCAATAATGCGGGCGGTTGCTTCTGCGCCGGAGTCCCCCCTGGCGGCCGCCCAGCGGAAAAGTGTCCAGGCGCGAGGAAGCGACAACGGGAGGCCGTTTCCCGTCATAAGGAAGCCTGCGAGCATCGATGCTGCCTTGATGGAGCCGCCTTCCGCCGCACGGCAGAGCCAGCGGACGGCCTCGCGCTGATCGACTGCGCCTCCTGCGCCCGACCAGCTCGCAATGCCGATCCTGAGCTGCGCCTCCACAATGCCCGAGAAGGCTGCCTCGCGCATCCAGCGGCGGGCGCCGGGAATGTCGCGAAGCGAAATGTCGCGGCGCCTGAGGAGCTCGGCGAGCTCGAACTGCGCGGCGGGGATTCCGGCCCTGGCCGCCTGCTCGAGCCATTTCTGGGCTTGCGCTTCATTCTGAAGGGTGCCCAGACCGTCGCGGTACATGCGCCCGGCGCTGAGGGCGCTTGCGTTGTCCCCCTGAGCGGCCGCAAGCCGCAACCAGTAGAGCGCTTTTTCTTCGTCTTTTGCCGTGCCGATCCCGAGCGCAAGGGCTTTGGCAAGATCCGTCTGAGCGGCGGCGCTTCCGAGATAAGCCGCTTCCTCGAGGAGCCGGACGCCTTCGGCGGGATTCTTCTTCATCCCCTGGCCTCTGAGATGAAGGAGCGCGAGGAGATGAAGACCCGCGGGCGAGCGCTGAGCGGCGGATTTCCTGAGAAGAATCAGTGCGCGGCGGTTGCTACGCGCATTCGGAGATTCGGTGAGAAGCCTGCGGGCGAGTTCAGCCTGGGCTTCAGGGTCGCCCTGATGCGCGGCTTCTTCGATCCGCGAGAGCTGAGCAATCGCCTCTTCCCCGGTGAGGGCGCGGGGTCGCGCCACGCCGCCCA
Source organism: uncultured Sutterella sp. (assembly GCF_937923675.1). Classification (GTDB taxonomy): domain Bacteria; phylum Pseudomonadota; class Gammaproteobacteria; order Burkholderiales; family Burkholderiaceae_F; genus Sutterella. The sequence goes on along the minus strand of NZ_CALDXB010000089.1, from coordinate 25,367 downwards.
GCAGGTCGAGCACGGGCTCGGTAAAGGCGGCGGGACGGGGAATTTCAAATAAGGGGTCCGGGCGTTTGGGCATCAATGCTGGGCAGCCGTTCCGGATTCCTGCTTTTCCTTCGGAAGCGGTTCAACAACGGGAGCCTCGCCCTCCTTCGGAACGCGGATGATGACGCCGTTTTGTTCTTCCTTCGGCGTCTCCGTGAGGGCAGACAGAGGTTCAATGCCGGTGAGCACGAGGCCGAGCGTGATCGTGACGGTGATGAGGCCGTAGGCGAGCCAGCCGGCGGCGCCCAGAATGATGGCGCGGCCCATCGGGAGCGAATCGTAGTTTTTGCCGACCGTGCGCGAAACGACGACGAGCTGCTGCCAGCCGCTCGTCAGCATCCAGGCGCCCCAGAGAACGACCAGAAAGTAGGGGCCGAGCCAGTCCATGACGGGCTCATTGCGAAAGAGCGTCTGCACGACGAGGTACATGACGATGAGCCAGAGCGAGGAGCGGATCCACATGCGGCTTGCCCGGGCATTGTCGGGCTCGCCGAGCGCCATCCAGTTCTTCGCCTGAAGCGCGGCGCCGAAAATGGGGGTGAATAAAAGCGCGGCGGCGCAGACGAGCTTGGGGTTGTAGAGCTGAGGACGCTGAGACATGCTTGGGATGTGAAGTGAGTCGTGAATGGGTTTCAGAAGAAGGCACTGAGTATATTCGCGCGGGAGACGCCCGGATTCTTCGTATGCCTCGGAATTGAGTTAACCTTTAATTAAATAGATTTCGGATTCAACATATTGAAATTCAAATTTATGAAGCGAATCGCAGTTACATCCATCTGCGCGGCGGCGTTCATGGCGCTGCTTTCCGGCTGCGCCTCTGAATTTCAGCGGGAGTCCGTACTGGATGCGCGGGCCGAGGATCCTCAGGGGCTCATTTCAGGAATTCCTGCAGCAGGCGAAAAAGTGTGTCTTGCCGCCGGGAGCTTCCATTCCACCGAGCTTGATATTTCCGTTCACCGGGCGCTGCGCGACCGCGGCTACATAGTTACTTTCCTGAAGGGCTATGAAGAGCCGAATCCCCGCCGCTGCCGCTTCTTTGTCGCCATTTCGGGTTCTGAAATGTCAACTCCGGGCGACCTGCCCGCATCCATTACGCTCGACTACCGCGACCTCTTTACCGGCGAAACCCAGCGCTCCGTCTGGCGCAGGGATCCGGGGACGACGGCCTCGGGATGGAGTCACGCATCCCGGAAAGCATCTTCCAATGCGCTCCTCGCCGGAGCCTGGGGCGACCTTGACCTCATTACGCGAAATCTGGTGGATCAGCTTTTTCCGGAACTGCATTAAAAGACAAAAAGGCGTTTTTCCTGACTTTTGCAAAAGCGCCTTCAGGCGTAGCATTTCAGAATAGAAGTCTCGGGCGTAAACCGCCCGAGTTGCTCTTCATTGATTAATGCCTGCACCCCGTCCTCCGATCCTTTTCTCCCTTAAAGCAGCTTGTTCGGAACAACACGGCGAAAAATAAATCGACAGAGGCCGCTCATGACCCAAGAGAATCAGAAAATTCCCGGGAACGAAGCCGGGAGCGATGCCGCACGGAACGCAAAAGGCGCTTCGGTCCGGGATGAGGCCGAGGAGCTGCGCCGCGCTCAGAATGAAGCCAAAGGGGTGTACGACGAGCCTCATGAAATCGATTTCTCGAAGAAGCCCGCAGTCAAAAAGGACGTGAAGGCGCAGGAAGCGCCTGCCGAGCCGAACGATTCCGAAGACGATGCGCTTGAGCGCGCGGCCGAGGAGGAGCTCCAGAAGGACATCCTGCAGAACTGGAAGATGACGCTCACGATTCTGACGGCGGCTTCCGTTCTGATGTCTCTTTCCTACACGATGCTGATCCCCTTCCTGCCGATGTATCTCCTCGAAGAGCTCAAGGTTGCGCAGGAAGACGTGAATCTCTGGTCGGGCCTCGTCTTTTCCGTCTCCTTTCTGATTTCGGGCATCATGGCTCCCATCTGGGGCGCCATGGCGGACAAGAAGTCGAAGAAGCTCATGGCGGTGCGCGCCGCGGTTCTCCTCGCGGTGAGCTATGGTCTCGGCGGCATCGTTCAGAACGAGTGGCAGCTCCTTGCCGTACGAGCCTTCCAGGGTTTTGCGGCCGGTCTCTGGCCCGCGTGCCTCGCGATCATTTCCTCCTCGGTGCCTAAGGACAAGCTCGGCTTCTCGCTCGGCACCATGCAGTCCGGCATGACGGCGGGCGGCGTCCTGGGGCCCCTTTTGGGCGGCCTCCTTGCCGAAGCCTTCGGCATGAGGGCAACCTTCTTCCTCGGCGCCGCGGCGCTCTTCATCATCTCGCTCATGATCATCTTCAAGGTGCGCGAGCCGAAGAAGAAGAAGGTCGTGAAGAGCGGGGCGCCGCGCCCGAAGACGAATCTGCTCAAGGTTCCCGTGGTGCAGCGCATGCTGATCACGGCGGGCGTCGTTCAGATGACGATTCTCCTCCTGCAGCCGATTCTGCCGCTTTATGTCGGAGAGCTGCAGGGGAGCATGGACCGGCTCGTGCTGGTTTCCGGCATCCTCTTCTCGGTGGTGGGGCTCTCGGGCGTCATCGCCTCGCCCCTCTGGGGCATTGCCGGACAGAAGTGAGGCTACCGGCCGGTGCTCTACATTGCGCTCCTCGGTTCCGCCGTTTTCGGCATGGTTCAGGCCATTCCCGACACGATTGTTCCCTTCGGCGCCTGGCGCTTTGTGGGCGGGCTTGCGTTTGCGGGCATCTTCCCGGCGATCAACGCCGTCCTCACGCATTCGACGGGTCCGGAAGACCGCGGCCGCATCTTCGGCCTCTCCTATGCCGCGCAGCAGGTGGGGAGCGTGATCGGCCCGATCGCGGGCGGCATGTTCGCCATGTGGTTCAGCATCAAGTTCGTCGTCTTCCTCGCGGGCTTCATTCTGCTCCCGATGGTGGTCTGGCTCTACCTCAAGCGCCCGCATGTTGAGCCCAACATGAGCGGCGTGAGCACCCGGCTTTGAGCGCTTGCGGGAGGCATACCGAGGGCGGAATAAATATTTCGGCCTAATTGATCCGCCTCATATGCTTCCCTAAAATGTCGAGTTACATATTTATTACATTCCGGAAATGAGCTCGTCAGCACGTCTGCCTACTCCAGGAAGGCCTTCCCGCGGGGAAGGCCGTGCCGGGCAGGGCATGCAGAAGCGGGCATAAAGGCAAATCGTGGACATATTTCTTTACACCGTCCTGGCCCTGATCGCAGCCCTTGCCATCTGCGACCTCTTTGTCGGCGTTTCTAACGATGCCGTTAATTTTCTGAATTCCGCCGTCGGCTCCCGCACCGCTCCCTTCTGGGTGATCCTCTCGGTCGCCAGCGCCGGCGTGCTGCTCGGCGCGACCTTCAGCTCCGGGATGATGGAGATTGCAAAGACCGGCGTATTCGTGCCGGAAATGCTCACCTTCAAGGAAGTGATGGTGATCTTCTGCGCCGTCATCGTGACGGACGTGCTCCTCCTCAACACCTTTAATTCCCTGGGGCTTCCCACTTCCACCACGGTTTCGATCGTCTTCGAGCTTCTGGGCGGCACGCTCGCCGTCGCCTGCGCCAAGATCTGGATGAGCGGAGCGCCTTTCTCCGAGCTCGGGAGCTACGTCAATTCCGGCAAAGCCCTCGCCATGATCATGGGCATTCTCGTTTCCGTGATCATCGCCTTCGTGGCGGGCCTCGTCATCCAGTACATCCTCCGCCTCATCTTCACGTTCCAGTACGAACGCATGTACCGCTGGGCGGGCGGCATCTTCGGCGCGGTGTCGCTGACCGCGATTCTCTACTTCCTCGTCATGAAGGGCGCGCGCGGCGCGAGCTTCATGCAGCCCGAGTGGATTCTCTGGATGGATGAGAACACCGAGGAAATCCTTTTCGGCGTCTTCGCCCTCTGCTTCGTCCTTTTCCAGAGCGCGATCATTTTCCTTCGCGCCAACATCTTCCCCTTCATCATTCTTTCCGGCACCTTTGCGCTTGCCTTCGCCTTTGCCGGCAACGACCTGGTCAACTTCGTGGGCGTTCCGGTGGCGGCCCTCGACAGCTTCCACCTCTTCACTTCCCAGCCCGGTGCTGATCCTGAAGTGATGACGATGGGGGGATTGAGAAACATCACGCATACGCCCACGCTCATCCTTGCGGGTTCGGGCGTTGTGATGTGCCTCACGCTCTGGTTCTCCAAAAAGGCGCACCGCGTCATCCGCACGGCAGTCAATTTGTCCTCCGCCACCCGCGGCGGCAAGGAACAGTTCGGTTCCTCCCTCCCGGCGCGCGTCATGGTTCGAAGCGCCCTCCGGATGAACGACGTCTTTCATCAGATCATCCCGAAATCCGTCTTTGCGGCGCTCGACACGCGTTTTGTGAAGCCGCGTCCGAAGCCCGGTCAGATTGAGCTTCCCTTCGACGAGCTGCGCGCGAGTGTGAATCTGGTGCTCGCGGCGGCGCTGATTGCCTCGGCAACGAGCATGAAGCTTCCGCTCTCGACCACCTACGTCACCTTCATGGTCGCCATGGGGTCGTCGCTTTCCGACCGAGCCTGGGACCGCGAAAGCGCCGTCTACCGGATTTCCGGCGTCCTCACGGTGATTACGGGCTGGTTCCTCACGGCCTTCAGCGCGGCAACCGCCTGCGGCTTTGTAGCGTCCCTCATGGCCCTGTGGGGAGAACCCGTCATTCTGATCGGCATGATCTTCGCGCTCTGCGTGATCGCCCGCACGAACTTCTTCACGAAGGATGCGCCGGAAGAAACCGAAGAGACGGCGCGTCAGGTCGACAAGGGCGACCAGAGCTCGATCTGCGAGCTCCTCACGACGAACGTCAACCATTACCTTGACCGCACGCTCACGGTCTTTTCCGACGGCCTCGTCGCCTTCCTGCGCGAAGACAATGAAAGTCTTGCGAAGCTCAAGGCCGAGTCGATTTCGCTCATGGATGAAATCTCCGAGCGCCGAGGCATTTACTACAGCATGGCGCTTCAGGGGGGCGGAAGAAAGCGCGACCGCGATGCGCGCAATTTCTACTACCGCGCCTTCACCAACATGAAGGAAGTGAGCCATTCGCTGCGCGATCAGCTGGGCGTCGCCGAAAACTACGTCGCCAACAGCCATTCGCCCTTCCGCGGCAAGATGCGCGAGAACACGATTCTTCTTGCCAAGGAAATGCAGCAGGTGCGCGACAACTTCAGTCCCCAGGCCTGCACGCGCGTGCTCGAGCACCTCGACCTCGCTCAGCAGAGCTTCCTCGTGCAGATCGGCGACGAGCATATTTCGCTCCGAAAGAGCGAGCTCTACCTCGGGTTCCTCCTCTTTGCACGTGAGGTTCTCAACCGCTTCATGATGGTGAAGCTCCTTCAGACGGAGCTTGAGGTCGAAACCGCCAAGACCGCTCAGGAAGATGCTGAAAAGAAGGCCTCCTTCAATGAGGCGCTCGTCGAGGGCGCGGTTTTGCAGAACACCGCTTCGGATAAGCAAACCGCCTGATTCGGGGAAATTTCCCTCTAAATAGAATCGATCGGGCCGAAGGACGGAATCATGTCTTTCGGCCCGTATTTTTTCCTTTCGTCTCCAGAGGACCTTAGCGCCATGAAGCCCTTGATCGGCGTAACGCCGGACCTGAAGCCCGAATCCGTCCTGGGCGTTCGCAATCAGTATCTGCAGTCGGTGACGCGTGCGGGCGGCATTCCGGTGCTCCTGCCGATCAGCATTGATGAGGCGGACATGAGAGAGGTTTTCAGCCGGCTTGACGGCCTCCTCATTACGGGCGGCGCCGACATTGATCCCGCGCTTTACGGCGAGGAAAAATCCCCCGCCTGCGGAGAGCTCGAACCCGCGCGCGACCGCCTCGAAATGGTTCTTGGACGGCTTGCCGTGGAGCACGATCTCCCGACCCTCGGCATCTGCCGCGGCTGCCAGGTGCTCAACGTCGTCTACGGGGGCACCCTCATTCAGGACATTCCGACGGAGCTCGGGGTTCCCATGGACGTGCATCGTCAGCCCGAGGACTACGCAGTCGTGACGCACGGCGTCACGGTCGAGCCCGGGACGCTCCTCGAAACGATCGTGGGTTCGGGCGAAATCCGCGTCAACAGCCGCCACCATCAGGCCGTGAAGAAGCTTGGGGATGAACTCGTCCTCAACGGCCGGTCGACGAAGGACGGCATCATTGAATCCTTCAACGATCCGACGAAGCGCTTCATGCTCGCGGTGCAGTGGCATCCGGAGATGCTCTCGCACGAGCGCCCCGAAGCGCTCAATCTCTTTAAGGCTCTTGTATCGGCGGCCGCAAGGGACTGAGCGGAACTTGATTTCCTTCGCAACGGCTCCGCATGAAAAGAGGCGCTTTCCCGGTTGGAAATGCGCCTCTTTTTTCAGATTTCAAACGCTTTTCAAATCGCGAAGGGATCGTCTGAAGGATCAGCAATGCGGCGGTATTCCGTGAAGCCCGCAATCCTTTGCGCTTCCTCTTCGCCGTAGCGGTCGGCAATGAAGCCGAGCGCCATGTCCATGCCGGCCGAAATGCCCGACGACGTATAGAAGCGCCCGTCGACCACCCAGCGCGCTTTTCTCTGCCAGTTGACCTGCGGGACCGCCTTCATCACCATCGGAAGCGCCTTCTTGTTGCTCGTCGCCTTTCTTCCGTTCAGAAGCCCGGTTTTCGCGACGAGAAGCGATCCCGTGCAGACGGTGAGCACTGAGTCCGCTTTCTGGGCAGCGGCTTTAAGCATTTCAAAGAAGCGCGGGTCCTTCGGCAGGAAGGCGGGCGCCGCGCCGGGAACGAGAAGGAGCGGCGAGGCGTTTTCGATCCCGAATTTTTCCGTCATCACCGGAAGGCCCTGGGCGCTCTTCACGACGCCGCCCTCGAGGGACGCAAAGCGCATGGAAAAGTCCCTGAGGTTCCCGAACATTTCGACCGGGCCCATGGCGTCAATTGTTTCAAATCCCGGGAAAAGGAGCACGGAGAGCTCTGCTTGCGGAAACTTCTCGGCGCCGGCCTTCGTGAGGGACGCCTGAGCAGGAGAAGCAAAAGCGCCGAGCGGCATGACGGCGGCAAGCGCGCAGATCTCGCGGCGGGTGATGAGAGACATGAATGACTTCCTTCAAAAAATGTGTCGCCCCGGTATTTTGCTCGATGCCGGTGAAGAGCTCCTGAAGTGAGGGAAGATGCCGGCCTGACGATGTTTTTTCCTCGTTTTCGCGAAAGCTTTTCTAGGCAAAACCTACTATTCGCCAACATGAATTATCAGAGAAGCACGAGAAAAGACGGGACGGGAAATGGCTTCTTCCTAGAATCATCCTTACGGATAAAGGCAGGAAAAGCGCGCGTCTGACGCGCAGCCTTTGTCTGCAGGAGAAATTCATGCTTTACAACTTCATGTCCGCCTTTGTGGCCTGCCTCGTGGTAGTGCTCCTCGGCGAATGGCTCTCTAAGCTCACCAAAGGCTGGATCCCCTCAGTCTTCATTTCGGCCGTCATTCTTCTTCTCTGCTTCTGGACCTTCCTCCCGAAGACGGTAGTGGCAGATGCCAAGATCCTGCAGCTGGGCTCGACCGTTGCGATCTTCCTCCTGATTGCTCACATGGGCACGCTCTTTTCCCTTAAGCGCCTCCTTGAGCAGTGGAAGACCGTGATCATCTGCTTGGCGGGGCTCCTCGGCATGTGTTCGCTTGCCTGGTTCGTCTGCCCGCTCCTTATGGACAAGACTCTCGTCATTACGGGTCTCCCCCCGCTCGCGGGCGGCATCGTTGCAACGACCATGATGCAGAAGGCTGCTCAGGATGCGGGTCTCCCCGTGGCGGCGGTCTTCGCGATTTCGATGTACTGCATTCAGGGCTTTGCCGGTTATCCCCTTACCGCGATCTGCTTGAAGCGCGAAGCGCAGAAGCTTCTGAAGGAGGCGCGCGAAGGTCATCCGGAGGGCGGTTCAGTTGTTGACAGCCGCCGCGTGATGGCTGAAGCCATGGCGCTTCCGGAAAATGAAAAGCGCGGCATTCTTGCCGTCCCGGAATCCTGGAATACGCCTTTCTTCGTGCTTCTGAAGCTCGCGCTCGTCGGCTGGCTTGCTGTCGTGATCGGCATTCTCACGGGCGTGAGCGGCGCGATCTGGGCGCTCGTTCTCGGCGTCATTTTCTGCCGCCTCGGGTTCCTTGAGCCTGACGTGCTGAGCAAGACCGGTTCGAAGGATCTCCTTTTCTTCGCTCTGATCATGTTCGTCTACAGCGGCCTCGCCGACTGCACGCCGGCGCTCCTCTTCGACCTGATCGGACCGATGCTCATTCTTCTTGTGGTCGGCCTCTGCGGCATGGGCATCATGGCCTTCATCGTCGGCAGGATCCTGAAGATTTCCCCGTGGCTCGGCTACGCCAACTGCCTCACGGCGCTCTACGGCTTTCCCTTCGACGCGATCATGACTGAAAAGATCTGCCATGATGAAGGCGCCAACAAGGAAGAGGTCGACTATCTGATGAGCCGTCTCTTCCCCTCGATGATTGTGGGCGGGTTCGTTACGGTGACGATTACTTCCGTGGTGCTCGCCGGCATCTTCGTCAAGTTCCTCTGATTTCTATTTCTTCCTGATGTAAGGCGTTCAGGAGCTTCTCCCGGAGAAGGCTCGCTTTGAACGCCTTATGTCATTATTCGGACGCAATCAAAAATGACTTTGCAGGACCTTATTGAAAAGTACAGCGCTTATCAGGTTGAAATGCGCCGCTATTTCCACCAGCACCCCGAGGAAAGCACGAAGGAGGTGAAGACCGCCCAGCGCATCCGCGAGGAGCTCGATAAGGCCGGGATTCCCTGGAGAGTTTGCGGCATGGGTACGGGCACCCTCGCGCGCATCGAAGGGAAGCTCCCCGGGAAGACCATCATGCTGAGAGGCGACATCGACGCGCTTTCCGTGACGGAAAAAACGGGTCTTCCCTTCGCGAGCGAAAATCAGGGCGTGATGCATGCCTGCGGCCACGACTGCCACATCTCGATGCTCCTCACCGCCGCGCATATGTTGAACGACGTGCGCGACCAGATCAAGGGCACGGTTCTTCTCGCCTTCCAGCCTGCCGAGGAAATCGGCCGCGGCGCTCAGTCGATGATTGCCGAGGGCGCGCTCGAGGGCGTCGACGCCTGCTTCGGCATGCACGTCTGGGCGGACTATCCGGCGGGCACCGTCGGCATCAGGAAGGGCCCGACGATGGCGAGCGGCGACAAGTTCACGATTACCGTGAAGGGCAAGTCCACGCACGGCGCGCAGCCTCATCACGGCACGGATGCGCTCGTGATGGCGGCTTCCATCGTCATGAACCTGCAGACGATGGTGTCGCGCGAATTCTCCCCGATCGATACGGCTGTCGTCACGGTCGGCAAACTGACGAGCGGCACGCGCTTCAATGTCGTTGCCGGCGACGCGGTGATGGAAGGCACGACCCGCACCTTCTCGAAGGAAATCCGCGACAGCTTTGCCGAGCGCATCACGCGCATCGCTAAGTGCACTGCCGAAGCAATGAGAGGTACTGCTGAAGTCAATTACGAGTACCTCGTTCCGGTCACGACGAATGACCCGAAGATCTGCGACCTGGCAGCAGAAGCCGTGACGAAGATCTTCGGCGAAGGCAAGGTGGTCGAAGCCGAGCAGACGATGGGCGGCGAAGACTTCGCCTACTATCAGGAAAAGGTTCCGGGCGCCATGGTCTTCCTCGGCATCCGCAACCCCGCCTGCAATGCCGTCTACCCGCAGCACCACATGTGCTATACGGTGGATGAATCCGTCCTCGTGAAGGGCGCAGCGCTCCATACGCAGACGGCGCTTAATTTCCTCGGCGTTGATCTGAAGTAATGCCTGAGGCGCGTCTCGCCTGAATGATCCCCGGAGTCCTTTCACCAAATGAGAAGCTCCGGGGATTTTCGTTTTCTGCTTTCCCCATTTTTTGTCATGACCCAGGACACTTCTGATTTCGCCCGCGTCTGCGGACCCTTCATTGAAAAGCTCTTTTCCGATGTGCGCGAACTCACGCATTCGCCTGCACCGAGACGCGGCGTCACGCGCCTTGGCTATTCGCCCGAGGAAGACCGGACGGTGGAATACCTGAAGCGTGCGGGCGAGGCGCTCGGTCTTGAATCGGAAGAGGACGGCGCCGGGAACCTCTGGCTCACGCTTCCCGGCCGCGACCGTTCGCTTCCGGCGCTCGTTTCCGGCAGCCACGCCGACAGCGTGCTTGACGGCGGAAACTACGACGGACTCGCCGGCATTGCCGCGGCCTTCTGCCCGGTTCTCTGGATGAAGGCCAAGGGCATCGTGCTCCCGCGCGACTACCGCGTGCTCGTTCTCCGGTGCGAGGAGCAGGGTCTGGTGGGCTCCACGGGACTTCTCGGGCAATTGAAGCCCGTTGACCTCGACCGCCGCTTCATTGCGGGCGCGCCGACGCTCGGCGACCTTCTTGCGAAGCACGGTCTGGATGCTCAGAAGCTCACGGGCGGGAAGCCCCTGATGGACCTCACAAGGATCGCCGCCTTCTTTGAAGCGCATATTGAGCAGAGCGCGAAGCTCGACAACTCGAAGACCGCGCGCGTGGGTCTCGTCACCGGGATTCGCGGCATACGGCTCAACCGCAGAATCCGCGCGACCGGCGTCGGCGCCCATGCGGGCGCAATCGACTTTCCCTTCCGTCATGATGCGGCCTGCGCCTGCGCGCGCTTCGTTTCGCACATCTACGACAAATGGGCGCATGCCCTGGCGATGGGCGACGACCTCGTCGTGACGACGGGTTCGATCCGCACGCCCGATACCGCGATTCCGAACAAGATTGCGGGCGAATGCGAAATGACGCTCGACATGCGCTCGCTCGACGACGAAGCCTTTGCGCGCTTCTCCGCCGTCATCGACCGGGAGCTCGACGAGCTCGCCGCTGAAATGGGCGTCACCTTTGAAGCAGATCCCTCCATCGTCATTCCGCCCAATCATTCCGATCCGGTGCTGATGGCGCTTCTCAGAAAGGGCGCCGAGTCGCTCGGCATCGGCGTCCAGGAAATGCCTTCGGGCGCGGGCCACGATGCGGCGAATTTCGGTGCGGCGGGGATTCCCTTTGCGATGCTCTTCATCGCCAACCAGAAGGGCTCGCATAATCCCGATGAAGCCATGAGGATGGACGACTTCCTCTCGGCTGCGCGCGTTCTCACGGAAGCTCTGGTCCGCTACGACGAATAAGGGAAAGAAAGTCCGGGAGAAGCTCTACGAAAAATTCTCCCGAAATGAAAAAAGGCCGGAGGCATGTCTTCCGGCCTTTTTCCGCAGAAGCTTCCTGCCATGCCTCAAGCCATCTGAGCGGCCACCGCCTTTACGAGGACGCTCACGCCGAAGAAGATGAAGAGCGCTCCCGAGACGCGGTTCATGATGGAGGAGGCTTTCGGCCCCGAGAGGAACCGTCTCGCCCAGGCTGCCGAGTAGCTGTACGAGAAGTGAATGACGATGCCCGTGCCGGCAAAGATGGCGAGAAGCACGGCCATGCGCTCGACGTAGGGGTCGTCGGGCGCCACGAACTGCGGCAGGAGCGAGACGAGGTAGACGAAGAGCATCGGGTTCGTGAGCTGAAGCAGAAAGGCGGAGAGAAAGAGCGCCCCGCCTTTGGGCTTCGGCCCCGGTTCGGATTCGATTTCTCCTTCCCTCAGGGACTGAAAGCTCTTTGCCGGACTGTGCCAGGCGCGCCAGCCGAGGTAGAGAAGGACGATCGCCGAGGCGACCTGGAGCGCCGTAAAGAGAACGGGCGAGGTGGTGAGCACAGCCCCTAATCCCACCGCGCAAAGGAGCGCAATCACGAAGGAGCCGAGAACGTTGCCGAGGGGCGCCTGCCAGGCAGAGCGCATGCCGCCTCTCAGGGCCGATGAAATCGTAAAGAGAACGCCGGCGCCTGGGGTTAGGACGGTAACGAAGGTGATGGCAAAAAAGACGGAAAGGTCGTGCATGCCGGATCGGGGAAAGGCGGGTGACAGGGAGAAGCTGATTCCAAAATCTTAGAGCTCGCAGAGGCGCCCGGCTCTCAGCGTTTTCGCGGATTGGCGGCATCGGGCTGATTGGCATTGCGAAAGCAATGCTCTATGCGCTGATACGCCCTCTGGTCAGGGGTTCTGCCTAGAGATGCGCGTGTTTTCACGATGTGAAGACGATATTCTTTAAAGAATATTCTCTGCGAAATTCGGGATGTCACGTTTCCGGAGGGGCTCGGGGAGCCTCTTTCGCCGGACGCTCGTCCCCTGAGGAGAAAACACCCGTCTTTTTTGTTGTGCAGCGGCGGTTTTGAGCGGGAAGCGAAAAACCTTTGGCTGCGCATTTATTTCATGAGGCAAGCCGATGAATCTTTCCACACTCCCGAAGGCGCTCTTTGAGGCATATAAGAACAATGCTCCGCTCGAAATGAAGGCCTGCGAAGGCATTCTCAACGACTTCGAAACCGCTTACGCGGTTCAGCGCGCGGTGGCCGAGCAGAAGGGAGAGCCTACGGGCGGCTACAAGATTTCGCTCACGAGCAAGACGACGCAGGACATGTTCGGCACGACTGAGCCGCTCTTCGGCGAACAGATTCCCTCGCACATTCTTGCTGCGCCTGCCGTCCTTCAGATGGCTGAAATGAATGAGCCTCTGATTGAGGTCGAGCTCTCGATGATCCCGAAGGTTGATCTCGAGCCCGGGATGTCCGACGAAGAGCTTCTCAGGAATGTGACCGTCGCGGGCGGCATTGAGGTTCCGGATGCGCGCTTCAAGGCCTGGTTCCCGGCCCTCAACAAGTATCTCGTCGTCGCGGACTGCGCTGTCGGCGGCTACATCATTCACGGAACGCCCGTGGACGGCACGAAGCTTGAGCTCGAGGACCTTCTTAAGATCCACGTGGATCTCCTGAAGGACGGCAAGGTCATCAAGTCGGGCGATTCGACAGAAGTGCTTGATCAGCCGATTCATGCGCTCAAGTGGCTTGTCGAGGCGCTTGCGAAGCGCGGCAGGAAGCTCACGGCCGGTCAGGTTGTCTCGACGGGCACCTTCTTCGTGCCGCCGAAGCTCGAAAAGGGCGAATACATCGCCCGCTACTCTGGCGCCATCACGGAAGACGTCAGGCTCTCCGTTCGCTAAAGCGTTCCAGCAGGAATAATTCCCTGAAAGCCCGGCAGCCGGATGCGTTCCGCTGCCGGGCTTCGTATTTTTGAGGAAGCGTTTGCCTCTCCAATCTGATTTAATGGGAGAAAGTCATCTGCTGCGGCAGAACACGCTGATGAATCGGAAAGAGGAGAAAATCATGGCCACCCCGAAAGGCAGAATCTTCACCGACGCGGATCGCGAGGAGCTTGATGCCCTTGACGACGGCAATTCCATGTATGCCTGGCGCATGGAGCATCTGATCGACGAGAAAATTGCGAAGGGCGTTTCCGAAGGCCGCTTCACGGAAGAAGAGGCCGCAGAGGACCTCGAGACCGCGCTCCGACTTTCCTATGCGCTCAACAACATGGACAGCTACGAAAAGTACGTCCGGTCCGTGAAGGTTCTCCGGCGCGCTGAGAAGAATGCCGCGGGTTCGGGCGCCTATTGGTATCGCCTCGGAGCGGCGCTCAACTATCTCGGAAAAATCGAGGAGGCAAAGGAAGCGGCCGACCGCGCCGTCGCGGAGGAGCCCGACTATCCCTGGGGATGGCTTCTTTTGGGGAGGCTCTGCGCACATCTCGGACTCAGGTCCGAGGCAGAGGAAGCGCAGAAGCGCGGCCTCGCGCTCGTGCCGGATGATCCGGAGTTCCTGATGCTCGGAGAGGATATCGAGCGAGGCGCTGATCTCGCACAGATGGAATACCACCTCATCGACCCGGAAGCCGACAAGGCATTGCGCGAGGATGCGCTCCCTTCGGGCGAGCTTCTCGAAAAAATCCGGTCCTGCCAATGCATCCTTATTGATCCCGAGGGGCTCGCCGCGGCGCAAAGAGCGCTTCCCTTAAAAGACTGGAAGCCTGCGGATCCGCCCGAAGACCCCTTCTGCCGCGGCGTCTTTGCGTTCGGGAAGGGCGAGGTGGAAATCGTTTTCCGCATGAATGAAGCCGGGTTTTCGCATATGCCGGCCTGGTGGCTCGCGGGCCTCGCGCGCCTTCTTCCTTCCGCGCTCGAAAGTTTTGAGAAGCCCCGTTTGGTTGAAGTGCAGCAGAACCGGATCGTCGCCGTCTATGCGGCAGATGAGGAGTCCGATGAGGAAGTCGTCAGATACTACGACTTAAGCCATATCAGCACTGACGATTCGTCTGAGCTGAGGAGCGGCGGGGACGGCGGCGAATACGAGCCCGGCGAGAAGGCGCTCCTCGAGAAAGTGGAGGCTCTGAACGAACTTTCCGAATACCAGGGGATCATTGATCTTCTCGAAGCGCTGCCTCCGGAAAAGCGCACGTGGCGGCTTTCGGGCGAACTTGCCCGCGCCTACAACAACCTGGCAGAGCCCGGAGACGACGAACTCTTTGAACGTGCAATTGAAATCCTCGGCGCATCGCGAAGCGCCGCGGGGAGCACCTTCCTCTGGAACTACCGCATGGGCTATGCGCTCTATTTTCTCGACCGGGACGGCGAGGCGCTCAGGTTTTTCGAAAAGGCGCTTGAGAAGAAGCCCGGCGACGAGGATGCAATTGCGCGCCTTGAAGCGGCAAGACGCGGCGTGACTTTCCCCATCTTCCTCAAGCCCTTCAGAAATCGCCTGAAGCTTGTCTGGCGGCGCTTCTCGGAGGAGGCTGCCGTCGTGCTGGATCTGCTTCGCGAAGGGCGGTTGGTTGAGGCGAATGAGCGGGCGGAGAGAATTTTTCATCCGGTCGCGATGAACTGGGGATTCGGGCTCGGTCTTGATGAGGACGGCCGGGGCCTCCTTTTCTTTTCCCCGAAGGGAAGGCTCAGCGAAGCATTCCCTCTCGTGCATTTCGCCGACCGGATGCCGGAAGCGCTCACGGAAAAATGGTCCCTCAAACTGGGCCGCGGCCCGGGAATTCAGGTCGGAAGCGGCGCCTTCCGGTCAGGGATACGTCCTGAGGAGCTCACGCTCTGGGTGGATCTGGAGGATTCGGGCTGGCGGGTGAGCTTTTATGCGGAAAGCTTCCGCGGGATTTCTCAGGAGGATGCCCCGGCGATCTTCGAGGATCTCGGCACGATGATCGAGGATGCGGTCGGCGAAGCCGCAAGCATGCGTCTTGTCCGCGGCATTTCCATCATGAAGGCAAAGCGCGATGAGCCCGGAATCAGAATGAATGACCTCGCCCGATGGTTCCATGAACACATTCCGACGTCCAAAGATTTCGACATGCGCCAGCTGATCCGAGAGAAGCTCGAATTCTGGCTCAAGCCCGATCCGAGGGCGCAGGAGCTCTACTTCGACATCGGCCCGGGCTTCACGCAGTGCGCGGTCTTCATGAATGAATACCGGGCCGATGAAGCGGAGGCCATTGACGCCTTCCAGAGAATTGGCGCCGCAGCGGGCTTCCTTGCCTTTGAATTCGCGCCGGATCTGGATAGAGAGGCACGGGACGAAGCGGAGCGCCGCGCGATCGCGGATTTCAAAGCCGCGATGGCGGAGTTTTCAGAGGAAGGAATCATCTGCGGCGAAGCGCAGTCGAAGGAGCGCGCCTATGTCGAGGTGATGCTCTGGGATTCGAGGGTCTTCCTGAGCAGAGCGGCGGCGTGGCTTGAAGGCTATCCCGCCATTGAGCGGGCGCTTTTCAGGACCTGGAGGCGAAGAGCCGGAAACGTCATCCTGAAGGCGCAGGGCGAAGGCTGAAGGCCCGCACTTTTGAAGCCCGCGAGAACAAAAAAGGCTGCTTCCCCGCCTGAGGGAGGAAGCAGCCAGTCATGGGCAAAGGGGATTTTTCGAGAAAAAGGCGCGCGGATCAGCCGAGGGGCTTAGCGCGCCAGGCCGGCATCGTCGCCTCATAGGCGGCGATCTTGTCCTCGTCCTTCAAGGTGAGGCCGATCGCGTCGAGGCCTTCCAGCATCATCCAGCGGCGGAAGGGATCCACCTTGAAGCTGAAGTGGAGGTCGCCCGCCGTGACGGTTTCCTTTTCAAGGTCCACGGTGACTTCCATGCCCTTTTCGGATTCGAGCTTTTTGAAGAGCGCGTCGATTTCAGACTGCTTGAGTTCGACCGGAAGAAGGCCGTTCCCGAGGGCGTTGTTCTTGAAGATGTCGGCAAAGGAGGGCGCAATCACGCAGCGGAAGCCGTATTCGAGGAGCGCCCAGGGGGCGTGCTCGCGGCTCGAGCCGTTGCCGAAATTGGCCTGTGCAACGAGGATTCCGGCGCCCTTGTATTCCGGGTAGTTGAGCACGAACTCGGGATTGGGCTTCGTTTCCTCGGCGTCGAGCCAGCGGTGGTCGTGAAAGAGATGGTGTCCGAACCCCTTCCGATCGACGGCAAGAAGGAACTGCTTCGGGATGATCTGGTCGGTGTCGACATTGGCGCGGTTCAGAGGAACTGCGACAGACGTGAAGACGGTGAATTTCTGCATTGCCGGAATTCCTTTAGAGATAGTCGCGCGGATCAGCGATGCGGCCGGCAACGGCAGAAGCTGCCGCGGAGGCCGGGCTCATCAGGTGCGTGCGGCTGCCGCGCCCCTGACGGCCGACGAAGTTGCGGTTCGAGGTACTCGCCACGCGGGAGCCCGGTTCCGCACGGTCGTCGTTCATCGCGAGGCACATCGAGCACCCCGGGAGGCGCCACTCAAAGCCCGCATCGCGGAAGATCTGGGCAATGCCCTCGGCTTCTGCCATCTCGCGGACCTGGGCGGAGCCCGGAACCGCTAGCGCGCGCACGCCGGGCGCAACCTTGCGGCCCTTCAGAATCTCGGCCGCAGCGCGGAAGTCTTCAATGCGTCCGTTCGTGCAGGAGCCGATGAAGACGGTGTCGATTTTGGCCGACGTCATCGGAGCGCCCGGTGCGAGCTCAATGTACTTGAGCGCGTTTTCGGCGCTTTCGCGGGCAACGACGTTCTCAAAGGATTCGAGAACGGGGACGTTCCCCGTAATCGCCGTTTCCTGCCCCGGGTTCGTGCCCCAGGTGACCTGCGGCTCGAGCTTCGAAGCGTCGAGCACGACCTCGGCGTCGAACTTTGCGTCGGGGTCGGAGGCGAGCGTGCGCCAGTAGGCGACGGCTTCGTCCCAGTCCTTTCCCTTCGGGGCGTAGGGACGGTCCTTCAGGTATTCGAACGTGACTTCATCGGGCGCAACCATGCCCACCTTGGCGCCCATTTCGATCGCCATGTTGGAGAGCGTCATGCGGCCTTCCATCGTGAGCGCCTTGACGGCTTCGCCCGCGAATTCGACGGCGTAGCCCGTGCCGCCCGCCGTGGTGAGGCGGCCGGCGATGGCAAGAATCAGGTCCTTGGCGGAAAGTCCCTTCCCGAGCCTGCCGTCGCAGCGGATGCGCATGGTTTTGAGGCGCTGCTGCTTGAGGGTCTGGGTTGCCATCACGTGTTCGACCTCGGACGTGCCGATGCCGAAGGCAAGGGCGCCGAAGGCGCCGTGCGTCGCCGTGTGCGAGTCGCCGCAGACGAGGGTCGTCCCCGGAAGCGTAAAGCCTTCCTGGGGCCCGATGATGTGCACGATGCCCTGACGCGGGTCGCCGAGGCCGAAGAGCTTCACGCCGAATTCGCGGCAGTTTTCGATGAGGGTCGTCACCTGCTTCTTCGCGAGCGGCATGCAGGCCTCGAGCGTCGGGCGCTGGGTCGAGATGTCGTGGTCCATCGTCGCGATCATGAGGTCGGGCCGGCGGAGCTTTCTGCCCGCAGCGCGCAGGCCGGCAAAGGCCTGCGGGCTCGTCACTTCGTGAATGATGTGGCGGTCGATGTAGAGGAGCGGGAGTTCGCCTTCCTTCTGCATCACGACGTGGGCGTCATAGACTTTTTCGTAGAGCGTCTTTCCCATTTTTCAGGCTCCCTCGGCAATGCGGCGGACGATGGCGTCGCCCATTTCGCGCGTGTTGAGGGGTTCTGCTCCCGCGGCGCGGGCGAGATCGGCCGTGACTTCGCGGGCGGCAAGCGCGTCGAGAACCGCCTTTTCAATCGCGTCGGCAGCTTCCTTTTCGCCGAGCGAATAGCGAAGCATCATGGCGGCGGAGAGAATCTGCGCGACCGGGTTGGCGATGCCCTTTCCGGCGATGTCCGGAGCGGAGCCGCCCGCCGGCTCATAGAGGCCGAAGCCGCCCTCGCCGATCGAAGCCGAGGGGAGAAGCCCCATCGAGCCCGTGATCATGGCGCATTCGTCGGAGAGAATGTCGCCGAACATGTTCGAGCAGAGCATGATGTCGAACTGCGCCGGATCGCGGATCAGCTGCATCGTGGCGTTGTCCACGTAGATGTGCGAGAGCTCGACGTCGGGATAGTCGCGCGCGACCTCCTCAACGGTTTCGCGCCAGAGGACGGAGGAGGCAAGAACGTTCGACTTGTCGACCGAGGCAACCTTCTTTCTGCGGCCGCGGGCGGCTTCAAAGGCGGCGACGGCGATGCGGCGCACTTCGCGCTTCGAATAGACCTCGGTGTCGTAGGCGGTCGCATCCTCGCCTTCGCCCTTCCTGCCCTTGGGCGTGCCGAAATAGATGCCGCCCGTGAGTTCGCGGACGATCACCATGTCGAAGCCCTTTTCCGAAATGTCGGCGCGCAGCGGCGAGAGCGCGGAGAGGCCCGGGAAGATGCGGGCCGGACGGAGATTGCAGAAAAGCTTGTAGCGCTTTCTCAGAGGGAGGAGCGCGCCCGCTTCAGGGCGCTGGGAATGCGGGAGATGGTCCCACTTGGGGCCGCCGACCGAACCGAAGAGAATCGCGTCGGCCTTGTCGCAGGCAGCAATCGTCGCTTCCGGAAGGGGCGTGCCCGCCGCATCAATGGCGGCGCCGCCCACAAGGGCTTCCGTGCGTTCGAGCGTAAAGCCGAAGCGGGCGCCGGCAGCGTCGAGCACCTTGAGCGCTTCGCGCATGACTTCGGGTCCGATGCCGTCGCCGGCGAGAACTGCAATGCGGTGGTTGCGGGTCATATCAGTCATCCTGGTAGGAAATACGGGGTAAAAAGAGGGCGGCCGTCTTCAGAAAAGCTTCTGAAAGCGGTCAGTCGCAATGGGGTGAGGTCCGGGAGCCGGAGAGGAAAGGGAAAGCGTTCGCCGCTTTCCCTCATTTCAACCCGGAATTCGGGCCTGATGCTTTATTCGGCGGCTTTCGCAGCCTCGTCGGCAGCGGCCTTCACCGTGCGCGAGGGGCGCTTCTTCGCGGCGTGAATGCGCTTCGCGCGCTCGATGTTGTTGATCGCGTGGAGGAGCGCGAGCGCAGAGGATTCAATCACGTCGGTCGAGAGACCCATGCCGTGGAAGATGCGGCCTTCATATTCGACCGTCACGTCCACCTGGCCGAGCGCATCCATGCCGGCGCCGTTCGCGTTGATTTCGTAGCTCTTCAGCACGCACTTGATGCCGGTGAGGTGCGTGATGCAGTTGTAGCAGGCGTCGACGGGGCCGTTGCCGATGCTCGATTCCGTGCGGGTGCGGCGGCCGACGCGCAGACGCACCGTTGCGGTCGGAATGACCGAGGCCGTGCCGCTCGTCACGTTCATCTGCTCGAGATGGTAGGTGTCGTCCTCTTCGTCGAGCTTCGTGAAGAAGATGAGGGACTCGAGGTCGTAGTCGAAGACCTGGCCCTTTCTGTCGGCGAGCTTGAGGAAGCGCGCGTAGATGTCGTTGAGATCGTACTCGTCGTCGGCGTAGCCCAACTTCCTCAGGCATTCGCGGATCATGTGGCGGCCCGAGCGGGCGGTCATCAGCATCGTGTTGCCGCTGAAGCCCACCGATTCGGGGGTGAGGATTTCGTAGGTTTCGCGGTTCTTGAGGACGCCGTCCTGGTGGATGCCCGACGAATGCGAGAAGGCGTTCGAGCCCACGATCGCCTTGTGCGAGGGCACGGGTTCGTGGCAGATCTTCGAAACGAGTGCGGAGGTGCGGGCAATGTTCTTGGCGATGATGCCGGTTTCGACGCCGCCCAGAATCTTCGAGCGGAGCTTGATCGCCATGGCAACCTCTTCGAGGGAGCAGTTGCCGGCGCGTTCGCCGAGACCATTCACGCAGCACTCGATCTGGCGCGCGCCCATCTGGACCGCGGTGAGGGAGTTGGCCGTCGCCATGCCGAGGTCGTTGTGGCAGTGAACGGAAATGACCGCCTTGTCAACGTTGGGGACCCGGTTCATGACCTGGGTGATGATGCCGCCGAATTCGGTCGGAACCGTGTAGCCCACGGTATCGGGAATATTGATGGTGGTGGCGCCCGCGTTGATCGCTTCCTCAATCATGCGGCAGAGCTGATCGATCGGGGTGCGTCCTGCGTCTTCGCAGGAGAATTCGACGTCGTCCGTATATTTTCTCGCCTGCTTCACGGCGGCCACGCCCATGGCGAGCACGTCGTCGAAGGTCTTGCGGAGCTTGTCCTTCACATGTATCGAGGACGTGGCGATGAAGGTGTGTATTCGGAAGTGCTCGGCGGCCTTCAATGCCTGAGCGGCCACGTCGATGTCCTTGATCACGGCGCGCGAGAGGCCGCAGGGAACGGCGTGCTTGAGCGTTCTTGCAATCAGCTGAACGGATTCGAAGTCGCCCTGGGAGGAAACGGGAAAGCCCGCTTCAATGACGTCAACGCCGAGCTCTTCGAGCGCGAGCGCAATCTGAAGCTTCTGCCGTTCGGAGAGGCTCTGCGGAAGCGCCTGTTCGCCGTCGCGCAGCGTCGTGTCGAAGATGATTACTCGGTCCTGACTAGCCATGTTCCTTCTTCCTTTGTTGTTGTCGGCTCAAACTGAAAATTCTGCTTTCAGTCGATGGGTGCAGTGTGCGAAACATACTCCCGCGTGAATGCAACTGTCAAGAAATGCAGAACTAAAGTACCGGGTTTTGAAAAGGGAACTAGTTGATAATCTCTATAAACCTATTTTTTAAGGGGTAGTTTTTGCAAAGCCGGCGTTTTGTGCAGAATCCGGATTTCTGCATGAATGGGCGGGGCTTTCAGGGGAGCGCCGCGACAACGGGAAGGGTCTTCGGGCCGAATTGAAGCGTGCGGATCTTGACGTCGATTCCGAAGAGCCTTGAGAGCGCCTCTTCCGTGAAGATTTCGCTTGCCGGCGCAAAGACGGGCGCTTCCCCGCGGGGAACGAGGAGGCCGGATTTAGCGCGCGAAAGCGCATGTGCGGGAAAGTGGGTGTTGAGAATCACCCCGGGACCCTGTTCGGTCAGCCGGTCGATGACGTCGAGGATGAGCGCCTGGTTGCGGAAGTCGAGGTTGCTTTCGGGCTCGTCGAGGATGAGGAGTTCCGGGTCATTTGCGAGCGCCCTGGCAATGGCCGCAAGCTGAAGCTGGCCGCCCGAGACCTCTGAGCAGAGGCGGCGCGAGAGGTGCGCAATTCCGACCTCCTCGAGCGCCTTCTGGGCGAGGATCCAGTCGTTTTTGCCGGGAGAGGAGAAGAGCCCGATCCGGGCGCTTCTGCCGAGAACCACGTATTCGGCAATCGTGAGCGAGGCGAGGTTTGAGAGTTTCGCCTGCGGCACGTAGGCCGCACGCTGCCAGAAGTCGGTTCTGTGCCATTCCTTCAGAGGCTTCCCGTTGAAGAGCGATTCGCCCGTGCTCCAGGGCATGAGTCCGAGGAGGCACTTGAGGAGTGTTGTTTTGCCGGCGCCGTTGGGACCGAGAACCGCGAAGACGCCGCGGCCGTCAAACTCGAAATTGACGTCCCGGAGGACCGGGTCGCCCCCGGGATAGTGAAAGGATCCGTTTCTGACCTGAACGTCCATGATTGTTTGAGGCCCTCTTTCAGAGCGGTCTGCCGGCGCGGCGCATGAGGATGATGAAGGCGGGGGCGCCCACGAGCGCCGTGAGGATGGAGACGGGAATCTCGCTCTCTGCCATGGTGCGCGCCGCCGTGTCGATGAGGATCAGAAAGAGCCCTCCCAGGACCATGGAAGCGGGGAGCACCCGCTCATTGGCCGCGCCGAAGAGAAGGCGCGCCGCATGGGGAACGAGGAGCCCCACCCAGCCGATGAGGCCGCAGAGGGACACGACCGACGCCGTCATGAGCGTGGCGGCAAGAATGACCGTTCCCCGCATGAGCCGCACGTTGATGCCGAGGCTTTCGGCTTCGTCCTTCGGGAGCGATGCGGCGTTGAGGCGCCAGCGGAGGCTCATGAGGATCGCGCCCCCGAGAATGAGGAGCGGGAGTCCGGGGAGAATCGTGCGCATCGAGGCGCCGGTAAGGGACCCCATGAGCCAGAAGGTGATGGAGGGAAGAACGTCCTGGGGGTCGGCCGCAAACTTGACGATGCTCACGAACGCAGTGAAGAGCGCGCCCACCACCATGCCGGCGAGCACAATCATCAGAATGGAGCCCGATTCGCCGTTTCGTCCGCGAGCGACGAGCATGACGACAGCAATGGCGGCAAGCCCCGAAAGAACGGAGAGCCCCTGAATGGCGAAAGCATTGAGCCCGAGAAGAATGGCGAGCACCGCGCCGAAGGAGGCGCCGGTGGCGACGCCGAGCGTGTCGGGTGCGGCAAGGGGATTGGCAAAGAGCGCCTGAAAGGCGGCGCCTGAGGCGGCAAGTCCCGCTCCGGCAATAAAGGCAAGAAGAATGCGCGGGAGCCTCACGTTCCAGACGATGCTTGAGGCCGGAGTTTTCGCTTCCGGATGCAGGAGAGCCTCGAGCGTATCGGCGGGCGACAAGCCGTAGCGGCCCGCAAGGAGCGAAAGGAAGGCTGCCGCGAAGGAAAGCAGAATGAGGAGCGCGAGCGAGAGCCGGAAGTGCCGCGAGCGCTTCTCTGCATCAAGAAGCGCTAGTGGAGAGTCGTGAGGCGCTTCGCTTCCCTTCATCGGCTGCTCCGGACCGACGCGGAGGCGTTTTCGGCGCTTCCCGCGTCATGCTCGAAGACGGCCCTGGCCTCGTCGTCGGTCAATGTCATGCCGAAGCCCGTCCTGTAGTAGCGCTTTGCCTCTTCGACGAGATTCACGTCTTCAAAAGCCTTCGGATAAAGGGTTTTGGCAAGCCAGAGGAGCGTGACGGGAGCGTCGGCCGAGGGCGTAAAGGTGCGGTAAAGCCCAAGGGGCATCTTGTAGACCGCCTTTTCCTCGACGGCCTTCACGTGCGACCAGTCGCGGCCCTGATCCCGCCCGGCGAAGATGTCTTCGGGCATGAGGGGCGTGAAGTTCGTGAGAATCACGGCGTCGGGGTTCCACGCGTAGACGCTTTCCATCGAGACGGCGGCATTGGCGTTTTCGGCTTCAATGCCTCCCGCCGCGTTCACGGACCCCGTAAGGGCGCACCAGGACTCGCCGAAAAAGCGCTTTCCCGAAACCACGAGCTCCCGGGAGTCCGCACGGACGATGAAGAGAACGCGCTTTCTTTCCGCCTGCGGAATGGCGCTGATGCGCTTTTCAACGAATTCCCGGGCGCGCTTCATTTCGCCGCGAAGCACTTCACCCCGCGCCTTAGCGTCCGGGAAAATTTTTTCAAGCGATTCGGTCCAACCGTCGAAGGTCTTCTCAACGTCGTAATTCCATTTGACGGGGCTGATGCCGAAGGCCGTGAGCCCGGCCGAGCGCACGCGCTCGAGCATGCGCTTGTCGGGGGCGTTGACGAGGACGAGGTCGGGGTTGAGCGCCATCAGGCTTTCGATGCTGAGGCTTGCTCCCTGAATGAACCGGGTGGGGATCTGAAGCGCCTGCGGGTAGATTTTTCCGAGGAGCCCGGCTTTGGAGGCCGACATGGAGGCCGGATGCATGCCGGCGATGCGGGCGGGATCGCCCGTAAAGGCGACGGCATAGGGAGCGAGCGGAAGAATGTTCGCAACAACGACGCGCTCGGGGCGATCGGGCACCTCCACCTTGTCGCCGTTGTCGTCTGTGACGGTCCGTGCAGAGACGAGCGCCGCCGCGAGCGCGAGGAGAATGCCGGCAAAACTTCTGATTCTGGAACCCATGATGCTTTTCTTCCGCTTGGTTTTCTCACAGAAAGGATTCGCGAAGACGGTCAGTAGACGTTCCGGCCTCTTGAATCCTTCTTCATGATGCGCTCCTGCTCGCGCTTCCATTCCTTCTTGCTTTCGTCCGCGCGCTTTTCATATTCGCGCTTGCCGCGGGCGAGCGCAATGTCGACCTTGACGCGGCCCTTGCTGAAGTGAAGGTTGAGCGGGATCAGCGTATAGCCCTGACGCTCGACGCGGCCGATCAGCTTCATGATCTCGCGCCGGTGCATGAGGAGCTTTCGCGTGCGGTTCGTTTCGAGCGTTTCGTGCGTGCAGACCTGGTCGGCGGGATTCATGTGCGCATTGCAGAGAAAGAGCTCGCCGTCGCGAATGTAGACGTGGGCAAGATTGATCTGCGCGCGTCCGGCGCGGACGCTCTTCACTTCCCAGCCGCGCAGAACGAGGCCCGCTTCGAAGCGCTCCTCAATCGTGTAGTCGAAGGTCGCGCGCTTGTTGACGATGCGCGGGGTGGCTCCGGCCTTGTTCTTCTGTTGTGCTTTGGTTGCCATAGGTGGCCCTGCTTGAAAAATTCGGGTGCTTGGGGGCGTGCGGGCCGGTTCTTCTCCAGGGGAAGGCTCCGATGCCGCTTTTTTGTGGGAGAAGACGCTTGCAATTCTCCGCACGCCCGCGATAATGCTTTGATTTCTTTCCTTTGACGGGAAGCCAAATTCTATCGACTTTGCGTTCGAACTGATTTCTATGCGAATTGCAATCTGTGAGATTACTCATCAGGGCGCGAAAGCCGTTGCGGCCGAGCGCGAAATTGAACTTCCCGACGCCGCAACGGTCGAGGATGCTCTTGCTGCACTCGGGCGCGATCCGCAGGAGCCGGGACTCGGCCTCTCAATTTATGCGCGCCGGGCGCAGCTCACGGACGTTCTCTCTCCCGGCGACCGGCTTGAACTCTCCGAGCCGCTTCTTGTTGATCCCCGGGAAGCGAGACGAATGCGCGCGGAACGCCAAGGCGACGTGCGGTTTCTCACCTGCGGGCGTCACGGCGGCAAGCATCGGCTCGCCAAATGAACGGCAATTTTAAAAACGCAAAACCCTGCTCCAGAACGTTCTGCCGCAGGGTTTTCTTTTCGATTCAAATTCGGTCTGGCGTCCCCATCCGGATTCGAACCGGAGTTGACAACGTGAGAGGCTGCCGTCCTAACCGCTAGACGATGGGGACATCGGCGTGAAGAGGCTCTTTTAGAAATGCCTTCCGCCAAAGTGCTCCGCCTGAAACAAAAAAGCCCTGCCGATAGAGCAGGGTTTCTTTTTGCCGTGATGCTTGGCGTCCCCATCCGGATTCGAACCGGAGTTGACAACGTGAGAGGCTGCCGTCCT
>NZ_CALDXB010000088.1 GCF_937923675.1 uncultured Sutterella sp. | reverse complement strand
GAACAAACCGTTCTGAATTTCCGCGCCTATCACCCGAATTTCCAGCGTCAGGAGGACGGGAGCTTCAAGATGCTCGACTCCGACTGGTATGACGTCAAGTACAACGGGAAGGCGATCGAGCAGGTGCAAGGTCTGCTCAAAGACGGCATGACGCTCGAGGTACGCGGCAGCATGCGCGAGCGCGTCTGGAAAGACCGTGACGGAAACGACCGCACCTCTCACGAAGTCTTCGCCAAAAGCCTGGGACTCTCGCTGACGCAGCCCGGACTCACGGGCGTCGAGTTTCAAAAGCCTGACCGCAACCGTCAAGCGCAGGCGGAACCAACCAAAGAGCGATAACCGCTTCCTTTCGACTTCTCACCCGCATGTCCCTGCGACATGCGACCTTCTTGTCATACCCGGAGTATCGAAATGGAAGAGACTCTCACGCCCCAAGAGCGAAGAGCGCTCATTGAAAACATCAAAGACACCGCCATCGAGCGCAGCGTGCTGCACCACTACGGCCTTTCCGAAAAGGAAGCCGAAACGTTCGGTGCTTTTGAGGAAGCTTCGCTCACCACAGAAGAAACCGACGACCTCGTCAAGGAATTCTTCGAAGAGGCCTGTAAAGATCCGGCCGTCTTACGCTCGTCGGGAGATCGGCCATGAGTAAATCGCAAGACCGGCTGAATGCGCTCGCCGAAGAGGTAGCATCCCGCCTCATCGAGCAACTCGAAAAAGGCACTGCACCTTGGCAAAAGCCCTGGAACGGCGTCACCAGTCGCCCGCACAATCCGATCACTGCATCACAGTACTCGGGCGCGAATTGGCTTTGTCTGCAAATGGCTGCAGAAATGCAAGGGTTTTCTGATCCTCGCTGGATGACCTTCAAGCAGATCACGGATGCCGGCGGTCACGTGAAGAAGGGCTCGCGCGGCGTGCCTTGCCTCTACTGGGCCGACAAATGGCTCGATGCGAAGGGCAAACCGCTTTCTGCCAAAGAGGTCCGAGAGCTGCCTCCTGAGTCACGACAGCGCATTTTGATTCCTTGTCGCTTTGTCGTCTTCAATGCCGAGCAGACCGAAGGCTTGAACCTTCCGGAATGGAAAGCTCCTGAGGTCACCTGGGATCCGAATGAGCGCGCCGAGAAGATTCTCAAAGCCTCCAACGCCGTCATCCACCACAAGCTCGGCAACGCGGCGTTCTACAGCCCGTCAACAGACTCGATCACGCTCCCTGAGCGCGGACAGTTCGCCAACGCCTCCGACTACTACGATACGGCGCTCCATGAGCTCGGTCACTGGACCGGTCACGAGTCCCGCCTCAATCGAGACCTTAGCGGCCGCTTTGGCACACCTGACTACGCCAAGGAAGAACTGCGCGCTGAAATCGCCTCAATGATGCTCGCCTCCGAGATCGGTCTACCGCACAACACGCAGCAGCATGCAGCGTACGTTGCCTCATGGATCAAGATCCTCAAGGAAGATCCTGCCGAAATCATTCGTGCATCGGCCGACGCGCAGAAGATCACCGACTTTGTCAAAAATCTTGAACAAGAACGCTACTACGTTGTCGACTACGAGAAGAACGCCGTCCTGCGACTCACGCACCCCGAATGGGTTGCCGGCGTGCGCAAAGTGCTGAACGACAAGCCGAAAGCCCTGGCGAAATTTGAATCGTTTCTCGTCCTCGTTCAGGGAAACACGCTCTCTCCGGAGCACTTGGAGAGAAACGCCTGCAATGCGCTGCTCAACCCTACGGACCCACGGTCGCAAATCCTTCTGCCTATCACGCTGCACAGAGGTGCCGTTGCCACAAGTGATCCGCATCACTTCATCGGCCTTGCCAAGCTGCAGCCGGGGTTGGAAGACAAAGCCTTTCGATTCCTGCAGCGTATCGATGGCAATGACGTTGCTGACAAAGCCCGAGCGGATTGGGCGCAAGAAGAAGCACGGAACTCGACGACCGCTCTCGCTTTCGGCCTGAACTCTCACAACTATTGGAAGGCTTTGGAGAAAATCACCGCCAAGGAGAAGACGCCTCTCGAAACGGCCGCGGAGAAGTTCCCTGCCGCGGCTCCTGAAGAGCAAAAACTCGTCGCTCGCGAAGCGCTGGCGGCCGTCAAGGCCGAGAAGCGCTTCTACCTGATCGACTTTGAGGCAAATGATGCGTCCGTTGTCACGCACCGTGAATTGATGGCGAAAGCCGGGGCCATCCTGCAAGAAAATCCGGGCGCGAAACAAGAGTTTGAAGAGGCTTTTGTCACGGAGACCAAGGCCGGCAAAATCGTACGCAATAGTGACCCAAATCGAAAAGAAAGGCAGGTGTTGCGCTGTTTGCTCGATCCGACCTTGCCGTGGTCGAATTTGGAGAAATGCCCGGTAAACCACGCAGGGCTCTTCTACACCGACAATCCGTTGCGGGCCGTTGCGGCCGCGTCCTTCTATTCCCCGGACCTCGCTCAAAAAGCAACAGCGCTCGTGGCTCGCGTCGATAGCGGCATCACCGTTGACGACGTTCACCGGCAGCTGCAGGACCCCGAAATTGCTGAGTCTTTGACGCCGCAGCGTCTGTGCGCGGAGCGCTATTGGAAAACACTCGAATCTGAACGCACCAAAGCGGCCTTCCCGAAATCGATTGAAACGCTTGAACCGTCCTCTTCCGGCAAGAAGTTTTATGTCCTCGACTTCGAGCGAAACGGGGTGCAGCGACTCACGCACGCGGAGTACATGCAGAAAGCCCGCGACATTCTGGAAAAGAATCCGCGCGCAAAAGCTGAATTCGAGTCCGCCTGGGGTATTGCTCTGCAACGGGGCAAGATGACTCAGGAGCGGGAACGGAACCTGGTGGGGATGGTGCTCGACCCCGCCGATGCCTGGTCGTTCCTCCATGGCGTCTACGCCGACCACCAAGGGCTCTTCGTCACCGATCGTCCTGCCTTAGCCGTTCAGGTCGCCAAGCTGAAATCCGACGACTTCGGAAACTTGGTTTTCAAAGAGGCCGCGAAAGCCAGCCGTGGATTCTCCCTGCAGACTCTACAGGTAGAGTCCATTCAACCGAAGTTCCTGGGTGAAATGTCCACCATTCGCCTGCATTGCGGGAAACACTGGGCCATCCTTGCGGAAAAACGACGCCTTCGAGGGTCGCTCGAAGCGAACTACTTGCAGGAACCGTTACGCGAAAAGCTCGAAAGACTTCCGCAAAGCGACCGCGACGAGTTCAAGCAAATGGCCGTTGCCGCAATATGTCAGGAAGACAAGGAGCGCTACGAACGAAACAACACCTACTACGCCGTCGACTTCAAAACACGCATGGTTCACCGTTGGTCTCACGAGCAGGTCATGCGACAAGGTCTTTACATCATCCGCGACAATCCGAAAGCACTGGCACGCTTCGAGATGGAGAAAAAAGAGGCCGTTCTTAAGGACGGCACTTCCCCAGAAAAGGCCGAGGCAAGCGCCCTTCGTGAACGAGTGAGCCCCGCTTCGAAAGACTGGATGGTCGGCATCGACCGAGGACATCCCGGTTTCTTTTTCAGCAAGGACCCAGCGGAGAGCATGGCTGCAGCTGCGAAAGTGTCCCCTGACATTGCCCGCCGAATCGAAATGCGCGTACGTCTCGCAGAGGGAGAAACCGCAGCAAGCCTCGCAAAAGTTCGTGCCACTGCACTCGAGAAGTCACCGGCCTTCCAAGCAAATTGGGCGATTCAACCATCGCCGGGAAAAGCAGCGGAGGTGGACCTCAAAAACACTGCAGCCGAACCTCAAAGGCCGCGAACGCTTGAACGCTGATCGGGGAGACCTCAATGCGACTCTTCATTGCAGAAAAACCGTCCGTCGCGAAAGCCATCGTTGCCGAGCTTGGCTGCGTCACGCGCGGCGACGGCTTCATTACGTGCAAGGACGGTTCAGTCGTCACTTGGTGCTTCGGACATCTACTCGAGCAGGCGGAACCGGACGCGTATTTGCCGGACGACGTCCCGCGTACGAAAAAAGGATCCAAAGTCTGGCGTTTTGAAGATCTTCCGATTTATCCCAAGAACTGGAAGCTCTTGCCCAAGAACGATAAAGGCGTTAAGAAGCAGCTTGCAACGATCGGGAAATTGCTCAAGAAGGCCTCTCTCGTCGTACACGCCGGGGACCCTGACCGCGAGGGGCAGCTCCTCGTCGATGAAGTTCTGGAACACTTCCGCTACACCGGCCGCGTGCAACGCTTCTGGGTTTCCGCACAGGACAGTGCGTCGATACGCAAAGGACTCACCAACCTTCGAGACAACGAGACGTTCGACGGCATGAGATTGGCTGCGCTAGGGCGTTCAAGGGCCGACTGGCTGCTCGGCATGAATCTGTCTCGCGCCTACACGCTGGCGCAGCAGGCGCAAGGCAAGAAGGAGCTCTTCGCCGTCGGTCGCGTGCAGACGCCGACGCTCGCCCTGGTCGCGAAACGTGATGTAGCGATTCGTGACTTCAAGCCGGTGCCTTATTTCGTCATCAAGGCCCGCCTTGGCGGCGGTAAACCCTTTACCGCCGTCTGGGAACCTGAGGAGTCGCAAGCGGGAATCGACGAACAAAAGCGCTTGGTCGATCGCTGCATCGCGGCCGCGTTGCAGCAGCGACTGAAGGCCGTCGGCCAAGCCACCGTCGTCAGGTGCTCGCGCACGCCCAAGAAGATTGCGCAACCGAAGGCTTTCTCACTTGCCGACATTCAACTGGGCGCCTCGAACCAATTTGGCTTTTCCGCGGAGAAGACGCTCAATCTGTGCCAATCCCTTTACGAAACGCACAAGGCGACGAGCTACCCACGCACGGATTGCTCGTTCCTTCCCGAGTCTCAATACGCCGACGCCAAGAACGTGCTCGCCGCAATCGCCAAAACCATGCCGCCCCTGGCGGGCCTCGTCGCGAAATGTGACTGCTCGATCCAGTCGCCGACGTGGAACGACAAAAAGATCACGGCGCACCACGGCATCATCCCGACGCAGCAAGCTGCAGACGGCTCCAAGTTCAGCGACGACGAACGAAAAATCTATCGCTTGATCGCCGAGCGCTACTTGTCGAACTTCCTTCCCGCACACGAGTACCT
>NZ_CALDXB010000087.1 GCF_937923675.1 uncultured Sutterella sp. | reverse complement strand
CCTGAACTTCCCATCAAAAGTTACACTCGCTCCTAAGATGCCTGCAGAAACGTCATGATCTCGCGGTAACTCTTGCCGCTCTTCTTCATGGCCTTGAGAATCTCCCGGCTCATTACCAGCTCCCGTTCATGCTGAAGCTGCTGGTGATCCTTACACAGCTTCTCATAACGCTTCTTCGTTGCCGAGATCTTCTTCTCAATCTCATCAATCTTCGCATTAATCGAAGCAAGTGATTTCCGTCTCGTCATAATCCTCATCTACCTCGGCTTCTTCATCCAGGACCTTCTCGTCCTTTGCCTGCGCCAGCTTCGCGGCTATGTCTCTCGCTCCTGCTGCAACCGAATCAGCGTCCATGCCGAATGACTGGAAAATCATCTTCTGGTTCTTGGTCAGGGCGTAGTCCACGAGATAGCTGGAGCCGCTTCTCCTTGTCATTTCTACTTTTTCGAGCTCACGGATGGCTCCGGGCACAGTCATGGTGTTGCGGGTGGTTTTCAGGCGCAACATCTGCTCCTTGAGCAGGTTGTAAAACCGGTTGCGCATGATGAGCGCCACGAACTCAATGAAAATCTTCGCCTGGAGAGCTTCGTTGGAGTGCACGCGCTGAGAGCGGGAGCCGAGGAAGGTTTTGTCGGCGCAGAAGAGTTTCTCCGAAGCGTCGCGGCCACGGTAAAGAAGGTACGCCTCCTGCGCCGTCATCTTCGCTGAGCTCACGATGCAGAAGTAGCCGCAGAGCTCATGCTCGCGCCGGATGACTTCCGTCTTTTCTTCAGCAAATACAAGCTTCTTCTGCTTGTCATAGTGGAAGTCGAAGTAGCGCGAATAAGGCTCGGCAATCTCGCACTCCTTCCCTTCGAGCTTTTTGAGTTCGACTCCCATCTGATCAATAAGTCCGTCAAGCTGAAGTCGTTCCGCCGCCATCTTCGACGGATTGTGAAACAGGTGGAAGTAGCGCTCCCTGGCGTCGCCGTCAAAAAGCGGACGCTTGATGGTGATGCCGTACACATTAGTGCCCGGCACCCGGCGGGCGCGATCCGTTTCGAATGAGCCGCGGTGCTCCGTGATCAGCGACGACACGAGAGCTTTGCAGCCCTTGACCATCAGCAGGAACTGAATGCCTTTTTCGTCCATCAGAAGAATGTTGCGGCGGCTGAAGTAGCCGCGGTCGACAACAATGCCGACGGCACGGTAGCCGTACGCGGCGAGCTTCTCAATCAGGTACTGAAGCTGACTGACATCGGGGATCGAGCCGGGATAGGCCTCGTAGAAAAGCGGCACCTGATTGGTTTTGTCGTAAGCGACGGAAATATTGATGATCGGCAGCCCCTGATCCACCTTGGCGTGCCCGAACTCAACGAGATCCAGATCTCCCGCCTGCGAGTTCTTGTTTGTGGAGTCGTAGGAGATGTAGATGCGCTGACGATGATCCTGCCGGGCGTTCCAATCATCAAGGAAGCCTGTGATCTGATCGCGTTCGATGCTGGAAAGGAAGCGCGAGACCGTGCTGTCGCTGTAAATGGACATGCCTTGCGTAAAAAGCGGATGGCACCTGGCGTAGTCCGGGTAGTACTGCCCGGCGTTGTCCTCTGCGACGATCAGATAGAGAGCCAGATCAAGGACAAATCCTGCCTTAGCGCCGAAAGACTGCTCGAGGAGTTCATCGAGCTTGTACTCCCTGACGATGGAGGCAAAGGCAAGGAACGTCCCGGCGTGCAGCGTATTGCTGCGTCGCGAGGGCGGCTCATCGGGCTGAAGATCAGCGTCTGGAAAATGCTTGAGAAAATTTTCATTCGGCTGCATCAAGGCATCATCCGCATCGGAAACAAGCTTCCCGATGATGACGCGCTTCGGCACATTGAATTTGCGCTTGGGATCGTAGACGCGATCCGTTTCGAAGAGCACGTAGATGCTTGCGCCCTTCTTTTTACGCACGATTTTGCCGGTGACTGCCGGAACATTGACGAGGTTTGGGAGGTACATGCCGAAGCTAAAATTGAGTGTAGTGGTTACACTCAATTTTAGCAGAATTTCATTGTTAAATCAATAAAAATTTCAAAAGTTTTTAAGAAAAATTAAATGGCTGCAGAGGAGAAATTCAGGAAATTCCCATTTTGAGTGCAGTCAGGCTGGGAAGTTCAGG
>NZ_CALDXB010000086.1 GCF_937923675.1 uncultured Sutterella sp. | reverse complement strand
ACTCGCGACCTCAACCTTGGCAAGGTTGCGCTCTACCAACTGAGCTACTCCCGCATTGAGAAGAGAGATTTTACTGATTTCAAAAAATATGTCAAGTCCTTTGCGTTGAAACATCAGAGGTCAGAAAGAGCGCCTGCCCGGGGCGCAAAAAAAGGGACTATCCGAAGACAGTCCCTTGCATTTTTTACTTCATCAGGGAAGCACCGCTGAGGATGCCTCCCCTCGCGAGTCAGGTATTAGAAGACCATGCAGGCGACGAAGCCGAGGCACACCGAGAAGACGATGGCGAGAAGGCCCGGGATGAAGAAGGCGTGGTTGAACACGTACTTGCCGATGCGGGTCGTGCCGGTGTCGTCCATCTGGACCGCGCCGAGGAGGGTCGGGTAGGTCGGGAGCACGAAGAGGGCGGACACAGCAGCGAACGAGGCCACGAGCATGTAGGAGTCGCCAGGATTGGCGGCGCTGATGCCGAGGGCAGCGACGATGGCCGGGGTGATGGCCTTCGCGGTAGCAGCCTGCGAGTAAAGGAGCATGGCGGCGAAGAAGAACACGACGGCGAGGAGAGCCGGGTAGGCAACCACAGCGTCAGCAGCGAACGACTTGATCTCGTTCACATGGCCGGACACGAACGTGTCGCCGAGCCAGGCAACGCCGAGCACGCAGACGCAGGCAACCATACCGGACTTGAAGACGGAGGTCGAAGCGACATTGCCGAGCTCAACCTTGCAGAGGATCGTCGTCAGGGTGGCGACCGTCAGCATGAGGCTCATGATGGCGGCGTCACGCGGAACGATAACGTTCTTGATGAGGCCGACAGCAGGCGAAATCGCGGAAGCGTAAAGAACAACGCAGATAACGCCGAGGAGGAAGATCAGCACGGAGCGCTTGGCATAGGGCTTGAGCTCCATCTGGGCAACGCCGGACGAGGCCTTCACGAGACCCTTGGCGAGACGTTCCTTGTAGACCGGATCGGACTCGAGATCCATGTTCTGGATCTTCGTCATCACGAAGGCGGTGAGCATGCAGCCGACGAAGGTCGTCAGGAGCCAAATGCCGAGCAGAGCCGGATAGGACCAGCCGAACGGTTCAAGAACGCCGGACATGTAGATCACGGCGGCGGAAACCGGGGAAGCCGTAATGGCGATCTGGGAGGCAACGACGGCGATCGAAAGCGGGCAGCAGGGACGAATCTTCTGTTCCTTGGCGACTTCAACGATAACCGGGATCATCGAGAAGGCGGTGTGGCCCGTACCGGCGAAAATCGTCAGGACGTAGGTCACGACAGGAGCGAGATAGTTAATCTGCTTCGGGTTCGAACGAAGGATGCGTTCAGCAATCTGAACGAGGTAGTCAAGGCCGCCGGCGAGCTGCATGCAGGAAATGGCAGCGATCACCGAGGCGATGATGAGGATCACGTCCCAGGGAATATTGCCCGGCTTCATGCCGAGAAGAAGACCGAGGACGAGCACGCCGAGACCGCCGGCGTAGCCAATACCGATGCCGCCGAGACGGACACCGAGGAAGATCGCGCCGAGCAGGACAACGATCTGAAGAATAAGCATGAAATCCATAATGCCTCCAGGCATGTTGAGATCTCCTCCTCCCGATTTGCTTTTGCCCAGTATGGGAATGCTCTAAAGCCAATCAGGCGAGGGCGGTGCTCGCTCTGGTAACTGATCCTGCATGCGGCTTCTCCGGACGCCTGCGGCATGAAAATTTCTTTTCATGCCCCAGGTGTTTGATCAGCAGCTGCAGTTCGGGAAATCAGACGACCCCGCTTTGGTGGTTGATCGCAGAGCCTCTCTTTTTTGAGAGGCTCTGTCGGTCTGCTCTTCCCGGATCTATTTATTTAATTTGTCCGGGTCAGAGCGTGGCGAGTTCGAATTACTGTTCGAACTTCGGGTTGATGAGGTTGTCGTACGTGAAGACCTTGTCCCACTCTTCCTGGGTCAGCATCTTCTTTTCTTCGACGACGAGCTGGTGCAGCGACTT
The DNA here is from genome assembly GCF_937923675.1 of uncultured Sutterella sp. Lineage (GTDB taxonomy): Bacteria > Pseudomonadota > Gammaproteobacteria > Burkholderiales > Burkholderiaceae_F > Sutterella. Next base: position 43,264 of record NZ_CALDXB010000086.1, on the reverse strand, counting down.
GCCGGTGAGGAAGCCTTCGCGGGCAACGGCGGCGCAGGGCTTGTAGCCGAAGTGCGGCTTCAGAACCGTAACGATGCCGAGGGAGCCCATGACGAGGTCTTCGCAGTGCTTGGCGTTGACGACGATGCCGTCGACGCACTTCTCACGCAGCGCGATGCAGGCGTTCGTGAGGACCTTCATCTGCATGTAGAGCGCGAAGGAGATGACCGGTTCCATCACGTTCAGTTCGAGCTGGCCGGCGGAAGCGGCGAGCATGACGGACGTGTCGAGACCGATGGCGAGGAACGAAGCCTGGTTCGTCACTTCCGGGATAACCGGATTGACCTTGCCCGGCATGATCGAGCTGCCCGGCTGGAGCTGCGGCAGGACGAGTTCGGAAAGGCCGGTGCGCGGGCCGGAAGCAAGGAGACGGAGGTCGTTGCAGACCTTCGTGAGCTTGACGGCGAGGCTCTTGCAGGCGGAGGAGAGACCAACGTAGGCGCCGCAGTCGGACGTGGCGGCGATCAGGTCGTCGCTGTTGACGAAGTCGATGCCGGTGATCTCAGCGAGGTGCTTGACGGCGAGGGCCGGATAGTCCGGGTGAGCCGTAACGGTCGTGCCGATGGCGGTGGCGCCGAGGTTGACGACCTTCAGGTGAGCCTGGGCTTCCTTGATAACCTTGATTTCGTCAGCAATCGTCGTGCCCCAGCCATGGAATTCCTGGCCGAAGGACATCGGGACGGCGTCCTGCAGGTGGGTGCGGCCCATCTTCAGAACGTTCTTGTTCTTTTCAGCCTGAGCGTAGAAGCTGCCGACGAGCTCTTCAACGGCCTTGAGGAGGACGTTCGAGCGAAGGAGCAGCGAGAGGTGCAGAGCGGTCGGATAGGTGTCGTTCGTCGACTGGCCGAAGTTGGCGTGGTCGTTCGGGGAAACCTTCTTGTCGCCCTTGGCGAGGCCGAGGTGTTCGCAGGCGAGGTTGGAGATAACCTCGTTGCAGTTCATGTTCGTGGACGTGCCGGCACCACCCTGGAGCCAGTCGGTAACGAACTGATCGTTGTACTTGCCGGCGATGAGCTGGTCGCAGGCCCAGATCAGGGCGTCAGCAACGTCGGCCGGGATCGTGCCGAGTTCCTTGTTCGCCATGGCGGCAGCCTTCTTGACATAACCGAAGGCCTGAGCGAAGAACGGTTCCTGGCTCATCGGCATTTCGGTGATGTGGAAGTTCTGCTTGCCGCGCATCGTCTGCACGCCATAGTAATCCTCATCAGGGATCTCGAGAGAACCAAGGAAATCGCTTTCAATACGGGACATTTATTGCTCCTCAAATATGTCCGATGCGGTTTATTTAATAAGGGCGGAATTTGCTCTTTAAAAACCGCATTTGCAGTTGAATCACTCCCAGCAGCCAGTTATCCGAGGATCAGCTGTGGTCCGCTGCTGTCTGAGTGAAGCAGTTCGCTTGAACTACTCTTTAATACGTGTAGATACGTATATTTAAAGAGTCTTTCTTGCGTTGAGTAAATATTACTGCTTATCTCGCTCAATGTGAATACCTCATTTTCCTTTTGAATATCGGAAGAACCCTTACTTGTAAGAACGGATGGCTTGTTTAAGAGAAAACGCCGCACCGGTTTGGTGCGCCCTTATCTCCGAAGCATAAAAAAGACTGATCTTAATTAAGGTATAACTTTGAAATTTACTTTTCTCTCAAAATATCGAAGCAATAAAAAAAGGCTGATACCCAAAATGGATACCAGCCTCTTTCAGACAGAGTCAGGCTCTGCGGTCAAGCTTACTTAATGGGCTTGATCGGAATAGCCTTCTTGCCGTTCTGCGTCGGCAGGACCTTGTCGTAGTTGCCCATGCCCTGTTCGGCCATCTTGCGGCGGATGAAGGCGATCTGGGTCTTGAGCGGAAGATCCTTCGGGCAGAAGTCGTGGCAGGCGAGCAGCGACATGCAGCCGAAAACGCCGGATTCGTCGCCGACGACTTCGTAGTAGTCGGCGTCGTTGCGCTCGTCGCGCGGATCAAGGCGGAAGCGGGCGATCTTGTTGATGCCCACGGCGCCCACGAAATCCGGGCGGATGCGGACGGTGCCGCAGCCGGCGATGCAGCAGCCGCATTCGACGCAGCGGTCGAGAACGTAAATGTCCTCGGCGAGCTGCGGGTCCATCGGCTCTTCCTGCTTGCGGAGGTCGACTTCGTCGATCTTCGCGTGAACCCACGTTTCCATGCGTTCGGACATGTTGCGCATCCACTTGCCGGTGTTGACCGAAAGGTCGCCGATAAGTTCGAAGGCAGGCAGCGGGGCGAGCGTGAACTCGTCGGGCAGATCCTTCGTCAGGGTGCGGCAGGCGAGGCCCGGCTTGCCGTTGATGAGCATCGCGCACGAACCGCAGATGCCGGCGCGGCAGACGAAGTCGAACTGCAGCGTGGGATCCTGTTCGTCGCGGAGATCATTCAGGGCAATGAAGAGCGTCATCGAGTCCGATTCCTGGAGCTCGTACGTCTGCATGTGCGGAACGCTGTCCGGATCCTGCGGGTTGTAGCGCAGGATGCTGATCTTCAGAAGACGATGCTTCTTAGCGGGAGCATCCGCGGCCTTGGCGGCCGGAGCCGCCGTCTGGGTCTTTTCCTGGGTCATTTTCTATCAAAGCTCCCAAATTAGTCTTTCAGCGGTTCATCGATGCGCTCGTTGCGGCCCTGGAGGCGCTTCGGCAGCAGATGCTGGTACGGCATGATCGCATCCTGGATGGCCCAGCGATCCTTGCCTTCGGCTTCCATCTTCTGACGGATGGCGTCGACTTCGGCCTGGCGCTTGGCGGATTCGGGATTTTCGATGTAGTTCTTGACGCCGTAGCCGCGGAATCCCGGGGGAAGCTCCATCTTGCTGATGTCAAGATCCTTGTAGGAGAGGGTCGGCAGCGTATCGCCTTCCTTCCACGTGGCGATCGTACGCTTGAGCCACTTGACGTCGTCGCGGACCGAGTAGTCTTCGCGGTAGTGAGCGCCGCGCGATTCCTGACGGCTGTAAGCGCCGAGAGCAACCGTAAGCGCAACGCGAAGCATCGAGCGGGTGCGGTACGCGTAGACGAGTTCGGGGTTGTTGCCGGTAACGTCCTTCACGGGGATGTTGAAGGAGCGCTTGTAAAGCTCCTCGAGTTCCGTGACGGCTTCCTGCATGTCCTTGCCCTTGCGGAAAATGCCGATCTTGGTCGTCATGATTTCCTGCATGCGGGTGCGCAGCGCCACAGCGTCTTCATTGCCGGTGTTCTTCAGGTAGCCGTTCAGTTCGGCCTGTTCCTTGGCGAGAGCATCGTAAATGAGGGACGTCGGGATGTCGATGCCGTTTTCGGCCTTGTCGCAGAAGTCGGCGATGTATTCGCCGACGATCATGCCGGCAACGACGGTTTCAGCAACGGAGTTGCCGCCGAGGCGGTTGAAGCCGTGCATATCCCAGCAGGCGGCTTCGCCGGCCGCGAAGAGGCCCTTCAGGGTCTCGGATTCGCCGCTCGGCTTCGTGCGCACGCCGCCCATCGTGTAGTGCTGCGCCGGACGGACCGGAACCCATTCCTTCGTCGGGTCAACACCGAGGAAGTAGTGGCAGATTTCGTAGACTTCACGGAGCTTGTGCTTGATGTGGTGTTCGCCGAGGAGCGTGATGTCGAGCCAGAGGTGTTCACCGTACTTGGTCTTGACGCCCTTGCCCATGGCAATGCGTTCTTCCATGCGGCGCGAAACCACGTCGCGGGAGGCGAGTTCCTTCTTTTCCGGTTCAACGTCCGGCATGAAGCGGTAGCCGTCGACGTCGCGCAGCAGACCGCCGTCACCGCGGCAGCCTTCCGTCACCAGAATGCCGGCCGGGAAGATGCCGGTCGGGTGGAACTGAATGGCTTCCATGTTGGAGAGGGTGGCGACGCCCGTCTTGAGGGCGAGGTCGTAGCCCGTGCCGTCGCAGATCACGGCGTTCGTCGTGACGCGGTAGATGCGGCCGGCACCGCCAGTGGCGATGGCGGTCGCCTTGGCGACGTAAGCCATGAGTTCGCCCGTGATGAGGTCGCGGACGATCGCGCCGTAGCAGCGCTTGCCGTCGGAAATGAGCGAGAGCGCTTCAACGCGTTCGATCACCGGAACCTTTTCGGCGATGATGCGGTCGGAAACGGTATTGAGCATGGCGTGGCCCGTGCAGTCGGACACGTAGCAGGTACGCCACTTCTTGGTGCCGCCGAAGTCGCGCTGGTTCATCATGCCCTGCGCTTCCTTGCGTTCCGTAATCGTCACCTTCTCGCCGTTGATGATCACCTGACGGTCACCGGCGGTGATTCGCGACCAGGGGCAGCCCCAGGCGGCGAGCTCACGCACGGCCTTGGGCGAGGTGTTCACGAACATGCGGACGACTTCCTGGTCCGCACCCCAGTCGGAGCCGCGGACGGTGTCGCCGAAGTGAACGTCCTCGTTGTCGCCCACGCCCTTGATCACGTTGCCGAGAGAGGCCTGCATGCCGCCCTGAGCAGCCTTCGAGTGGCTGCGCTTCGGCGGAACGAGAGAAAGGACGATCGAGTCGTGGCCGCGGCGCTTGGCAGCAACGGCCATGCGGAGTCCGGCAAGGCCACCGCCGATAACCAGCACGTCGGTGTAAATGATTTTCATGAGTTTTTTCCTCGGAAATCCCGCCCTTGGGCGGGAGGATCGGCGCACAGCTCCTGACTATGCGTCCGTCCAGTCTTTGCAAATAGTCCGCATTGCCTGATTCAGGCTCCGCGGGCTGTTGCGACCTTTCGGCCGATTCCCATTAGTCGCAGACTTCATCCGCACATGCTCCCTCCTGAGGAGCTTCCGCCTCCGGAACGGGGAATGTTCCGGCGCGGGTCTTTTGCGCTTCTTCCTGCGGGTCCTCTTTCTGGGACTCTCACCCAAGGCGGACCGCACGAAGGACAAGACTCCCTGCCCTGGGAATCTTTTCCTCAACCCGGAAAGCCCGATGGGGACCTCTGCCTGAGCAGCCGTCCCCGAACGCGCTTGCCGTCCGAATTCACCTGCGTTGCTGTTCTCCTTGTAGCGACGCAGTCAAACTAAGACGTAGAGCAACTTCACTCTTCTGCGGTTTCTGCTTATATCGATGAGCTGATTGTTTCTGCATTCAAGGCTTCCGAAGCGCTGTTCCGACCTCCCGGCTGGCGGCCGGCTGAGCAGGAATACGTAGTTCCGCTTTCCTTCGCCGAGGCCAAAGCCCGAGCGAAAAATCGCGTTCCACGTGCTCCGGAACCCTACAGTGGCGGGCTCAAAAGAACTAAGTAGAAAACGCAGGGAGTTTAACTGTCACCCTCCCTACTACTATATCAGCAGTAACCCTTGATTACATCTTGAAATTTGACTTGAGTTAGGGCTTTCGGAGTATCTGTACATTTCCATTTTCACAATAAAATTTATCTGAATTTCAAAAGACTACAAATTCTCAGTTCAAAAATCAGTTTACGTATTAAGCATTTTTCTTGATACCTATTAGAAAGTACGATCAAACCCTGATTTCATAAATTGTGAGTTTGCTTAACAGGTTGTTCGAATTTAAATGTCATTTCATAAGTATTAATGCTTATGAAATGACATCACCTCAGCCCGAATCGTTTTGTCTCAATTTCAGGTATCACTTTGATAGATCGCAACACTATTGCCCGATAGAAATCGATAGAATCTTTTGAAGCCATCTTTCTATGATTCCGGAGGTGTCAATCATGGCCAAACGCATTATTTCCACTCAGGAAGCTCCCGCTGCACTCGGCTTTTACAGCCAGGCGACCGCTACCGACGCAACGCTCTACTGTTCCGGTCAGATCGGCATTCGCCCGGATACGGGAGAACTCGAGCACGGCGTTGAGGCGCAGGCCCGTCAGGCCTTCCGCAATCTGGAAGCCGTCATTGCCGAAGCCGGACGTTCGACCGCACAGGTCATGAAGCTCACCATCTTCCTCGCCTCGATCGACGACTTCGCCGTCGTCAACCGCGTCATGGGCGAATTCTTCGAAGCGCCCTATCCGGCCCGTTCGTGCCTTGCTGTCGCGGCGCTCCCGAAGGGCGCCCTCGTTGAGGTCGAGGCAATCGTTGATCTTGCCCCCTGACCCCCGGGTTTTCGGACGATGAATCAGGCTCAGCGCACTCCCCAGAAAGCTTCCGGCGTCATCCGTTCGGGAAAGCTCGCGCCTTTGAACGAACGGCTCAAAAAGCTCGGACTCGTTACCGACTGGGACTTCATTCTTCATCTGCCTCTGCGCTATGAGGACGAAACGAAGATTGATCCCGTCGGAATGCTTATCCCCGGCGAACCCGCACAGGTGCAGGGCGAGATCATTCGCTCCCAGATGACCGCAACGCCCTGGGGACAGCAGCTGATTGCACTCCTCAGGGATGAAACGGGCGTACTTGCGCTCCGCTTCATTCACTACTTCCCCGGGACGCAGGCCGCCCTGCGCCCCGGTGCAGTCGTGCGCGTCTACGGCGAACCGCGCCCTGCCTTCGGGGGCGGCCTTGAGATGATTCATCCCAAGATCCGCCAGCCCGTTGCGAGCGGCGTCACGCTTCCGAAAGCGCTCACCCCCGTCTACCCCCTGGGCGAAGGCATTCAGCAGAAGTGGCTGAGAAAGCGCATCGCCAGAGCGCTTCTCGACATGCAGGGGATGGAGGATCCCATCCCCGCCGCTCTCACGGATGAGCTTCACCTCCCCGGCCTCAGAGCCTCGCTCGAATACCTCCATAATCCGCCGCCCGACGCCGACTCTGAAGCGCTCATCAACCGCACGGATCCGCACTGGCAGCGTCTCAAGTTCGACGAACTCATTGCGCAGCAGATCACGCTTCGCGAAATGCGCGCGCTCGCAAGGAAGGACAAGGCCGAGAGTCTTCAGGCGCCGCAGTCGGGCGGACTCATTGAGCCTTTCATAAAAGGACTTCCCTTCAGACTCACCCAGGCGCAAAGGAAGGTCTGGGGCGAAATCGAAAGGGATCTTGCCGAACCTCATCCGATGCACCGCCTTGTTCAGGGCGACGTGGGTAGCGGCAAAACAGTGGTCGCGGCGCTCGCCGCCCTTCGGGCCATTGAAGCCGGCAAGCAGGCGGCGCTCATGGCGCCGACAGAGATTCTTGCCGAACAGCATTTTCAGAAAATCGTCTCCTGGCTTGAACCCCTCGGCATTCGCACCGCCTGGCTCACCGGGAGGCAAAAGGCTGCCGAACGCGAGGCGTCTCTTGCGAGCATTCGTTCGGGAGAGGCAAAGCTTGCCGTCGGCACGCATGCGCTTATTCAGGAAGGCGTCTCCTTTCACGATCTCGGACTCGCGATTGTGGACGAACAGCACCGCTTCGGCGTCGCGCAGCGGCTTGAACTCGCCCGCGCCATGGATAACGGCCTGAAGCCCCATCTCCTCATGCTCTCCGCCACGCCCATCCCGCGCACGCTTGCCATGAGCTACCTCGCCGACATTGACGTGTCGATCATCGACGAACTGCCGCCCGGTCGCACTCCGGTCGAAACGAAGCTTGTCCGCATGGACAGGAAGGACGCCGTCGTCGGCGTCCTCCGCCACACGGTCGGCGAAGGCCATCAGGTCTATTGGGTGTGCCCCCTCATTGATGAGTCGGAAGCACTCGACCTCACGCCCGCGGTGAGATGCGCCGAGGAGCTGCGCGCGATGCTCCCGGACCTCACTATCGGCCTCCTTCACGGCGGCATGCCAGCCGCTGAAAAGGAAGCCGTCATGAACGACTTTTCCGCAGGCCGGATTCAGGTGCTTGTTTCAACCACGGTGATCGAAGTGGGGGTCGACGTCCCCAACGCCACCCTGATGGTGATCGAGCATGCCGAACGCTTCGGCCTCGCTCAGCTTCATCAGCTCCGGGGCCGCGTCGGACGCGGCGGCGGCAGAAGCGCCTGCGTGCTTCTCTTTGACGTGCGTCTTTCCGACATCGGACGGGAGCGCCTCAAAATCATCCGCGAAACGACCGACGGCTTTGAAATTGCCCGCCGCGACCTGCAGCTGCGCGGGCCCGGCGAATTTTTGGGCGAGCAGCAGTCAGGCATGCCGATGCTTCGGTTCTGCGATCTCGAAAAGGATGCCGCCCTGGTTGAAAAAGCGCGCGATGCGGCCGACCGGATGCTCCTTGAGCACCACGATCTTGCAATCAAGCACGCTTCGCGCTGGTTCCAGGGAAAGGCGGAACTCCTCACGGCCTGATCACACCCAATGCTTCTTATCCCCAACCGATTTTTCATCATCACTTGTTCATTACCCCGTCATGACTCTTACTGAACTTAAGTACGTCATTGCAGTTGCCCGGGAACGGCACTTCGGCCGGGCAGCAGAAAGCTGCTTTGTGAGCCAGCCCTCGCTTTCCGTTGCCGTGAAGAAGCTCGAGGAGGAGCTCGGCGTTTCGATTTTCGAGCGCCGCTCCAACGACATCGCCGTCACGCCCGTGGGCAGCCTCATCATCGATCAGGCCCGCAAAGTCATTGAAGAAGCTCACCGGATCACGGAAATCGCCCACCAGGGCCAGGATCCGCTCTCGGGCCCCGTGCGCTTGGGCGTCATCTATACGATCGGGCCCTATCTGCTTCCCGATCTCATCAGCCGCATGACGGAAACGACGCCGCAGATGCCCCTGATTCTTGAGGAAGGCTTCACGACCGAGCTCCTCCAGAAGCTCAGAAACGGCCAGATCGACGTTGCGATCACCGCCGACACGCTCGTCGACACGGGCTTCATGACCGAAGAGCTCTACGAGGAAAACTTCGTGGTTGCCGTGCCTTCCCACCACCCCTGGGTCAACCGCAGCTACATCGGCACGGATGAACTGAAGGACCAGACGATGCTTCTTCTCGGCGCCGGCCACTGCTTCCGCGATCAGATTCTCGGCGTCTGTCCGGACCTCGCCCGCTTCAACCTCAACGCGACTGACGTTCAGAAGACGGTCGAGGGCTCGAGCCTTCAGACGATCTTCCACATGGTGGCTCAGGGTCTCGGCATCACGGTGCTTCCCGCCTCGGCCATTCCCTACCTCACGGGACTCTCGAACGCCATCAAGATTCTCCCCTTCAAGAATCCGCCGCCCACCCGCAAGGCGCTTCTCGTCTGGAGAAAGAGCTTCACGCGGATGGCCGCAATCGAAGCCATCCGCGAGGCGACGCTTTCACTTAAGCTCAACGGCTGCGCGCCGCTGCCCGACAGCCACCCCGAAATGCGCTAACCCGCAGTCTGATACCTGAGACAACATGAAAGAGCAGACGACAGAAACGCACAAGCCCGCAGCAAGTCCCCTGACGGGCGCCCGCAAGCGCCTCTCGAGGATTGCCTCCGGACGAGGCATCGGCTTCGGCGAACGCATCGACCTGATCGTTCGCATTGCGCTGATGGCCGTGGTGGCTATCGGCTGCTTCATGGTGCTCCAGCCCTTTCTCACGGCCATTCTGATTGCGGCCGTCATCGCCGTCGTCACGTGGCCGCTCTTCAGGCGGCTGCGCGCCTCCCTCAGACAGTCCTCGGGCGCCGCCGCAACCCTGATGGTGATCCTCATCGTGGTCGGCTTTCTGATCCCGATGTCGTTTCTCCTCGTCGCGCTCGCCCAGCAGATTCCTTCCTGGGTGACGAAGACTGCCGCCTGGCTCAAGGACCCGACCCCGGTCCTTCAGGCCGTCGCCGACATTCCCTATGCGGGTGCGTGGCTCCATGAGCAGCTCGCCCTTGCGATCGACCCGGCGACCTTCGGCCATACCGTTCAGCGCATCCTCGATCCGCTTTCAAGCTGGATCGTCAATGCCGCCGTCAACGTCGGCAACGGCCTGGTTCAGCTCGCGCTCGTCACCTTCATCGTCTTTTTCTTCTACCGCGACGGCGCATGGTTTGCCGACCGGATTTCCGAACTTGTCGAACGCGTATCGGGCGGCATTGCGAGAGAAATTACCGGGATTCTCGTCAACACCACGCGCTCGGTCGTCTTCGGCATCGTCGGCACTGCCATCGGGCAGGGCCTTGTGGCCGGCATCGGCTTCTGGATTGCCGACGTGCCCGGCCTTCTCGTCCTATCCTTTGCCGTCTGCGTCCTCTCCGTCATCCCGATCGGACCTCCGCTCATCTGGGGCCCGGCCGCCGTCTGGCTCTACACTCAGGGCGAACTCGGCATGGCCGTCTTTCTTGTCCTCTGGGGAACGCTCGCAGTTTCGAGCGTCGACAATTTCATCAAGCCGATCCTGATTTCCCGGGGAACATCGATGCCCATTGCGCTCATCTTCCTTGGCGTTTTCGGGGGCGTCCTCGCCTTCGGCTTCCTCGGCCTCATCCTCGGGCCGCTCCTTCTTGCCATCGGCCTTGCACTATTCACCGCCTGGCTCAAGCGCCCGGTCATTCGGCTCGCTGAAGCTGCCGTCTCCCGCACGGACAAAGAAGTCCCAAACGTCGCCGGAGCAGCGGACGCATCCGAATCGAAGATTCAATAGGCAGGCTAATGTCGTCATGGTCACCCCGCGATGTCCGGCGCGGATAAACGTCCGGTGAGAGTTTTGCGGCCTCAGCAAGAAGCACTTCTCCTGCGCCGTCTGCAATCGAGCGGCTGCAGGCACCGGCCGGGAAGTTTTTCGAACTACTGGCCGGCATTTGCCCACAGAGCGGCAAAAGGTACGGCGTAGCAGTTTTTTCCGAACGACAGTACTTTTTCCCCGGCATAGAGCACGATGCCACGAAAGGACGTACCTTCCGTCTGACAATGCTCTCCGAACCAATACAAATGCTGGAAATCCTTCACATTGATGCTTTCGCTTGCCTTGATTTCAATCCCCAGGACGGCACCGTGTTCATTGGTGAGAAGGAAATCAATTTCGTGACCTTTCGTGCGCAGATGTTCGAGCGTCCAGAGAGGATGCAGGTCCGCCTCCGCCGCAAATTGGTTGTAGGCCCAGGTTTCAATGAGTTTGCCGACGAGATCTGATGCCTGATACGACGTATCGAGCAGGAGCGGAGCACTGTCCCGAACATGAAGAATGTGTGCCATGAGTCCCGAATCCGTCATGAAGAGCTTGGGCGCCTTGCCAGGACGGTCATAGTCCTTTTTCGCCCATGCCCGCACCTGATCCACCAGAAACATGGCTTTCAATGCATCGGTGTATTTTTCGAGCGTTCTGTAATTTTGACCAAGCTTCTCGGACATGGTCGCGGAGACATGCAGCTTGCTTGAGAATGCGGCAAGGTATGGGAAAAGCTCCCGGACGACATTTTCCTTTCGCACAGCCCATTGTTCGCGCATGTCAAGAATGACCTGCTGCTCGATGTAGCTTTCAAACCAGCGGGCCCTCGCCTCGTTCGGCAAACCTGTCTCAAGCGCTACGCGGGGATAACCGCCGCGGATAGCCAGATCGAGAATATGGGGCTTCCCGCAGGAGGATGGGTCCACATCAAATCTCAAATCTCCGGCAAGAGCCTTTTCAAGGAAGCAAGGGCGGGCCCCCAGAATCTCAGCCGCCGTAAATGTCCGAAGGCGCAGGAAATCAACCCGTCCCGCAAGGGATTCCCGCGCGTGAGGAAGCTTTCGATAATCCGCCGATCCGGTCAGAACAAATTGCCCTGGTCGTGGATCGTGATCGACGAGATACTTGATTTCACCAATGAGCTCCGGAGCTTTCTGAATCTCATCAATAACAACGCAGCTGCCGGGTTTTCTTGTCAAAAGATATCGAGGATCCAGGCGGGCGGCCATAAGGTCCTCCGTTTTGTCAAGTGAGATAAAGTCGGCATTGCGAATATCGGCACTCTCCACCAGGGTCGTTTTGCCGCATTGACGCGGTCCAACAACCGATGCAATGCGTTGAACTTTCAGAATTTCATAGAGTTCGTTCGCCGCCCAGCGAGGAATCATAGTCAATCTCCGGATTGAGACAAAAACTGCATTAAAGCATAGACAATCTTAGCATTAGAACTTGGACAAATTTAGCATTATCTTATAGACAATTATTGCATTAGACAGTGGACAAAACTAGCATTATATTTTTATTTTACATAGATATCAATTATTAAATATTTCATAAGACGGTTTTCATGCTGTCCTGATTCATCCTTTCAACGGCAGACTTTCCGACGATCAGCGGTCTTCCCTCGCCAGCCTCAGGTGAGTTCAGAACCCGCCGCCGTTTCCTCTGGTTTCCTGAACTGTTCCGTCGGAGCAAGATTCAGAGTCTCCGGCAAAGTGTTAAAAATTTTTATCCGCAGCCGGGGTCCTCTTGCTAAATCTTGCATTTCAAATATAAGATTTCGGAAACATCCTGAGAGCGCGTGGATTACCGCATGCACTCCCCGAACCTAAAGATTTTTTATTGCAGGAGATCCCTGACCATGCTGACTCCCCGCCAGATTGAGCTCATCAAAGCTACCGTTCCCGTGCTTCGCGAGCACGGCGTTGCGCTGACCTCTCACTTCTATAAGCGCATGCTCAACGGCAACCCCGAACTGAAGAATGTCTTCAACCAGTCCCATCAGGCGCTCGGCCGCCAGCAGAAGGCGCTCGCCGGCGCAGTACTCGCCTACGCGGAAAACATTGAAAACCCGGGCGTTCTCATCGGCGCCGTGAAGCACATCGCCGCCAAGCACTGCACGGTCGGCATCCGCGCTGAACACTACCCGATCGTCGGCAAGCACCTTCTTGCCTCGATCCGCGAAGTCCTCGGTGAAGCCGCTACCGATGAACTCGTCGACGCCTGGGCCGCGGCCTACGGCATGCTTGCCGACCTTCTGATTCAGGTCGAGAGCGGCATCTATACGGAGCAGAGCACTGCTCAAGGCGGCTGGTCCGGCTGGCGTCCCTTCGTTGTCGAAAAGCGCGTTGAGGAAACGCCCGAGGTTGCGAGCTTCTACCTTCGTCCCGCCGACGGCGGCACCGTGCCGGCCTTCAAGCCCGGTCAGTTCGTTTCCGTCCGTGCGTATCTCCCGGAACTCGGCGTTGATCAGCCGCGTCAGTATTCGCTTTCGCACGCTCCCGTCTGCGACAAGGGCCTGCGCATCACCGTGAAGCGCATCGACGCTCATGACGGCGCTCCTCAGGGCCGCATGTCCACGCACCTCCATCAGACGCTGAAGGAAGGAAGCATCATTGAGCTCTCCGCTCCGGCCGGTGAATTCTTCCTGAAGGAAGGCGAAAATCCTGTCGTTCTCGTGAGCGCCGGCATCGGCATCACGCCGCTCTTTGCCATGCTGCAGTCGATCGCCTCGAAGACGCCGAAGCGCCCCGTTGTTTTCATGCACACGACGCGCACTAAGGAAGGCTTTGCGCTGCGCGAAGCCGTGAAGAAGGAGCTCGCGAAGCTCGAGAACAAGAAGGCTCATGTCTTCTTCACGGCGGCTGATGCTGCCGACGTTCCCTGCTGCTGCGGCTGCGCCTTTGAAAAGCATCACGGCCGCCCGGGCGCCAAGGACGTTCTCGCCCTCAATCCGCCCAAGGACGCCGATGTCTACATCTGCGGCCCGACCGCCTTCATGGCCAGCATGAAGGAAGCCTTCCTCAATGCGGGCGTTCCGGCCGGCAGCATTCATTCGGAAGTCTTCGGCACGGGTTCTGAAAGCTAAGACGCGGGCTCGCAAGGCTCCCTGCTAACATCAAAGGCCTGCCGGATCTTTTCCGACAGGCCTTTCGTCTTCCTGGTCCCTCATGCATCTCAAGCTCTATACCGATCTCGGACTGCGCGTCCTCATGGTTGTCGCCCGGCTCAGGCCCGATGAGCGCATGACGCTCCCGGAGCTCGCTTCGCGCCTCAACTGTTCGCAGAACCACGTGACCAAGGTCGCCAACTACATGGTGCGCCTCGGCTGGCTGACGACGGTCCGCGGCAGAAACGGCGGCATGCAGCTCGCACTTCCCGCCGATCAGTACCGCATCGGGGATGTCGTGCGCACGCTCGAGGGAAGCGACCCGCTCATCGACTGCAATGATCCTCCCTGCCCGTTCTGCGGCAGATGCGCGCTTTCCGGGCTCCTCGATGAAGCGAGGGAAGCCTTCTACAGGACGCTCAACCAGGAGACCCTCGCCTCCATCCTCAATGCTCCCCGGACGATTTCAATGCCTTCACTCATCCGGTCTCCCAGGGAAGCCGTCCGGGAAACCAAAGGAATCTTGTCCTGACCGCAGATCCTGCTGCGGCGCTTCAGAAAAGTGAAAACGGGCGGAGAAAGAAGTTCCTCCAGCCCGTCCGCTTCCAATCAATCGCAGTGGAGCACGCGTATGGCGAGTCCGCCCTGGCTTGTTTCACGATACTTGGCGTTCATGTCCTTGCCGGTTTCGTACATGGTGACAATCACCTTGTCGAGACTCACGGTCGGCGCAGACGTGCGCCTCAGCGCCATGCGGGCCGCATTGACGGCCTTCACCGCGAAAATCGCATTTCTTTCAATGCAGGGCACCTGAACCTGACCGTTCACCGGATCGCATGTGAGCCCGAGCGAATGCTCCATGCCGATCTCTGCGGCCGTGCAGACCTGCTCGGGGCTTCCGCCCATTACTTCGGCAAGACCCGCCGCCGCCATCGAGCAGGCTACGCCCACTTCGCCCTGGCAGCCCACTTCCGCGCCGGAAATCGAGGCATTCATCTTGAAGAGCTCGCCCACGACGGAGGCCGCAAGGAAAAAGCGCAGGCGGTCGTCGGGAGACGGGTCGCCGATGAATTTTTCCCAGTAGGCGAGCACCGCGGGAATCACGCCGCAGGCGCCGTTCGTGGGGGCCGTGACGACGCGTCCGCCCGCTGCATTCTCTTCGGAAACGGCAAGCGCGAACATGTTGATCCAGTCGATGACGGCAAGAGGATCCACGCTCGTGCGGCCCATCGAGAGAAGCTGACGGCGTAGCGCCGGCGCCCGGCGCGGCACGCGAAGCGGCCCCGGCAGGACGCCTTCCGTGCGGGTGCCGCGTTCAATGCCTTCCTGCATCACCTCATGCACATGGGCAAAATGCGCGAGGATTTCCTTCATCGGGCGGCGCGCCTTTTCGTTTTCGAGCGTCAGCCCTGAAATCGAAAGTCCGGACTCCCGGCAGTGAGCAATGAGCTCGGACGCCGTGCTGTAGGGGTACGGCACGCGAACCTCTTCCTTCGGCTGGTCGTGAAAGTGCTCTTCATCCACGATGAAGCCGCCGCCGATCGAATAGTAGGTGCGCTCAAAAAGAAGCTTCTCACCCTCCCAGGCGTGAAGCGTCATTCCGTTCTCATGGAGCGGAAGAAACTCCGAATGAAAGACCATGCCGGAATCCTTCGGAAATTCCACTTCCCTTTGACCATTGAGGAGAAGCTTTCCGGTCCTGCCGATCCCTTCAATGATGGAGGGAATCCTTTCGAGGGGCACCGTGTCGGGAAGAAATCCCTCGAGCCCGAGAAGAATGGCCTGATCAGTATGGTGGCCGTGTCCCGTGAGGGAAAGAGAGCCGTAAACATCCGCGCTTACGCGGGTTGCGCGCCCGAGCAGACCCTTTTGAACAAGATCTTCGCAGAAAGTTTTTCCCGCCCGCATCGGACCGACGGTGTGAGAACTCGACGGGCCGATGCCGATTTTGAAGATGTCGAAGGCGCTGATCATGGAAATTGCCTGGATGGATGTCAGAGAGAAAGAATCATGCCTCAAAAGAAGCGCGAGCGGGACAAAGGACTTTCCTTGACCGTCTCTTTAGAGCCCGCGCCGCGAGGAAAAAATAAAGCCCCCGCGGCAAAAATCCGTGAGGGCTTGAATTTTTTCCCCGGACTGCGCCTCCTGGGACCAGGAAGCGCATGGCTTCGGGGGAATGCTCGGGGCAGGTCCTTAGACCATCACGAGCGCGCAGGTGATGACCGCGAGGAACATCGGAAGCGCCGTGCGCTTGATGACTTCGATCGGCGAGACCATCGCGATGCCGGAGACGAGAATCGTCACGCCGGCGAGCGGGGACATCGTGCGGCCGGCAGCACCGGCGATGAAGGCGAGGCCGCCCAGACCTTCGATCGTCATGCCGAAGTCCTTGGCATGCGGCGTAACGGTTTCATTGAAGGCAAGCGTAGCCGCGTCGCCCGAACCCGTGATCACGCCCATGAGGAAGGGGCCGATGGAGCCGCCCCAGCGGGCGATTTCATTGGATTCCTTCAGGGCCGCAACGAACGTGTCGATGAGGCCGGCGGACTTCAGGCCGGCAGCGAAGACGCCGGCGGCGATGATGATGCCCATCACGTCAGCGTAGCCCTTGCCGGTACCGTTGAAGAATTCCTTCGCGAAGGTCTGCGGATTGCAGCGGGCGACGGCGAGCGCAACGACGGCACCGAGGACCATGGCCTGAGCAACGCCCATCTTGATGAACGGGCACCAGAGGTTGCCGACAACGAGGATCGTGATCGGAACGAGCGGAACGAGGGCCTTCAAGGGGCTCGGCACGAAGCCGTCGTCGTTCTTCTGGAGCTTCGACTCGTCAACCTTGGCGTTCTTGTCGCCCTTGTGGTCGCCGAGGATGAGGCACATGATGAGCGTGCCGATCACGCCGAAGGCGCCGACCAGGATCGAGTAGGGAGCGTGGAAGCCGATGAAGTCCATCACTTCCATGTGGGCCATGTTGGCGACGTACGGGTTGTGGGACGTGCCCGGCGAGAGGTAGGAGCCGATCGTGCCGGCGAGAACCGCAGCAGCGGCGCCCGCGGGACGAATGCCGGCGCGCAGCATCACGGGAATAAGCGTGGAGCCCACGGCGGCGGCGCAGCCCGCAGCCGACGGAATGGCGATGTTCACGAAGAACGTGATCACCGTGCAGACGGGAACGAGGAAGATGCCGAGGCCGCGGATCGGGCTCGCGAGATAGTGAACGAGCGAGCGGTCGGCGCCGGTGTACTTGGCGACGAAGGCAAAACCCATCGAGCCGCAGATTGCCATCACGAGGGAGGCATTCGTCATCGACTTCGCAAAGGCGTTGAGGCCGCCCACCAGGTTCCAGGAAATGAGGCAGAGGAAGAGACCCGAAGCGATCAGCACGAGTCGTGTTTCATATCGCTTGATGAGTCCGTATATCACGGCAAAGATTGTCAGTACGGCAACCCATTCAGTTATGCCCATGGAATTTCTCCTTCAGGATGATTTTCAGATTTTTATTGTTATGGTTTACATGTAGTCACATTATGCCTGCGGAATGAGGCATAACGGGCTAGGGAATTGCGAGATACCTATTTGGATCCCGTCGCTTCCCCGGTTTCGGATTGATTTTGAATATCAAAATCAGATTTTGAAGACTTCGCGGCGATACCAGCGGAGTTCCTCAATGCTGTCGCGGATGTCGACGAGCGCCTGATGCTTGCCGACCGAGGTTCCGACCCAGACTTTTTCAGGAGCCCAGCGTCGGGCGAGCTCCTTGATGGTGGAGACGTCGATCGAGCGGTAGTGGAAGTAGCGCTCCATCCCGGGGAGCCAGCGCGCCATGAAGCGGCGGTCCTGGCCGATCGTATTGCCGCACATCGGGCTTTTGCCTTCCGGAACGTAACGCCGGAAGACTTCCCGGAAGATGCGCGAGCACTCCTCCTCGTCGACCGTGCTTTCGAGCACGCGCTTCACGAGCCCCGACTTGGTGTGCGTTTCGGTATTCCAGGCATCCATGCCGTCGAGGATTTCCGCCTTCTGGTGCACGGCAACGACGGGACCCTCGTGGAGGATGTTGAGATTGCGGTCCGTAATGATGGCGGCCACCTCAATCACGCGGTTGACTTCGGGCTGCAGTCCCGTCATCTCCATATCGATCCAGATAAGGTTGTCGTCGGCATAGGAAGGATCACGCGCCGAATTGGAATCTGCTGATGCGGTCATGAAATGTAAGCCCGGTTGAAAAATGTGACCGAAGTCTACCGCTTCATGCGTGCTGTCGGGTTG
Organism: uncultured Sutterella sp.; assembly: GCF_937923675.1. Lineage (GTDB taxonomy): Bacteria > Pseudomonadota > Gammaproteobacteria > Burkholderiales > Burkholderiaceae_F > Sutterella. The sequence continues at coordinate 25,403 of NZ_CALDXB010000086.1, read as the reverse complement.
ATTCCGATGCGCTCTGCGGCCTCGGAGCGCCGCCTCTGCGGGTAAACGCCCGGTCGCCGGTCCTGAGAGCGTTTTCCCGCATGAGGCCCTGAGAACCCGCACCGCGCCGACGGGCTTCACCGAAGGCGATCTCAGGATCCAAGTACAATTTCCGGATTACCCGAAGGCGCGGCATTCCTTTCGAATTCCGCTTCATTTCCTTTTCACCGGCCTCCCCTACCGTCGCTCCCGTCCCTGATGCATCTCTCCGCCGCCCTCATAGAGCACGTCTTTCTCATCTCCGTGGTGCTCTTTCTGCTTTGCGAGTGCTTTCTCACGGCGCGTCAGATCATTGCGGCGGAACGTTCGGTCGGAAGCGTCCCCGAGGGATTTGAAAACCGGCTCTCGCTTGCCGCCCACAAAAAGGCCGCGGCCTACACGACGGAATCGGCGCTCGCAAACCTGGTTCTCTCCTTCATCGGAGCAGGGTTTGCCGTTCTCATGACGGTCGGGCACGGCTTCACCTTCATCGCCGCCTTTCTTGAGACGCTCTCCGACACCACGCTCATTGTCGAATGGGCGCTCATCGTCATCACGGCGTTCCTCATGCTCCTCGTGGAGCTTCCTTTCGGGTGGTTCGCGCGCTTTCGCGTGAAGGAGCGCTTCGGCTACATGAAGCAGACGCGCCTCGACTGGCTCTCGCGCACGCTTACCATCAGCGCGGCGGGCTGGGGAACGATGCTCCCGCTTTCCGCGGTTCTCCTTGCCCTCTGCGAGCTTGCCGGCACGTGGTGGTGGCTCGTCGTCTGGTCGGTCTGGCTCATCTATCTTCTCTGGCGCTGGCGGCTTTCCCTCGTGCGGGGCGTCCTCTGGAGCCGCGCAACCCGGCCCATTGAGAATTCAGACCTCCGGGCGCTCGTCGCCGACTTCCTCTCGGCGCACGGCTACCAGATGGAAGACCTTGTCGTCATGACGAAGCCCGGCGTCTGGAAGCACGCGCACGTGCTCCTCGTCGGCACGGGCCTGAAGCGCCGGGTCGTCGTCTTTGCGCATGCCGCGGCGAAGCTCACCCGCGAGGAGCTCCTTGCCGTCATTGCCGCGAACCTCGCGAGGCTCAAGGAGCACCACACGCCGTGGCGGATCTTTTTTGCCGCCGCGGGGGGCTTCGTCGTCTGTTCAGCGCTCGGCTGGGGATCGACCCATGCGGCCTTCTTTGCCGGTCTCGGATTTTCGCCCTTGCTCACCATCGAGCAGCCCGGCGCCCATGCGGGCTTCACCACCGCGCTCGCGCTCGTCACATTCCCGATTCTCTTTTATCCGCTTCGGCCGCTCTTCAACTTCATTTCGCGGCAGATGCAGTACAGCGCCGACCGCTATGCGCTCCGCACGGTCGGCGGGGCCGAGCTCACGCGCGCGCTCGTGAAGCTTCACCGCGACTACGCTTCAACGCTCACGCCTTCCAGAATCTATTCGCTCTTTCATTACGACCGTCCGCACGCCGGCATGCGCGTCATGCACATCCGCTCCGTCATCCGGCGGGAGAACCTTCCTGAATCGGGGCCTTCGGATCTTGTGAAATTCCGGACAGCGCCCTACCTCGACCGCGAGCACCCGACGCGATCGGTGCTTTCCGCCGAGCTCGCGATCCGCAGAAGAATGCACGAGGAAGCCGGACGCTTCAGCCGCGCCCGCATGGCGGCTGAACTCGATCAGGCGCTGCAGAAGGAGCGGAACTACATCGTCGACGACGGGTTTGATGATGAGAAAGAGCCGGATGCAGCCGACAAATCCCCATCGCCGGAACCAACAGAACCAACACGTCATGAAGAAAGCTCCGCGCAGAAAAACTGAATCCCCCGAGCCCTCAGAGACCTTCCCCGGGCGCGTGACCGCAGGTCACGGGCGGCACTTCATCGTGACGCTCGACTCGGGCGAGAAGCTCGTTGCCCACCGCCGAGGCAAAAAGGGAGACGTCGTTGTCGGCGACATCGTTCGCTGCACGCCCCCGGTTTCGGGCGTCGCCGCCATCGAGTCGATCGAACCGCGCTCGACCCTTCTCTACCGCTCGGACGAATGGCGCGTGAAGACCCTCGCCGCCAACGCCGATCTTGCGGCGATTGTCTATGCGCCGCGCCCCACCTTCAATCCCTGGTTCATCTGGAAGGCGCTCCTTGCCGCCCACCAGGGCGGCATTCCCGCCGTCGTCATCCGCAACAAGACCGACATGACGGAAGGCGCCGACGCGGCCGAAGCGCAGGCAAAGCTTCTCCGGTCCATCGGCGAGGAGGTGATTGAGATTTCCGCCTCAGGCGCCCCCGAAGACGCCAGGGAAAAGCTCATTCAGAAATTCGCCGGGAAAACGGTCCTCATGGTCGGCCAGTCCGGCATGGGCAAGTCCACGATCCTCAATCTCCTCGTTCCGGAAGCACAGGCCGAAACGCGAGAATATTCCGAAGCCCTCGACCTCGGGAAGCAAACCACGACCGCCGCCGAATGGCATCCGGCTCCCGAATGGCACGGCGCCGTCATCGATACGCCCGGGTTCCAGGAATTCGGCCTTGCGCATTTGTCGCTTTCCGACATTCTGCGGGCGATGCCCGACATCGCGCGGCACGTCGACGGCTGCCGGTTCTTCAACTGCCGGCACCTCCATGAACCGGGCTGCAGCGTCAAGGCAGCGCTTGAGCGCGGGGAAATCGATCCCGCGCGCTACGCCTTCTATGAAGCCGTGGCGAAGGAGGCGGATCCCCTGCCGCGATGAGCGTTCTCAATGCCGGAAGTACGCCGATCGACGGATTGCCTCGCCGCCGGCAGTCCCTAAAATGCTCCTCCTTCAAGCGTCCGCATTTTTCCCCCGACCCCTGATCCCACATGCAAGAAGAACAGAATGTCATCCCCGTTCGGCCGGCTCGTCCGGTTCGCGCGATTTCCCGTCCTGCTCTCCCCATTCCGCAGACAGGCGAAATCCGGCGCGAGGGCGGCGCCTGGCGCGACCGTTTCGGGCGTCCGCTCACCGACCTCCGGATTTCGGTGACGGATCACTGCAACTTCCGCTGCCGCTACTGCATGCCGAAGGAGAAATTCGCGCACAACCACCAGTTCCTTGCCATGACGGAGCTCCTCACCTTCGAGGAAATCATGCGCATTGCGCGCATTGCCGTCAGAAACGGCATTGAAAAAATCCGCCTGACCGGGGGCGAGCCGCTTCTCAGAAAGGGGATTGAAAAGCTCATCGCCGAACTTTCCTGCCTGAAGAAGCCTGACGGCACGCCGATTGATCTTGCGCTCACGACGAACGGGTCGCTTCTCGTCAAAAAGGGCGAAGCGCTTCGCGATGCGGGGCTGAAGCGCGTTACGGTGAGTCTCGACGCCATCGACGAAGGCATTTTTCAGGGCTTCAACGACGTGGGCTACCCGGCGGCGAAGGTCCTCGAAGCAATCGACTTTGCTCAAAAGCTCGGCTTTCGCGTAAAGGTCAATACCGTCGTCAAGAAAGGCGTCAACGAAGGAGAAATTCTGCGCATTGCCGAAACCTTCCGCGGCACCGGCGTCATTCCGCGCTTCATCGAATACATGGACGTGGGCAACGCCAACGGCTGGCGGATGGACGAGGTCGTCCCCTCGCGCGACGTCGTCGCAAAAATTGCATCGAAGTGGGCCGTTGAACCCCTGAAGCCCGCCACGCCCGGCGAAACCGCCGCACGCTGGCGGTACGTCGACGGCGAGGGCGAATTCGGCGTCATCAGTTCCGTCACCCGGGCTTTCTGCCGCAACTGCTCGCGCGTGAGGCTCTCGATGGAGGGGCGCCTCTACCTCTGCCTCTTTGCGTCGATCGGCTACGACATCCGCACGATGCTGCGCGGCGGCTGCACGGACCTTGAGCTCGAGGAAGCCTTCGGCAGAATCTGGAGCGCCCGAGAGGACCGGTATTCGGAACTTCGCGCCATCGGCGCAGCGCCGGACCGTTCGAAAGTTGAGATGAACTACATCGGCGGTTGATTTTTCCGCTCGTAAACATCATCCGACCTCCATCCTCTCAGCTTTTCTCAGGAACTTACCCGAAGCCGTGCGGGCGTCCGAGCACATATACTCTCTCCCCATGCGGGTGCTCCGGGGTTTTCCCGGGAGAATCGGATGGAGCCCGCTGACGCCTGTTGTCCGCACTCGTCGACGAAGCGGATGCCAATAAAAACCGACAAACGGAGCGCGCCCCTTAAATGTTTTCCAATCCTACTGCCGTAACTTTTATCGGCTACCTGATCCTGATGGTGCTCGTCGGGGTCTTTGCCTATTACTACACCCGCAACTACGCCGACTTCATTCTGGGCGGCCGCAGTCTCGGGGGCTTCGTGACCGCTCTCTCGGTGGGCGCCTCCGACATGAGCGGGTGGCTCCTCATGGGTCTTCCGGGCGCCGTCTTCCTTTACGGCATTTCGCAGAGCTGGATCGCGATCGGATTAATCATCGGCTCCTGGTTCAACTGGAAGCTCGTTGCGGCGCGCCTTCGCGTCTATACCGAAAAGGCGCACAACTCGCTCACGCTCCCCGACTACCTCTCGCACCGCTTTGAAGACAAAAAGAACGTGCTGCGCATCATTGCGGCGGCCGTGATTCTCATCTTCTTCACGATCTACTGCGCTTCGGGCGTGGTTGCGGGCGCGCGGCTCTTTGAGAATACGTTCAGCATGGACTACCAGACGGCTCTCATCGTCGGCGCCGCGGCAACGATTCTCTACGTCTTCATCGGGGGCTTTCTCGCCGTCAGCTGGACCGACACCATTCAGGCTTCGATCATGTGCATCGCGCTCATCGTGACCCCGATCGCCGTCATGATGGATGCGGGCGGCTTCACGGCAACGACCGAGCGCGTGGCGGCGATCAGCCCCTCGATGCTCAACATGATGGAAGGCCACACCGTAATCGGCGTCATCAGCCTTCTCGCCTGGGGTCTCGGCTACTTCGGCCAGCCCCATATTCTCGTGCGCTTCATGGCCGCAAAGTCGATCAAGGTGATCCCGAACGCCCGGCGCGTAGGCACCCTCTGGATGCTCTTCTGCCTCGCGGGCGCGGTTGCCGTGGGCTTCTTCGGTTCCGCCTACTTCTCGATGCACCCCGATACCGCAGGTCTCGTGAAGGAAAATCACGAGCGCGTCTTCATCGTGCTCTCGTCGCTCCTCTTCAACCCCTGGATTGCGGGCCTCCTGATGTCGGCCATTCTTGCCGCCGTCATGTCGACCCTTTCCTGCCAGCTCCTTGTCTGCTCCTCCACGCTCACTCAGGACTTCTACCGCACGTACCTTCGCCCGAACGCGAGCCAGCGCGAGCTCGTCTGGGTCGGCCGCACGATGGTGCTCGCGATCTCCGTCGTCGCCGTCTGGCTTGCGAGCGACCCGACGAGCCTCGTGCTTTCGCTCGTTTCCTACGCCTGGGCAGGGTTTGCGGCCGCCTTCGGTCCCGTGATCCTCATTTCCCTCTGGTGGAAGCGCATGACGAAGACCGGGGCGCTGGCCGGCATGGTGATCGGCGCGGCAACAGTGCTTATCTGGAACCACTTCGCCTGGTTCGGGATCTATGAAATCATCCCGGGCTTCCTCTTCGCAACGATCGGCATCGTGGTAGGGAGCCTCCTCGACAAGGCGCCCTCTGAATCCATCACGAAAACCTTCGACGCCGTGGATGCTGAGGTGAAGGCGCTCTCCTGAAGCCGTCGAACCGGGTATTGTTGAATTCAAGCCGCAGAAGCCATCCATGCTTCTGCGGCTTTTTTCCGCGCTCCCGTCGCAAGGGACCGCCCGAGACCGTTCGCCGGAACCGCTATTCGACAAATCTTTTCCCCGGGCCAAACCGCATCGGGATTCCCGCCTAAGAGGAAGCGCCTAAACCCGCAAAAAACGAATTTCTGCTGAAGCTACACTTTGATTTTGAAGGAAGCGCCCTATTCTTCTTATATGTATACAGCTTCCTTTTCGTTTTCTTTACAAGGTGCAAAATGCAAAAATTCCCGTTCAAAGCCGCGCTCAGTCTTACCGCTTTTTCCGCCGCCATGCTCATCGCTTCGGCTCCGGCCGAAGCGCGTGAGATAACCGCTGCTGTTGCGACGGGATTCACGACGCTCGATCCCTGGGATGCGGTCGACAACCTGTCGCGCGCGGTTTCGCGCTCCTTCTACGAAAGCCTCTATACGTTCGACAAGGATCTCAAGCCCGTTCCTCAGCTCGCCGAAGGCTATGAGGTTTCGAAGGACGGCCTCACCTACACCTTCCGTCTCCGCAAGGGCGTCAAGTTCCATGACGGCACGGAATTCACCGCCGACGCCGTCAAAATGAATTTCGACCGCGGCATGAATCCCGAGTCGAAGCTCACGCGCCGTACCTTCTTCAAGTTCGTCGACCGCGTTGAGGTGGTCGACCCCTACACCGTCCGCATTGTTCTCAAAACGCCGACGGCGGGCTTCATTCAGCGCCTCGCGAACGGCACGGCCGGCATGATCTGCCCGAGCCTTCTGAAGCGCGCCGCCACAAAGCAGGTGACCGCCTACGAAGCCTGCGGCACGGGTCCCTACACATTGAAGCGCTTCAGCCCCGCCGAAGAGCTCTATGCCGTCAAGTTCCCGAACTACCGCGTTCCGGGGCTCCCCAAGTTCGACGCCATCCGCTGGGTGCCGGTCACGGAAAACTCCACCCGCGCGATGATGCTTCAGACGGGCGAGGCGCAGTTCATTTCGCCCGTTCCCAATGAGCAGTTCCTCCCGCTCTCTAAGAGCGGCAAGCTCACGCTCCAGAAGACGCCTTCCGTGGTGACGCGCTACCTCTCGATGAACGAGACGAAGAAGCCCTTCGACGACATCCGCGTGCGCGAAGCCGTGAGCCTCGCGATCAACCGCAGGGCGCTCATCAAGGTGGCCTACAACGGCTTTGCCGTTCCGTCAACCGGCTACCTCCCCACGCAGATTGAAGGCGGGGTCGACTTCGGCGAATTCCCCTACGACCCGAAGCGCGCCCGCGAACTTCTGAAGGAAGCGGGCTTCCCGCAGGGCTTCAAAACCACGATCTGGTCGGCCTACAACGACGGCAAGACCGTAAAGACCCTTCAGTTCCTGCAGCAGCAGCTCGCTCAGGTCGGAATCCACGCGGAAACCAGGGCTCTGGAAGCCGGTCAGCGCACGGTGATTTACGGCGCCAAAACGCCGGAAGAATCTCAGCACCAGCTCTACCTCATCGGCTGGACCAATTCCGCCGCTGAACCCGACTGGGGCCTGAGGCCGCTTCTTGACAGCCGCAGCTGCCCGCCGGTCCTCAACAACGACTCCTACTACAGGAACCCGAAGGTGGACGCGCTCTTTGATGAGGCCATCAAGGAAACCAATACGGAAAAGCGCGTCGAGCTCTATCACGAAATCCAGAATCTCGTGAACGCCGACAAGCCCTGGGCGCCGCTCGTCTTCGAGATGGTGACGTCGGGCACCGCGAAGGAGCTCAAAAACTTCACGGTGCTTCCCGACGGGGGCTTCGACTTCTATTCGGCCGAGTGGAAGGAATGATTTGCCGTAAGGCAGTGACCTGACTTTTCCTTCAACCGTATCCCGGAGGCTTTCCTCCGGGATATATTTTTTCCTCAGGTTTTCATTTCATCCCGGAGGTTCACACATGACCATTGCTCTCACCGGCAAAATGTCCGGCACGGCCGACAAGCACACTGCCGACTCGCTCAAGGCTTCCTTTGAGAACGCCTGGTTCGCGGCTGCCCGGGGCGCTTTTGAAGGAAAGCTTTCAGATGCTCCCAAAAATCTCCCGGCCGCTCCGATTCTTCTCTTTGCGCACGGGAGTTCCGGGATCGGAGCGCCCCTGAAGGCCTTCGCCCGCTTCGTCTCGAGCCTCGGCTGGTCCTTCCTCGCGCCCGATTCCTTCGTGGTTCCCGACCGCATCACCTATTCCTCTCCCGTCTCGCGCGAAAACTACGAGCGCGTCCATGCCATGCGCTCTCAGGAACTCGACTATGCCGCCCGGCACCTTGATGAGGTGCCCGGCTTCTCGGGACGCTATGCCGTTGCAGGCACGAGCGAAGGGGGCGTCGCCGCCGCGCGCTTCACGGCTCCCGAAGGCCGCCGGGAATCCGGCCGCATTCTCTTTTCCTGGCCTTGTGAAGACAACTACCACGTCGTCTCCCACCAGACGCATATCCCCGACGATGTTCCGGTGCTGAACATCATGAGCGCTGAAGACAAATACTTCAGTCAGGCAAATCCGTGGCTCGACAATCCGGATGCGCTCGGACACGCCGGGCGGACGCTCGCCCGTCATCCGCAAGCGTCGATCCTCCTCATTCCCGGAGCGCCGCATACGCTCTTCGCGCTCCCTCAGACGGAGTCCGCGGTCAGGGCATTCCTGTCTCGAATCTAATGCAGGCAGTAGAAAAGCCCACATGGGAATAAAGTGATCCGCTTTGTGGGCTGAAAACCTGCAGCCTCAAAATCTCAACTGCTTGGAATGGGATTGACTCGACCCGAGGTCCGGTTCTGAATGCAACTTATGAAAACTTATAGAGGAATATATAATTACGCTAAATCATATAAATTTATGTAATTTTAAATATCTATGCCTCTCCCCGTCTTTCACCGCTCTGAATTTGCAAACGAGCTCTGCAAACGCATTCTCGAACCCGACATGCTTTCATCCAGAGACGGCCTGTTCCTTACCGGCATCCGGCGAATCGGAAAGACAACATTCCTGCAGCTCGATCTGGTTCCTTGTCTTGAAGAAAAAGACGCCGTCGTCATCTACGTCGATCTCTGGGCCAACCATGAAAGCCGTTCGCCGACAAAAGCCGTCCTGGGAAGCATTGCCAGAACATTGAAGTCGCTTTCCTCACCTTCGAAATTGAAAGAGCTTAAGGTCGACCTGAAGGTACTCTCCTTCACCTTTGAAGCCGAGGATATAGGACTCGAGAACGGCGTCTCCATTGCAGATGCGCTCACGGAACTCATTGAAAAAATCGACCGGAACATCGTTCTGATCATTGACGAAGTTCAGGAGACGCTGCGCACGGAGTCCGGTAGGAATCTGCTCTTCGCACTTAAAGCCGCTCGGGACGCCGTCAATCTGCGCCGCAATAATCCCAGCGGCACCTACCTCATGATCGTCGGCACGGGCTCGCACCGGTCTTTTGTCTCAGCCATGGCATCCCGCTCTTCCCTGCCCTTTTACGGTGCCGATAGAGTCGACTTTCCAATGCTTGGCGCAGATTTCATCGACTGGCTTATCGGGCAGCTTCCGAACAAAAAGAACATTCCCGGTAAGGATGCGCTCCGCAAAGGATTCGCAATGCTCGGCGCAAGACCCAAAGTATTCAGCGATGTGTTGAAGCAGTTTGCATCCTACACGGGCTCCGAGATCGATCCCGCCTTTCTTGCCGTCTGCGCCAATCAGGCAAGAACAGACGCAGATGAGTTTTTGAGGCCTCTCCGCGAAGCCGACCGGCTCACCAGAGTGATTTTCACGGAGATCGCCAAAGCCGGCAGCGACGGCTGCAGAAACCTTTTTTCGTCGGCATTCCTGAAAGAAGCTGCCAAGGCTGCAGGGCGCAGCAAACCACTTCGACCATCCGCCATACAGGCAAAGCTCAGCGCCATGCAGAAAAAAGACTGGATCTTCCCTGTCGGCTATGGAAGCTATGCGGTTTCAGACCCTCAGGCCCAGGCTGTTTGGCTCGCTAACCTGGAAGATTATCTTGACGGCGACGACGATGTCTGATGGCTGGCGGTCGCCTCGTGAGGCGGCTTCAAGTCCTCGCTCCGGGGACAATCTGCACGAAACCATTGCGCTACAATGAGCGCCCTTCAAAGCGCTTGTCTTTTTCCCGTTTTTCAATAACTTTCAATGTCATCGAGTTCTCTCGCCGCGCGTCTGCGCAAGATTCTTCCCTTCATCGGCCGCAATACTGCCAGCGCCGACCGCGAATGCTATCTGCGCGCCTTCCGCCGTCTCTATGCCGAAGACCCCATGGCCTTCAGCGAAGTCTTCGATGACGAGCTCGAGAAGCTCCGCTCGGAATATCCGCGCGAGATCACGGAACTTATCGAGCAGGCGGGCTACGCCGAGCTCGACGACCAGATCGTCGCTGCGGAGCGCGAGGACGGGTCGGTGACGACCCTCTATGCCGCGGGCTTTCTCGCCTACGGGCTGGAAAACCAGGCGCTCGCCGCGGAAAGCCTCACGCGCGAGGATGCCGAAAAGCTGAGGGCGCTTCTTCTCGACGAATATTTCGACGAGTCGGTCGCGAAGATTCAGATCTATGAGCATCTGATGCCCATCAACCACCGCGCCTTCGTCGATGCGGGAGAGTCGCAGCGGTTTCTGCGGCAGATGATGCGCTCGAAGGGGGACTTCATCCCGACCTTCGATTCGATCGACCTGCCAGGGATCGACTACACGCTCGACGAAGAGGACGGCACCGACATTGCCGCGCGCTTTCGCCTCATTCTTTTTACCGTGCGCACGCCGCGCGGAGAGAAGCCCGCTCTCAAGCGCCCCTTCCGGTTCCTCGGGTTTGCGACGAATGAAGGCAAGAACGCGGTGCTCACGAGCGAAGCCATTTTGAAGACCCGCTGGGGTGCCGAACTCACGGCGCTCCTTTCGGTGCGCTGCGGCCGCGGGCTTCGCTTCTGCGTGACCGAACCCACGCTTCTCAACGACACCGTCCGGCAGCTCGACTACGTGACGGGCCTGAAGCGCATCATGGTGGTCTTCACCCGCACGGCGCTCGACGAAAATGTTCCGCCCGAAAACCTGATCGTGAGCCTCGGCGCCTTCTCCGATCCCTTGAAGGGCTATTCAGAGCTTCGCGTCGCCTTTGCGCGCCCCGAAGCCCCCGACGATCTGATTTCGGGCGTTCCGATTCCGCTCCCCTCGGGACCCAACGTCTCTCAGGCCGTGGGCGAAATCGCCAACATGATCGTGGGTCAGTTTGAGATGGAAGGCATTCAGCTCAAGACCCCCATTCACGGCGAATGTCCCTGGCTCACGGCTGAGCCCGACACGATGGACCGCCTCTACAACTCCATCCACAACATTCAGAAGCCCCTCAGAAAAAAGGACGCCATGCCGCGTCCGACGATGCCGAGCATGATGCTCAACTAACTTTTCAGAGTTCAAAGGCTGTTGAAAAAGCCCGGTCTCCAGTAAAGGAGCCGGGCTTTTCATTGGGTTCTTCAGGAAGAAATTACTTCTTCGCGCCCGAGATGTCCGGATGACCTTCCGGGAGCTTGGCGCCCGCCGGAACTGCAGGGTGGCCTTCGGGGAGCTTCGCGCCCGCCGGAATTTCAGGGTGACCCTCGGGGAGCTTCTTCGCATCCGCCTTCGGCTGATCCTTCTGAATTTCTTCCTCGCGGATGGGCACCTTGTTTTCGCCCTGGAGGAGGTCCGGACGAACTTCCTGAATGATCGCCGCTTCAGGAGCGCCCGCCGTCTGCATGGCGCAGAAGATCATCGTCTGGCCGTTGTAGGGCTGGATGTGGAAGGCGCGCTCCGTCATGTCCATTTCCGGATATTCGTAGTTGTCCGGGCGCTTGTAGGGCTTCCAGACCGGTTCGTTGTTGCTGCGGACCATGCGGTTCGCGTGCGCGGACATGTGGCGCGTATCCACGGCTTCCCAGTCGACCTTGAAGGCGTCGATCGCCTTCTTCCAGTCTTCCTTGACGATGAGGCCCCAGAAGTGGGTGTGCATGTCGGGGACGCCCGGATAGCGGATGATTTCGTCGTTGAAGACGTAGCCCGTCACGGTGAGGCCCGAGTCCTTGAAGGGCTTCGGGAACATCACGATGTCAAGGGGCTGCTTCTCGACCTTAAGAAACGCCATGTCGCCGGAGCGGATCTTGAGCGTTTCCGGAATGTTCTTATCCTTTGCAATGGCCTTGAAGTAGCTTGCATTGCAGGCAAGAAGCGAATTCAGAATCTGCGAATCGGCAGCCTGAGCGGCGCCGGCCGCGATGCCGAAAAGGGCAAGCGCAAGAACCGTCTTTTTCACGTTGAGTCTCCTGTACGAGGGAATCATGGCGCTTTCCGGATATTCTTCCTCCGCCATGCCATGTGCGGGATTCTCGCGCCGGCGTCTTGCGTCCGGCTTAAGAAACGAAAAAGCGCACGGGACGAAGGAGGCAGAGTTCCTTTTCCCATGCGCCTTTTCCTAAAGCTTTCGATGAAGCCTCAGGCGCCCGCCCGGATAGAACGGGCGCCTCGGGCATTGAGAGGATCAAAGCCCTCAGGCCTTTTCCTTCTCCGCAGGCTTTTCCACCGTGAAGGTGAATTCGTCGCCCCTGGCGTCAACCTTGACCGTATCCTCGGGCGCAGCCTTCCCTTCGAGGAGGAGGCGTGCAATGCCGTTTTCGATGCGGTCCTGGATCGCGCGCTTCAGAGGCCTTGCGCCGAACTGCGGATCAAAGCCCACCTTCGCGATTTCGTCGAGCGCGGCTTCCGTCACGTCAAGGCCGATCTGCTGCTCGGTCATGCGCTTCTTCAGCTGCTTCAACTGGATCTCGGCAATCTTCTTCACGTTCTTCGCGTCAAGAGAATTGAAGACCACGATCTCGTCGATGCGGTTGACGAATTCCGGACGGAAGTGCTGACGCACCTCCTTCATCACGGCATCCTTCACCTTCTCGTGCGGCTCGCCCGTCATCTCCATGATTTCCTGAGCGCCCAGGTTCGAGGTCATGACGATCACGGTGTTCTTGAAGTCCACCGTACGGCCCTGGCCGTCCGTCATGCGCCCGTCGTCGAGCACCTGCAGAAGCACGTTGAAGACATCCGGATGGGCCTTTTCGACTTCGTCGAGGAGGATCACCGAATAGGGCTTTCTGCGGACGGCTTCCGTGAGGTAGCCGCCTTCTTCATAGCCAACATATCCCGGAGGCGCGCCGATCAAACGAGCCACGCTGTGCTTTTCCATGAACTCGCTCATGTCGATGCGGATCATGGCCTCATCGGTGTCGAAGAGGAATTCAGCGAGCGCCTTCGTGAGCTCGGTCTTGCCGACGCCCGTGGGCCCCAGGAAGAGGAAGCTGCCGTAGGGGCGGTTCGGATCTGAGAGGCCGGCACGGCTTCTCAGAATCGTCTCCGTCACGCGGCGCACCGCCTCGTTCTGGCCGACCACGCGCTTCTCAAGGGCTTCAGCCATGTGAAGAAGCTTCTGGCGTTCGCCTTCCATCATCTTCGAGACCGGAATCCCCGTCGCGCGGCTCACCACCTCAGCGATTTCCTCAGCACCGACGGACGTGCGCAGGAGCTTCGGCCCCTTTTCGCTCGCTTCCGTGCGTGCTTCGGCCTTCTCGGCTCTTCTCAACTTCTCCTCGAGCTTCGGGAGCACGGCGTACTGGAGCTCAGCGAGCTTTTCGTACTGCGCGCTTCTCTTATATTCATCCATCTGACGATGAACGCGGTCGATTTCGTCGCGGACCGACTTTTCGCCCAGAGCCTCGCTCTTTTCCTTCTTCCAGACCTCTTCAAGGTCGGAATACTCGCGCGAAAGCTTGGCGATTTCGTCTTCGATCACCTGGAGGCGCTTCTTAGACGCATCGTCCGTTTCCTTCTTCATCGCCTCGCGTTCGATCTTCAACTGAATGAGGCGGCGGTCGAGCTTGTCGAGCGCCTCAGGCTTCGAATCGATTTCCATCTTGACGCGGGCAGCGGCCTCATCAATGAGGTCGATCGCCTTGTCGGGAAGGAAGCGGTCGGTGATGTAGCGGTGCGAGAGTTCAGCAGCGGCAACAATCGCGGGGTCGGTAATTTCGACGCCGTGGTGCGCTTCGTACTTTTCCTGCAGACCGCGCAGAATGGCGATCGTGTCCTCAACAGAGGGCTCGTCGACCATCACCTTCTGGAAGCGGCGTTCGAGTGCGGCATCCTTTTCGACGTACTTTCTGTATTCGTCAAGGGTGGTCGCGCCGATCACGTGAAGTTCGCCTCTTGCGAGGGCGGGCTTGAGCATATTGCCGGCATCCATGCTCCCCTCGGTCTTCCCCGCACCGACAACGGTGTGGAGCTCATCGATGAAGAGAATGATCTGACCCTGCTGGTCCGTCACTTCCTTCAGAAGCTTCTTGAGGCGCTCCTCAAATTCGCCGCGGTACTTGGCGCCCGCAATGAGGCCCGCCATATCGAGCGAAAGAATGGTCTTGCCGCGAAGGGTATCCGGCACTTCGTTGTTGACGATGCGCTGAGCGAGCCCCTCGACGACGGCCGTCTTGCCGACGCCCGGTTCGCCGATGAGCACGGGGTTGTTCTTCGTGCGGCGCTGCAGAATCTGCATCGTGCGGCGAATCTCGTCGTCGCGGCCGATCACGGGGTCGAGCTTTCCTTCACGGGCGCGAGCCGTCAGATCGATCGTGTACTTCTTCAGAGCCTCGCGCTGATTTTCCGCATCGGGGTTGTCCGCGGTGTCGCTCCCGCGCACGGCCTTGATGGCTTCTTCCATCGCACGGCGCGTGAGACCGGCGTCCTTCGCAAGGCGCCCGGCCTCGGAACGGTCGTCCGAGAGCGCAAGAAGGAACATCTCGGTCGAGACGAACTCGTCGCCCGCCTTCATCGCTTCCTTTTCAGTGAGGTTCAGAAGGTTGACGAGATCGCGCGACACCTGAATGTCGCCGCCCTGACCGGTCACCTTGGGCAGACGGTCGATGGCTTCGTTCACGTCGCGCGTTAAGCGCTGCACATTGACGCCGGCACGCTCGAGCAGGCTCCTGCTCGAACCTTCATTGTCGGCGAGCACGGCTGCAAGCAGATGCAGGGGTTCCATGACCTGGTTGTCATGGGCGAGTGCAAGCGACTGAGCCGCGCCGAGCGCATCCTGGAACTTAGTCGTGAGCTTGTCTTGACGCATATGTATGAAATCTCCCTTTGGGACGCTCCGTATTGGGATCATCCCGAATATGAAATACATATGGGGGTGGAGCGCAAAAGATCAAGGGCGCGTCCCCCGCGGAACGCGCCCTTTTTACGTTTGGTTTCAAAGAGATGTTTGACGCTCTTACCGACTTCTGGCAGGGACCCCTAGCCCCAGCGGGCCTTTGCCCGGTCGTCCGACTCGCGGGCGTCGACCCAGCGTTCGCCCTCGGGCGTCGTCTCGCGCTTCCAGAAGGGCGCCTCGGTCTTAAGCCAGTCCATGATGTATTCGCAGCCTTCAAAGGCTTCGCCGCGGTGGGGCGCGGAAACGAGGCAGAGCACGATCTGGTCGCCTACAGAGAGGTCGCCCACGCGGTGAATGACGACGACGTCTTCGAGATGAAAGCGCTCGCGGGCCTTCTCCACGATTTTCCCGAGCGCCTTTTCGGTCATGCCGGGATAGTGCTCGAGCGTCATCTTCGAAACGGCCGCGCCGTCGTTCCTGTTTCTCACGACGCCCACGAAGGAAACGACGGCCCCTGCGGAGGGACTCGCCTCGCGCACGCGGGCGACTTCGGCGTCAACGGAAAAATCCTCCGGGCTCACCCGGATGGTGGTTAATGCCACGACGAACCTCCCGTCAGCCGCCCGTCACCGGCGGGAAAAAGGCAACCTCGTCGCCGTCCTTCACGGCGGCGTCATCCTCGGCCATTTCCTGATTGACGGCGCCGCGGATGCGCTTCAGATTCTTAAAGGCCGAATCCCAGGGCTCGCCCCGGGCGACGAGCGCTTCGCGCACGCCGGCGAGCGTCGACGCTTCGCCCGGGATGTCGATCATTTCGCCCGGTTTGCCGATCTTGTCGCGAAGGCTCGCGAAATAAAGCACTTTTACCTGCATGAAAAAAAATCCTTCTGGAAAAGCCGCCGGTCCTCAGGCGAAGAACTGCGCAAAGGGGAAGTAGTGAACGATGTCGCCCTTCTTCACCGACGCGCCCGCCGGAATGTCGACGAGGCCGTCCGCCCAGGCGCAGCTTGAGAGCACCTGAGAATTCTGCGTGTGATAAAGATCGAGCCCGCCCTCGTCGTTTCTGCGCACGCGCACGAATTCCTCGCGGTCGCCGGGCTTCGCCCAGTCGAAGTCCGCGCGGATCTTCATGGGCGTCATGTCGACCTTGACAAGGCCCATTTTGCGCATGAGGTAGGGGCGCGCCATCATGAGGCAGACGACAAAGCCCGAGACCGGGTTTCCGGGGAGGCCGATGAAGGGCACGCCCTTCACTTCGCCGAAGGCGAGGGGCTTTCCGGGCTTCAATTTGACGCGCCAGAGGTCGATCCGTCCGAGCACCTCAACGGCGGGCTTGATGTGATCCTCTTCGCCCACGGACATGCCGCCCGTCGTCATGATGACGTCCGACGTTTCAGCCGCATGCTCGAGCGCGCGCTTCGTGGCCTCAAGGCTGTCGGGGATGCTGCCGAGGTCCGTCGCCTCGCAGCCGAAGAGCGTGAGGAGGCTTCGGATCATGAAGCGGTTCGAGTTGTAGATTCCGCCCGGGCGAAGGGGTTCGCCCGGCTGCACGAGTTCGTCGCCGGAGAAGAAGACCCCGACCCGGAGCTTGCGGTAGACGGTGACGTAGGCGCGGCCGATCGAGGCCGTCATGCCGATGGCGCCCGGCGTCATGCGCACGCCCTTTTTGAGAATCACCGAACCCGCGGCAACGTCGGAACCCTGACGGCGCACCCAGGCGCCCTTTTTCGGAGCCGTTCTGAATACCGCCAGATCGCCCTCGCGCTCCACCTCTTCCTGCGGCACGACGGTGTCGGCGCCTTCCGGCATCGGTGCGCCCGTAAAGATCCGCGCGCAGGTGCCGGGCTCAATCGCGACGCCCACCTTGCCCGCAGCAATGCGCTCGGCAACGGGAAGGCGCACGGGAGCATTTTCCGAAGCGGAGGCGAGATCAGCCGCCCTCAGGCAGTAGCCGTCCATCTGGGAATTGTCCCAGCCCGGAACGTCGATCATGCTCGTCACGTCTTCGGCAAGCACGCGGCCCGTGGAATACATGAGCGGAATGGTTTCTGTCTCATGAATGGGCTCGGCTTCCCGAAGAAGCATGGCGAGCGCCTCAGCATAGGTAATCATCGATTCTGTCCTTCAAAAGGATCCTTCCCGGATTTCCGTTTCGGTCTCTCCGGACATCAGATCCTCGATAAAGTCTGCAACCGCCTGCGGATCGTTCAGGCTGAGGCGCGGGATTCCCTCGAATCCCGGCTCATCGAAATCCGTCGCTACCGCAACGGGAGGGTTCTTCAGTTCCCCGCGCTCTGCGAGCGGGGGTTCCTTAGCGGCCTCCCTGCGGCGAACCTCAATTCTAGGGAAGCTTCCCTCGTGCTTGAAGCCCTCAATCAGAATGATGTCCGCTTCGCCCGCGAGTTCAATCAGTTCCGCAAGAGGTGCCGGTCCTCCGGGCGTTTCCGACATCACCGCCCAGCGTTCGGCCGTGCGCAGGATGACGCGGGAGGCGCCGGCCTCCCGGTAGCGCCAGGTGTCCTTGCCCGGGCGGTCGAGGTCGATCCCGTGATGCGCGTCCTTGATGGCGGAGACCCTGCGGCCGCGCCTCACGAGTTCGGCGAGCACTTTTTCAGCAAGCGTCGTCTTTCCCGACCCGGAACGGCCGATAAAGCCCACGGCAAAGGGCTTTTTCCGGAACGTCATGCCCAGGGCTTCGACGCAAAGGCGGCAACAGCCTCGCGGATGCGGGCTGCATCAACCGCAACCGTGGTCTTTCTCTGCTCGCGCTCGAAGATGTCCGAGAAGGCGGGGGGCAAGGGCACCGTCTTCCCCGTTGCCTGCATCGTCATCTTCGGGAACTTCACGGCCTGAACCGTCTCGAAGCAGATCGTCTTCACGCCGACCGGATGGAGGTAGACGCCCGTATAGAGGCAGTCGGCCGTATGCGGGTCGATCGTCGTCGCGTACTCGATATTGAGCGACTCGATGATTTCAAGGCGGTTCGCGTGATTGGACGTGCCCGCGGCGAGGCCGGAGCGGCGAACCTTCGAGAATTCCTGCTGAGTAAGCTCGAAGGAGCCCTTTTCCTCGAGGTCCTGCATCAGTTCCTTCACGCGCACGCCGTTTCGTCCGAGCACTTCAAAGAGGAAGCGTTCGAAATTGGCCGCGCGCGAAATATCCATCGAGGGCGACGAAGTGGCGATCGTTTCGCTTGCCGGCCGGGGGCTGTAGACGCCCGTACGGAGGAACCTGTCCATCGCATCGTTTTCGTTGGTGGCAACGAGGATCCTCAGGATCGGAAGCCCCATCGCGCGCGCAACGTAGCCCGCAAAGGCGTTGCCGAAGTTGCCGCCCGGAACGCAGAAGACCACCTGTTCGTTCTGCGCGCCCGTTGCCTGGATGTAGGCGTAGAAGTAGCAGGCCACCTGAACGGCGATTCGCGCCCAGAGGTAGGAGTTGACGGCGCCGAGCTTGTTGGTCCTGCGGAATTCCTCATCCTCGAGGAGCTTGTAGACCAGTTCCTGGCAGTCGTCGAAAGTCCCCTCGACCTCGAGGTTGAGGACGTTCTCGTCCTGATTGGAATAGAGCTGCGCGGACTGGAATTTCGACATTCTGTCCTTGGGCGAAAGCATCACGACGCGCGTGTCCTTCCGGTCGCCGAAGGCGTATTCGGCCGACGCCCCCATGTCGCCCGTCGTGGCACCGAGGAGCGTGATGTTTTCGGGTTCGGTGCCCAAGTGCTTCGCGTGAAGGCGCTTCAGGAACTGGAGGCTGAAGTCGTCGAAAGTGAGGGTCGGGCCGTTCGAGAGCTCATAGAGCCCCACGCCGTCATGAAGCCACTTGATGGGCGCGACGTCGTGGGCCTTGAAGGGATCGCGGCCGTTGCCGAAGTTCGCGGGCTGCCAGGCATCGCGGCAGAGCCCCCAGAGATCCGGCACGGGAATCTGCGTCCAGAAGCGGCGGAGCACCTCGAGCGCAATGCTCGGGAAGTCGCGGCCGCGAAGGAGCGCGAGATCCTCTGAAGAGAATTTGGGATAGTTTTCAGGGACGTAAAGACCACCGTCCCGTGCGAAGCCTTCAAAGGCGATGTCTGCGAAGGTCTTGCCGTCTGCGGCGCCGCGCGTCGAGATGTAGAGCATGTTGAGAGATCTCCGTTCGGGGGCCCGGATTTTTCCGGCGGCGCTTTGCTTCCTCTGAAGGAAAGCCGTCTCTCAGGAACTGAGAGTGCCGGAAAGCCATGGGCAGAATCGAGTGTCGCCAGTTTGCTTCAATGGCGTATTCATGAAATCGTACCTTATGGCTAAACCCATGGGCTCTCCCGTGGTGCGGAAATTTCCCTGCTCCCCCAATACCCTTCTTTCGGATATCCCCAAAGCACGCCTTCCGGATAAGGTCAATTGCTGTTTCCTCCCTCCAAAGCTGTAGCCGGGACTACAGACAGGGGGGCGCAGAGGATTCAAAAATAGCGTGTTGAAGAAAAAAACGCTTCGGAGGTGCCCGATGACCAGAAGAACGGGCGCCCTCAGAAAAGGAGAAAAAGTCATGAAGCACGCATTCAAGCTCGCCGCCGCCGCTGCGGCCGTCGTTCTTGCCATGAATCCGGCACTTGCCGAAGACCGGACCTACGACGCCGACGTCGTCGTGATCGGCGCCGGGGCCTCGGGTTCCGCCGCTGCCTGGGCCGCAGCGGAAAAAGGCCTCAAGGTCGTGACGCTCGAAAAGTCCGCAATGGTGGGCGGTACGGGCAAATTCTCTGAAGGCATCTTCGCCGTCGAAAGCTCCATGCAGCGCGACTGGAACTACGGCCTCACGAAGGATCAAGCGTTCACTATGATCATGAATTACGGCCACTGGCGCGGCAACGCCCGCATGGTGCGCGCCTTCGTCGACCGTTCGGCCGAGACGATCGACTGGATGAAGAAGCAGGGCGTCAAGTTCGAGAAGCTCTTCTCCAACTACCCGAACGGCCTCTACACCTGGCACATTTATGAAGGCCGCGGCGCGGGCTGGATCAATCTCTTCATGAAGAAGTACCAGGACGCCGGCCAGACGCTGCTCCTCAACACCTGGGGCGAAAAGCTCATTGAGGAGAACGGCCGCGTCGTGGGCGTTGAAGCGACCAATAAGGCGGGCGACAAGATTACCGTGCGTTCAAAGACCACCATCATCGCCACGGGCGGGTTCTTCGACAACAAGGAAATGCGCGAGAAGTATCTGCGCTTTGCCGATGCCGACGGCCTTGCTCAGACCGGGAAGACCGGCGACGGCATCCGCATGGCCTGGTCCGTGGGCGGCGGCAAGGAAGGCACCGAAGTGCAGGCCTCCTACCGTCCGGGTCCCCGCGGCGTCGGGACGACCAACCACGTGAGCGCCACCGCCAAGCAGCCGCACCTCTGGCTCTCGCCCAAGGGCGAACGCTTCTGCAACGAGCAGATCATGCTCGAGTGGCCGTTTGCCGGCAACGCCCTTGAACGCATCGGCGGCACGATGTACGTGGTCTACGATCAGAAGACGCTCGACCATATGGAAACCGACCAGGGCATCGACCTCGGCGTCGGCGTCATGGTTCCGGTGGGCACGAAGCTCGTCAACTACCAGAAGGAATGGGATGCCGCTGTGAAGGCGGGCTGGGCATTCAAGGCCGATACGCTCGAAGGCCTTGCGAAGGCGACCGGCATGAATCCCGAAAAGCTCGCGAAGACTGTTGCTGAATACAACGGCTACTGCGCCGTGCGCCACGATGCCGAATTTGCGAAGGACCCGAAGTACCTGCGCGAAGTGAAGACCGGCCCCTTCTATGCAATCAAGTCGGTTGCCTCGACGCTCGGCACCCTGGGCGGCATCAAGGCCAACGAACGCTTTGAAGTCGTCACGCAGAATGAGGATCCGATCCCGGGTCTCTACGCTGCCGGCAACGACGTGGGCGGCATGTACGGCGACTCCTACGACCTTCTGATGGCGGGCTCCACCGTGGGCTTCGCGGTCAATTCCGCCCGCATTGCGGTCGACTCCGCGGCTGAGTACATCAAGGCCCGGAAGTAATCCCCTCACGTCCTGAGAAAGCGCGCCGATCCCGATCGATCGCGCTTTCTCTCTCCCATCCAGAATCTCTCCACTCCCGGCCGGATGCCTGATGAGGTTTCCGGCCGCTTTTTTACTTTTTTCGCGTCCCTCAAATTACTTGAGCTTCGCGTATTCAGCGGGATCCACCGGCTCCATCCAGGTCGTTCCCGCACCCGTCGACATGATGGAAAGATGCTGGAACCAGCCGCCATGCTGCGAGCCGTGCCAGTGCTTGACGTTTTCCGGAATCGTCGCGGTCGTTCCGGGAAGGATTTCCTTCGGCTCCTCGCCCCAGATCTGGTACCAGCCGCGGCCGGAGACGCCGACGAGCACCTGGCAGGACTTCTGATGCGTATGCCAGAAATTGATGACCCCCGGCGCAAAGGTTACGTTCGAGACGCCAAGCGACTGGCCTGCGGGCGTGAGGGAAGCCAGAAACGTTTGGCCCGTGAAGTATTTGGCATAGCCGACATTCTCGACGCCGATGGGAAAGACCGTGCCGCCCGCCTCGAGGAGAGAGGCGGAAATCGCTTTGACCTGCGCTTCCGAAGGCGCCTGAGGTTCCGCGGCGGCCGCTGCAGTACCGACGGTCAGGGCAAGCGCCGCAGCGGATAGTGTGAGGAGGATGTGCTTCATGGTGGTGCTCCAGTGAGTCGTTCTAAAGATGCAGAAAAGCGCCTGCACTTCAGCCTTGAGCTTATTGGGACCCGTCTGCCGTTCTTTGTCGAACTCTCTTGCTGCCTTGCGGCTTTCGCTCAAATTCAGAGATTTCCGTCGACTCGGGTCTGAAGACGCTCATGCAATCCTGATGGCCGGATTTCTCACTGATATTTTTTAATGATTAAACATAAAAAAATATATAATTTTCGTTATTACACCAGTGAAAATTAATCATGACCGACTTTGTCCGCCGAGAGATCGAATCCGCCATTGCAAACGCAACGCCGCCCGCAGCCGCGGTCATCATCGGTCCCCGCCGGTGCGGAAAGACGACCTTTCTGCGCAACCTTGCGGCGTCATATGACGGCGAGACGAGATGGCTCAACTGCGATCTGCCCGCAGCCTCGGCCAGATTGAGCTTTGAAACGGAAAACGATGTCGATGCGTTCCTGAGGCTTGCGCCGACCATCGTCATCGATGAAGCCCAGCGCGTTCCCAATATCGGCCTCATCCTCAAGATGCTTGTCGACAGGAACGAATTGAGAGAACACCCGTCGAGAATTTTCGTCACCGGTTCCTCTTCGCTTGATCTTGCCGACGGCATCAAGGAGTCCGCCGTCGGCCGCATTGCCGAGCGCCGCATGTGGCCGTTTTCAATGAAAGAAATCGCCCGTCACCGAAGCTGGAGCTATGTGGAAGACAACTTGTCCAACTTCATGATTTACGGGACGTATCCTGCTGCAGTCAAAGACTTTGAAGGCGCCATCGACACGCTTTCCGATTATGTCGACGGCATTCTCTTTAAGGACGTCTTCAGGCTCGCGGACATCCGGCGCAGCAGCCGCTTTGTTGATCTCGTTTCGCTTCTCGCCTACCGCATCGGGTCGGAAGTGAGCCTCGAAAGCCTTGGAAACGATCTCGGGCTCAACCGGCTCACGGTCGAACGGTACATTGACCTGCTTGAGCGCTGCGCCATCATCAAGGTCGTTCCGTCCTACTCAAAGAATCTCGACAACGAACTCAAGAAAGGGAAAAAGATCTATTTCACGGATCTCGGCATCCGGAATGCCCTCATCGGCGACTTTTCGCCTTTATCGGAGCGGCCGGATGCCGGTCAGCTCTGGGAAAACTTCTTTTTCATGGAGCGCGTCAAAATCCACGACACGGTGCGAGACCGCAAGCGCATTTTCTTCTGGCGCACCAAGACCAACAAGCCGAACAAGCTCGACTTCATCGAAGTGCGCAATCGCGAGATGGAAGCTTTTGAATGCAAGCTTTCTGAGAAAGCTAAGGCCAAGCCCGGCAATGCGTTTCTCAGCGCCTATCCGGAATGCCGCATTCATGTTGTAACGCCTTCCAATGCACTTCCCCTTCTGGGCATGACGGATAACGAATAAAGGCGACCCCTCGTTCTGATCGACGAGAGGCGTCATGACTGCAGCAGACGATGCGTATACGCGATAATGGTTTTCTGCGAATGAAAATCATTTCCTGCTCGTCATGCAAAAACTCTTCCTCTCCGCTGCAGCATTCTCTTTACTCCTTTCGGCTTCGCTTCTCGCCGCGCAGCCCATGGCTGCTGAACCAGCCGGCGTTCCGGAATTTTCACTGCCCTGCACGGACGCCGAACCAGTGCTCCTCGCGAGCGCCGCGACGATCCATTCCCGCATTCTTGAGGAAGACCGCACCTTTCTCATGAGAGTGCCTCCCAAAGCAAAGAAGAGCTCTGAGACTCCCCTCGACCTCACCGTCATCTACATCCTGGACGCCGAAAAGCACTTCGCTTCAGCCGCCGCCTCCGCCGCTTTCTTTGAAGCCTCGCGCATTTCTTCTCTCGGGCCTGTCGCTGTCGTCGGGATCGTCAGCACCGATCGAACGCGCGACTTTACGCCGACGGCATCAAATGCCAGACGGGACGGCTCGATCGACGAGAAAGCGGCACGTCTCGGCGGCGGCGCAGACAAATTCCTGGAGTTCCTCACGACAGAACTTCGCGACGCAGCAGAAAAGCGCCTGCCTGCCGGGACGCGCGTCATGCGCCGCATACTGATCGGACACTCCTACGGCGGCCTCTTCACGCTCAATGCGCTCCTCACGCACCCGGAACGCTTTGACCTCTACGCAGCGCTCGATCCGAGCCTCTGGTGGGACCAGGGAAAGCTCGCAGCGTTCGCCCGTCAGCATGGTGCGGCAGGCGCTCAATCTCTTGCGAATCTTCCGAAGCTTTACACGGCCTTTGCCTCAAAGCCGAGAAAGGAAAACACCTTCCACCTCTCCGAAGGGAAGCGCTTTAAGGAGGAGACCGCAGTCACGCTCGAAAAAGAAGGGATCCGCACGGAGGTCCGCTTCTTCCCCGATGAAGTTCACGGCACGGTTGCGCCGCCCGCCATCTTTGATGCACTCAAGGTTCTTTTTCCGGCAGAGAACGTTCAGAAGCCTCTGTCGCGGTGACGCGCCGAACAATCGCGAGGACGGAAAAGCGTCACGGCAGCGGATGCCGCGGCGCCCGGTTTTCGAGCCAGTCGTCGACCGAGGCAAAGAGCCGGTCTGAAAATAAGAGCGTCCGGCCAACCTTACGGACTTCTCCCATCTGGATCCAGCGGCTCAGAATGCGCGACACGCTCACGCGGTTCAGATTGACGAGTTCGCCGATGGTTGAAACCGGAAGCTCCAGAGGCAGCGCATGCCAGCCGTCCTCGCGCGGGAGCGTCCCGGTAATCCGGCAGAGCGACTTGGCATAGATGACGACGCGCTCCTGAGGAGGTCTCAGAAAATTGGCCGCCATGCCTTCAAGGAGCGACTCTTCCTTCGCAATGACGTTCCTGATCTCGAGCTTCGCGTATTCGGGGCGCTCCTCAATTGCAAGAGCAAGGACCTCGGGCGGAATTGAAAGCACGCGGCTCTTCTTCAGGGCGCGCGTATAGACATTGCAGCGCGTGCGGATGCTTGCCGTCATGTCGCCCATCACACGCCCCGGCAGAACAATGGAAAGGATGTACGGCCGATGATCGAGCGCTTCGGCCGCACAGTAGGCGCAAAGCCCTTCCTCGAGAAAGAAGAGCCGCTGCGATTCGCCGCCGCGCTTCAATACCTCGCCTTTATTGACGACGCGCAGAGTCCCGTGCTCGCGAAAGAGCTGAACGAAAGGCTCCGGTTCCGCGGGAAGAAAATACGGGTATGTGGTGAAGATCCTGCGCATAATGGGATTGGAGAAGACATTACATTCCCCATTATCCCATGATAACTATGAGAATTTTTGCTTGATAGATAGAGAGCAATATTCGTCATCATGTTCGAACAAGCGGCAGCAGAACTTCATGGATCATCATCCAATAGGTCTTTAGCTCGAATTGATTTTGTATTTTGATTCTGTAACACCCATGTCCGACAGGTAGTAATGGACACTCCGGTTGCTGCCTCGATTTCCCGCCAGGTAGCGCCTCGCCGGCGCATCTCACGAACGCGCGACTTTACTTCTTCACCGTAGCGGTACTGATTGACGGAAAGCTGCACCTTAAATTCTCCTGTCTTCCACTTGGCGTGCCAATCTCGCAAAGTGTTGGCTGAGAGATTCAGAATGCGCGAGGCCCGAACATAGCCCAAGCCGAGATCGAAAAGTTCTAGTGCTGCAAGTCTCTTCTCGTCGGAGGCAAAGGCTGGGCGAATTCGTCCTTCTTTTTCGCGTGCCCTAAGCGACTCTTCCGCTGCACGCTTCGTTTTCGTATATGACGTCTTCATGAGAAATCACGGATCGAAAGCGAAAAAAAAGCCCGTCTCCCGAAACACTCTCAGGAAACGGGCTCTATCAAGAGGGTCTTCTG
>NZ_CALDXB010000085.1 GCF_937923675.1 uncultured Sutterella sp. | reverse complement strand
GAGAGCTGAACAAAGGAACCACCCCGGTAAAATTGGTGGATTCCAGCTAACGGTCGGGTACCTCGGCTCCTGCGGGCTTCTCGATGCGCTCTTCTTCGGACGCATCGCCGGCCGCGAAGCGGCGAAGTCCGAAAAGGATCAGACTGAAGATTCGGCGCTTTTCTGAAAAGCACCTCTCAATGCATAGGAACAAAGTCAAAATGAAGATCATCTGCCACATGATTTCGTCCGTCGACGGGCGCCTTTATCCCTCCCGCTGGGGAACGCCGCAGGAACCAGCAGACATTACGACGCTCTATGAAGGCGTGGCGAAGCGCTTTCCGGCTCAGGGCTGGATTGTCGGCAGAACCACAATGTCGGACTATTGCGAAGAGGTGAAGGAAGGAGATCCGGCGCCGCTACGCGACGCGGATGCGCCCGCATCCCCCGCTTTTGTCGGAACCCGCGAAGGCCGCCCGATTGCGGTGGCGATCGACCCGAAGGGAAAGCTCCTTCCCGAAATCAATGCGCTCCCTACGGGCGAACACCTTGTTCTTGTTCTCGGAGCTAGGGTGGCGGAAAGCCACCTCGCAAAGCTCCGTGCCGCCGGCGTCTCCTACGTCTTTGAGGGCGAGGGCGAAAGCAACCGCGAAAAGTTCGCGCCTGCGCTCAAGGCCCTTGAAGAGCTCTTTGACGCGAAGACGCTTCTCCTCGAGGGCGGCGGCATCATCAACGGCGCCTTCCTGACGGCCGGACTCATCGACGAGATTTCCGTGATCGTCTATCCGGGGCTCGACGCGCTCTTTGGTTCCGCGGCGATTTTCGGCGTCAGGGCGCCGGCGGATCAGATGCCGGGCGCCGGAGCTCACCTCAGGCTTCTCGACAATGAGACGCTCGAGGGCGGCGCCGTCTGGCTCCACTACGACGTGAAGAACGATTGACGGAAAACCTTCTTTCAAAATACGAAGTCCTCGCGCAGATGCTTGCGCGAGGACCGGGATGCATGCTGCCCGCCTCGGGGCGTTCTTTCGTCCTTACGGCTGAGGCAGCGGCGCCGACTCGCCTTCAACTTCCCGGAGAATGCGCTCGAGCGCATCCGCACCCGCAACGCCCCGCTCGCGATAGATCCGCACGACCTCGCGGTAGTACCAGAGCGTGAGGCGCTTTTTCTCTTCCATGCCGGGCGCCGAGCCCACAAAGCGCTTGAAGACCTCGTCGCCGGTTTTGAGCTGATCGTCCCGGATCGAGGAAAGGTTGTGCCACTTGTCGGCGGCGGAAACGAGGAGCACTTCGTCGTCAGCTTTTGCAAGGTGCGCGAGGTATTCGGTCTTTCGCTCAACCCAGGGCTTCTTCTTTTCTCCCGCCTTCGGGAGCGCGTCGGAGAGCGCTTTGACGATGCGAAGCACATTGGGCCCGAAATCAGCTTCAATCGATTCGGCATATTCAACGCCGCCGTCCTCGAGCACGTCGTGAAGAAGCGCCGCGATGAACTGGTCTTCCGTGCCGCCCCAGACGAGCACCTGCGAGGCAACGGCCATCGGGTGCGAGATGTAGGGAATGGAGGTTCCCTTGCGCTTCTGGTTTTCGTGCACTTTGGCGGCGAGCGCGAAGGCGGCGGAAATGCGGGAAGTGTTGAGCAGCGGCATGGTTGGTGTCCTCTGGGAAAAACGCTTGAGAACACAATGGTAACCCGATCTTCCGCCAATAAATGACGTAAAGAAAAGCCCCGGCGCTTCGCAAAAGGAAATGCCGGGGCGATGCCTCATTCAATCAGAATGACGCAGACGAATTACTTCAGTTCTGCACGGAGGAATTCAAAGCCGCCGTCGGGGAGGCTGTGGAAGTTGACGAGGTTCTTCGCGTGCGCGGAGATGTCATGATCGACCGTGAGGAAGACCCACGGGGCATCCTCCCAAATCATCTTCTGCGCTTCGTCGTAGATCTTCTGCTTCGTGGTGCGGTCGGTGGTCTTCAGAGCAGCCACGAGCGCATTGTCGACCTTCGGATTGCTGTAGTAGGCGTAGTTGGAATTGGCGGGCGGGAAGCTCGAGGTGGCAAGAAGCGGACGAAGCACCCAGTCGAGTTCGCCGGTCGACGCCGACCACCCCCAGGTGAACATTTCGAGCTGGCTCTTATCGGGGCCGACGGACTGCACGAGCGAGACGCGCTGGCCGGCTTCGAGAGCGCGGACCTGAAGCTTCACGCCAATGCGCGAATACTGCTGCTGCAGGAACTGCAGAAGCTTCTGGTTGGCGGAAGAGTTCGAAGCCGCCCAGAGAGTGGCCGTGAAGCCGTTGGGGTAGCCCGCTTCCTTGAGGAGCTCCTTCGCCTTATTGACGTCATAGGGCCAGGCGCCGAACTGCGTGGCGTAGTCGATGCCCTGGGGCGCAATGCCCGTGGCGGGCGCCGCATAGCCCTTGAAGAGAACCTTCACGAGCGCTTCCTTGTTGAGGCCGTAGTTGAGGGCCTTTCTCACGCGGACGTCGCTGAAGGGCTTCTTCGTGTTGTTGAGGTAGATCTGGCGCTGCACGATCGAGGGCGCGACCTCAACGACGATGTCCTTCGCTTCCTTCAGGCGCTCGACCTGTTCGGGCGGCACCACGTCGCAGTACTGGGCTTCGCCCGTGCGCAGCATCGCAACGCGCGTGGCGTCTTCAAGGACCGGGCGGAAGTTGATGCGGTCGAGCTTCGGCAGCCCCGCCTGCCAGTAGTTCGGGTTCTTCTTCACGATGAGGTACTCGGCCGGGTTGTACTTCTCAAGCGTGTAGGGGCCGGTGCCGCAGGGGTTGAAGGCAATGTCCTTCTTCGGGAGATTGAGAATCTTCGGGCACATCATCACGCCGCTCGGATGCGCGAGCTGGTTGATGAAGGCGGAGAAGGCTTCCTTCAGATGGAATTTGACGGTGTAGTCGTCCACCGCCTCAATGCGGTCGATGTTCTTGTAGAGCGTGTAGCGCGTGAGGTGCTTGTCGGGATTGATGACGCGTTCGAAATTCGCCTTGACCGCAGCGGCGTTGAAGGGCTCGCCGTCGCTGAACTTGACGCCCTTTCTGAGCTTCACGGTGTAGACGAGGCCGTCGTCGCTCACCTCATAGCCTTCGGCAAGAACGTTCTGGAGCTTCATGTCCTTGTCGAACCCGAAGAGGCCTTCATAGAAGGACTTGGCAACGTTCTGCGAGAGCGTGTCGCTGGCATCGTAGGGGTCGAGCGTCGTGAAGGCGGAATAGACGCTCACGGTAATTTCTGCAGCCGAAGCCGCGGCGCCGACGCCCGCAAGCGCGAGCACGAGAAGAGCCTTGGGAAAACGGGTCATGAATGAAACTCCTCGGAAAAAGACGTGCGAATAGTGAGGGAGGAGGTCCCGGAAGGGCCGGCAAGGGCGCCTGCGGCATCCTCTTCACACGAAAAGCTTCCATCAGAGTAGCCCGAGGATCGGAAGAATGCTGCGTTTACCGCATACAAAAACGCCCCGAATGTGACGAACATTCGGGGCGCAGCAAAAAGAACAGGGTTTAATCCTTAGTTCTTCTTCGTTTCCACCTGCACGAGCGCTTCGGCCTGAGCGGCTTCAGCGCTCGATTCGACCCTGCGGCCCGGCTGAATGACGGGTGCATAGTCGACCGGGCGGCAGAGCTCGGGCTTCGTGTGAACCTGCGTGAGGGGACCTTCCTCGGCTTCAGCCGCCGCGTGCTCGATCACGCGGCCGGGCTGAACCACGGGCTCGTAGCCCGTAGCCGCCGAGGGCTTCGCGGTGTGGACCTGCACGAGGCCCGCGGAGCGGAGGTTCTCCTCAAGGCCCTCAGCGATGGAGCCCGTGAGCGCGGGATGCTCTGCCTGCGGTTCTTCTTCCGCAGCGGCAGGAGCTTCAGCCGGCGCTTCAGGCGTCGTCACGGGAGCGGCCTCGGGAGCAGCTTCAGGTGCCGGAGCCTTGCGGGTCTCAATCTGAATGAGCTTCTCCTCGGGTTCGGGCGCCTCCACGGTTTCGACGGCAGCCTGCTGAGGTTCCTCGGACTTTTCCTCCTCGCGGACCTCGGCGCGATCAGCGGCCTTATCGCCCTCAACGATCCCTTCGTCGAGCGAAATCACTTCAGCAAGGGCGGGCGAGGGAGCGGCAGCGCCTTCCTTCGTTTCCTTCGCTTCAGGGATGCGGTCGGCCTGGGCTTCCGTGCGGGGCTTTCTCGAGCGGCGGCTGCGGCGGCGTTCGCCGTCGGACGCATTGCCTTCGGTCTGAGCGCCGGCAAAGGCGCCTTCAACGGCCTGAGAGACCGCGGACTTGGTCTCGATCTGCACGAGCGGTTCCGCGGCAGGCGTCCAGACGGGCTGCTGGGCGACTTCAGCGGCAAGACCCTGGGGTTCTGCCGGCTGAGCCGACTGGCCTTCTGCGCCTTCCTGAGCCTCGGCGCCGCGGCCGGAGCGGCGGCGGCGGCGCGGACGGCGGCGGCGGGCGCCTTCCTCATCGGCTTCCTCGCGGGCTTCCGACTGTTCGGCGGCCTTATCGCCCTCAACGATGCCTTCGTCGAGCGAAATCACTTCGGCGAGCGCGGGCTGAGGGGCGGCGGCGCCTTCCTGGGTCTCTTCGGCTTCAGGGATGCGGTCGGCCTGGGCTTCGTCTTCCTGAGGACGACGGCGCGAACGACGGCGGCGCGAGCGGCGCTCCTCGTCGCCCGATTCCGCCTCGACCGTAAAGACCGGCGCTTCGACTTCCGTCCGGCTCGCGGCATCGGGGAGGCTTTCGGCCGTCATGGTCGCGATGTCCTCATTGGGACGAGCGGCCTCTTCCTCGGTGCGGCGCTGCTGACGGCGATCGTCGCGGTCGCTCCTCTCTGTGCGCTCAGCGCGCTCGGTGCGGGGCGTGCGTTCCGTACGTTCAGCACGTTCGGTGCGGTCTGCACGATCGGTGCGCGTTCTGCGGGTGCGGCCTTCGGTCTTTTCCGTGCGTTCCGCACGTTCGGGTCTTTCGGACCTTTCCGCTTTTTCAGAACGGTCGCCGCGCTCAGCGCGTTCAAGACGATCGGTGCGCTCCGTGCGGGTGCGGCCCGAACGCGTGCGGCGGTCGTTTCTGCCTCCGCGCGTGCGGCGCTTCTCTTCCGTCTTTTCAGCAGGCTTCTGCTGAGGCTTCTCCTCGGTCTTCTTTTCCGTACTGTCGCCGCCCGTGAAGAAGGCAACGATGCGCTGGAAGAGGGACTTCTGAGGCGTGACCGGGGTCATCTGCTTCATCTTCCCGGCTTCGGGCTTCTCGCTCTTTTCCTCCTTCGGCGCTTCAGCCTGATGGACCGGAGCAGGATCGCGCTCGATCAGGTTCTTGATGACGGGAACCTGCTTGGGACGCTGGGGCTTCTCTTCCTGAGACTTCTGAGCGTACGGGTCGTCGGCCGTCGTTTCGATTTCCTCGGCGAGGTCGAAGCTCGGCACGTGCGCGTCGAGGCGCTCGTCGTCCTGACGGATGCGCTCGATGTGATAGTGCGGCGTCTCAAGGTAGGTGTTGGGAATGAGCACGATCGGCACGCGGTGGCGCGCTTCGAGCTTCGTGATGTCGTTTCTCTTCTCGTTGAGGAGGAACGTAGCGACGTCGACGGGCACCTGGGCCTGAACGGCGCCGGTGCCTTCCTTCATCGCCTCTTCCTGGAGGATGCGCAGCACCTGGATCGCGCAGGACTCGGTGTCGCGGATGACGCCTACGCCGTTGCAGCGCGGGCAGGTGATGTGGCTGCCTTCGGAGAGCGCCGGGCGCAGACGCTGGCGCGAGAGCTCCATGAGGCCGAAGCGGCTGATCTTCGCCGTCTGGACGCGGGCGCGGTCGTAGCGGATGGCGTCCTTGAGGCGCTGCTCGACCGCGCGCTGGTTCTTCGATTCGGCCATATCGATGAAGTCGATCACGATGAGGCCGCCGAGGTCTCTCAAGCGCATCTGGCGGGCGACTTCGTCCGCGGCTTCACAGTTCGTGCGGAAGGCCGTGTCCTCAATGTCGGCGCCGCGCGTGGCGCGTGCGGAGTTGACGTCGATCGCAACGAGCGCTTCCGTGTGGTCGATCACGATCGCGCCGCCCGAGGGAAGCGGAACGGTGCGCGAATAGGCGGTTTCGATCTGCTGCTCGATCTGGAAGCGCGTGAAGAGCGGAATGTCGTCGCGGTAGCGCTTCACGCGGTCGACCATGTCGGGCATGACGTTCGCCATGAACTGGCGCGCCTGCTCGTAGATTTCATCCGTGTCGACGAGGATTTCGCCGATCTCGGGCTGGAAGTAGTCGCGGATCGCGCGGACAACGAGGTTCGATTCCTCAACGATGAGGAAGGGAGCCGGATTGAGGCACTTGCCGCTTCGGCCGTTCTTCACGGGTTCGGACGAGACCGTTCGGACCTTGCGGCCGTTTTCTTCCGTGAAGTACTCGTACTGGGGGCGTGCGGCGTCGACGATCGCATTCCAGAGCTTCAGGAGGTAGTTGAGGTCCCACTGAAGCTCTTCGGTCGTGCGGCCGATGCCGGCGGTGCGGGCGATGGTCGACATGCCGCTCGGGATGTCGAGCTTGTCCATCGCTTCGCGAAGCTCCTGACGCTCCTCGCCCTCGATGCGGCGCGAGACGCCGCCCGCGCGCGGGTTGTTGGGCATCAGAACAAGGTAGCGGCCCGCGAGGCTGATGAAGGTCGTGAGTGCGGCGCCCTTGTTGCCGCGCTCTTCCTTCTCAACCTGGACGATGAGCTCCTGGCCCTCGCGGATGGCTTCCTTGATGGTGGCCATGCGGACGTCGACGCCTTCGGCGAAGTAGCTTCTCGAGATTTCCTTGAAGGGGAGGAAGCCGTGGCGCTCCTCGCCGTAGTCGACGAAGCAGGCTTCAAGAGAGGGCTCGATGCGGGTGACGACGCCCTTGTAGATGTTCGACTTGCGGGCTTCGCGGCCGGCAGTCTCAATGTCGATGTCGATCAGCTTCTGGCCGTCGACAATGCCAACGCGCGTTTCCTCGGGATGCGTGGCATTGAAAAGCATGCGCTTCATTTGGGATTTCACTCCTCGCCGCCCATTGGCCGCGGGCGGACTGTGGCGTGCCGCAATGGAAGGCAGGAGCTTTTGCCCTGAAGGCTTTCAGGGGGTCTTCGTCTCGTGAGGGTGCCTGACGGTATTCCTGCGGAAACGATTCTTTCTCTCATCTGCGGAGAAAAAACCGCCGGGAGCTTCCCTCAAGCTGAAGCTCCCGCAGCGGCGCCCGCGAAGAATCTTCTCCGTAAGGGCATTGCCGCGCCGCTATCCGGCTGATGTGTTGCGCTCGTTTTCCAAACGGTCCCGAAGCTGTTGGTGCGGGACGCGAAGGAAAAGAACGATTTGGGGAGAGTCACATCCTTCCGGATGAATCTTCGCCGCAGCATCTTCTGAAGACTTCGCAAAAGGAGAAAAGCTTCAGAGGCGAGCGGGAAATTCTTCGGGAAGGGGCTCAATCCCTCACGATCTGCCGGCAAAACTCACGAAAAGCCAGGCGCCTTCTTCATGCATTCAAAAGGACCGGAAAAGCCGAACGAAGCCCGCGTCATGCTCTCGGGAAGTCCTGCCTCAAACGAAAAAAGGGCGGTCGATGGAAGAAAGCGGAATGCATTCCGCGCGGGAGGATCCCCCTGACGAAAGAAATCCGGGCGTTCGGACAGGGATTCCGCTTCGGGCTTCCAGCTTCAGGAACTGAAGGGCGCAGGTGAAGCGCATCATCGGGCCCCGAAGGAAATGCATGAAGGAATTCACGGCCCGACATCAATCGTCCTCGCGCCTCAGGGCCGGAAAGCGGCCTCAATTATTTCGCGGGATCGGTTTACGGCTGAGCTCGACCAGGCAGCAGGGCGGAAGCATCACTATCAGGCTTCGCCCTCGGGAGCACGCAAAAGCCGCAATCGGGCCCGCGAAGAAGCGGTTGAGGGGATCAAATTGTCGGGAAAGGAATCCTTCATCTGCCATGGGGCTCGGAGCGTTCCGGCGCTTTTCTTCCACGAAGGGAAAAGCCAGGAGGAACCATCCGGACGTCCGTCTCTTTCTTAAAGAAGAATCCGCAGGCGCGAAAGCTCCGGGCTTTCAGCTCTCCCGAACCCGATTTCCGAAAAAACGGACCTCAAGGGCGAGGGTGCCTTGCGTTCTCTCTCCGGCGCTCTTATGAGGAGCGCATGTCAAGAGCGGATGGCGAACGAAAAAAACTTTGCCTGTTGCGGCATCAGCCCGAAAGGCCTCCTGCCTGAGCACTCTTTGCTCAAGGCAGGAATTCTCACGGACCGAGCCTGCGGCGCCGCACTCCTCATAAAGGCACTGCGCCGCCGCGTAAAAAAAACTCTGCCTCCTTCGATCACGGGAATCCTCGACGCCTTTCTCAGGCGGAAATCGTTCCGGGCGACCGAAGGAACAAATCCTTTGTGAGGCGTGAGAAAATGAACCTCCGCGCCGGCTGGAGCTTTCGCGCTTCAGCGCCCTGGCGCGTGCGGATCCATCCGCTCATGCACTCGATCGCTTCGAAGCGGAAAAGCCGACTTCGGGCGACAGCCCCTAAGTATAAGCACTACTGGATATGACAGACACAACCAAGGCCGAAATTAAGCCGCTTGCCTCATCAAAGGTACGCGCGCTCCCGTCGGATCGGGTGAGCTACATTGAGATCGGCGAGGATTCTGACGGCCAGCGGCTCGACAACTTCCTCATGCGTCTCGCGCGGGGGGTTCCCAAGGGTCATATCTATCGCGTCATTCGTGCGGGCGAGGTCCGGGTGAGCAAAAGCCGCGCGAAGGCAGAAACGAAACTCAAGCTCGGAGACGTCGTCCGCGTGCCTCCGATGCGCGTTGCTGAGCGCTCCCCGGCGGCTGAAGCCCCTGCGGCGCCCCTTGCAAAGGGTCAGCTCGAAGTCCTTCACGAGGACCGGCACCTTCTGATCGTCATGAAGCCCTCGGGCCTTGCGGCTCATGGGGGATCCGGAATCGCGCACGGCCTGATCGAGCGCCTGAGGGCCACGCGCCCCGAGGAGCCATTCCTCGAGCTCTGCCACCGTCTCGACAAGGAAACAAGCGGCGCCATCGTGATCGCCAAGACTCGGAAGGCGCTCGTACGCATGCACGACCTCATGAAGGAAGGCGGCATCGAAAAGCACTACAAGCTTCTCGTGAAGGGAGACTGGGTGAATGAACGCCGTCACGTGAAGGCGCCGCTTGAGCGTTATCTCCTTCCCTCGGGCGAGAGGCGCGTCCGCGTGTCCCCGCTCGGCATGAGCGCGCACACGATCTTTACGGTCCTGAAGCGCTTCGGCGTCGTTACCTATCTCGACGCTGAACTCAAAACCGGCCGCACGCATCAGATCCGCGTTCATGCGCTCTCGGAAGGGTTCCCCCTCGCAGGGGACGACAAGTACGGCGACTTCGCCTTCAATAAGGAGCTTGCCGCGGGACTCCTCGGAGCACCCTTGAAGCGGATGTTCCTTCATGCCTGGAAGCTCAAATTCATTCATCCCGTGACGGGCGAGGCGCTCGACATTGAGGCGCCGCTCCCCGAAGAACTCGCCCAGGTAATCAGCGCTCTGGAGAAGCAGCATGACTGACGAAATGAATTCCAAAGCAAAAGTGCCGCCGGCCGGTCCCTATAAGCTTGTCGTCTTCGACTGGGACGGCACGATTCTCGATACGACCGCCGCCATCGCGATCAGCATTCAGTACGCGGCCGAAAAGATGGGGCTTCCGGTGCCGTCCGCCACGAAGGCGCGCTCGGTGATCGGCCTCGGCTGGCGCGACGCCATGAAGATCATTGCGCCCACCTGTCCCGAGGAAGAGTTCCCTCAGTTCGGCGCCTATTACGTTGAGCGCTATCGTCCTGAGGAAGGAAAGGTCCATCTCTTTCCCGGCATCGAGAACGTCATCCGCACGCTTCATGAGCGCGGGGTTACGCTCGCTATCGCAACCGGCAAAAGCCGGCGGGGCCTCAACCGAGTTCTGGAGGCAACAGGACTCGGGAAATACTTTGCCGACACGGAAACGGCCGACGAAAACCCGTCGAAGCCCGATCCGGGAATGCTCGAAGCCATCGGCATTGCGACCGGGATTGAACCCGCCGACACGATCATGGTGGGCGACACCACGCACGACCTCGGCATGGCCAATGCCTGGGGCTGCCGCTCGATCGGCATGACCTACGGTGCCATGACGGCTGAGATGCTCGAACGCGAGAAGCCCGTTGCCCTCTGCCGCGATGCAGAGGAGCTCGCCCGAGTTCTCGGACTGCGTTGAAGCCGGATGGGGGCGGGTTTTTCTCAGGAATTGAGAAGAAGACCTTTGCGCTCCCGGCATCGATTCCCAGATCGTAATCTGGCACAACGTAATCTGCCAGATTACGATCTGCGAACGAAGGAGCGCTCTTCGATGGACCGGCTTGAATGTTTTGGGCGTACCGAAGAGCTCGAGGCGCTCGAAGGCGTCTGCGGGAGCCGACGCGCGGAAATGGTGATCGTCTGCGGCCGGCGACGAGTGGGGAAGACTGCGCTTATTCAGAAAGTATGCGAAGGACGTGAGACCTTCTGGTACACGGCGAAAGCTTGGAAGGATGAGTTCCAGCTCGAGCTTTTTTCCGAGGCTGTAAGTGCACGGCTCGGCAAATCCGGCGTGCGCTATACGAGCTGGACCGCGGCTTTTGAGGCTTGCGTAGCCGCGCCCGGTGAGGGCCGCCGCATTATCGTTATCGACGAGTTCCAGCACATTGCTCAGAAACGTCCAGGCTTTCTCTCGGAACTCCGTGCCGTCTGGGATGACGTGCTTTCACAGAAGAATTTTCTTCTGATTCTCTTGAGCAGCGCCGTTTCCTACGTGGAGAAGGACGTGCTCGGCGACCGGAGTCCTTTGTCCGGCCGGGCGGGAATTGTCCTGAAAGTCCCTCCGCTTCCCTTTCAAACCGTATCGGACTTTGCGCCGGAATATGCCGCCGACGATCTCTTCAAAGGTTATGCGGTGTTGGGCGGGACTCCCTACTACTGGCAGTGCATCGATGCCCGTCGGTCGATGAAAGAGAATCTGGCGCTCAATCTGATTTCCTCCAACGGCTTTCTCAATGACGAACCGCAATCTCTTCTGCGGCAGCAATTCCGCGATCCCTCGACCTACAACGCGATTCTGAGGTCGATTGCCATGGGCGCTTCAACCAGAAGCGAAATTGCTCAGAAAAGCCTTGTAGACAGTCGAATACTTACAAAGTACCTGACTGTGCTCGAAGATATGGATCTAATAGAGCGCGAATTCCCCGTCTTTTCGGGACCGGACGAACCGTTAAGCGCTTCGCTGGGTCGCTATAGACTCAATGATTCTCTGCACAAATTCTGGTTCCGGTTCCTCGCCGATGAGCCGGATCTCATTCGGTCGCAGGAAGAGGCCCAGCTCAAGTGGAAGGAGAAGGTCGAGCCGTATTTTTCTGAATTCGCTCATGAAGCGTTTGCGGCGGCATGCAGGGAGTATCTGCTCCGAAGGCGCCTCGAAGGAAAGATTCCGGAAGCATTGATGCACTTCGGGCGCTGGTGGTCGGGAGACGCTGAGATCGATATTGTCGGCGCCGACGAAGCGCGGCAGAACTGCATCGCCGCAGAGTGCAGATACCAGCGTGAGGCAGCCGGCATGAAGGTGCTCCGGTCACTGCAGAAAAAGTGCGCGCTGCTCCCGGTCGCGGACGATGCCGTCTTTTCCCTCTGGATTTTTTCCCGGAGCGGCTTTGATGAAGCGCTGAAGGCCGAAGCCGAAGCGCATTCAAACATCCATCTCGTTCCGATGGAAGCGCTTCTCTATTGACGGCCTTATTTCGCATTGCCTAATCAGGAATGCGGATCTCTGCTGTGTGCGCTCAAGAGTTGCGCTTCTCCATAGATATATGTCCTATGCGGCCCGCTCCCGGCGCGTGCATGATGAAAGAAGCTTCCTAAAGACATGCGCGGGGGAGCGGGCGCAGAGCCTCCATCCCCTCGCTCGTTAAGAAGAAGCGCGCACACGCCAACATCGAGGAGAAAGAAGATGCACATGCAGCGACGTCAGGTTATCGGGGCCGCCATAGGCGGGGCATTTGCCGCGGCGCTTGCGCCTCAGGGTGCGGCTCGTGCCGCAGAGGCGCCTCTTGCCGAAAAATTCGTGAAGCCGACGGCGGATAAGCCGCTCCTTGCCTGCTTCAACGAAAACCCCCTCGGACTTTCCATGGAAGCCCGCGCGGCAGTCGCAAAGTCCGCTGCCGTCTGCAACCGGTATCCCTTTGCGCGCGCTGAGGCGCTTCGCAAAGCCTGCGCCGATTTCGTGGGCGGGAAGCCCGAAGAGATTGTTCTTTCCCAGGGCTCGGCCGAAGCCATTCGCGCTTCCGTTGAATCCTATGCCCATGAACCGGGCGCAACGCTCATCATTCCGGAACTCACCTACAGCGACGGCGAGATGGCCGCAACACGCAACGGCATGCCGGTCGTCAAGGTGAAGATGGGCAAGAACTGGTCGATCGATATTCCGGCCATGCGCGCGGCGGCAGCGGAAGCCGCAAAGAAGGGGCCTGCGGTCGTCTACTTCGTGAATCCCAATAATCCAACCTCGACCATCGCCGACACGAATCAGCTTTTCGACTGGATCCGCTCGCAGCCGAAGAACACGGTCTTCCTCATGGACGAAGCCTACGGCGAATTCGTGGTCGACCCCAACTGGAAGTCGACGATCGAGCTCGTCAATGCGGGTGCGAAGAACGTCATTGTTCTGAAGACCTTCTCGAAGATCTTCGGCATGGCCGGTCTCCGTTTGGGCTTTGCCTATACGGCGTCCCCCGAGCTCCATAAGCGCGTGCACGACCACATTGCCTACGATTTCTTCATGAATACGCCGGCGATTGAAGCCGCGCTCGCGGAAATCGGCGACCTCGGATTCCTGCGTCTTTCGAATTCGGAAAATAAGGAAGCAAGGAAGATCATGGAGGACCTCTTCAGGGAACTCAACCTTGAATATCTCCCGAGCCAGACGAATTTCTGCTTCTTTAATCTCAAGGGCCCGCTCGAGCCCTTCGCGAAGGCGATGAAGGCCGAGAACATTCTGGTGGGCCGCCCC
>NZ_CALDXB010000084.1 GCF_937923675.1 uncultured Sutterella sp. | reverse complement strand
GGTAGGGGTAGCGCGCTCAGGTGCATTCATACGTACGCCGACAGAACAATTTAGACGGAAAGTTAATCCTTAATCGCCGGAGCCCCGGGCGGAGAGCAAAAAAATCCAAGCAGATCCCCGGATCCTCCGGGGATGCGGGCGCATGAATCAAGCGGTCTCAGGCGGCGCCCGCCAAAATATTTACGCGCTGTTTACGGGGAGAACCCTCGCTTTTATACGGCGTTGCCGCGGCTCTCTCTAACCTTCCTCCTGTCTCATATCTCTGGAGGAATCAAATCCATGTCCGACATCGTCATCCTGGCGATCTGGCTGGTCTTCGTCCTATTGAGCCTCGGGTTCTTCAAGCTCCTCACGGGCTTTCTTGAGTCCAATCGGTCCTGATGACCGGGAGCACCTTCAAGTGGAATTTCAGGAACCATGACCGGCGCATACATCTTTCTGGGAGCGTGTCTGCTGCTCCTTTGCTGGCTTCTGACCGTGCTCTGGCGCGAATGAAGCCTGCTTTATCCCTATTCTTTGTGAATTAAACGGGAAGACCCCCGTACGCTCGCGCAGTTTTTCCGGAAGAGCTCAGAAGCGAATGAATCCTTCTGAGAGGCTTTCCGGCGGCGCCGGCCTCGGGGGCTTGAATCCCGCATCAATCATGACCGCAACGGTTGAACTATTACTTCTATTTCTCCTCGTCCTCGCGCTCGTCACGAAGCCGCTTGGCCGGTGGATGACCCCGCTCTGCGAGGGCAGGGCCCCCGCTCCGATCGCACGGATCGACGGCGCGGTCCTCAAGTGCCTGGGGCTAAGCGAAGACGCGGAGCAGAGCTGGGCGAAGTACGCCTTTTCGCTCCTCATCTTCAACGCGATGGGGTGCCTCTTCCTCTACGCGATCCTGCGCCTTCAGGGGGTTCTCCCCTGGAACCCCATGGGGTTTGCCGGGATGCCCGCCGATCAGGCGCTCAATACCGCCATTTCCTTTGTCACGAACACGAACTGGCAGAGCTACGGCGGCGAGTCGACGCTCTCGCCCTTGTCTCAGGCGCTCGGCCTCACGGTGCAGAACTTTGTTTCCGCTGGCACCGGCATTGCTGTCGCCTTCGTCGTGATCCGGAGCTTTGCGCGATCTGAAACCAAAAATCTCGGGAACTTCTGGGTCGACATTGTTCGCGTCAATTTGTGGCTCCTGCTGCCGCTCGCCTTCATCTTCGCCCTTGTTCTGATCGGCGAAGGGAGCGTTCAGACGTGGAATGCGGCAGAAGCCTTTCATTCGGTGACGGGTCAGGACGGGAGCATTGCGCTCGGGCCTGTTGCAAGTCAGGAAGCGATCAAGATGCTCGGCACCAACGGGGGCGGCTTCTTCAACGTCAATTCTGCGCATCCCTTTGAGAATCCGACGGCGCTCACGAACTTCCTTCAGTGCCTCTCGATCTTTGCGATTTCTGCGGGCCTCTGCTGGACCTTCGGCCACGCCGTGGGCGACGTTCGTCAGGGGTGGACCGTCTGGTGCGCGATGGCCGTGCTCTTTGCCGGCGCGCTTCTGACGCTCGCATGGTTTGAGGCGGACGGCGCCAGCTTCCTCACGCACTACGGCGCCGCTGAAAGCGCCATGCATATGGAAGGGAAGGAGATGCGCTTTCCGCTCTCCCAGAGTTCGCTCTTCTCTGTTGTAACGACTTCAGCCTCCTGCGGCGCCGTCAACAACATGCATGATTCCCTCACGCCGATCGGCGGCCTCGTGCCGATGCTTCTGATGCTCTTGGGCGAAGTGGTCTTCGGCGGCGTGGGTGCAGGTTTTTACGGAATCATGATCTTCATCGTCGTCGCAGTCTTCGTGGCCGGCCTTATGGTGGGCCGCACGCCCGAATATCTCGGGAAGAAGATCGACGTGCCGGTGATGAAGCTCGCGAGCATCGGGATGCTCGTGACCCCGGTGATCGTTCTCATTGGTCTGGGCATTTCCTCCCTCGGGAGCTTCGGCACGGATTCCATTACGAACCCCGGTCCCCACGGCTTCTCCCAGATGATCTACGCCTGGGCCTCGGCTGCGAACAACAATGGTTCGGCCTTTGCGGGCTTCGGCGCCAATACCCCCTGGTACAACCTGAGCTTGGGCGCCGCCATGTGGTTCGGCCGCTTCTTCGTGATCCTCGCGATGCTTGCGCTCGCGGGCGCCCTTGTTCGCGGGAGGCGCGTGCCGTCTTCCGACGGAACGCTGGTGACGCACGGGATGCTCTTCTGCGGACTTCTTGTCGGGACGGTGCTCCTCGTGGGCGCGCTCACCTACTTCCCGCTTCTTGCGCTCGGCCCTGTTGCCGAATACGTCTCGCTTCCCTGATCTCATGTAAGACCAATCGGCATTTCAGGTTAGTGAGTCAACTGGGAGTCCCCGATCCGCCCGCTTCGATGCCTTCACTGAGCTTCTCAAATGAAGAAGCGCGCAGCGAAGGAAGAGAGGCGGGCGGAGATTGAGAGATACGCATACATGTCTAAAAAAGAAACTTTCAAGTTGTTTGAGCCCGGGCTCGTGCGCGAGGCAGTCGTGGAGAGCTTCAAAAAGCTCACGCCCCGCACTCAGCTCGAGAACCCGGTGATGTTCCTCTGCTGGCTGGGCGCCATTCTCACGACCGGCATTTTCGCCGCGTCCGTGACGGGCTATTCCAGGGAGCCCGCAGCCTTTGCCGGCTGGACCGCGGTCTGGCTCTGGTTTACGGTGCTGTTCGCGAATTTTGCGGAAGCCCTTGCTGAAGGCCGCGCCCGCGCGCAGGCCGCAGCCTTGAAGGGCCTCACGAAGAGCACGATCGCGCATAAGGCGGTGAATGCTGCCGACGCGCTCGCCGATGTCCGGGCGCTCAGTCCCGACATTCCCACCGTAGACGTGGAAAGCACGACCTTGAGAAAGGGCGACGTCGTGGTTGTTCGTGCGGGCGACGTGATTCCGGGCGACGGTGAAGTCGTCGCCGGCATTGCGAGCGTCGACGAATCTGCGGTGACGGGCGAATCCGCGCCGGTGATCCGCGAATCGGGCGGCGACTTTTCGTCCGTCACGGGCGGCACCACCGTTCTTTCCGACTGGATCATCGTGAGGATCGAATGCGATCCGGGCGAATCCTTCATCGAAAAGATGATTCAGATGGTCGAAGGCGCTGAGAGACGCCGCACGCCGAATGAAAAGGCGCTCGCGATTCTCCTCACTGCGCTCACCATCATCTTCCTGCTCGTTACGGCGACGCTTCTTCCTTTCTCGATCCTCGCCAAGGAGATCGGCGACCAGGGAACGGTGATCGGCTACACGGTCCTCGCAGGTCTTCTCGTCTGCCTGATTCCGACCACGATCGGCGGACTCCTTTCCGCGATCGGCGTCGCGGGCATGAGCCGGCTGATGGCGGCAAACGTCATTGCCCGCTCGGGCCGCGCGGTTGAAGCCGCGGGCGACGTCGACGTGCTTCTTCTCGACAAGACCGGCACGATTACGTTCGGCAACCGCTCCGCGGACGCCTTCAAGGCCGCGCCCGGAGTCGACAGAAATGAACTCATTGAATGCGCGCTCCTCTCTTCCTTCTCGGACGATACGCCGGAAGGGAAGTCGATTGTGAAACTCGCCGAGAAGCTTCTCGGGAAAGAGGCCGAACGCATCACGCTCCCCAAGGACGCAGCCGCCATTCCCTTTACCGCGCAGACCCGCATGTCGGGCGTCAATCTCCCCGATGGGCGTGAAATCCGCAAGGGCTCGCCCGACGCCATCGCGCGCTATGCCGAAGCGTCCGGCTTCAGGGTCGCCGAGGAGCTTCGCCGCGAGGTGGATGCCGTTGCGGCCCGCGGTTCAACCCCGCTTCTCGTTTCCGAGAACGGCCGCCCGCTCGGCGTTATTGAATTGAAGGACATCGTGAAGCCCGGCATCAAGGAGCAGTTTGCAGCGCTTCGCCGCATGGGCATCAAGACCGTCATGATCACGGGCGACAACCGTCTCACGGCCGCGGCAATCGCTTCCGAAGCGGGCGTCGACGACTTCATCGCGGAGGCAACTCCTGAGTCGAAGCTCGATTCGATCCGCCGCTACCAGAAGGAAGGGCACCTCGTTGCCATGACGGGCGACGGCACGAACGACGCGCCGGCGCTCGCACAGGCCGACGTCGCCGTCGCGATGAATTCGGGCACGAATGCCGCGAAGGAAGCCGCCAACATGGTCGACCTCGATTCGAGCCCGACGAAGCTGATGGATGTCGTGAAAATCGGCAAGCAAATGCTGATGACCCGGGGATCCCTCACAACCTTCTCGCTTGCGAACGACATTGCGAAATACTTCGCCATCCTGCCCGCGGCCTTTGCGGGCGTCTATCCGGGACTTGCCGTTCTCAACATCATGGGCCTGACGAGCCCGGTTTCGGCGCTCCTCTCCGCCGTCATCTTCAATGCGCTCATCATCGTGTGCCTTATTCCGTTGGCGTTGAAGGGCGTCCGCTACCGCGCCGAATCGGCGTCGACGCTCCTCAAACGCAACCTTCTCGTCTATGGCTTGGGCGGCGTCATCGTTCCCTTCGTCGGGATCAAGGCGATCGACATGATTCTTGCGGCAATCGGCCTCGTATAAAGGAAAGGAATTCTGATTCTTATGACTGATAGAGATGAAATGACAGCTGCGCCCGCGACGGCGCGCGAAAAGCTCGGGGTTCTGAAGACGCTTGGAAGAAGCTTTGCGCTCCTCCTTTTCTTCAGCCTCATTCTCGGTCTTGCCTATCCGGCGCTCGTCACCGTGGCGGGAAATGCGATCTTCCCGGATCAGGCCTCAGGGAGCCTCGTGCGCAGTGCTGACGGCAAAGTTGCGGGCTCAAGGCTTCTGGGCGAAGACTGGACGGGTACGGGGCTCTTCGAGGGGCGCCCTTCCGCCACGGGCGGGAATCCCTACAACCCGATGGCGACCTCGGGCTCCAACTACGCGCAGAGCAATCCTGATCTCGCGAAAGCCGTGAAGGAGCGCGCCGAGCGCTGGCAGAAGCTTACGGGCTCGAGCGCTCCCGTTCCGATGGAGCTTCTGACGGCCTCGGCTTCAGGGCTTGACCCCCAGATTTCCCTCGCAGGCGCCCTCTATGAAATCCCCTGGGTTTCAAGGTCGACAGGTATTCCTGCGGCTGATCTCGATGCGCTCGTGAGAAGCATGGCGAAAAAGGATCTGCTCGCCTTCGGCGGCGACCCGCTCGTCAACGTGCTCGCGCTCAACCTCAGGGTGCTTGAGATCACCGAAAAAGTGCCTTTCCCTAAAGAGGAGGCGAAGTGAATTGTTTACGGGTGAGCCTCTTCCCGCGTAGACTTCATGCGAGTAAACCCTTAATCGAGATTGCAGACAGCAATCCGCAAAGAGCGAGGCGAATGAATGGCGCGTGATGGCGATGGTCCGAATCCGGACGCAGTACTCGAAGAGGCTCAGCGCAGGAGCCGCGGCAAGCTCCGGCTCTTTCTCGGCATGGCTCCGGGCGTGGGAAAAACCTACGCCATGCTCACCGAAGCCCACCAGAGGAGAAAGAGCGGCAGGGACTGTCTGATCGGGTGGGTGGATACGCATTCCCGTCCCGACACGATGCGGCTCCTGAAGGGCCTCGAGATCCTGCCGCGAAAGCGCATGCGCCGCGGGGCCGTCTGGACCGAGGAGCTCGACGTCGACGAGATCCTCCGCCGGCGGCCTTCCGTCGTCGTTGTGGACGAGATGCCCCACACGAATCCCCCGGGGTCGCGCCACGCCCGGCGCTGGCAGGACATCG
Source organism: uncultured Sutterella sp. (assembly GCF_937923675.1). Classification (GTDB taxonomy): domain Bacteria; phylum Pseudomonadota; class Gammaproteobacteria; order Burkholderiales; family Burkholderiaceae_F; genus Sutterella. The sequence continues at coordinate 115,180 of NZ_CALDXB010000084.1, read as the reverse complement.
AGGAAATCCTCGACATGGGAATCGACGTCTGGTCGGCCCTCAACATTCAGCACCTTGAAAGCCTCAACGGCGTCGTCGCCCGCGTGACGGGCGTGGAGGTTTCGGAAACCGTTCCCGACCGGGTCTTCGACGAGGCGGACGAAGTGCGCCTCATTGACCTGCCGCCAGACGACCTCATCGCGAGGCTCAACGCCGGAAAGATTTATCTCCCGCAGGTGATCGAGCGGGCGCGCGCCAACTATTTCCGCCGAAGCAATCTGATTGCCCTGAGAGAGCTCGCGCTCCGCTTCATGGCAAGCCGAATGGAGAGCCAGATCCGCTCGGAACGCCTTCTCTCCACGCGGCAGGCGGTGGAGGATACGTCCTACGGCGCTCTTCTCGTAATGGAGTATCCGTCTCTCGAAGCCGTGCGCGAAATGTCGCGCCTCGCCCGCGCGCTTTCCTCCCCCTGGCATGTGGTCTGGATGGAGTCGGCGCTATCCATACCGTCCGACAGCCCGAGGGTTACCGAGGTGCTCAAGTTCGCCGAGTCCCTCGGCGCCGAAACGGACAAGCTTGCCGGAGACTATGCGGCTGAGATCGGGCAGTATGCGCGAGAGCACAACCTCTCACTCGTGGCGGTGCTCACCGCCTCGACCTGGCAGACGAATGCCCGCGCGAGAGCATTGAAGAAGGGCTCGCCTGAACTCAATCTCATCTTCCTTGCCGCCCAGGGAAGCGTTAAGGGGTCCCTCGCGCAGCGGCTCCTCGCGATGGTGAGCGACTTCAATCTCTCCACTTCCGGCTGGTGGCAGGCGGCGGCCTCGGTAGGCGTCCTCTGCCTCCTTCTCTATCCATTGCGCAACGCCATGGAGCCCACCAACCACGCGATGATCTACCTCCTCGCGGTGCTCTTCTGCGGCGTACGCTACGGGAGCGGCCCGGCGGCGCTCGCCGCAATGCTCGCGGTGGTGGCGTTCGACTTTACGGTCGTGGAGCCCTGGCTTTCCTTTTCGGTTGCAAACGCTCAGTACTTCATTACCTTCCTCGTGATGCTCCTCGTGGGGTTGGTCGCAGGGCAGCTCGTCGCCCGTCGGCAGAAGCTCGCTCAGGCCGCCAACAAGCGCGAGCATCAGACGCGGCAGCTCTATGAAGCGTCGCGCGCCTTCTCAAGGGCGCTTTCCGTCGATGAGGCGCTCAAGGTCCTCTCCGGCACGCTCAACGGCCAGGCGAGCGCCGAGAGCGAATTCTGGCTCCCCGACTGGCCCGAGGATTCTGAGGATGATGAGCCCCGGAAAAAGGATGCCGAGCACGTCGAATTCAGCCGCGCGGAAGCGGTGCTGAAGGGCGCCGACCCGGCGGTCATCCGCTGGTGCTTCGACCACCGGCAGGCGGCAGGACGGGGGACGCATACGCTCGCTTCCTCAAACTACTGGTACGTGCCGATGGAAGCGGGCGGCGACATTCTCGCCGTCGTCGTCATCAGCTTCCGCGTGCCTCAGGCGGCGGAAGATCCGGTAACGCGAAACCTTGCTGAAGCGCTCATTGCGTTGGGCGCCCAGACGCTACAGCGCATTGACGCCGCTCAGGACGCGCGGCAGGCCCTCATTGCGATGGAGGGCGAAAGGCTTCGCCATACGCTCATTCAGTCGCTTTCGCATGATCTGCGCACGCCCGTGACGATGCTCAGAATGTCTGCCGAAGGGCTTCTCGCGCGCCTCTCGAAAGGCGACCTTGCGGCTGCCCGGACGGATGCCGGAAAGCTTCTCGAATCGACCGAACGGATGGAGCGGCTCGTCATCAATCTCCTCGAAATGGCGCGTCTTCAGACGGGCGGCATCAAGCTTTCGAAATCCTGGATCCCGGCCGACGAACTCTTCGGCATGGCGATTGCGGAAATGGGAGAGCGCCTCAGGGACTATCGCGTCGACATCAGGATTGCCGACGACTGTCCGCTTCTCTACGGCGACGAAGTGCTCCTGCTTCGCGTCATGACGAACCTGCTCGACAATGCGGCCAAGTACTGCCCGAAGGGGTCGGTGATTACGATGGCGGCAAGGCGCCGCGGCGACAGGGTGGCGGCAAGCGTTTCGGACAACGGTCCGGGGCTCCCTGCCGGGAACCCTCAGCGGCTTTTTGATCCCTTCAGACGCGGCCGGCGCGAGAATGCGGTTTCGGGCGTGGGTCTCGGGCTCGCCATCTGCCGCACGATTGCGCGCGCGCACGATGCGGAAATCATTGCGGGCGACTCGCCCGCGGGCGGCGCCGCCTTCACGCTCATGCTCCCCCTCGTGCCGGTGCCGGAGATGGACGACGAGGAGAAGGTGCTCGCGCAGCATGAGGATGACGCGGAAGCGCTTCCGAAGGCTCCTGACGGGAAGGCTGAGGCGGCATCCCCGGATGCAGCGGCAGATTCCCTGAATTCCCAACCAAACAAGGCTTGAAAAGACGATGAGTGCAGAAATTTCCTCTCCGCGCGTTCTGATCATTGAGGATGAATCGACCATTGCCCGCTTCATCGCTGCGGCGCTTCAGGATGAAGGCTTCACCACCTTCATCGAGGGCACGATGAAGGGCGGGCTCACGGCAGCCTTCACCCGCCAGCCCGACCTTCTCATCGTCGACCTCGGGCTCCCTGACGGGGACGGGCTCGACCTCATCGGCGCCGTACGAGCGAAGACGGCGCTTCCGATGATCGTCCTCTCCGCGAGGACCGATGAAAAGCAGAAGATCCAGGCGCTCGACCTCGGGGCGGACGACTATCTCGTAAAGCCCTTCGGCATGGGAGAGCTCAAGGCGCGCGTGCGCGCACAGCTTCGGCGTCAGGCGCTCGTTCAGCCGGGGAACCCGGGAACAGTCGTTGAAATAGGCGAAGTGAAGGTTGATCTTGCGGCCCGCGTCGTGACGCGCGCGGGCGAAGAAGTGCACCTGACGAAGCTCGAGTACCGGCTTCTCCAGACCCTCATCGAATCGCGCGGCAAGGTGCTCACACAGCGCCAGCTCCTCTCGCGCGTCTGGGGACCCGCATACGTCGATCGGCCGCATTACCTGAGAATCTACATGGGCAGACTCCGAAGCAAGCTCGAAGCCGATCCCGCCCGGCCGAAGTGGCTTCTCACGGAAGCGGGCGTCGGCTGCCGGCTGGCGCTCTGAGAACGATTTCAATCAAAGAGTTCTTCCACGTTTCCGGGCGTGGCGATGGTGACCGGCGTATCCGGGTACGCGCGCTCAAAGGCGCGAATGGAAGTCGTTTTGGTCTTGGGACTGCTTTTGCATTCAAACGCGGCGACTTTTCCGTTCTGCACTTCCAGAAAATCAACTTCGTGCTGAGCGCGCGTGCGCCAGAAGAAGATTTCCGTTCCGTCGCGTCTGAAGGCATGAAGCTTCAGGCGTTCCGTGAAGAATAAGTTTTCCCAGAGCGCGCCGGAATCCGTCCGTGCGGGGAGCGGCGAGAAATTCCGGATAAGCGCGTTGCGGATGCCGTTGTCGTAGAAGTAGATCTTTTTGCCGAGCTTTATTTCCGACTGAGGATTCCGGGAGAGAGAGGGAACAACACGGAGAATGCAGCATGCCTCGAGGAGATCAATGTAGCGTTCAATGGTTTTGTTCTGAATCCCAAGTTCGCTCGCCATCGTTCCATACTTAACTTCGGAGCCGATGTTGTACGCCAGGTACTTCACGAGCTTCGTAAGTTCAGTCGGCCGGCGCATTTCGGCAAGTTTGAAGATGTCCTTGTAGAGCACGGCGTCAGAGATGTCGAGAAGATATTCTTCGGCATGTCGCGGATCATTCACGACGGCGGGCATGGATCCGTAGATGAGGCGTTCATTCATGCTGCGCTTCACTTCAATCCAGGAAGAGTTGCGTGCGAGTTCCTGGAGCGAGAAAGGCCACAGCTGGTAGCTGTTGAAGCGGCCGGCAGCCGATTCCTTGAGGCCGCCGGCGAGATCGAGAGAACTCGATCCGGTAACGAATATTCGACTTCCCGACCGATTGTTGTCCACGATGCGCTTGATGACGCGTCCGATGCCGGGAATGAACTGAGCCTCATCAATGATGAGGTACGGATACTCTTCTGTGAGCTTCAAATAGGATCTGGGATCCGACAGGATGGCGAGATCGTCCTCATCTTCTCCGGTGAGGATGATGTGGCGCCTGCCTTCTACGAGCTTCTGAAGCATCGTGCTCTTGCCGACTTGTCTGGGACCGATGATGACTTCGGCTCTGCCGGCAGGACCCGGTTCGCTGAGCGGCGCCTCGAGTTCGCGCGGAATATACGGCCAGTCGAACAATGCGGGCATGATATTCACCTAAAAAAGTTTTCTTTTTTGGGATTGTAATCCCAAAATGTTCAACTTTTTTAGGATCATAATCCCAAATTGTCGAAGTTTTGCGTTGGGAGCGGCTCTCCTGCCCTGAAAAGCAAAAGAGCGCTTCGCCCGCTTTGAACGGGGAAACGCTCCTTCATCTCTTCGGGAGAACTTCCCGGAGAAAAGTCAGGACTTCAGGCCGCGGATGAGGGCATTTTCTGCGGACATCCGCGGCCCGAAGGGGAGAGACGGTTACGCGATCTTCTCGCGCGCGGCGTTTTCGCCGGCGATCTGACCGAAGACGAAGCAGTCGAGAACGGCGTTGCCGCCCACGCGGTTCGTGCCGTGGATGCCGCCCGTGATTTCGCCTGCAGCGTAGAGGCGCGGGATGGCGTTGCCCTGCCAGTCGAGAACCTGAGCCTTCGTGTTGGTATTGAGGCCGCCCATGGTGTGGTGAACGGTCATGCCGGTGTAGCACGCCCAGAAGGGACCCTTTTCGATGCGCTTCGTGAGGTTGACGGCGGTCTTGCCGAAGTCGGGATCAACGCCGTTCTTCACGAATTCATCGTTGTAGCGGTTGATCGTCTTTTCGAGACCGGTCGGGTCGACGCCCATCTTTTCAGCGAGTTCGCGGATCGTCGGGGCGGTCCAGGCCTCGTTGATCTTGATGCCTTCATGAATGGCCTTGCGGTTCACTTCGTCGTAGCTCATGAAGTTTTCGTTGTCGCAGACCGTGTAGGCATAGCGTTCAGGCGTGCCGAGGACCGCGTCGCGGATCACGTCGCGGCGGGCGCCTTCGTTCACGATGCGGTTGCCGCGCTTGTCGACGTAGATGGAGCCGTTCACGTTGAAGTTGAGAAGGAGCTTCATCTTCTTGCCGGCGGGAGCGCCCGGGGTGGACTGGATGAAGTCCATGCCGACCAGATACCCGCCAACGCGGACGGCGGCCATTGCGACTTCGCCCGTGGAGCCCGGGAGGTTGTCGGTGCCGAGACCCTTCACGCGCGGATCATGGAGTTCGCGCAGGTACTTGTTGCCGGAGAACCCGCCTGCGGCGAGAACGACCGCACGGGAGGCGCGGACGTAGACGGGCTTGCCCTTGCGGACGATCTTCACGCCGAGAACGGGGCCGTCGAAGGCCTTTTCGCGGATGACTTCCGTCATCGCTACGCCCGTCTCAACCTTGATGCCGAGGTCCTTGGCGGCCTTCGAAAGGACGGTGCCGTAGCCCTGGCCCTTCGGAAGAGCGGGGATGTGGGAGCGCGGATAAAGAGCGCCGAAGATCTGAATGACGTTGTCCTTGAACTTCATCCCGAGGCTTTCGAGCCAGGTGACGGCGCCGTAGGCGTTTTCGCAAAGGACGCGCACGCGTTCAGGGTCGCCGCGGAAGTCGCCTGCAGCCAGCGTCTGCTTCATGTGGTTTTCAGGAGAATCCTTGATGCCCTGGCGCGGCTGGCGCACCGGGTCGGCGGCATTCATGAAGCCCTGGGCGATCAGGGTGTTGCCGCCCGTGAAGGCGAGCTTTTCAAAGACGACGATGTCCTTCGCGCCCGTCTGCGCGGCCTTGACGGCAGCCGCCATGCCGGCGCCGCCCGAACCGATCACGACGACTTCGTGGGTCTCATCCCACTTGACGCCTTCGGACGATTCAGCACGGGCAAAGCCGGCTGCTGCGGCGAGCGCCGTACCGGCACCGGCCATGCGAAGAATGCTGCGGCGATTGAAGTTCGCGGTCATCTTTTTTTCTCCTTCTTTTGGTCTAGTTCCCGAGGAACTTTTCTGATGCCCTGAATGATGCTTCCCCAACATGCGCGCGTATGTTTATCGATCTCAAAATTCCTTCATTCTGAGGCGCATGGAATCGCCGCTCTTCGTAGGATGAATCAACCGAAGAACGCTTCCCTGCCGCCCGACCATGGGAGGGAAGCTGATACGCCGAAAGGAGGAGAAAGATGCAAAGAAGGAATTTCATTCAAAAGGCCGCCCTGAGCGCAGCAGTCGTTTCTGCCGGAGGGCTCGCCGGCTGTGCGGCGAAGGTGGAGGAAAAGGCGCCCGCCGGACTCCCGGAAGGGGCTTCCGTTTCAAGCCTCGCTGCTGCTCCCGCCGGAACCTTCCGCGGCTACATCCCGCAGGAGTCGCCTGCCGTACGGGTCTACCGCGGCATTCCCTTCATCAAAAATCCCTATGAACCCGTGCGCCGGTTCCTGAAGCCCGAACCCATGGAGAAGCTCCCCGGCATTACGGACTGCTTCCGTCCGGGCTCCATTCCGCTTCAGCCGGGGACGCCGGGAAAAGGCCCGAAGATGGTCGGGGGCGACGGCCCCCTTACGCTCAACATCTGGGCGCCGAAGGAGGGGACCAACCACCCCGTGATGGTCTGGGTGCCGGGCGGCGGATCGATCCGCTGCAATCCCAACGATCCGCGCTTTGACGGAACGGCCTTTGCCGAAGACGGCGTCGTGCTCGTCACGATCGCCTACCGCGTCAATGTGGACGGCTTCCTCAGGCTCGAGGGAGGAGACTCGAACCTCGGAAACCGCGACATCATCGCGGGGCTCGAGTGGGTGAAGAAGAACATCAGCGCCTTCGGCGGCGACCCCGCGAAAATCATTGCCTTCGGGCAGTCTGCGGGCGGCACGCACCTCGTTGACGTCATTGCGTCGCCTCTCGCAAAGGGGCTTCTTGCGGGCGCAATCATTCAGAGCCCGTCCGCGATTGCGCAGTGGACGAACGACCGTCAGGCCGACCGGGCGGCGAAGCTCGTGGCGGATGCCGTCGGCGCAGAGCCCACGCGCGAATCGATGATGAAGGTTCCGTTTGAAGACCTTGCCGCCTTCGGGCCCCTTGCCGGAAAGCTCGCGGGCGACCGCGAATGGGCGCAGATGACGGACGGGAACACCTCGCTCTTCAAGGGCTGGGTGGACGGCGACCAGATGCCGATGCGCCCGATCGAGGCGCTCCGGCGCGGCGCCGCGCAGGGACTTCACGTCATTGCGGGCTCGATGGCGTCCGAATGGCGCCACTACATCGTCCCGAACGGACAGATTTCGAAGGTGAATGAAAAGGCGGTTGAGAAGCTCCTCGAAGGCGCCAATCTGCCGAAGGATCTGAGCCGGCTCTATAAGGATGCCGGCAGGGGCGAGAAGCCCGGCGACCGCTTCGCGCAGATTCAAAGCGACATCATCTTCCGGATGCCGGCGCTTCGCCTTACCGAAGCTTTGGCTGCAGGCGGCGCCCAGGTCTGGTCCTGCAGCTTCGACTGGAAGAGCCCGGTGAAGGGAAAGACGGGCGAGCCGATCGGCGCGGCGCATTCGAACGACGTGCCTTTTGTCTTTAAGACTCTGAAGGCGCCGCGCTCGGTGCAGTCGCTTGGGCAAAATCCTCCCGAGGCGCTCTCCGGCTTCATCCACGGCGCGTGGGTGAGATTTGCAAAGACGGGGAACCCGGGCTGGACGCGCTTCGACTTCCATGAGCGCAAGGCCATGCGCTTTGATGCCGAGTGCGGCGAGGTTTCGGATCCGTGGGCCTTTGAGCGGAGCATCATGCCGCTTCCGCCCGTAAGGTGATCTTCTTTTAGCCTTCACACCTCAAGGATCGCGCGGATGTCTCCGCGCAGATCCTTGAGCTGCCGGAAGCTGTGAATGCCGAACTTCCGGTAGATCGTCACGCGGTGTCCCTGCACCGTTCTCAGACTGATCTGAAGCCGTTCGGCAATCTTTCTCACGTGCTCCTCGTCAAGAAGATGGAGGAGCACTTCTTTTTGCCGGTCGGTGAGTTCCGAGAGCGCCTTCCGGATTTCCTCGGTTCCGGGCGCATGAGAAGCCTCAAGCACGCTTTCCCGTGCGGCCGCAGTGAGGGATGAGAGGAGCCGGTCCGGATTTACGGGCTTCTGCAGAAAGTCCCTCGCGCCCCGCCGCATGGCGTCGACCGCCGCGTCGACGCTCGCGTGCCCGGTAATGAAGATGACGGGAAGCGAATAGCCTCGTTCCATCATTTCGATCTGAAGGTCGAGTCCGTTCATGCCGCCCATTTCGATGTCAAGGAGCAGCACGCCCGGCATGGACGGCTGGTCGTTCACGAGGAATTCCTGCGCGCCCGGGTAGGCACGCGTCCGCCAGCCTTCGATTTCGAGCATGAGGGAAAGCGTTTCGCGGATTTCCGCATCGTCGTCGACAATGCGGATCAGGGACTCTTTCTGGAGTGCTTCGATGTTTTCGGGGATCATCGCGCTTCGAATAGCCTCGTTAAGGATGGGTTGAAGTCAAAGGGGCGGAAGGAGAGCCCGGGTCGGGACCGTTCACGGGAAGCTTTACGCGCATGACGATGACGCTCGCGCCTTCGGATCCTTCATGCGCTTTGCCGGGTTCCCCGCCCGCCGCCTTCTCTGATGCGCCGCATTTTCCGCTCTCCCACGAGAAGACGCCGCCGTGCGCATGCACGATCGACTGCACGATGAGGAGCCCGAGTCCAAGGCCGTCGGGCCGGGGCTGCCCCGGCGTACCTTCCTGAGGAGCTTCGCCGAGGGAGGATTGAGCCTTGCGGATGAGGACGCGGTCGGCAAAGGGGGATCCCTGGATGCTTTTACCGAGGTTTTTGACCTCAATCACCGCATCGTCGCCGTCGGCTTTAAGAGAGGCCGTAACCCGGCGGTCGAGCGCAGCGGAAGCGGCGTTCTTGAGAAGGTTCAGAATGAGGATCGAAAGTTCAAGCTGATCCCCCCGGACGACGACGGCGGGTGGTGCGTCAAGGACGAGTTCTGTCCCCGGGTTGAGGCGCCTCACGGAGTCCGCAACTTCGCTGAGGAGCCCCGAGAGGTCGACCTCAGAATTGCGCCGGATCGGCGACTTGGCGTAGCGCCTCACGCGCGTGAGAATTGCTTCGGCGAGCGAAAGATCCTCGGCGATCTTTTCCGAGCACCGCCGGATGAGGTCGCGGTTGAGGGCTTCCTTTCCCGAGAGCGTTTTGAGCGTCCTCGCAAGATATCCGATGCTCGTGAGGGGCTGCGCCATCTCGTGCGCATAGATGCAGGAGAGTTCGTTCACGACCCCGAGCTGAAGAAGCTTTTCAGATTGTTCTGCGGCGCCGAGCGCCTTCCTGTGAAGGAGCGCCTCGCGCCCGAGCGCCGCCTGGAGTTCCGCCGTGCGCTTCTTGACGAGCTTTTCGACGCTCAGCCAGTGAAGGACCCAGAAGAAGAGTGCCGTCAGAGCAAGGGCAAACCAGGGCCAGTAATGAAGGAAGAACCCCTTGAGGGTCCATTCGTCGAGATAGGCGTAGGGGCCGGTTTTGAGGAGCCGGAAGACGTCGTTCACGGACTTGAAGTCGGTGGCAACGGACCAACGGTAGCCTCCGGCGCCCGAGGGCGGCTGCGTGAGAAGCGCCCGTGAAATGGCTTCTGCCGAGGCTGGGTGAAGCGACGTCGTGGCGGCAACCGTCCATCCGGGATAGAGCGGCGTTGAAACGGCGCAGCTGATCGGGGCATCCTTCACGGGTTCGACCACTTTGAGACGCCCACGGAGCTCCGGCATTTTCTTCAGAAGACTTTCCAGAATGCAGGCGCGCACCAGCCCGACATCGGCGTCGCCCGAAGCCACCCGGCGGAGCACTTCAGGCAGGTCGTTCCCGGTGAAGTCGAGGCGCGAGAAGAATCGGCCGGGGTCGTAGCCGCGGCGGGCAATTTCTGCCATGCCGATCTGATAAGCCATGAAGTTCTGCGGATTGGGCGCTGCGGCGCTTCTTCCATGAAGATCGTCGAGCGTGAGATCCTGAGGCTCTTCGGCGCGCACGATGAAGCTTCCGCCCACGCAGCGGTTGGGATCGGGAAAGTCGTTGGAAACGAGCGTCGCAAGGTCCTTCACGCCCTGGTGCCAAAGTTCGACGAAAAATCCGGAACTCGAGAGGAAGGCGTCGACGCGCCCCTCCCTGACGGCAGCCTGGAGGCCGAGGATGTCGTAGACCTCGACGGAGAAGTCGATCCCGGGACAGGCTTCCCGGAGATAATCGATCGTTCTCTCCTGCACGTTGTCGCGCCGGTCGCCGTAGGTCGCTTCCTGCTCAATGTTGAGAAGGCCGAAATGGACGCTTTCCCGGGGTTCGGCATGCGCAATGCCGGCGAGCGCAAGAACCGCTGCAGCGAATATGAGGATGGGGAGGCGAGGACGCATCGGGCATTAGAGAGAGCGGGCGGGAGACCTCACAGAGGATAGCCGACTTAAGGCGCAGGGAGGCGGTTTTGCATAAAGGAGGTCCTTTTCGCGCAGCCGCCCGGATGTGGCTCCGCCGCGCCTTCCTATAATGCGTGAAAGAACCCGCGGGCACTAGGCTGCCGCGGGCTTTAAGCCCCTGTTTTCTACCGGTACGATTCCCGATGACCGAACAACTTTCTGAGGGTGCGCTGCAGGTGCGCCCGAGTCTTTCTGATCCTTCAGCGGCGGCGGAGCTTTTCAGCTGCGCCGCCTCCGACTTTCTTCATGCGATCTACTTCTCCCGGTCCGCAGATACCGAGGAGCGCGTGTCGCAGATCGTTTTCGGACTTGCCGCGCTTTTTGAGGAAAAGAGCGGAATCGTGGAGCTTCCTGCCGGATTTACGATTGCCGGCGCCGCGAAGCGCCTGAAACCCTTTCTTTCGAAGCGCCTCAACGCCATGGAGCCCGAGGATAGGGCAATATTCGAGGATGACGCCGCAGTCGTGACGCTTGCCGTCAATGCCTTCTTCGAGGAGCTTCTTGTCAGGGCTGACGCCTGGCTTGAACTGAAGGGCGGCGTGATGAATGAGGAGGCGCTTCACGATTTTCTCGCTTCCTCCGTCATTCACGACTGGATGCTCGGCTGGGCAAAACGGATACTCGGCTAAAGGAAAAAAGTTATGTCAGGAAATGCCAACGAGGTGGCGGCTCAGGCCCGCTCACAGCTCAAAGGGGAAAAGGCCGCAATCGGCGCGGAAGAATTCAGAACGTTTCTTGCGGGCATCGTGACGGGCGTTCTCGAGCACGTCCTTGATGTGAGAAGCGGGAAGCTGAAGCCCGAGGAGGCGTCGGAACTGGACGACGCCACCGTGCGCACGCTCGCGCAGATCCTGATGGACGAGCATGAGAAGATCCATCTGGATCTGAAGGGCTGCGGCCCGAAGCCCGGACCAGAACTCGTCGATGAAATCAAGAGAAACCTCCCCGCGCTTTTCCGCGATCTTCCGGAGGGAACGGATGCGGGGAACCCCCGTGCGCTCATGGTGCATGCGGCGAGAGTGTTCCTCAGGGAAATTTATTCCATGATCCGGAGCGCCGCCAAAGAGGGCGACGAGCTTTCGGTCGAGTCGCTCAGGATCCGCATCGACCGCGTGGCGGCCGTCTGGGCGGAAAGGTTCTTAGGCGACTCGCTCGGCGAAGCCCCCTCAAGGACGGACGAAGGAGAAGCGCGATGAAGTGCGGTACCTGCCGCCCGGGAAGAGGCTGCTGCAGCGACTTTTCCTCCCGCTCGGAGCAGCTTCCGAGCCTCGGAGCCATCGACATTGTGGACGGGATCTTCCGTCAGGCGCTGAGAAACCTCGCCAAGCGCCTCGCGGCCGTGAGCGCGGGCGAAATGACGGGCGACGAATTGAATGCCGCGAATGAAAAGCTCGTCCTCTGGCTCGGCGCCGTCTTTTCCGGAAGAAGCCGTCATTTCGACATCGTCGACCCCTGGCATCCGGAAGGGCTCGCCGAGGAGCTCATGCGCATTTTCGGCCGGCAGATTTCCGTTCTTCCCACAATGACGGACGAAGAGGTGATTGCCGAGGCCGGACGGCTCTTCGTGCGCGAGGGCGAAGGCATTCTGACGGCGGCGCTTGAGGCAGGGTATCCCGCATCGAGCGCGGCGGAAATCGAGCCCGCTGTGATTCTGGCCGCGCGCTGGGCCAACCTTTTTGCGGGCGCGCTCGCCGAAGAGGAGGCCTGATGGGAGGAGAGCTCAGAAACGAGGCCCAGGCTCAGATTGAGGCGCGCCTGAAGGAAGAGGCGCTCGCACGCATTTTTCACGGGCTCTCGCCCGAAGCCATGAGGACGCTCCGGGCGGTGGCTGAGATGAGAAACCGCTCTCCCCAGGACGTGCTGCGCGACGAGCTTGAGGGCTACATCCTCGACAAGCTCCCGATCGTCGACGTGGAAGGCATCATTGCCTCCATGGGACGGAGCTTCTATCAGCTCGGGTTCGCCCTCGGCACCGCGAAGCGCTTCATCCACAACTGGAACCGCTCGACGGGCGGGGAATGAAAAAGAGGCCTCCCTGGCGCATTGCCAATGGAGGCCTCATGATTTTTGACTGAAAGACGTCCGGTCAGAGCTTCATTTCGCGCGGGCGCTCTGCTTCCGAGGCGCCTGGAGCCCTGCGGTCGCTTTCAAGCCGCGCGACCTTTTTCTGCAGCCTCACCACGGACATCGTCTGAAGGAGCACCGAAAGACCGATGCAGAAGAGCCCGAAGTAGAAGGAGGGACCGAGATCTCGTCCTTCCTGGAAGATGATCATCGCGAGGATGATCGAATAGACGGGTTCAAGGTTGTAGGTGAGGTTCACCGTAAAGGCCGAAATCTTTTCGAGCGCCTGGATCTGCAGGAGGTACATGCCGAGCGTGCAGAAAGAGGCGAAGATCGAAAGATAGAGCCAGTCGATCCCGGAGGGGAGAAAATTCTCCGCGGGACCGAAATGGCGGTAGAAGGGCATGAGAATGAGGCAGGCGGCAAAGCCTCCTGCGAGCTGCCAGCTCATGACGGTGTCCGCACGGTACTTTGCCTTGTACTTTCTGAAGAAGACGGCGAGCGCGGCAGCTGCGGCGGCAGAGATGATGCCGAGAATGATGCCGAGCCGGTACTGGGTGTCGAAGTGGAAGATGAAGGAGATGCCGACGAGCGTCACGACCGAGAAGGCGATTTCCTTCAAGGATATCCTCGAGCGCGTGAGAATGGGCTCAATGATGGCGGTGAAGAACCCGATCGACGCGAAGGCGACGATCGCGATCGAGACGTTCGAAGCCTTGATCGACGCGTAGAAAAGCGTCCACTGCAGCATGAGAAGAGCCCCCACGAGCGCAATCCCGATGCGGTCCTTCGTCGGGACGAATTCCATTTTTTTGCGCAAGGCGAGCCAGCCCCAGAGAAGCGCGCCCGCGATCACGATGCGCCAGAAGACGATGAGGCCGGGCGAAAGGGAAATGAGCTTTCCGAAAATGCCTGTCCAGCCGGCAAGGAGGACGGAGAGATGGAGTTCAAGAAACGCTTTCTTCATGGGAAAACGACCCGGGGAAAAATGTCGAATGGAGGGAATCCGCCATCATATCGTCCTGTCTGCCCGGATATGGTGCGCTTTACGCACATGCTTGCTGAAGACCGTGGAAATATTTGGTCACGTCTCGCCGATTTGTGTTAAAACATGAATAGATAGAGATGAAAGTTGATTCCGTATTTCAACCCGGATTGCCGGTACTCTTTGATGAGGGGGATTTCATCATGACAACGAATGCGACGAATACAGGCGGCCATGGTCCGAGACCGTGGGGAACCCTCATTCTCTTTGTTCTTTTCCTGATTCTTCTGGCCGTGGTCCTGATGGGGATGGGCTGGTGCATCGGCGGCGTCTGCGAAGTGGGCACCGATATGCTCCTTCCCTGAAACTTGAGGGATTTCCTCAGCGAATCAAGGAACCTCAATATTCCGCCCGGAAAGTCGGACTGGCTTTCCGGGATTTGTTTTTTTTAAGAGGAGCGTTTTTCGGATGACCATTTCCACCGGGCCTTCCGTGCCGGAAGCGGGCCGGAGACTTTATGGATTCCCGCCTGCATCAGATGCGAATGCGCGCGTCCTCATCCTCGGCAGCATGCCGAGCGAAGCGTCGCTCAGAGCCGGCGCCTACTATGCGCACCCGAGAAACCGCTTCTGGCCGGTGATGGGCGAGCTCCTCGGCTTCGCGCCGGAGCTCCCTTATGCGGAACGGATCCAGGCGCTCAAGGACCACCGCATTGCGCTCTGGGACACTATCGGGAGCTGCGAACGCACGGGAAGCCTCGACTCGGCCATTCTGCAGCCGGAAGTGAATCCCCTCGGGGACTTCCTGGCCGCCCATTCCGGCATCAGACTTGTCTGCCTCAACGGCAGCATGAGCGAGAAGATGTGGCGGACATTTGCGCTTCCTCAGATCAACGAATCTCAAAGAGCATCGATCCGGGCGCTCAGGATGCCGTCAACGAGCCCCGCAAATGCACGCTGGCGCCTCGAGGATCTGGTCCGCGTCTGGGGAGAAGCTCTTCTTTCCATGTTGTCCCCAGGGTCATGAAGCTTTCAGGGTTATGCACAGGGAGAAATGGAGTTGCCTAAAATTTAGGCAATCAATATTTCGCTGAGGCACAAGGAAAGAAGAACTTATCCACAACTTTCTCCACTCAGAATGTGAAGAAAACTGAGGACAACTTTTTGTGAACAACTCTGTGCATAAGTTGTCGCAGGCTTGTGGAAAAATTCCAGGCGGGCTTTGGGCAAAGAAAACGGGCGCGGATTCTCAATCCCGCGCCCGTCTCTTAAAGCTTTAAGAAGTCTTTGAGGCCGGAGGATTACTTCCTGAGGGCTTCCTTCGCAGCCGCAGTGCCCGCTTCGCGGCCGGACTCATAGGCAATGAGAAGGCCGGTGCCCGGTTCATAGACGCGGTTGTAGAAGGCGCGGTTGGCCATTTCGCCCGTGGCCCAGAGGCCCTTCACCGGAGCCTTCTTCGCATTCAGCACTCGCCACGAACGGTCGGTAAGGACGCCTCCCATGGTGCCGCCGATCACGGGCTTCACCTTGACAGCATAGAAGGGAGCCTTCGTGAGGGGCGCGAAGTTCTCGGGGTCGCGCCCCATGACGGTGTCCTTGCCGAGCTTCGCATCGGCGTTGTACTTATCCATCGTCGCGCGCAGCTTCGCCTGAGGCGCGCCGATGCGCCGGGCGAGCTCTTCCCAGTTGTTGGCGTTCACGACCGTTTCGTAGCCGAAGTACGCCATGAGGCGGTTGGCCTTGTCGTGCTCGGTGCTGTCAAGCACAAGCCAGGCGTCGCGCTGCTCGGAAACGGCGTCAGCGAGGACCGGCAGGTCTTCCTTCACGAAGCGTTCGCCCTTTTCGTTGACGAGCGTGATGCCCTTCCAGCCGCGGGGACCGAGCATGGCGGGCGTCATCGGGGCATAGGCGGGGGCAATGCCGACGCCGATCAGCCAGCTGTCGTTGACTTCGCGGGCGCCCACGGATTCAGCGAGGGCAAGACCGTCGCCGGTATCGGTCTTCGCGGCCTTCGAGATTTCCGTGAAGGCGGCCCAGCGGGGCTGGCGCTGCGTGATCTTCAGAAGGTCGGCGCCGAAGCCGCCCGTCGCGAGAACGACGGCGCGGGCATGGAATTCAAAGCGGTTCTTGCCGTCGGCAGCGGAAACGCCGGCGATGGAGCCGTTCTTATCCGTAATGAGCTTCCAGGCAGAGGTGGAGGTGAGAACCTTGCCGCCCTTCTTTTCGACGTAGCTGAGAAGGGCTTCCGCCTGCGCTGCACCGGCGGGCTTGCCGGCTTCAGAGGCGGCCGGAATGAGCGCATAGGCGCCGATGCCGTCCGCGGCGACCGGGTTGGCGGAGAACTTAAGGCCGACGTTTTTCGTGAGCCAGGCGACCGTGTCGGCGCTCTGCTTCACGAGCGCTTCAACGCGCGCCTTGTCGGGATAGCCCGGGACGCCGCCTCTCACGGAGCGCTTCTGGTCCTCGAGCCAGAGCTTGGCGAGACCGGCGGGATCAGCCGGGGTGCCGGAGGCCTTCTGGATGTCCGTGCCGGCAGCGGCAAGGACGCCGTTCGAAAGCGCAAGGGAGCCGCCCGCCTGAGGCGCTTTTTCGAGCACGACGACCTTCGCGCCCGCTTCAGCGGCAGCGGCCGCTGCGGCAAGGCCCGAGGCGCCCGCGCCGATCACGACGACGTCAGCCTTCGGAGCATCGGCGAGCGGGAGCTTCGCCGGATCGATGACGACGGGATCAGGCGTCCATTCGGAGCTTACGCCCCCCGCGGCTTCAACCGCTTCGCCGATGGCGCGAAGGAGCGCGCCCGTTGAACGGGTGGCGCCCGAGACGGTATCCACGCGCAGCGTCTGGTCCTTCAGCACCTTGCTGATCACCTGCTTCATCGGTTCGTCGACGATGTAGGGCGTTTCATCGCTCTTCACGATCTTCACCGCTTCAATGCGGTCGGCGGAAAGCTTGACCTCAACCTCCATAAAGCCGTTGTGGGCAACGACCTTCTGCGTGTAGACGCCCGGCTTCATCGGAGTCATTTCAGCCGCGAGCGCGAGATCCGCAAGGGTGAACGAGGAAAGAACGGCCGAGGCAAGGAGCGTCTGCCGGAGCACTTTGGAGGAAATTGCTTTCAATTCTGGTCTCCGAAATATTTCAAGGGATCTGCGGGGCGCGGGGGTTTGGATGCGCGCGCTGGGCGCAATGATTTGAGGCTAAAGCTTGTCAGACTGCCCTTAAATCCGACTGAAAAATTGGAGAAAGCAATCTTGCACGGCTCGTCATTAGGTCTGCGGTCCTTGGGTGTCCTTCTTCGCTTGAACGCCGGAGGATTCAAAGCCTCTGCGTAAGAAAAGGGATGAGCATGGTGGCGGGTTGTGACGCTGTAGATCCAGTGCTGTTCTTTCTTCAATGCAAGGTGTTAATCGTCAGGCGAATGCGAGTGCAAGATAACCCGGAAGGATGCCGTTTTCCTTTGAAGATTCCTGAAAAGACGTTTTGCGCTGCAGGTTGAGATTTGCTCGTAATGAATGAAAGACATCTCGCCCCGGTTTATCTAGAAAACAAATGTTGTTTTTGAGCAATCTGCAGCTTTCGTTATAGTTCGTTTTGCGATATTTTATGACGTTGAGGCACTTAAAGTAATGCAGCCTCGAAGTCAAATTTGCGAAGCACAATGTTCTCTCGAGGAATTTTAGGGGAAAGCGCTGAAAAATACCCCTTTAATGCAATCCTTTGTTGTGTGATGAATCAAATTGAATTATTCATTTAATAATTGATTATCCAAGAAATAGAAATGAATAAATTATATTTTGCAATTGCCGCAGCCCTGATCTCCTCTTCCACGAATGCTTCTCTTCCTTTTAATGAGCTCGACGACTCATCTATGAGAAGCATGGTGGCAATGAACTATTGTTCGTATTCGCTTTCTGTTATTCAGCATTACAGGAATAGAGTACTGCTTGATAATCAGTATGATGAAATTATAAATAATATAAATCTAAAAAATATACCTGATAATGAAACGATTAATGTTATTCAGCAGGTTCTTGACGGATTGACGGCTTTTCGTTTGAACGAAATGGAAAAGGATTTACTTCGTCAAGATGCGTTGGAGAAAAAGCAAATTGCCATGTTTAATACCCTTAAAATAGGGAGCCAGACAGTATTGGCTATAGGTACTGGGGGAGCTACTTTATTAAATCCTTCATCAAGCGGCAATATCATGTCTTTAGCAGGACAAGTTTTTGATACGGTTGAATCGTATAATAATGTGCTTGCGGCAGATTCTCGCGCAAAGGAAGGGGAATATAACATTGCACGAGAGGAGCTCCAGAAAATCAATGAGCTGAGCAAAAGTTTTCTGGAAAAATATTGGAATCTTCTTAGGTCTTCTGATTTAAGCGATTCATATCGCGTCACTCAAAAAGATCTGGATCTGCTTTTGGAAACAGCTTCGGAAAGCGTCATGATTGCTCGGTATCAAAGACTAAGGCTGAATGAGAGCAGACTGCAGTTTATCCCGGAGTACTGGTCTTATCGCGGCAGTGCTGCTTTTGCCTTATGGCAGGCAAAGAAAGACAAGGATTTGGCTGACGATATTAAATACTGTCTTGAGCAGTATTCCTTTTTCAAAGGATTTTTAAGAATCGATCCGTTTGAAGCGGAACTGAAGATGTATCGAATCACCTCTGGTGAACTTCCCGAGGCTGAGGCGATGCGATTAGTGGATGAAATTCTGCAGGTATACCCGGATGAGCCGACGAAAATACTTTTCGGCGGGTTGACGGCTATACAGTATGGTGATTTCGACAGGGCGGCCAGGCTTCTTCAACTTAATATCGACCTCGGGCAGCTTGAAATTATATCCCGGACTTTATTGGCGGGAATCCTTGACGGGAGAAAAAATGAAAGTGAGTTGACGAAGATGCTTGAAGATGTGCTCAATAAAGAATCTGCATCAAATCAAGAGATTCTCTACTTAATGAGCAGATTTAAGCCTCAGGAAAAATTCATTACACGCTTCATTCCGGAAATTAATAATATTCAGCTGTCGGTTGATCATAGTCTTTATGGAGAAGATGGTCTGACATTGTCTTTGCCCTATCGATGGGCTTTTGATGCCGATAGTCAAAATAAAGCCACAATCGATATCGAAGGACAGCATT
This sequence comes from uncultured Sutterella sp., assembly GCF_937923675.1. Classification (GTDB taxonomy): domain Bacteria; phylum Pseudomonadota; class Gammaproteobacteria; order Burkholderiales; family Burkholderiaceae_F; genus Sutterella. Next base: position 96,472 of record NZ_CALDXB010000084.1, on the reverse strand, counting down.
TTGAAGCTACTGAGCAGAATTTATCGGAAGATGGCAAGAGTTATTTGGTGAGCTTCAAGAAGGTCGCTAAGGAAAAAGAACTTCTGTCACATAAGGAAAACAAGGTCATATTGCATATACCAACAACCTACTTTCCTGTTACTCTGAAGGGAGATATTTCCTCTGTTGACATTATTGATAATGGAAAAATTACAAAGATAAAATCTTTTATCAGTACAAAAAATCCGTTTGGCGATAAGGAAAAAGCTAAACCAGAGGAAAGCATGAAGTCCGTGCTTCAGTTCAATCTTCGGGAAATTTGCAGCGGAGAGGCTTGCTTCGAAAAGCGCAGCAACGTTTTTTTCGCAGCCAAGCAGAAGTAATGGCATTTTGACTGCTTAGGCTCAACACCCTTGTCGAGCCCGGAGAGCTCTGCGATGTTGAAAATCTCAGTGAAAGCGGCAACTAATTAAAACATCTTAGCCGCGCTATGATCCCTATGCGCCGGAGAGGCGGCCGATCGGCTCTTCTCCGGCTGAATGCAAATTCAAGCGGATCCTGTCTGCGGAGCCAATCAGGCTCTGCGCGCAGGAACGGCCAACTTTATTTTCAGGAGCATGCCCCCATGGCAACCAAAGATCGTGTGCCTCAACTTGAACCCAAGATGATCGAGCAGATCGAGAAGCTCTCGTCGATGCCTGCCGTCAAGGCGGCTTTCGACATCTGCGCTCAAGAAGTCGAGCGCGCCATGGCCGAACAGGTCCGCATTTCCGAAATCGAATCCCCGACCTTTGCGGAAAAGGTTCGCGGCGAAGCGATCATGGAGCTCATGAAGGCCTATGGCCTGAAGGACGTCGTGATGGATCCCTCGGGGAACGTCGTCGGCCGTCGTCCGGGGAAGGACAATGGTCCGGTGCTCGCGATTGCCGCGCACCTCGATACGGTCTTCCCGGCCGGCACCAACCTCAAGGTGACGAAGGAGGGCCCGATCTACCGTGGTCCCGGCATCGGCGACAACGCTTCGGGTCTGCGTTCGATGCTCCAGGTCCTGCGCGCGCTCGAAGGCGCGAAGATTGAAACGGCGGGCGACATTCTCTTTGTCGGCACCGTCGGCGAAGAAGGCAACGGCGACATCCGCGGCGCCAAGGCCCTTTTTGACGGCTCAAGGAAGATCGACGGCTTCATGGCGCTCGACATGGCCGACGTCTACACTGTGCAGAACGGCGCCACCGGCGCGCACCGCTGGCGCATCGCGATCGAGGGCCAGGGCGGCCACTCCTACATCGACTACGCGAAGGTGCCTTCCGCCATTCACGCCATGTGCCGCGCGGGCAATATCATCGCTGACTTCGATCCGCCCGAAAATCCGAAGACCACCTTCACGATCGGCACGATCAAGGGCGGCACGACCGTCAATACGATTGCCGCGCGCTGCGAGGTGGACGTCGACATGCGCTCCGTTGACCTCAAGGAGCTCGAGGACCTCGAGGCGCGCGTTCTTGCCGCCTTCGAAAAGGGCGTTGAGCTTGAAAACGCCCGCTGGCCCAAGGCCGATGCCGAGCATCAGCTGCGCCTCGTGAAGACCCAGATCGGCAACCGTCCGGCGGGCCAGCAGCCCGACGACTCCCCCGTCGTGCAGGCGGCCCTCTGCGCCATGCAGAAGATGGGCCTCGAAGTGAAGCAGTGCCGCTCCTCCTCGACCGATGCCAATAAGCCGATCTCGATCGGCGTTCCGTCGGTCTGCATCGGCACGGGCGGCGTTACCCACAACGAGCACAGCCTCAAGGAATTCTTCGATTCAACCGAGATGGAAAAGGGTCCGCAGCTCGCCACCCTCGTGACGCTCGCAATGGTGGGCGTTGCCGGCGAAGCCGCTCCCATGCTTCCGAAGCTCGCCTGATCGGGGTGATTCCCGGCGGAAGCGCTCGGGAGAGCGCTTCCCCGGAAACCGCAGCAGCCACCCAAACGCTCCGAATCGTCTCTCCGGCGCTTCGGAGCGTTTCTTTTCGGGAGCGGCGAAAAGCGTTGCTAAAATCCGTTTTCATGAGCCTGTCCTGCCGCTCAATATTGAAAGCGGATTTATGGCGGCAGAGCTTCAAACACTTTTTTCCTGTGAGATAAAAGGAATCGTCATGCGCTCACTTCGCGTCTGCTTTGCAGCCCTCTCGGCTGCCACGCTCCTTGCGGCCGGCGCCGCAACGGCTGCCGACCTCAGGATCGGCGTCGTCAATATGGAGCGCATTCTTCGCGAATCCAAAACGGCCATCGAGGCGAGCGATCGCCTCAATGCCGAAGGGCAGCGCCGGCAGGAGGAAATCGAGGGGATCAGCCGGCGCTTCAAGGCCCGGCTCGAGCGCTTTGAAAAGGATGCCCCCTCCATGACGGAATCCGAGCGCGTGCAGGAGCGCCGGTCGCTCGCTGAAATGGAGCGCGACGTGACGCGCAGAAGCCGCGAGGCGCGCGAGGAATTCAATCAGCGCCGCAACGAAGAGGTGCTGCTTCTGCAGAACCGAGCGGGCCGCGTGGTCCAGGACCTCGCGAAGAAGGAGCAGTTCGATCTCGTGCTCTATGAATTCTTTTATGCGAGCGACCGCGTCGATCTCACAAGCCGCGTGATCGAAGCGCTTGACCGGGACATTACTGCCGGAAAGACGGCAAAGAAGTAAGCCTCCCGGAACTGAAGAGCGCTCCCGCAGGGACACTAATTTTTGTAAGGACAAGTCATGTCACAGAATCAGCCTATCAGCCTCGCCGAACTGATTGAAAAAGTCGGTACGCTGTCGAAGGGGCGTCTTTCCATGCGCATTTCGGGCGCCGACGTGAAGGTGGGCCGCTTCATGCCGCCCAGGGACGCGCACGAGGAGGACCTCAGCTTCCTTACCGACCCGCGCTATGCGGCCGAGATGAAGGAAAGCCGCGCCGGAGCGCTCGTTCTTCGCGAAAAGGATTCAAAGGCGATTTTCGGCGATGAGCTCCCCGCCCGCACGATTCTCATCTGCGACGATCCGTATGCCTTCTTTGCCTATGCGTCTCAGATCTTTTATCCCGTGAAGCGCAATCCCGGCATTCATCCGCGCGCTTACGTCGAGGAGGGCGCTGAGGTGGATCCGACGGCGACGGTCGAGGTTTTCGCCGTCATCAAAAAGGGCGCGAAGATCGGCCCGCGCGCCCTCATTTCGTCGGGCGTCGTCGTGGGAGAAAACGCATCGGTCGGCGCCGACACCATCATCTACCCCAATGCCGTTCTTTATGAAGGCACTGTCGTGGGCGACGGCGGCTGCATTCAGTCGGGCGCTGTTCTCGGCGGCGACGGCTTCGGCTTCGCGCCCTTCCGCGGCGAATGGGTGAAGATCCCGCAGCGCGGCCGTACGGTGCTCGGCAATGATGTCGAGATCGGCGCCAATACGACGGTCGACCGCGGCGCGCTCGAGGACACGGTCATCGGCGAAGGCACGAAGCTCGACAACCAGATTCAGATCGGCCACAACGACCGCATCGGCCGCCACTGCGTGATGGCCTCCTGCGTCGGCATTGCAGGCTCCACCAAGGTGGGCGACCACGTCATGATCGGCGGCGCGGCGATGATCAACGGCCACATCGAAATCCCGTCCGGCTCCGGCATCGGGCCCGCCACCGCCATTACCGGCTGGGGGACGGAACCCACGCAGCTCACGGGCTTCTTCCCGGCCCTCACAAAGCGCGAATTCACGATGGCCGCGGCGATTACGGCGCGGCTTCCTGAAATGCGCAGGGAACTGAAGCGCCTTGAAAAGGAAGTTGAAAGCCTGCGCGCGCTAATCCGAAAGGAAGAAGCGCAGGAAAGCTGATTCGAGCGACAATTCCATTCCGCCGCAGGCTATCTGGTTCCAATCCGATCTGCCTGCGGCTTTTTCCCTTAAAGCAACCCCAACTGAGAGACAAGTCAGAGCCATGCCGAAGAGCCTCAACATTCTGGACATCATGGAGCAGCTGCCCCACCGGTATCCGTTTCTCCTGATTGACCGCGTTGTCGAGCTCTCCGATGAACTCGACCGCGTCGTGGCGATCAAGAACGTCACGATGAACGAGCCGCAGTTCACCGGACACTTCCCCCAGGCTCCGGTGATGCCGGGCGTTCTCATCATTGAAGCGATGGCCCAGGCCTGCGCCATCATCGCGCTTGCGCGCCTCCCGAAGGATGTGGATCCGAAGAAGTGCCTCTTCTACTTTGCCGGCATCGACAACGCCCGCTTCAAGCGCATCGTTCAGCCGGGCGACCAGCTCGTGATCGAAGGGAAGTTCCTGAAGGCGAAGCTCGGGATGGGCATTTTCGAAGCCGTCGCCCGCGTGGACGGTAAGGTTGCGGCCTCGGCGAGCATGATGTGCGCCTACCGTCCTGCTCCTCAGCAGACTGCTCCGGCAGCGGAATAACTTTCAACCTCCGGACGAGGCGGCTTGAGGTCCTTTGAAAGGACGGACAGCCCGGGACAGAAGGCGGAACGGGAATATGCGTCTTAAGCGCATAGCTCCTTCCGCCTTTTCTTTTGTCTCTCAGATTTAGCCTTTTGCTTCCATTCCGAAACGCCCTGCGCCGGGACGTATAAAATCCCTCAGGCAAGCTCGGAGGGGATTGCGCTCGAAATGCGCCGTCCTCTTATCGGCGCATGCGCTTTTGTCGCGGACCGCGGGGAGAGCAGTAATTAAGCTCATCCAAATTTCCGGCTGAGACAATTGCAGCATGGCTCCAAAGGAACTTCTATAGAAATGACACAGATTCATCCCAGCGCCATTGTTGCTCCCGAAGCTGAAATCGCCGACGACGTCGTCATCGGCCCCTTCTGCCTTGTCGGGCCCAAAGTGAAGATCGGCGCCGGCACAGTGCTTCGCAGCCACGTCGTGGTTGAGGGCAGCACCGTTCTCGGCGAGCGCAATGTGGTCTATGCAGGCGCAAGCATCGGCTGTCACCCGCAGGACAAGAAGTACCGCGGCGAAGACACGCGCCTCGTTGTGGGCGACGACAACGTGATCCGCGAAAACTGCACGATGTCGATCGGTACGACGCAGGATGAAGGCCTCACCACGGTCGGAAGCCGCAACCTCTTCATGGCGAACGCCCACGTGGCGCACGACTGCCATGTCGGCAACGACGTGATCCTCGCCAACAATGTCGCTCTTGGCGGCCACGTGCGCGTCGACGATCACGCTATTCTCGGCGGCCAGGCGGCCGTGCACCAGTTCTGCCGCGTCGGCGCCTACGCCATGGTCGGGGGCGCCTCGGGGGTTCTCCAGGATGTGCCTCCCTATGTGATTTCGCACCTGAATCCCTGCCGCGTCGCGGGCCTCAACATTGTGGGCCTGAGGCGTGCGGGCTTCACCGATGAGCAGATCCGGGCGCTCAGAAAGGCCTACGGCCACTTCTACCGCGAGAATCTCACGGTGAAGGAGGCGGCCGTGAAGATTGAGGCCCTCAAGGCGGACTTCCCCGGCGCCGTCAATGAGCTCGATCACTTCCTTACCTTCGTTACGACGAGTCCGCGCGGCGTCATCCGCTGATTCTGAAGGCGAAAAGAATTCTCCCCGACCCCGATACAACAAAACTGGCAGGAGACCAAAAACATGGGCACTCATCGTCCGAATCCGACTCTTGAAACCAACGGCATCATCTGGCTTGCGGGCGAAGCGAGCGGCGACTACATCGCGAGCCTCGCCCTCCCTGAGGTCGAGAAGCGCTTCGAGGACTCCGCGCAGTACGGCGTGGGCGGCCCGCGCATGCGTGCGGCAGGGTTTCATGCCTGGCACGACATCCGCGAACTCTCCGTCAGAGGCTACGTTGAGGTTCTTTCTCACCTGCCGCGTCTTCTGAGGCTTCGCTCTGAACTCGTGAAGAAGTTCGCCGCCTCGAATCCGCGCGTCTTCGTGGGCGTCGATGCCCCGGACTTCAATCTCGGGATCGAGCAGCAGCTTCGCCGCCGCGGCATCCCGACCGTGCATTACGTGAGCCCCTCCATCTGGGCCTGGCGCCCCGAGCGGATTCACCAGATCCGTCGTGCGGTCGACCACATGCTCCTCGTCTTCCCCTTTGAGGAAGAGATCTACCGCCGCGCCGGGATCGACGCGACCTATGTGGGGCACCCGCTCGCCTCCGTCATTCCGATGGAGCCCGATACCATTGGAGCGCGCCGCGACTACGGCCTCACGGAAGACACGCTCCCGGTCGTCACGATCATGCCGGGCTCGAGGCTCGACGAAGTGAAGGGATGCGCCCCGGCCTTCTTCGGCGCCGTGGAAAAGCTCCTTCACCGCTACGGCGACATGCATGTGCTGATTCCCGCTGCCGACGAGGAAGCGCGCGAGCGCATCATCTTCATTGTCGGCCAGTACGCGCGTCTTGCGCAGCGCATGATCGTCCGGATCGGCGAAAGCCACCGCATGATTGAAGCGGCCGACGCCGTGCTCGTTGCCTCCGGCACCGCCACGCTCGAGTGCGCGCTCTACAAGAAGCCGATGGTCGTGGGCTACAGCATGCCGGCGCTCACCGGCATGATCATGCAGAAGAAGGCCTTGATTCGCCACGTGTCGCTCCCCAACATTCTGATGGGCGAGAGCGTGGTGCCGGAGTTCCTGCAGTATTACTGCCGCGCCGACCAGATCTCCTGGGCGCTTGAGGATGCGCTTGAAAATGACGCGAAGAAGAAGGAGCTCGCTGAGCGCTTCACGAAGCTTCATGAGGCTTTGAAGCGCGATACGAGCGCGCTTGTTGCGGACGTGCTCGAAAAGCGCGCGCTTCGCCGCTGGTAAGGCGCTGCAGGTTATTTTTCCGATAGGCGTGTCGAACCCGGTTGCCGGGCCCGGCACGCCGTTTTGATTTTTTGGGGAATGTGCTTCGAAGCATGGCAAAGAGCAGAACGAAGACAACTGAGGCGCCTGAAGAAGCAGACTTTGGTGAGAGCCTCTTTCTCTCCGGGGGCTTTGATCAGCTGCCGCTTCTTACGGCAGGGGTCGATGAAGCGGGCCGCGGGCCGCTCGCCGGGCCGGTGTGCGCCGCCGCAGTGATCCTCGATCCGGAGAATCCGATTGAGGGGCTCAACGATTCCAAGAAGCTCTCCGCCAAAAAGCGCGAGGCGCTTGCTCCCCTCATTCGCGAGCGCGCGCTCGCCTGGGGCGTCGGCTGGGCCTCCGTCGAGGAAATCGACAGCGTGAACATTCTCGAAGCGACGTTCCTAGCGATGGAAAGAGCGCTCGCGGCGCTCTCGAAAAAGCCCGAGCTCATTCTCATCGACGGCAACCGGGCGCCGAAGCACCTCACCGTCCCCTTTGAAACCATCGTGAAGGGCGACGCAAAGGTGGCTGCCATCTCCGCGGCTTCGATTCTTGCCAAAACGGAACGAGACCATCTGATGGCCCGGATCGGCCTCGAACATCCGGAATATGGTTTCGGGCAGCATGCGGGTTACGGAACGAGGGCGCACATCGAGGCGATTGAGAAGTACGGCGTGCTCCCCTGCCACCGGAGAAGCTTCGAACCCGTAAAGTCCATCATTGCCAAGAGCGCAAAAACCAAATAGCCTATTCAAAATAAATTTGATGCCGGAAGGATTTTTCGCATGACTCATCTCTTAATCGAAAGCGATGCCAATCCGCGCGTGAAGCGCTGGAAGCGGCTCGCCGCGGATGCCCGGTTTCTGCGCCGCGAGGGAGCGCTTCTGATTGAAGGCATTCATCTCGCAGAGGTCGTGCTTGAGCACCCGGACGTGAAGGTTTCTGCCGTCATATTGTCGGCCGGTCGCTCGACCAACGAGGCGGCGGGTCTTGCCGACAAGCTCGCGGACGCGAAGGAAGCAAAGGTGTATGTGCTCTCCGACCGTCTCTACGACAGCATCTCCCCGGTCGAGAACGGGGTCGGCATCATGTGCGAAGTCGCGATTCCGGAAGTGCCTCCGGACGACGCGTGGCGCAGTCTCGATGCGCTTTACCTCGACGGCGTGCAGGATTCGGGAAACGCCGGCACGCTGATCCGGTCCGCAGCCGCGGCCGGCGTGCGGGTCGTGATCACGAGTCCGGGGGCGGCCTGCCTCTGGACGCCCAAGGTCCTTCGCGCCGGCATGGGTGCGCACTTTTCGGTAATGATCATTGAGGGCTGTCCGGTAAGGCAGCTTCGCGAACGCTATGCCGGCAGACTCCTCGCTGCCGACGCCCGGGGCGGAGAAAATCTCTTCCTCGCCTCCGACTATACGGCCCGCGGTCCCGTCTGCTGGATGATGGGCGCCGAAGGGCCGGGACTCTCCGATGAAGCGCTCGCGGCGACGGATGAACGCTATTGGATTCCCATTGCCGATGGCGTCGAATCGCTCAATGTCGCGGCGGCTGCCGCAGTTTGTCTTTTTGATTCCAGTCGACGGCGTCTCTTGAGAGGCGCCGGCACCCCATCAGCCCGGTAATGAATGGACCTTCATGATTGAAGGCTTCTTTTCCGATTCGAGCAACTTAACCCCCATCACAAGGAAGGCAGGCCAATATGCTGAACTTCTCCTACTCCAATCCCACGCGTCTCGTTTTCGGACGCGATGCTGAACTTCAGGTCGGCGCTCAGGCGCTTGCCGTTCTCGGCGGAAAAGCCAAGGTCCTTGTTCTTTTCGGCGGCGGTTCCGCTCGCCGCACGGGGATTCTCGACGCGGTCGAAAAGAGCCTCGAGGACGCGGGCTTCTGCGTGATCGAAAAGGGCGGCGTGCAGCCCAATCCCCGCATGGGCTTCGTGCGCGACACGATTGACTGGGTGCGCGATCAGGGCATCCGCGCGATCGTTGCCGTGGGCGGCGGTTCCGTGATCGATACGGCGAAGGCCGTTGCCGCGGGCATTGAATACGAGGGCGACTGCTGGGAGCTCTTTGAAGGCCGCGCAGTGCCGCAGAAGGCGCTCCCGGTTCTCGCCGTCCTCACGATCCCCGCTGCGGGGTCGGAGCAGTCGATCCGCTGCGTGATCACGCATCACGGCACGAAGGCGGGCATCGGCGCAGAGTGCCTGCGCCCGGCCGCCGCCTTCATCAATCCCGACCGCTTCAAGACGCTCCCCGCCCTTCAGATCGGGGCCGGCGTCGTCGACATGTTCTCGCACATTCTCGAGCGCTATTTCTCCAACACGACGCATACGGAATACACGGACGGTCAGGCTGAGGCGGCTCTTCGCACCATTATGGAATTCGGTCCGAAGGTGCTCGAAAAGCCCGACGACTACGATTCCTGGTGCCAGATCGGTCTCGCGGGTACCTTTGCTCACAACGGCTACTTTGGTCTCGGGCGCGAGGAAGACTGGGCCTGCCACGCAATTGAGCATGAAATTTCGGGCTGGAACGAAAACATCACGCACGGTTGCGGTCTTGCGGTGGTGATCCCGGCCTGGATGCGCTATGTGTCGCCGATCGCTCCGGAGCGCTTTGTTTCCTTCGCCGTCCGAGTGATGGGCGTTGAGCCTCAGGCGGATGACCGGGCAACGATTGAACTCGGCATTGCGAAATTCATCGGATGGCTCCAGCTCATGCGCATGCCGACGACGCTTGCTGCGTTGGGAGCCGCGGAATGCCCGATCGACGCCATTGCGCGCCACTGCTGCAGAAAGGGACCGGTGGGGCACCTGAAGCCTCTTGCCGCTGAAGACGTCGAAGCCATCCTCGAGGGAGCCCGATAAAGCATGGCCGGTCGAGGAAAATCGCCCAGGGGGCGCGGACAGTCTCAGAAAATCCAGCATCCGGGCGAAGTGCTCGCCCAGATTCTGGAGGATACGGAGCTCTCTGCCGCCGCCGGCTGGTTCGGTCTCTCAAAGGACGCCTTTCTCGCGGTTCTTGAGGGTAAGGCGCCCATGACGCGCGAAATGGCCGTGACGGCCGGAACCATTTTCGGCACCGGATCCGCCCCCTGGATCGAAATGCAGGCTGCCTGGGATGAAGCGCATAAGGCGCCGGAAGAACCCGGAGCCGGCTCCTGAGTCGCGCCCGGGGGCCGCTTAAAAGCACTGAACGGAAGAGCTTCCTGTGAAATTCACGCGGGAAGCTCTTCTTTTTACTGAATTCTCTATCCGGGAATCATCAACGCTTCAGAAGATTCGTGACGGACGAGTTGAGGAGGTCCGTAATCGTGAGGTTGAGAACGGGCGAAGTGCGCTTTGCAACCTCATCGGCTGCGAGCTTGTAGGCGAGGCTTGTGAGCGTGTTTTCGAGTCCCTTCTTCGGGTCCGTCATGAGGACATTCATCGCGGGTTTGGAGCAGCTCTTCAGCACGATGCGGGTGAGGACCGTCTGAGCGTTCTTTTCAACCTGACGAATCTTTGCCTGCGGGATTTCAGCCACCGCTTTGGCGGCATCCGCCTTGCCGATGGTGACGAAGGCCCACTGCACGAAGGCATTGCGGTCGGTCTGGGACGTGTTTTTGTAGAGACAGTCGGCAAGCGCATCGCTCGCTTCAGAGGCTTGCGAAGTGCCGGCGCCGGCGGCAAGGAATGCGACGAGCGCCAGGGTAAGAACTGTTGAAGCGCGTCTCACTGCGAATCTCCCTTTTTGAATGAAGCTGTTTGGGGAGACTGAGTGTAGTGCGCTTCTCAGACGGACGAAGAGGAGGACTGCTCTTCGCAACCCTCAAGTTTGTTTCGGACCGTTTCGTCCACAGCCGCGAAGAGGGTGAAGACGCCGTCGAGCGCAGCGCTCCAGGCTTCCGGTGCGGCTTCGCCCCGGAGGATCAGCCGCTGCGAACCGGAGCCGCCTTGAGTTTCATCCGGCATCAGGTCGAAGAGGCTTTCCGCATGCTCGCAAAGATGGAGCGCGAGCTTCTCGAGCGGCGCCTGACGGGGTGCCGTCAGAGAGCGGGCTCCCTGTTCAAGCCGGGAGCGCATGCCGCGGCACCAGGCCTCGCGCTCTTCCTCCTTCCAGCCCATGAAGCGGCTCGAGAGCATATGGAAGTCTTCTTCATCGCGGATCCAGAGAAGCGTTTTTCTTTCGTCGCTCATGGTGGTGCGGATGAGCATGACGGGGCGGCCTTCTGCGAGTCCCGAGAAGCAGGGCGAAACGAATTGAATGGGCTCTCTCTGGCCTTCCGCCTCATCCTGAGGAAGGCTTGAAGCTCGGATGCAACGCGGTCCGAAGGAGACGCTCGCGACCGGGACGCCAAAGAGACGAGCCTTCAGATGGTCAGTAGCGCAGAGCGTTCTGATTTCGTGAAGAAGACGCGAGCGCGCATCCTGAAGGAGATCAAGCGGAAGCCGGTCGGAAAGCGCTTCCGCTGCCGCAAGGCATCTGGAGAGCCGGTCGATGCGTTCAGCGCGAAGCGCGAGCGCTTCCGCGGGATCGGATGAATCGAAGTCCGACTCATCGGGTTCGAAAGGAAGAGATGTGACGAGCCGGAAGAAGTCCGGAGAATCACGGTCGCTTTCCGATGCCGCAATCGTGATGAAGCGGTCGTTTTCGAGCGCGCAGCTGACGAAGGAAAGCGGGGCCGCGGGAGGCACGGGTTCCAGAGAAAGTGCGCCGAGAATGCGCGTGCCCATGAAGCGGAAGCCTTCGCCGCCCGGCAGGACCTCGAGGTCCGAAAAGAGGGCGGCATGGGGCATGGACGACTGAAATTCCTCAAGCTCCTTGCTGAGTTCGGAATGTTCATCGGTCGTCATGCGCTTCTCCTCTTTCTGTCTTGTGTTGATCGGTGATGCCTTCCCGGAGCTCCGTCATTGAGGGCCGGACGGGAAAAGCCCAACACTAACGCATTGCAAGGCGGAAAAAGAGAGGCGCCTCTTCGGGACGCCCGGGAAAACGGGCCGACCCCAGAGATATCCTCGCTGAGGATTAACCCGAAAGTTGCGCCGAGACGATAGAGCCCGGGGACGTAAAATGGCCGGCACGGAAAACCACTTTTGAAACCAGACGCCACTGATGTACGTGCTCTTCAATCCCGACTTTTCCATCAGCGACATCGAACGCTTTACGGAGCTTTCGATTCGCAGGGGCATACCCTTGAGTTCCCTCATTGCCGCAGATCCCAAAGACCGCAGAATCGTTGCGGGTGCGGCGCTTCTGGGAGAGGTTGGAAAAAATCCTTCCATCGGGTCGCTCCTCGACTCTCTCAGGGACTTCCTTTCGGGCCCGGGCGATTGGCTTAAGGCTTCGCCTGAGGAACTGCTCAATGCTGCGAAGGCGGAGGGGTTCGTTGAAGAGCAGGATGGCGCCGCGAACATCCGGCTCGAGCCGCGCCCGGGCGTCACCGCCGCGAGGCTTCTTGATGATCTCGAAGCCGCGCGCGTGATTCTGGAAGAGCGCCGCGCCCGTATGAAGGAGACCCTTCAGAAGAAGAACCGCGAGGCGAATGCGCCGAAACGACTTTCCGGGAATCCGGAGGAAGACGTCCGCTTCATGAAGCTCGCGCTCGAAGAGGCCCGCAGGGCCGGAGAAGCAAGCGAAATCCCGGTGGGCGCGGTTGTGGTAGAGGACGGCCGCGTCCTCGGGAAAGCCGGCAACGAAACGCTCAGAACGGGCGACCCGACGGCGCACGCCGAGGTGCTGGCCTTAAGGCGAGCAGCTTCTGCAGCCGGGAACCACCGGCTCACGCAGACGACGCTCTACGTGACCCTGGAACCCTGTCCGATGTGCGCGGGGGCCATCTCGGAAGCACGGTGCGCGAGGATCGTTTATGGTGCGGGAGATCCGCGCCGGGGAGCGCTTGCCGGTGCTTTCCGGCTTTTCGACATCCCGGGCGTCAATCACCGGCCCGTCATTGAAGGCGGCGTTCTCGGCGAGGAAGGCGAAGCGCTCATGCGGGACTTTTTTGCCCGCAGAAGAAAGGAGAAAACCCAATCATGATGAAGGAAGCAGATTCAGACGCCCTGAAGCCTTTTGATCCTCCCCGCCGCGTGATCATCCCGGCGCCTTCGTACCAGGTCCTTACGCGTACGGGAGCGATCGACCACGAACGGCGCGAGAAGGCGATTGCCTCCATCGAATCGCTCGGCATGATTCCGACCCTCATGGGCGGCGTTTTCGAGCAGACGGCGCGGTTTGCCGGAACAGACGAAGTCCGGGCGCGCGACTTTGAGACGGCGCTCTTGTCGGAAGATGCCGACCTTGTGATGCCGCTTCGCGGCGGCTACGGCATGACGCGGCTTCTTCATCTCCTTGACTGGCAAAAAATAGCTGCAGCCCGGGTTCCGGTCGTGGGGTTCTCGGACTTCACCGCCTTCAATCTGGCGCTTCTCGCGATGACCGGGCGCTATTCCTGGCAGGGGCCGATGCTGATGAGCTTTGCGGATCCCGATCCCTTTATGGCGGAGCGCTTCCGCGTCGTTTTCGGCGAAAATCCCGGTCCGCTCGCCTGGGAAGCAGAACCTGCGCTCCTTGGGGAAATGCCGAAGCAATTTGAACGGACGGGCACGCTCTGGGGCGGAAATCTCTGCCTGATCGAGAGCCTTCTCGGAACCCGGTGGTTTCCGTTTGAGGAAACGGGAAGCGGCATTCTTTTTCTGGAAGACGTGGGGGAAGCGGCGTACCGCGTTGAACGGATGCTCCTTTCGCTCCTTGAGTCCGGGGTCCTTCATCGACAGAGGGCAATACTCTTCGGCGCCTTCACGAATGCGGACGACGCCGTGCGCTTTGAGGGCGACCAGACGCTTGCACGCACGCTCGGCTACATCCGTTCGCGGCTGCCGGGCTCTATTCCGATGGTGACTGGGCTTCCGTTCGGGCATATCGACAGAAAGGCGACGCTCCCTGTGGGGCTTCCCGCAACCCTTTCGCTCGACGGCAGGCGCGCGAGGCTCACCTGGAGAATGCCGTCATGACCTTCTCGTCGCGCCGCTCCATATTCGGGTTTCTGAAGGCCTTCATGAGCCTGCCGACGTCGCGGAGCATTACCGCGCGCACGCTCGTGAAGCTTTTTCTCACGTCGCTCAAGCTCTATCCGGTCGCGCTTGCCGCGCAGTTCATCGGCATGGCGGGCATCGCCGCGGCTTTCTGGTCGACCGACGCGCCGAGATCAGCGCTCATCATCTGGGCGGTCTTCGGGCTTCTTGAACTCTGGATTTCGCTCGTCTTCGTGCGCTCCTTCTGGCGCGATCCGAGGAAAGCCGAGCGCGTGAGGCTCTGGATCCGCCGCTGGACGATGCTCGCATCGAGCGCGGGACTGATCTGGGGCGGCGCGGGCGCGGCCCTGATGCTCCCGCAGTCGGGGATCTATCAGGTCGTGGTGGTGGCGGTGATCGTCGCCGTCACGTTCGCGAGCTGGCCCGTCTATTCCTGCTGGATGCCGTCGCTCACCGCCTTCACGCTCCTCTCGCTTGCGCCCGTGACGGTTTCCGTCGCCGCCCAGTACGGCATCTCGCAGACCATCATGGCGCTCATTCTTCTTGTCGTCACGGGGTTCGTGCTCTATTCCGGGCGCAGGCTCAACGAGATGATGCTCTCGGCCATTCTGAACGACGACCAGAACGAGCGGCTCGTGCAGCGCCTCAAGGTTGAGGTTTCGCGCTCAGAAGCCGCGCGCAGGAAAACGCAGCAGGAAAGCGAACGCCGGGCGCAGTTCTTTGCCGCCGCCAACCATGATCTGAGGCAGCCCCTGCAGGCGATGGGGATCTTTCTCGATATTCTGAAGCGCCGGGCAACGCCCCAGACGGCGCCCGTGATCGAACAGATCACGCGAACCTCGAGTTCCATTTCCACGCTGGTTGAACAGGTTCTTGAAGTGACGCGCATGGAATTCGGGCGGCTTGAGCTTCATCCGGAAGCGATTTCCATCCCCGAGCTCTTTTTCGACATCGAGCGCGAATTCGGGCCCGTGGCGAGAAAGAAGGGGCTCAAACTCCGCGTCCGGCCGATACCCGCCACCGTCACCACGGACAGACTTATGCTGCGCAGGGCGCTCCAGAACCTCATCACGAACGCCATCCGCTATACCGAGAAGCCCGGCGCTGAAGTGGTGGTCGCCGCCCGCCGGATCGGGCGCTCGCGCGTCACGCTCGGCGTCTACGATGCGGGCCCAGGGCTCACGGCGGAGGAAAAGAAGCGGATTTTTGAAACCTTCTACCGGGGCGCCGCAGGAAAGCGCAATCCCGGCGACGGCTTCGGGCTGGGTCTTTCCATTGTGAAGGGCATCTGCCGGCAGCTCGGCATCGACCTCACGATCGGTTCGCACCCGGGGCGCGGAAGCGTTTTCAGGCTCGGACTCAATCTCGACGAGAGCGAGCAGGTGAAGTACCTTGAGAAGGAAACGCCGCCGAGCGAATTGGTTGAGCGCCTCGAGGGCGCTGCGTTCCTCCTCGAGGACAATCCCTTCGTCAAGGAAGCACTTTCCGCGAAGCTCGCGAGCTGGGGAGCGGAAGTGATTGCCGCGGAAGCGTGGAGCGAAGACCTCCTCGAACGCGTGAAGGAAGCGCGCGCCCGGAAAGGGAGGCTCATTCTTCTATCCGACTACAACTTAGGCGACGGCGAGGTAACGGGGCTCGCTGCAGCAGGTCTTTTGGAAGCCGGACTCGGCGCGGAAATCCCGACGGTACTCCTCACGGCGGTCGCGAGAGACCTGATTGAAGCGGATTTCCGCGAGAGAAAGCAGTCGGGGAAGCCCCTGCCGAAGGAAATGCCCGTGATCCTCCAGAAGCCCGCATCAGACGTGGCTTTGAATGCCGCCATTGCGCGAGCGGCGGCAAGAGTGGAGCCCGCTGCGATTTCGCTCGCACGGAGCGAGAGCTCTCAGGAGGGCTCTTCAGCCGGGGAGCCGCCCGTGATTTGAGGGGTCAAAGGTCGATGTCGAACCCGGCGCGCCTCGCGGCGAGGAGCGCCTCGGTGCGGTTCGAAGCCCCGAAGGCGCGGTAGATCGCCGCAACATGGGTCTTCACGGTGCCTTCGGAAAGATCAAGTTCGCGGCAGATGCGCTTGATGGGAGCGCCCTGTGCGAGAAGCGCAAGTACGTCCTTCTGGCGTTCGGTGAGGTGCACGGGCTCTTCGGCGCTCGACTTGAGGTGCGCCGCCGTGCGGGTGAAGAACCCGACCCTCTGCGATTCCGTGAGGAGCTTCGACGGAATGAAGACGCCGCCCTTGAGAACGAAATCAATGGCGTTTCCGAGCATTTCGGTGTCGAGCGACTTCGGGACGAAGCCAGCGGCCCCAAGCTGAAGCACGCGCATGATGCTTTCCTGGTCGGCAAGCCCCGAAACCACCAGAATTTTGAGCATCGGCTGCATGCGGACGATCTCTTCCATGAGTTCGGTGCCGGTGACGTCGGGCATCGAGAGGTCAAGGATCAGGAGATCGGCATCGCCCTCGCGATTCACGAGATCAAGCGCCTCGCGGGCAGTAGCGGCAGTGTGGACTTCCGCCTCCGGATCGCGGTCTTCAAGCATCAGCGAAAGTGCGCCCGTAATGAGGGCGTGGTCGTCAACGATGAGGTACTTCATGAATTTTCAGGGGTTAAAAAGCGATGCCTGAGGGGAAGGAGGCTCAACAGAAAATTTTAACGCGCCGGGAGCGCATCCAATGCGTGCGGAAAAGTCATTTTGCGACTTTAAGCCTGAAGAATGCGCAAAAGAAAACCGCCGCCGATTCCGTGAGGAATCAGGCAGCGGTACAGAAAGAAGAACGCTAGAAAGCGTCTCTATCAGTTTTCATTACCCGTCGGGGTGAGGCCGTTGCGGGCCGCCCAGGTCCAGGGATTGGCCAGCCAGTCGATGAGGAGGAGCTTCTTCTCAGAGTCGATCTTGCCCATTTCCACGGCCTTCTCGAGCACGAGCGTGAAGTCGAGGAGTTCGTGGCAGGTGACGTTTTCCTTCTCGAAGAGCTTCGTCGTTTCGTCGATGCCGAAGCTCGTGATGGCGAGGCAGTCCTCGACGATCGCGCCCTCGGCCTTGAGGCCTTCGACGGCGGAGAGGAGCGAGAGGCCCGTGGAGATGTGGTCTTCGATGATGAGGACGCGCTTGCCCTTCACGGAAGTGCCTTCAACGCGGCTGTGGTCGCCGTAGGTCTTCGCGCGCTGACGCACGAAGATCGAGGGCTTGCCGAGACGATAGGCCAGAGCAGCGGCATGCGAGACGCCCGCGCCTTCAACGCCCGCGATGATGTCGAACTTGAGGCCGAGCTGCGCGATGCGAGAGCACGTGGTCTCAATGATGTCGCGCCAGGCGTCCGGATGGCCCGTGAGCGAGCGGTTGTCGACGTAGATCGGCGTGACGAGGCCCGACTTGAGGCGCATCGGCGCATCCGTCATGAAGGAAACGGCACCGTAGTTGATCAGGTGGCCGGCGAGAATGTCATTGGCGATGGGTGAAACGTACATTTTCTTTATGGCTCCAGGTCGCGATGGGTGTTATTCGATGCCGATCACTTTGCGGCCGTTCACCGTAGCGATCTTCACGAGTTCATCGAAGTAGTCGAAGCGGCAGCCCGTGGCGAGGGTCGTCATTTCGTGCCACATGTCGCCGGCGTTCCAGGGAACCATGGCGTCGCAGACATTGTCGGTGCCGAGCGCGACCGTGATGCCGGCGGGAACGAGTTCGTCGACCGGGGTCATGGAGTTGTGCATCGGAACGAGCTCTTCGGAGCGCGGCGTGTCGATCCAGGCGGTCGGGCAGGCGATCATCATGACGCCCGCCTTCTTCATGAGGGCGTAGAGGCGCTGACGGTAAGCCTTCGAGTGCGCGCCGATCGAGATGCCGTGAATGGCGACGACGCGGCCTTCCATGCCGTGCTCGATCGTCTTTTCACAGAGCTGTTCGGTTTCGTATTCGAGGGATTCGTTGAACTGGTCGACGTGGACGTGGACCATCTTGTTGAGGCGCTTCGCCGTCGAGAGGATGATGTCGAAGGCTTCGTCGCCCTTGCCGTAGTCGCGTTCATCGCGCTTCGGAAGCGCGCCGATGATGTCCACGAGTTCGGCGCCGATGTCGAACCACTTGCGGGCTTCCGGATGGATCACGCCCTTGAGCGTCTGGTTGGCGAACTTGACCGTGAGCTGGTCCTTGTAGTGTTCGCGGGCGCGGATGCCGGCCTTGATGGCGCGGTCTTCGGACTGCGGGTCAATGTCGACGAAGGTCGCAAGCGCCGTAACGCCCTGAGCGATCTGATTTTCGAAGAAGATGGAGAAGCGGCGGTAGAAATCTTCTTCCGTCGATTCGCGCTTCAGACGGTCGAGGGCGTCCCATTTCTGCTGCAGCGTGCAGGTGCGGCGCATCTCAAGCACGTCGGGCGAAAGGGTGTAGGCGCGGTCGGCGTGCGCATGGGTGTTGACCCAGCCGCCGGCGGCCTTGATCGCGGGCTCGATCATGTCGCGGATCGTCAGAGGGGCGTTGTCAGTCGTGGACATTGACTTGTCTCCTTCCAGTGGGGGATTTTGATTGGAGAAAACCTCACGAGTTAGCCGGGCACGCATGACTGCGTTTCCTCAGCACAAATTGTCGAGACTTTATAGATAGATGTCCTTAGAGTCAAACCGAAGATACAAATTGTTACAGTTGGTCGACAATTAGCCGGCTTTGGTAGAAACGATAGACCTTTCGCTTATTTATTGAAAAATAAGGTTATTTTCTGTAGAAGCGCTGAAGGCGGGGCGCCTTGAAGACGAAGGCCGAGAGGAAGGAAAAGAAGGCGACCCCGCCGAGAATGAGGGCGGCAGTAAGCCAGGGATCGCCCCAGGCCATGCGGCGCATGACGAGCGCATAGTCCGCGCGAAGCCATTCAATGCCCCAGAGGATGAGGAGCAGGCTCTCTATCCAGATCATTGCGGGGCGCCGGATGAAGAGCGGTATCAGCGCGAGGAGCGGCGCGAAGGACCAGATGCCGAAGCCGTTGAAGAGAAGGTGCGCCGTCATGAGCGCATGGGAGAGAATCGGAAGAATCAGCAGGAACATGGCGAAAAAGGAGATGGTCAGGGTTTGGCCGCCTTGTTGCGGGGCTTTTCCGGGGCTTCGCGTCTCAGGTCCAGCAGGTGGATGAAGGCCATCTTCGGGTGCGTCCACATGAGGCGGGGACCTGCCCAGCGCATGACGCGCCTTGCCGTTTCGCGCTCAGCGGGCTTGTAGCAGTGGATTTTGCATTTGCCGCAGACGGGCTTTTCGCCGCCGTAGGGACAGCAGGCGAGGCGCTTCAGGGCGTAGGCAAGGAATTCCCTGCAGGCAGGACAGAGGTTCTTTCCGTCCGTGCCGTGAAAGTGCGCGCAGTATTCGCCCGTCATGACGCGGATGGTTTCCGCTTCCTCGCGAAGTCTCGGGATGTCTTTCAAGCGCGACATTCTGTCTCGCGCCGCGGGAGTAGAAGCGTTCGGCATTTATCTGACCGGGAAAAAAAGCGTATAAAGAAAACCGGACCGCAGGCGGGAAACGCCGCGGCGCGGGGAAGGAGAGATTATGCAGTCACTCGTTCCCGCTTGAGAATGATGCGCCTGAGGTGCATCGGCTATTACTTTCAGAGTATTCCCTATGGCAGAGATTTATGACCCCCAGGCGCTTCGCCGCGAACTTCATGAGATGCCTGAACTTGCGCTCCATGAAGAGAAGACCGCCGCTTATGTTGCAGAGAAGCTTGAAGCGCTCGGGATTGAGACCCATCGCAATGTGGGCGGAACGACCGGGGTTCTCGGCATCATCCGCGGCAAGGAACCCGGTCCCGTGATGATGCTCCGCGCGGATATGGATGCGCTTCCCTTCGTAATCGACGGCAAGCCCTGCTGCATTCATGCCTGCGGCCACGACGGCCACACGGCGATGCTCCTTGCAGCCGCGAGCCGCCTGAAGGACAAGGTCCGCCGCGGAACGCTGAAGCTCCTCTTCCAGCCGGCAGAGGAAACGCTCGACGGCGCTCCCGCCATGATCAAGGCGGGCGTCATCGACGACGTGGACATGATTCTCGGCGCTCATATTCGTCCGATTCAGGACGTGCCCGCAGGGAAAATCTGTCCGGCAGTGCGCCATACGGCTTCGACCACTGTTTTCGTTGAGATCGAGGGCCGCGGCGCGCATGCCTCGCGCCCCCATCTCGGCGTCAACGCGATCGACGTCTCCTGCGCCGTGATCGAGGGCGTCCAGGCGATCTGGCTTGATCCGAAGATGTCGTGGTCGTCGAAAGCCACGCAGATTCATGCCGACGCCGGGGCAACCAACACTGTTCCCGATAAGGCCCGCATTACGTTCGACGTGCGCGCGCAGACGAACGACCTGATGGACGCGCTTCTGAAGCGCATGGAAGAAGTTGTGAACGGCACCGCGGCAGCCTACGGTGCGAAGGGGAAGCTCATCCGCAATGTCGTCTGCCCGGCCTGCTGGTACGACGACGACTTTACGGCTGAGGTCGCGGATGCGATCCGCCAGACCGCGGGCGAAGAGAATCTCGCTCACGACTGCGGAGGCGGCGGCGAGGACTTCCACTTCTATAAGCTCCATCGCCCGCAGATGAAGGCCGCCTACTTCGGCGTCGGCGTCGGCGCGACGCCGGGTCTCCATGCGGCGACCATGCATTTCGATGATTCGCTTCTGAAGCTCGGCGTCAATGTTTTCGAAAACATGGTGCTGCGCCACCTCGGCTGACGAGGCTCAGGTCGCTTCAGCTCACGGAGGCCCGCTCTGACGGTCCCTACAAAAAACGGAATCTCCCGAAGAAAAAGGGGATTCCGTTTTTTTCAGTAGAGATAAAAGGCCTTGTCTCAACTAAACCATACTTTGCTAGATACAAAACGCTTTGTGTACACTAAGTGCCACTTTTCTGGGTACAACGCATTTTGCATATACAAAACTGCCTCTTCGTTGAGACAAACACATTAGATGTCTACTGCTTTCCTAAGTTGATAAATCTCTTGAGATGATCGAAGGATTTCCGCTTAACTCCCGTCCACTCCCAAGGATTGGACGGGAATAGTCACAGCTGGTGAACTTCGATGCCGGCGCGTTCGAGAAATTCGAGCCCTTCGCGGCTCCGGTAGAGCTCGTGATAGTAGACCTGAGAAATGCCGCATTTCTGAATGAGGAGCGCACAGTGGATGCAGGGACTATGCGTAATGAAGATTGCCGCGCCCTTTGAGGAGTATCCGTTTTCGGCGAGCTTCGCAATGGCGTTGAGCTCTGCATGCTGCACTTCCGGACGGGTGACGAGCTTGCCGTCGACTTCCATTTCGCAACAGTTGTCGTATCCGGTCGGCATGCCGTTCCAGCCGAAGGAAATGATGGAATGGTTCTTCACAATGACGCAGCCTACGCGCAGGCGCTTGGCATAGCTGCGTTCAGCAGCAATCTGCGCGATCTGCATGTACATTTTATTGTCCTTGACGATATCCATGGAATTCCTGGCGGTTATTAGTGCTGATGCGGACTAAATCAGTTGATCAGAAAAGATTCAAATTTGTTTCACTCAGCAATTGAGGGGCTTTGACTCATGACGACGGGGCTGTTGCACTATTAAGTAGCGCTTTAACTTTTGCCACTGATCGTTTCTGCGGATTCGTCAAGGTCTTCATTTAATGAGGCATCACTAATGAAAAGTTTGGCAATGTTGCCATCTTTATCAATTTGCGCTTTTGCAATGAGGGTGATGGTCGAATCCTCATAAAATGCCTTTGTGTAAACATTGCTGGTCAACGTGAGTGCTGGATCCGAGATCACTCCTGGCAGACGTTCTCCAGTGGCGATTGTAAGCTTGCAGGCGCCGGTAACCTTGTCGAGTTCTGATAGCTTTCCTTCGTACTCTTTAGTGGGAATGAAGGTGTTTTCAATTTCGGTCATTCCCGATTTTGTTTCTTCATTAGCGGTGCTGATGATCTTTTGTTCGGAATTTAAAACTGAAATACTCTTGCACGACTTGCCAACAGGTGCAAGTGCCTGACGCGCAGCTGCCGAAAGGCCATCAGCCATTCGGTTGATTGTATCCAGAAGCTGAGCGTTCATTTTTTGAGAGTTTTCGGCAAGCTCTTTGTTCTGTTCAAGCGCTTTATCCAGAGCAGCAGCTAAATGTTCCATTTCACGCTTGTCCTTACGAGTGAACAACCACTGTATCAATACGCCCAGCAGTACGCCACCTGAACCAGAAAAGAGAGGATTTTCTGTGAGTATCTGAAGCGTTGTCCAGATTTCGATGCTCCCTTGCTGGAGTTCTGCCTTTGTGGTGACACGAACAGCTTGAGCACTGTACTGTTTAACGTACTGTCCCGTCGAGATGAAATGACCTGTAGTAGCAAGGATTTTGGCAAATCCCTGTAACGATTCGCCAAGGGAGGCAAGATCGATCTCGTGCATTCCATACGACAATCCTTCGTACTTAATGGCGTAGGCAATATTGTTGTTGGGCAAGGCCATGAGATCAATCCTCCATTGAGTGAATTAAAAATAATAAATACTTTGTTCTAACAAATGTTGGGATGTACTTTTTGTTGTGTAACCACTACCGGAATGAGTCATCACGTGTTCTGAGAGATGATGATGGAATCTCAACGTTGCAGTCCAGAGGTTTTCAACGAACTTTTCAAACCGACCAGGAAAGCAAAAGCCCGATGCTGAATTCTTTCAGACATCGGGCTTCAGATCAAAGGAAGGTGCCTTTAAGACGAGGTGCTTCCCCAACCAGTCAAATTACTTGACGCGGTTGCGATACTCGCCCGTGCGGGTATCGATTTCGATCTTGTCGCCGGTGTTGACGAAGGCCGGAACCTGGAGCTCATAGCCGGTGGCGAGCTTGGCGGGCTTCATGACCTTGCCAGACGTATCGCCCTTGACGGCGGGTTCCGTGTAGACGACTTCGCGAACGAGGATCGTCGGGAGTTCGATGGAGATCGGACGGCCTTCGTAGAAGACGCATTCGGCGGGCATGTTGTCCTCAAGGTACTTGAGGGCTTCAGCCATCACGTCGGCGTCGACTTCGTACTGGTTGTATTCGCCGTCCATCCAGACATAGTGCGGATCAGCGAAGTAGGAGTAGTTCACTTCCTTGCGGTCAAGGACGAGATCTTCGAACTTGTCGTCGGCGCGGAAGACGGTTTCAGTGGTGGCGTTCGTCAGAAGATTCTTCATCTTCATCTTGACGGTGGAGGCGCCGCGGCCGCCCTTGGAGTATTCAGCCTTAACGACGACCATCGGATCCTTGCCGACCATGAAGACATTGCCGACGCGCAGTTCCTGTGCGGTTTTCATTTGAGAAAAATTCCTCTAATGCAGAGTTTGCGAGCGAGTCCCCGACGCTTTCTGCCTGTAAGTGCGCAAGGACGAAAAAACTTTAAGCACGTAATTCTATCAAATTGACGGGATATGCGTTTAGTGCCTCGCCGGAGATTCACCTTAGAGCGCGCTTTGGGCGCGTTGAAGCATGTGCCGGGCGAGATCTCCGCGGCTCAGGAGCTTCTTCTGCCACTCAAGGAGCGAAGGCCGGAGCGTTGGTGCAAACTCTAAAAAATCCCTGAAGCCTTCGGGCGAAAGCTCGCCCTCGAGCCATTCGACGCTCGTTTTCCGATATCGATCAGCAAGCGATTCGGGCAGTACGGGTACGAACTTGTCGAGCCAGGCGTCGAGCTTCACGCGATGTGCATGGTCCTCGGTGGGATAGGTCGACCAGAGGAAGGGAAGTCCGGCAAGCTGTGCGCGAACAAAGCTGTCTTCGCCGCGAATGATCCCGGCATCGCTCGCCCAGAGCAGACGATCGAATTCGGTCTGGGGAAGAAAGGGCGTACGCACGGCGCGGATGCGATTCCCCTCAGCGCCGATCGTTTTGAGAAGCCCTTCGAGCCTGTCGCCCGCTTCTCCCGGAGCAATGAGAACGTTCCAGGGTTTGTCGGAAAGAGCGAGGCCTTCGGCCAGGGTTTCAACGCGGTTCACGGGGTAGCAGAAGACAAAAAGCGCTGCGCGCTCAGGGTCTGCATTAAGAGATGCGAGGAAGTCCTTCTTTCCGGGCATGAAGCTCTGCCGCGCCGCCTCATAGTCGTCCTCAATCAGGAGGCCGCCCGTTCGTTCCGTAAAGCCCGGAAAGAACCAGAGCTTCGGGAGGTCGAGCCGCGGGTGAAGCCCCGTAATGTTGTGGCTCTCCTCCACCCAGTCTTCGGCGGAGAGGTAGTCGAGATTGAAGTAGAAGGGGGGCTTGAGTCCTGCGGCAATCGCACGCGCGCGCTTTTCCGCAAGCGCCTCGTCGTAGCTTTCGGGGAGACGGCAGCCGAAGGTTTCAATCACGAGGTCCGCTGGCTCGAAGTCAGGCTTCCCCGCCTCGAGCGCAAAGGAGTCCCAGGGAATGACCCGGGCAAGCTTCTCCGCATCCGGCGCGAGCTTTGCGAGCACTTCCGGGTGGTCCGTAATGAAGCGGATGCGCTTTACGCCGAGCGCGAGAAAACGCCGGGCAAGACGCCAGCAGACGCCTGCGTCGCCGAAATTGTCGATGACGCGGCAGAAGATGTCGGTGGATTCAAACTGAGTCATGGCGCCTCCTGTCCGGAAGAATTCTGGGAAGGCAAAATCGGATTTTTCTGAGCGTCGAGGAGCCCCGTGATGAGGCAGCGGTCCCTGAGACATCTGAGCTCAGCGAAGCGGGCAGCTTCAAAGCGCAGAGCATCGCCCGAGGGGAAGAACCAGCGGTGCGGAAGCTTCGGCGTCATGCGCCAACTTGAATTCCGGTCGGCAGGAAGCCGGAGCGTCGTTCCCGCAGGACAGGCTTCACCATCCCCGGCAGCCGAGAGAATCGTGAGAACGCCTTCCTGCCCGGCAGCGCAGAAATGAACCGGATCGTCTGAATCCGCGTCGCTATCCCGGGTTGAAGCTTCCTTCCGATAGGCTTCGAGCGCCTCGCGGCCGTCAGCCGCGTAATTGAGCGTCATGAAGTCGCCCATCACGATGTCCCTCGGGTCTGATGGAATCAGTTCCGCGGCGTACCGGGTGCCGGCCTCCGCGATTTCCGTTCGTGCCGCAATAGAGGAGAAGAGCGCTCCGCACGTCAGGATGAGGATGAGAAGCGGGAGAAGCTTCAGCTGAAGCTGAGCGCGCAGAGCTGCAGACCTTTCAGGCTGAAGCGTGAGCGCAAGGCAGGAAATGAGGAGTCCCGCGCCCGCAGTTCCCTGCATCACGGCGCCTTTGAGGAGCAGGTTGACGCCGCTCTCGGGGCTTTGCCAGTAGACGCGGACGCATTCGAGAAGAGCGAGGCAGAGAATGAGGAAAAGAAGTCCGGGCTGAAGCCTGCGCTTTCTGGCGCAGGCTGCGGCAGCGGCAAGGCAGAGGAGAAGCGATGCGCTCGCGGAAAATGCGGCGCCTGCCAGAGCGGCTCCCGCAAAAACGAGCACCGTGCGAAGAGCATTTTTCTTCTCTCTGAGAAGAGCAGCGGCAGCCGTGAGGAGAAGCGCGGCCGCTCCAATCCATTGCGAGACTTCAGGGGGGAGCGCTTCCCTGTTGATGATGCTCGTTTGAACGGCAATAGGGAGAAGCCACTGAGCGAGGAGAAGCGCCGGAAGCCACCAGAGGGCTTCGCGCTGCAGCGGGCTCTTTTCACGCGCGAAAAGCAGAACGGCAATGATGAGCGCGCAGGCAGCGGAAGCCGCAGTCGGGATGTGCACGAACCAGGGATTCTGAAAGTCGGGCACGAGCGCTCCGACCAGAAAAGCGGCAACGAGCGCAATGCGGGATCGGAAAAGCACCGCCCCAATGAGCGCGAGCGCAATGAGAATCCATGCGGCGGATGCGCTCGAAAGGCTTCCGCTAAGGACGACCCAGCCGGCAGCCGCAAGAGCAAAGGAAATCGTCCGCAGAGCGGAAAACTGCATGGGGTTCGGGACTGTCTTCTGCCGGAAGTTTTGAATTCTTCTCGCGATTTCAATGAGGGCGCCGGAGGCAAGGAGAATGCTTCCCGCAGCGGTCCCGGAGAGCGAAAAGAGCGCGAAGATGGTTGCGGCGAGAAGGAGCGCGGCCGCGGCGCCCATGAGGGCTCCGGCCGTCTGAGGAATCCGGCGACAGATCCAGTCGAGAAAAATCGGAGAGTCGCCGGCGTCTACCGTCCGGAGGCGTGTTCGTCTGGCGCGCAAAAGGATCCAGCCGAGAAAGACGAGACCGTTCAGGAGCGTCAATATGTAAAGGAGCCCTTCGTCGCTTGCAATATGAGCGCTCCGCGCAAAGCGAACCGCGAATCCGTTCGCCCAGGAGAGGAGCGTGAGAAGCGCGAAGGAGCGCAGTTCGGGGCGCTTCGAAAAGAAAGCGGCGGCCGAAAAAATCAGGGCTCCGATGAAGTAGGCGAGTGAGAGAAGCGAAGGGGCGGAGGAAGTTCCATATTCAATATCGAGCGCCGGAAGAATGCCGAGAAGGAGCACTGCGGACGCTGCAGGGAGAATTCCGGCCGCGCGAATGGCGGAACTGCCGGATTTCCATTGAATGACGGAAAAGACGAGCGCGGCAGTAAAGGAGAGAAATGCTGCCGGGAGGAGCTTCTCGAGAAGCCTGAAGCTTTCCGCCATCTGCCAGCCCTGGAGATAAGTCCCCGTGAGCGTGACGACGAACCAGAGCGCGAAGATGACGGGGCGCCTCACGCAGAGAAGCCACGGGAGGAGGAGCCCCGACCAGGCGAGCATGAGGGAAGCCGCGCCCTCTCCCGTCTGCCAGGTCTGGCCGATGACGACGAGAAGAAGTCCCAGAAGAAGGCCGCCCGCTGATGCGGAGATGTCTCGGGTGAGCTTCCCGGAATTCCGCAGGAGGAGAAGCGGCAGGAAAGCGGCGCCTGCAAGACCTCCGAAAAAGGAAAGCCTGACAGCGGGGCTCCAGCCGAGAAAGTGGGCCGCTGCAAAAAGAAGGAGCGCAGCAGAGAGGGAGAGGCCCCCGAGCGTGCCGAGGAGCCCGGCGAATGAAGCGTGAGGAATGGACGCTTCCGGGGCGGCCTGCGGCGCTTCGGGAGCCTTCCGGCTTTCTTCGGCTGCAGCGGGCGCCGGTAGAGGTTCGTTCGCGATTCCGGCCTCTTTCTCGGCCTTTACGGGTACTTTCTGAGGGGAGACTGCTTCCTGAGGCATCGGGGCGGCGGGCTCTTCCTCCGCTGGGGGAGGAAGGAGCGCGGGCTTTCCCGGCGGCGGCAGGTGCACGGGCCTTGCAGGAGCCTCAAGCAGATTGAGGTTCCCGGCAGAGGACCCGGACGGGCCGGGTGCTTCATCCGAAAAAGAGGATTTCTTTTCGTCCGAAAGAGGATTGTGCTGCTGTTCGCTCATGAAACGAAAAAGCGACGGCACTTCGGAGTAACCAGAGTGCGCGCCGCTCTTGAATGGAAAACGGTGGATCAGGAATGCGCTTTTTTCAAGCTAGGATCCCTGGCTCTGCGCCTGAGCCTTCTGTGCTCTCAGTGCGGCGCGCTGGGCGCGGGCTTCCTCAAAGAAGGGCGCGGCGGCGCGCAGGTAAACGTACATCGAATAAATGGTGAGTACGGCGGCGATGATGATGAGCCATTCGCCGATGAGCGCGACGGGAATGCCGAGGAACGGATCAAACCAGAGAAGGCACGGAATGGCCGTCATCTGCGCGATGGTTTTGAATTTGCCGTACCAGTTCACCTTGACGCGGCCTGATTCGCCGATCTTGGCCATCCATTCGCGGATGCCGGTTACGGTGATTTCGCGGCCGATGATGATCATGGCGATCGCCATGTCGCAGCGGTCAAGCCCCACGAGGGCAACGAGAGCCGCCGCAACGAGAAGCTTGTCGGCAATGGGATCGAGGAAGGCCCCCATGCGCGTGGCCCAGCCCTCGTAGCGGCGGGCAAGGAAGCCGTCGAGCGCGTCCGTGACGGCGGCGACGACGAAGACCACGCAGGCGATGATGTTCTGCAGATGAACCGGAACGAGGGAGTCCGGGAGATAGAAGATTCCGATTACGACCGGGATGAGTGCTATTCGGATCCAGGTGAGCACCATCGGCACGTTGAGTTTGAAAGGGGGCTTGAGCTTCATCGGGCAAGAAAAATTTAGGAGGCGGTCTCTCCGCCGGCGTCAATCGGCTGCAGATGCAGTTGTGCGTAGATTTTGGATGCGAGCGCGCGGGATATGCCCGGCACCTGCGCGATGTCCTCGGCCGAAGCGTTCTTGAGCTGCTTCATGCCGCCGAAATGCGAAAGTAGTTTAGCGCGGCGCTTCGGGCCGATACCCTCGAAATCCTCAAGTTTCGAGGCATTGCGCGTCTTTGCTCTTTTGGCACGCATGCCGGTAATGGCGAATCGATGGGCTTCGTCGCGGATTTCCGCCGTTAGCATTAGTGCTTTTGACATGAGGCCCAGTGTGAGCGGTTCGCGACGCTCGCCGTCGATAAGCGGGAAGACGAGGGTCTCGAGACCCGTCTTTCGTCCTTCGCCCTTGGCGACGCCCACGATGACGGACGGGTCAAGTCCGAATTCCGCAAAAACCTCGCGCGCCATTTCTACCTGCCCCTTGCCGCCGTCGATGAGAACGAGGGTCGGGAGCTCGGCCTCTCCGCGGGCGACGGGCGCATAGCGCCGCTCGAGCGCCTGCTTCATGGCGCCGTAGTCGTCGCCGGGTTCGATGCCGGTAATGTTGAAGCGCCGGTAGAGCGAACTCTGCATGCGGCCCTCGCGGAAGACGACGCAGGAAGCCTGGGTCGCTTCGCCCTGGGTATGCGAAATATCGAAGCATTCGGCGGAAAAATCCATCGGATCGCCGCTCGGGGGGTCGAACCCGGGCCCGAGGATTTCAATAAGCTCCTTGAGGCGCGCGAGCTGGGTGCCTTCTTCCTGAAGGTGCCTCATGAGGGCGATCTCTGCGCCCTGAACGCACATTTCCAGCCACCGGCGGCGCGTTTCCTGCGGTTCCGTCACGACGGGAACGCGGCGGTGCGCGAGTTCGGAGAGAAGCTCCGAGAGGCGCTTCGGGAGTTCCGGATCCGAAGGATCGGGCTCGATGATGAGAAGCGCCGGGATCGGCAGATCCGCATAATGCTGGCTCACGAAGGCTTCGATCAGCTCTCCCTTCGAGGGGAAGGCGCCGTCTTCGCGCGTGCCGATTTTCGGGAAGATCGCCCGGTCGCCGAGGTGCCGGCCGCCCCGCACCATGGCGAGGTTGATGGCGGCTGCGCCGTCGCGCACGGCCGCAGCCGCAATGTCGGCGTCGATGTCGCCGCCCGTGGTTTCAATCGCCTGCTGGTGGCGCATCTGGGTAAGCGAGGCAATGCGGTCGCGCAATTTCGCCGCCTCTTCAAATTCCCAGGCCTCAGAAGCCGCCCACATGCGCTTTTCGAGCTCGTCCAAAACTTCGCGGGAATGCCCGAGAAGGAAATCCTCGGCGCGCCGGCAGTCCGCCCGGTAGTCTTCCACCGAAATGCGGCCGCAGCAGGGGGCCGAGCATCGGCCGATCTGCCCGAGAAGGCACGGCCTCTGGCGGTTCCTGAAGCCCGACTCCTCGCAGGTGCGAAGGAGAAACGCCTTCTGCAGCATTTCGATGGCCGTGCGTGCGGCGCTTGAGCTCGGGTAGGGACCGAAGAAGCGGGATTTGCGGTCGACGCCCCCGCGGTAGTAGGAGAGCCTCGGGAACTCCTCGCCGCCGATCCGGATGTAGGGGTAGCTCGCATCGTCGCGCAGACGGATGTTGTAGCGCGGATGAAGCGTTTTGATGAGGTTGTTTTCGAGCAGAAGCGCTTCGGCTTCCGAACGGGTCACTGTCGTTTCGAGGCGCGCAATCTTCGCCACCATCAGCGCAATGCGGGGCGAAAGCCCCGTGCGCCTGAAGTAGGACGAAACGCGGTTCCTGAGGTCGCGCGCCTTGCCGACATAGAGGCACGAGCCGTCCTTCGCAAAATAGCGGTAGCACCCCGGGAGATGCGGAAGCGTGCGGACTTCGGCCGCGGCGTCGAAGACGGGTTCCGGGACGGAGGCGGAATCGCCTTCGTCCGCGGGCTTCTCCGGAAGCGGCAGATCTTCAGAAGACATCAGCTGTTGCAGGAAAACGGATCAGCGCTTCTTCTTTTCGTCTTCGTCCTCAAGATCGAAGTGGAGCTTGATCGGCTGGTATTCGCGGTCAACCTTTTCGGGAGCGGAGCAGCGGAACTCAAGCCAGGCCTCGGCGGGCGTGCCGTCGGCGCCGGCAGCGGAGCTCGACCCCGTCTGAGGCATCATGCCCATGCCGCGTTCGCCGCAGAAGGCCTGAGCGCGCTCGTAAATGTAGTCGGCAATGCCGGTGGAGGATTCGTAGCCTGGAAACGATGCGGTAATGCGCCAGATGCTCCCGACGACCGGAACGATATCAATCTTGCGGTTGGCAAAGTTCTGGTGCTCTTCATTAACAGCGGCGCACCCGGAAAGGATGCCGGCAGAAAGCGAGAGAAGAAGAGCGGAGCGAAGGAAAGTGCGCATTTTTTGAATACGTGGCGGCCGCAGAACGGGGATCTCAGGAGATCCCGTCCGATCGGCATGATGAACGTGGAGCGGAACATTATAAAAGGCCCGCTCCCCGTACTTAAGAAAAGCTTCGGGAAAGTCCCCGAAAGACACAAAAATTTCTCAATGATTTCAATAGATAAGATGCAATGGAGAGTGTATCGATCTGTAAGCCTTTCTTAATTTACTCTCCCTAAACTGCCTCGCAATAATCCCGAAGAGGTCCGCGGAGGCGACTTGCCCCAAACGGATCTTCCCGGAATGAAAACTTTCTTTCGAATCGCCGGAAGCCCGGACCAGGGTTTCCGGCCGACAGAGGATCCATGACCCAGCCCATTCTTGAAGTCCGCGGCCTCACCTGTGAACGCGGCGAACGCACGCTCTTTCAGGGGATGTCGTTTGCTGTTGAAGCCGGTTCGCTCGTGCGCATTGCCGGCAGCAACGGCGCCGGCAAGACGACGCTCCTCAGGCTGATGACCGGACTCATGCGCCCCGTCGAGGGCGAGATCCTCTGGCGCGGCACGCCGATTCTCAAGGCGGCTCAGGATTTCTGGCGCGAGCTCTGCTACATCGGCCACAGAAATGGCGTGAAGGACGATCTTTCCGTCATTGAGAACGTCCTCATCAATGCGCGCGTGGCGTCGCTCAAGGCGACGCGCGAGGATGCCCGCAGGGCGCTCGCTGCAGTGGGTCTCGCTGAATACGAGGATGTTCCGGCCGGGCAGCTCTCGCAGGGGCAGCGCAGGCGCGTTGCGCTCGCGCGCCTCTGGCTCTCCGAATCCGTCGTCCTCTGGGTGCTCGACGAACCCTTTACCGCGCTCGACGTGAAGGCTGTTGCCCGTCTCTCGGACCTCATTTCGAAGCACGTGCGCGAAGGCGGCGTCGTGATGCTCGTCACGCACCAGGAAGTGCCCGTCGACAAGTCGCAGCTCCACATTGTCGAGCCCGAACGCTGGGCGCCCCGCCGCCGTTCCGCCGTTGAGCGCGCCATGGACGATGCGGCTGCCGCGGAAGCGGAAAACGCCATGAATGCCAGGGCCTGAACGCGGGAGGAATGAATCATGCTTAATCTCTTCCTCACGATTCTTCGCCGCGACCTCACGCTGTCGCTGCGCAGAAAGTCTGATCTCGCTCAGGTGATCTTCTTCTTTGCCGTCGTCGTGACCCTCGTTCCGCTCGGGGTCGGCGCTGAAACCAACATCCTTCGCGCCATTGCCCCCGGCGTTGTCTGGGTGGCGGCGCTTCTTGCTGCGCTCCTCTCGCTCCCGAGAATGTTCGCGACGGACCATGAGGACGGCACGCTCGAGCAGATGCTCGTCGCTGCCGAGCCCCTTCCCGTCATCGTCATTGCCAAGGTGGCGGCCCACTGGCTCGTCACGGGCGTTCCGATGACGATCTTCGCCACGATTTTCGGCGTCATGTTCGACCTTGAGCTCGACGTGACGGTCGTCATGGTCGGCAGCCTCCTTCTCGGCACCCCGGTCCTCTCGCTCGTGGGCGGCGTTGGCGCGGCGCTCACGCTCGGGCTTCGCGCCGGAGGCGTCCTCACGTCGCTTCTCGTTCTTCCGCTCTATATTCCTGTTCTGATTTTCGGCGCCGGCGCCGCGCAGGCGGTTTCGATGAGCCTCTCGCCCTCGTCGCACTTCATGATCGTGGGCGGCCTCGCGCTCTTCTCGCTTGCGCTCGCCCCGATGGCGGTCGCCGCCGCGCTCCGGATTGCAGAGCAGTAAGTTTGTGAGAGACAACAATCCCATCCCCAAAGAATTTCCCCAGTCGCAGGAGATAAAGGTCAAATGGCAAGTGAAGCAACATTAGAAGGCTTCTACCGCAAGGCAGGACGCTTCATCCCATGGTGCATGGGCGCGGCGCTCGTGCTCTTCATCATCGGTTTCTACCTCGGGTTCTTCGTGTGCCCGATTGAAGCCCGTCAGGGAAATTCGTACCGCATCATCTTCATCCACATCCCGGCCGCCTGGCTCTCGATGTCGCTCTACCTCCTGATGGCGGTCTGCAGCATCGTGGGGCTCCTCAAGCAGTCGCGGCTCGCCTTCATCCTGGCTCAGGCCATGGCGCCCACCGGTGCGCTCATGGGCTTCATCGCGCTCTTTTCGGGCGCCTTCTGGGGGCGTCCGACCTGGGGCACCTACTGGGTCTGGGATGCGCGCCTCACGTCGATGCTGATTCTCTTCTTCCTCTACCTCGGCTTCATTGCGCTGCATGCCGCGATTGACGACAAGCGCCGCGCCGACCAGGCAGCATCGGTGATTTCGATTGTGGGCGCCGTCAACGTGCCGATCATCTATTTCTCCGTGCGCTGGTGGAATACCCTTCACCAGGGCGCTTCGATCACCTCGCGCGGCTCCTCGATTGCCGACGTGATGCTCTACACCATTTTCATCATGCTTGCGGCCGGCACCATCTACGGCGTTGCCGTTGTGCTCTCCCGCGCCCGCACCATGATTCTTGAACGCGAACGCCGCAGCGACTGGGCGCAGAAGGCGGCTCTGGAGGGAAAGCTATGAGCAACTGGAATTCCTTTGCCGATTTCATTCACATGAATGGACACGGCTACTACGTCTGGTGCGCATACGGCGCCTTCACGGCCGGCGTGATCTACGAGCTCTGGTCGCTCATCACGCGCCGCCGCGCCATCTGCCGCCGGATCATGCGCGAAGCGCGCGCGGCGGAAATCACGCTTGAAAAATAAGAGACCCCCGAGCAAGTAAAGGAGATCAGCATGAATTCAAAGACCAAGAAGCTCGCACTGATCGGCGCTGCCGTGGTGGTTCTCGCCGCCGGCATCTTCATGGCGCTGCAGGCCTTCAATGAAAACCTCGTTTTCTTCTTCTCGCCCACTCAGGTAGCGGCGAAGGAAGCGCCGGTCGGACGCACGTTCCGCTTGGGCGGCGTGGTTGAGGGCGGTTCGGTTGCGCGCGAAAAGGACGGCGTTACGGTGAACTTCCGGATTACGGATACGGCAAAGAGCGTGAACGTGCAGTACACGGGCATTCTTCCCGACCTTTTTGCGGAAAACCAGGGCGTGGTTGCTCAGGGCA
The DNA here is from genome assembly GCF_937923675.1 of uncultured Sutterella sp. Classification (GTDB taxonomy): domain Bacteria; phylum Pseudomonadota; class Gammaproteobacteria; order Burkholderiales; family Burkholderiaceae_F; genus Sutterella. The sequence goes on along the minus strand of NZ_CALDXB010000084.1, from coordinate 63,150 downwards.
AATTGAACGAACAGGGCATTTTCGTCGCGAGCGAGGTGCTCGCCAAGCATGACGAAAACTACATGCCGCCTGAAGCCGCCAAGGCCCTTGAGGACGCTCACAAGGCCGGCGTGAAGAAGGCTCACGACAAGGCTGCGCACGACGCGGCGATTGCGCGCGGCGATCCGATGCCGGCCAATCACCCGTAATGCACTGAAAAACCCTAAAAAAGAATCAGGGGGCCAAGTTTTCAGAAGACGCAAATGCTTCAGCTCCAGTCGCTCGGAAGACGGCGCTGAAGCACGTCATCAGAAAATCCCCCAAAGGCTTTTCTTCGTAATGATGCTCTGCGCTTAAGTACGCATCTGCGCCCCGTCAGACCAGCGATTCGTTCGCGGTCCCGGGGCGGATGCGCCTCAGGCGGCAGAACCTGAAGAAGAGAGGCTCACCACCCGGGCGGGAAGGGTTCCAGGAGGAATTCTCCCCAAACGGATTTTCATCAACGGAGAATACAAGTGATTCCTGAGATCGGACACTTCGCATTGATCCTGTGCCTTGCGCTCAGCATCGTGCAGGGCGTGCTGCCGCTTATCGGCGCCGCCCGCGGGAACGGCGCGCTCATGGCCGTAGCGAGGCCCGCTGCAGCTGCAAACGCGCTCTTCGGCACGATTGCCTTTGCCTGCCTTGCATATTCCTTCTATCTTTCGGACTTTACGGTCCTCAACGTCGCCAACAACTCCAACTCGATGCTGCCCTGGTACTACAAGGTGGCTGCAAGCTGGGGTTCGCACGAGGGCTCGATCCTCTTCTGGACAGTGACGCTCGGCTGGTGGGGCGCCGCGGTTGCCTTCTCGGCAAAGCGCCTTCCTGAAGACATGGTGGCCCGCGTGACGGGCGTCATGGGTTTGGTCGGCATGGGGTTCCTCCTCTTCATGCTCTTCACGTCGAACCCGTTCCTGCGCATCTTCCCGGCGCCCGCTGAAGGCGCGGACCTGAATCCGCTCCTGCAGGACCCCGGGATGGTCTTCCATCCGCCGCTTCTCTATCTCGGCTACGTCGGATTCTCCGTTCCCTTCGCCTTTGCCATCGCGGCGCTCCTTTCAGGACGCCTTGACGCGGCCTGGGCCCGCTGGATGCGCCCCTGGACCACGGCCGCGTGGATTCTCCTCACGCTCGGCATTGCGCTCGGCTCCTACTGGGCCTACTACGAACTCGGCTGGGGCGGCTGGTGGTTCTGGGATCCGGTTGAGAATTCGTCCTTCATGCCCTGGCTTACCGGCACGGCGCTGATTCACTCGCTCGCTGTCACGGAAAAGCGCGGGTGCTTCCGCATCTGGACGGTGCTTCTCGCGATCCTCACCTTCTCGCTTTCGCTTCTCGGCACCTTCCTCGTCCGCTCGGGCGTCCTCACGTCGGTCCATGCCTTCGCAACCGATCCGGAACGCGGCCTCTTCATCCTCGCCTTCCTCATCGTCGTGATTGGCCTTTCCTTCCTCCTCTTCGCATGGCGCGCGCCGTCGGTGGGGCTTGGCGGGAACTTCGCGATGATTTCGCGCGAGTCGATGCTCCTCGTCAACAACGTTCTGCTCGTTGTCGCGATGGGCGCCGTGCTCCTCGGCACTCTCTATCCGCTCTTCCTCGATGCGCTCAATGCCGGCAAGATCTCGGTCGGGCCTCCGTACTTTGACGCCGTCTTCGGTCCCCTGATGCTTCCGATGGTCTTCCTCATGGCGGTCGGCCCGCTCGCGCGCTGGAAGGATGCCAACCCGGTTCAGCTCGCCCGCCGTCTTGCCTGGTGCTTCATCGGCGCCATCATCATCGGTGCGGCCATTCCGCTCCTCATGGGCGCCTGGAGCAACTGGGTCTTCACGGGGTGCGCGCTCGCTGCCTTCGTGGTTCTCGGCGAAATCGAGGATCTGCGCGGAGCGCTTCGCTTTGCGCCTGAAGGAACGGGCTTCCTCGGACGGCTCCTGCGTCAGCCGCGCGCCTACTGGGGCATGCTTCTCGCTCACTTCGGCGTTGCCGTCTTCATCATCGGCGTGGCGCTCGTGAAGGGCTATCAGGCTGAACGCGACGTGCGCATGTTCGAGGGCGACACGGTCTCGGTTGCCGGCTACACCTTCGTCTTCAACGGCGTCTCGAGCGCCCGCGGCGCCAACTTCACGGCCGACCGCGGCGACTTCACGCTCCTCAGGGACGGCAAGGAACTGCAGCACCTCTATCCTGAAAAGCGCAAGTACTTCAGCTCCAATTCGATGCCGATGACGGAAGCCGCCATCCGCCATTCGATCACGGGCGACGTCTACGTGAGCCTCGGCGTGCCGAGTTCTGACGGCGGCTGGGTTGTCCGCGTCTATTCGAAGCCCTACGTCACCTGGATCTGGTTCGGCTGCATCTTCATGAGCATCGGCGGCCTGATTGCTGCCTCCGACCGCCGCTACCGCCGCCGCAAGGAAAAGGCTGAGAGCGCCGGCAAGCCCGCCATTCAGGCAGCCTGATCAAAAGGGAGATTACGCAAATGATGAAAGCAAAATTCCTCATTCCTTTCGCGATCTTTGTGGTTCTTGCGGGGTTCCTCTTCAAGGGCCTCTATCTTGATCCGCGCATGCTCCCGTCGGTCCTCATCAATAAGCCGCTTCCGGCTTTCGAGATGTCGACCCTTTATGATCCCGCGGTCAAGTTCAAAACCGAAGACATGAAGGGCAAGGTCTGGATGCTCAACGTCTGGGCGAGCTGGTGCCTTCCCTGCAAGGAGGAGCACCCCTATCTCGTGGGTCTGAAGCGCACGGGCCTCAAGACCCCGATCGTGGGCTTCCTCTACAAGGACTCCGTCGGCGCCGGCCGTCAGGTTCTTGAAGACACGGGCAATCCCTACGACGTCGTGATCTTCGAAGAGAAGAACAAGATCGGCATCGATCTCGGCGTTACGGGCGTGCCGGAAACCTTCGTGATCGACAAGAAGGGCGTCATCCGCGCCAAGGTGAGCTATCCGATCCTCGACGACCTCTGGCATCAGCAGGTCAAGCCCCTTCTGGATCAGCTGGAGGCCGAAAAATGATGAAGAACCTTTTGGCTCCGCTCCTCTGCGCGCTCCTGCTTGCCGGCCCCGTGATTGAGGGAACGGCGGAAGCGCGCGAAGCCGCTCCCACGGCCTTCGACCCGGTTGCGCACAAGCGCGTCGTTGAAGTGTCCGAGCAGCTCCGCTGCCTCGTTTGCCAGAACCAGTCGATTGCCGACTCGAACGCCGAGCTTGCGGTGGACCTCCGCAATCAGGTGATCGAGCAGGTGAAGGCCGGCAAGACCAACCAGGAAATCGTCGACTACATGGTCGAACGCTACGGCGACTTCGTGCTCTACAGGCCGCCCTTCAAGCTCTCCACGGCGATTCTCTGGCTCGGGCCCGTCTGCCTCTTCCTCGTGGGCATCATCGCCTTCTACATCAATCTGCGCCGCAGAAAGCGCCTCGTGAATGAGGCGACGAAGCCCCTTTCCGCTCAGGAAAAGGCGCTTGCCGATGAACTGCTTCGCGGCAGCAAGGAGTAAGGGAAGTGACGACATTCATCATTCTCTGTACCGTGATGGCGCTCATCGCCGTCGCTGCAGTGTGCCTTCCCCTTTGGTTCGGCGGGCGCTCGCGCTCCGACTCAGACCGCCGCGCGCAGGTTCTCGCGATTCTGCAGCAGCAGTCTCAGGACCTCGAAGCCGAGAAGGCTGCCGGTCATATTGATCAGGACGAATACGAGGAATCGCGCCTCGAACTTGAGCGCCGCGTGCTCGAGGAAACGAAGCATGAGGAGGAGGTGCGCTCCGGCAAGTCCTCCCGCATGCCCCGCATTCTCGCCGTCATTCTCTTTGTCGTGATTCCGTGCGCAACGGTTCTCGGCTACTACGCGCTCGGCCGCTATACCGCGATGGACCCGCAGTTCATCGCCATGATGGAGGCTCAGCAGCCGGGCAGCCGCGGTCACTCGCAGCGCGACATGCAGAAGATGCTCGACGACCTGAAGGCCAACCTCGAGAAGGATCCCCGGAACGCCAACGGCTGGTTCATGCTCGCGCGCACCGCGGCCTCGATGAACCGCTTCGACGAATCGGTGGAAGCCTTCAAGCGCCTGAATGCCCTCGTGCCGAACAACGCCGACATTCTGGCCGACATGGCCGACATGATGGCTGCTGCGAACGGGAAGGTCATTACGCCTGATGTCGAAAAGGTCCTGCAGAAGGCTCTTTCGATTGACCCGACGCAGTGGAAGGCGCTCGCGCTCCTCGCCATTCACGCCTGGGACCGCGAACACTATGCTCAGGCTGCGGACTACTGGGAGCGGCTCCTCAAGTCTGTTCCTAGCGACTTCCCCGATCGCGAGCAGATTCAGGCGAACATCAATGAAGCGAAGCGCCTGGGCGGCGTGAACGACTCGATCTCGGCCGTTTCGCCGACTGCTTCCCAGAGAAACGCCGCGGACGGCGCGAAGGCTGAGGAAGCCTCGCCCGCCAATGAGCTCTCGAAGACCGCTCCCGCCACGGCTTCTCCCTCGCAGCTTCATGCCGTTGCCGGCACGGTGATCCTCGACGACAAGATGAAGGCGCTTGCCTCGCCCGAAGATACGGTCTTCATCTATGCGCGTCCGGCCACCGGCAGCAAGATGCCCGTTGCGTTCACGAAGGTGAAGGTGAAGGATCTTCCCTACAACTTCGAACTCAACGAAACCATGCGCATGGCGATGGGCGCTGAGACGCTCGCTAGCACCAAGACGGTCATCGTCGGCGCCCGCATTTCGAAGACCGGGAACTTCATGCCCCAGGCTGGAGATCTCGAAGGCGAAATGCCTCAGCCCGTCGAAGTGGGCGACCGCGGTCTGGTGGTGACGATTACGACGGAACGGAAGTAACCGGTCGTTCGCCCTTCATCCCGCAAAACAGCAAAAAGCCCGCAGCTTTCGAACTGCGGGCTTTTTGCGTGATGGCTCTTCGGATAAAGAACGCCGGCGATTACTTCCCGGTAACGCTGTCCATCAGGTTCATGCGCATGATGTTGCGGTGCTTGCCGCCCGGCTCGCGCTCGGCGTCGAAGCAGTCGCCGGCGATCTGCGGGAACTTCCGCACGAACTGGTCGAGTTCGCTGCGGGCGTCCGCGGAAAGCTCGCGTCCGGCGAGTGTGAGCGTATCGGCGACGTGTCTTGAGCTCCGGGTGCCGACCACGGCCGCCGCGACCTGCGGTTCGCCGAGAATGTAGAGGGTCGAGAGCGCGGCGATCGAGAGGCCGGTTTCCTCCTTCATGCGGGAAAGGATTCTGAGAAGCTCCTGGTAGCCATCCCAGCCGAGCGTATCCTCAATGACGAGGAGATATTTGACGAGCGAGCGGTTTTCAAGCTTCGTGATGTCGGGCTGCGGGACGCCGAGCCATTTTTCGCTCAGGAAGCCTCCCGCCACCGTGCCGTAGCAGATGAGCTTCACGCCCGTTTCCCGGCAAAGCGGAACGAGCGCTTTTTCCGGGCGGCGATCGAGAAGCGAGTACTGACACTGGTTGGTGACGACCGGGATGCCTGCGTCGACAAGACGGCGAAGATTTTCGGCATTGAAGTTCGTCGTCGAAATCGCGCGGATCAATCCCTTTTCCTGGAGTTCCACGAGATATCCGGCGGTATCGACCATCCCCGGGACTTCATAATCCCACCAGTGGAACTGAACCATGTCGAGGCGCTCCACGCCGAGGCGGGATAGCGAGCGCGTGATGATGCGCTCGACATAGGCGCGGTCGATGTGCGCGAGATCCTTGAGGTCGGGGACGAACTTGGTATGAATCCTCGGAAGGCTCAGACCGGCTGCACGGCGGGAGCGAATGATCCGGCCGTAGAATTCCTCGACGCCCGTATAGATATCCGCACAGTCGAAGGTGTCGAATCCGTGGTCGAGAAGCGTTTCGAAGGCTTTTTCCGCATCGGAATAGTCGAGCGCTTTTTCAAGCGCATGCCCGGTTGCAAGCTGCCAGCCGCCGTTGATGACGCGGGCGCAGGAATAGTCGGGCAGAAGTGGATAGCGGGCAATGGTTGCGGTCACTTGGAATTCTCCTCAGTGCTGAAATTCGTTTTGGTTTCGCTCTCGAGCGGCACGACCGTGCAGTCGCCGTGACGGAAGATGCGCCTGGCCGTGCGCGTGATTCTGAAGCGCGCGCCGCAGTTGGGATCCGGGCAGGCGATGAGCGCGTCCGTCGTCATCCAGTCTGCCGACGCGGTCGACCTTTCCTTGGCGGGCAGAAGCGGCAGGAGCGCCGCCATCGCGTAGAGCGAGAAGCGGCCGCCCTCCGGAAAAATCAGGTCTTCGCCTTCAACGCGAAAGCCCTGGTCCGAATGGTGTCGGCAGACGAAATTGCCGCCTTCGACCGTGACCTTCAGGTCGTAAAGTTCAAATTCGTCTGGTGCGAGTTCTTTGGAAGACATGCTGTTTGGTGTTTCCTGCGGGTTACGGATTTGTCTCTTTCGCCTCTGCCTTCGGGCGGCCGATGCCGGTGACGATCGAAAGCGTGAAGACCACGAAGAGCGCAACCGGATAATAGGTCGCCGTCATGAGCGTGAAGGGCGTGAGAGAGGCGTCCCCGAGGCTCGAGGCGGCTGAGAGCGTAATGAGCGAAAAGGCCGAGAAGGGAAGAATAACAGGGAGGCTGTTCGCGAACCCGGCGAGAAGGTAGGCGCGGCGATAGGGGTCGATGCGGTCGCGGAGCAGCCTGTCGGCGAGCTGGCCCGCAAGCGCCACGGCAACGCTCGTGACGGCTGCGAGCGCGGCGGAGATGAGCACCGTCACCACCGCGAGGAGCGTCTCGGCGCTTCTCGGGGAAGCGGCTTCACGGCCGAGGAATTTTTCAGCAGCATCAGCGAGCCCCGTGCGGTGGATGACGCCCGTAAATCCGAAGAGCGCGAGGCACATCAGCATGATCCCCGAAACATTGGCGATGCCGCCGGTAATGACGCCCGAAATGGCTCCGTCCTTTACGGACACGATCTGTGCGGGCGTGAGGATTCCGGTAATGAGTCCGAGGACGAGTCCGGTCACCGTCGCGAGCGTGACGGCGTGAAGCGCGTCCTTCGAGCGGATGGCGACATAGATGAGGAGCGCGACCGGAATGATCATCACGAGGCTCATGAGGTTTGCGTCTTCAAAAACCTCAACGCCTTGAGCGCTCCCGGCGGAGCCCAGGAAGTAGAAGGGAAGCGTAATGATGAGCGCCGCCATGGCGAAGGGGAATCGCGTGCGGACGACTTCGCCGAGATCAATGGGGCGCCCCGCATTGTCCGACTGTGTCATGGCCGAAATAATCGCCACGTCCGAGACCGGAGCGAGGTTGTCGCCGAAGATGGCGCCCGAAAGAATCGCGCCCGCGAGCATCGGCACGTCGCAGCCGAGCGCCGCGCCGAAGGGGAGGAAGATGGGCGAAGCGGCGAGAATCGTAGAGATGGAGCTCCCTGTTGCGGTGGCGAGCACGGCGCAGATCAGGAAGACCGCCGGCGTGAGAAAGGGCGTCCCGGCAATGGCGCCGCCCGTCAGAAGAGCAAGCGCCTGCGCGAGTCCCGCCGCCTTCATCATGGCAGAGAAGACGCCGGCCGCCATGAGAAGCAGAAGCACGGTGGCCGTCAATTCCGATGCGGCGCCAGCGAGCACGGCCTTCCAGTAGGCCCTGGGACTACGCGTGAGGAGCGCGCCGCTCACGAGCGCGGCGAGCCCCGCGCCCGCAAGCGCCATGAGGTCGAAGACCTTCAGGAAGACGAAGAGATAGACGGACGCGGCCGCGAAGAGGAGAAAGGGGATGAGGAGCGTGGCGGGACCGAAAAAGAAGGGGATGGTCTCAGTTCGGGAGTCCGGCATGACCTTGGAAGCGTCTTGGCTCGTCATTTTGAAGGGTCCTTATCGATGGGCGAATGATTGGAGACTTGAGATCCGAAACTTTTCGCGGGCTCCAGAAATGCAAAAACCCGCTTTCGGGCGGGTTTCGATGAGATTGAAGGCCTTGAAGCCAAGGCTTTCTAAACTTTTTCCGTGCGCATGACCGCGCTACCCGCCTTGATTTTCAGACGGGCGCCACCAATAGTTGGAATAGGACGCGTGGGGAAAAAAGATGTTCTGCATAGTGCTTTTCATCCTAAACGGGCGCGGAGCGTTTCGCCATGAGCGAAGCCGCCTCCGAGTTTTGATCAAGCTCAATGCTCGGCACCTGAAGTCCCGCGGCATCGGCGCTCCCGATGGGTTTGTGTGAGTAATTAGAACATGCGCAGTTCTGCTTATTCACACTTAGCGGCAGGCGTGCTATGTTTTCTCACATGCGTTTTGAGAAAAGACGCAAACCCCATTTTTCGATATTCAGGCAAAGGGAAAGCAATGACCGCCGCAGTACTTCAGTTCCAGAACTTCATCCGCTGCGATGAAGCCCTCTGGCGCGCGCGTCAAACCTCCTTCTCCTCTACATCCTCCTCTTGCTCTCCTTCAACAGGGAGAAAGCTCATTCGCCTCGCAGATGCACGTTCAGGAGGATTCAGGCGGGATAGAACCTGAAACCGAAAGACAGATTCAAGAACGGGAGCACCTCAGAGGCTGAGGCGCTCCCGTTTCCATTCTGATTCCATAAATTCAAACCCCTGGCAAAAGCATTCAACCCATCCGGGAGACATCATGGATCTCATCCGCAACTACAAAATTCACCTTCTCGCACTCATCATCGTGCTGGTATCAGAGTGGATCGGCATATTGAAGTTCGGACTCGTCGTGCTTCTGCCGCTCCTTTATGCGCTCGTGCTCGGCGCCGTGGCGAGCTTCCCGCGGTGGAACTTCATCAAGCTCCCGGAAATGAACCGCGCGGGCAAGATGCTCTCGATCGGCGTGCTGATCCTCATCACGAAGATCGGCCTCGACATCGGCCCCAACATCAGCATGATCATGGATTCAGGGCTTGCCCTCATCATGCAGGAGTTCGGGCACTTCTTCGGCACGCTCATCTTCGGTCTTCCGGTTGCGCTCCTTCTCGGCATGAAGCGCGAGGCGATCGGCGCCTGCTACTCGATTGACCGCGAGGCGAACGTCGCCATTATTGCCGAGCGCTTCGGCCTCGATTCTGCAGAAGGCCGCGGCGTCATGGGCATGTATGTCTGCGGCACGGTCTTCGGCGCTCTCTGGGTGTCGCTCCTCGCGGGCATCATCGCTCAGCTCGGCATCTTCCACCCGCATTCGCTCGCCATGGGCGCGGGCATCGGCAGCGCCTCCATGATGGCCGCTTCGATGAGCTCGATCATCGCGGTCCATCCGGAGTGGGAGGAAACGGTGCGCGCCTACGCGGCAGCCGCGAACCTCCTCACCTCGGTCCTCGGCATCTACTTCTCGCTCTTCATCTCTCTCCCGGTCACGATCAAGGTCTATGAGTTCTTCACCCGCGACAAGGGCGGCAGCAAGGCAGCCAGGGCGGCCTGATCCACGGGAACAAGCACTTATCAACAGAATTCAGCGAGATTGAAAAAAATGAAAAAGATTCTCAACGAGATGTACGACGTCCTCTTCATTCTGCTCGTGACGGGGTTCTATACCTGGATCGCCAACATGCAGACGGGGGATCCCGCGCTGGGCGGCAGCGCCATCGGTGCCCTGATTCTTGTCGCGATTACTGCGGCCGGCGTCTTTATTTCGCATCTTCCGGTCTTCAACCGCCTCCCGATGGTCTTCTGGGTGTCGATTCTTGCCGTGGTGCTTTCGCTCCCGCAGTTCCCGGGAAGCGACGTGCTCCTTTCCTACACGAAGCAGATCGGGTTCCTGCCGATCACGACGGTGGTGCTTGCCTACTGCGGCCTCTCGCTCGGCAAGGACATGGAAGGCTTCAAGCGCCTCTCGTGGCGCATCGTTCCGGTGGCGCTTGCCGTTGCCGCCGGCAGCTTCATCTGCGCGACGGCGCTTGCTGAAGTGATGCTCCACCTTGAAGGCATCTTCTAACAGAAAAGAAACAGTTTTTTAGAGCGCGGGGCATCAAGCATGTCCCGCGCGTACGATTCAAGTACATGGAATAAAGCCCGGAGCAGACAGGATCCCGCTCCGGACATGACAACAAAAGGAGTCCAGCCATGGACAAGGAACAACTGAAGAAGCGCGTCTGCGAAGCCATCCGCAAGAATTTTGCCGAAACCCAGGCGCTCGGCCACTCCATCTTTGCCGAACCCGAACTCGGCTTCAAGGAAGTGAAGACGTCGGCCAAGGTGAAGGCTGCCTTTGACGCGCTCGGCATCGCGCATGAGGACGGCTGGGGCCACACGGGCGTGAAGGCGCGCCTCAAGGGCGCGAATTCCGCGAGAACCATTGCGCTCCTGGGCGAACTCGACGCCATCGTCTGCAGAAAGCATGAGGCGAGCGACCCGGTCACGGGCGCCGCGCACTGCTGCGGCCACAACGTGCAGATCGCAAACGTGCTCGCCGTTGCCCGCGCGCTCAAAGAAACGGGCGCGATGGAACTCCTCGGAGGCGACGTCGTCTTCTTTGCGGTTCCTGCCGAAGAGTATGTTGAGATCGACTACCGCAGCGGCCTCAGAAAGGAAGGGAAGCTCCGGTTCCTGGGCGGCAAGCAGCAGATCATCGCCGAGGGGGGCTTTGACGACATCGACCTCGCCATGATGATGCACGTGAGCTCGACCAAGAACCCCAACGGCGACTTCACGGTCGGCGCCTCGTCGAACGGCTTTGTGGGCAAGCTCATCGAATACCACGGCCGCGCCGCGCATGCCGCCGGCTGCCCCGAGGAAGGCATCAACGCGCTCAACGCCGCCATGCTCGGCGTCATGGGCGTTAATGCCATCCGCGAAACCTTCCGCGACAGCGACTGCGTGCGCTTCCACCCGATCATCAATGCGGGCGGCGACCTCGTGAACGTGATTCCCGATTACGTCAAGATGGAAAGCTACTGCCGTGCCGCCAATGTTGAAGCGCTCGCGCACTACAACAGCGCCATCAACCGGGCGCTTCGCGCGGGCGGCGCCGCGCTCGGCGCCGAATGCGTGATTTCGGATCTGCCGGGGTACCTGCCGCTCCGTCCGGAACCGCACTTCCGCGATGTGCTCCGCGCCAATGCCCATGAGATCTTCGGCGACGCCAATACGGTCGAGGGCGAGCACTCCGCGGGCTCGACCGACATGGGCGACGTTTCGCACCTGATGCCGGTCGTGCACCCCTGGGTGGGCTGCGTCTCCGGCACGCTCCACGGCGCTGACTACAAGGTCTTCGACGAAGAGACGGCCTACGTGAAGTCGCCCGAGGTGCTCGCGATGACGATCATCGATCTCCTCTGGGACGGCGCTGAGGCGGCCGACATCATCTGCCGCGAATTCAAGCCCGTCTTCACGAAGGAAACCTACGTGAAGTTCCTTGAGGATCTGACGAGCGGGAAGTAAGGGATCGCTGAAGAACTTACTTCAAGTGCCGATACTCCTGAAGGCGACTGAGATGCAGTCTTAGTCGCTTTTCAGGAGTTATTTTTTCGCAGGTTCCGACGCTTGCTGGCGAAAGGCTTTAGTGAGTGAGAAGAATACGCACCGATGATTCGGAAAGCCTGCAGCACGCTTCCCGGTGAGCGGAATCTCCGCCAGATCCAATCTCACTCTTGGTCAGACGCCCCGGAGCGGAGTTTGCCTGAAGGAGTTTCATGCGGGCAGCACGTTCCGCCGAGAAGGGCAATGTTGTTTTTAGCGGCGTAATTTTTCGAGAACTCGCATAAATCGGCCAATGCCCGGCACAGTTCCTGCTGATCGGGAGCCAAAGCGTATTCAATGTGCAGTGGTTTGGCGGAGACGATGGTGCGCGACAAGATGCCGTCGGCTTCCAGATCGTTGAGCTGCGTGGCGAGCATTTTTTCCGAGATGTCGGGCATGGCGCGCCTTAAGGACGAAAATCGAGTGGCGCCCTCGAGAATATGCCAGAGAATCCGAAGCTTCCATTTACCGCCGAGCAAATCCATCGCCAGAAGCAAAGCACAAGAATAAGAAGACTGAAGTTTTGGCACAACCTTTCTCCATACCTTTCGGCATACCGAATCGCCGCTGATTTTACTGATTCCGCTCGAGAAAAATGCTTGCCGGCTCGAGGTCAAAAAAAGATGTACTAACGAATCGGTAAGTGACTGAGAGGTTTGTAAGTTATTGATATCAAATTAAAAACCACTTATTCTTCGTCTTCTGATAATTCCTGACTTCATGCAGGTTTATTTTTTAGGAGACAAAATGGAATCGATTCGCTGGCCGGAAGACTATCTTCCCGGAATGACCGACAACTTCGCATCCAACGAGGTGATCGTGCAGGGCTTAAGCGTTGAGGACGTTTGGGCGCTGCTCGTCAATCCGCACCGCTGGCCCGAATACTATGCAAATGCATCCGATATTCGGTTCAGCAATGACGATTTGAAGGAAGGCGACGTTTTCTTTTTCCGCACTTTCGGTTTCCCCGTGGATGCAAAAGTCACGGAATGCGTGCCGCCCGGGCGCGAAGCATGCGCCCGTCTTGCCTGGCACGGCTGGTGCGGCCAGGGGAAGGATCGACTTGACGTCATTCATGCGTGGCTCATTGAAGAACTCCCGCACAATCGCGTACGCATATTGACGCAGGAAAGCCAGAAGGGAGAGCCCGCCAAAGTACTGGCGAAAACGCATCCCAATCCCATGGTGGCCGGCCATCAGGATTGGCTCGAAGGCATTGTGCGCGCCTTAAGGAAATGAGTCTTCGGACGACGTCTTAATAAATAACGAAATACAAAATCATGAACACGGTTTCTATTCTCATCATTGCCACTGCGCATGCACTTCTCGGCGGCACCAGCGCGCAAACCGGGCTTTGGCTTGAAGAACTCACCACGCCTTATTACGCTTTTGCCGATCAAGGCGCCAGCATCACCATTGCGACTTTGCCCGGCGGCCAGATTCCGATTGATCCGCATTCCTTAGCCGAAGCAGGAAAGAACCCCCCGACGGTTGAACGCTACCTCAAGGACGCAGATCTGCAGTCAAAGCTTAAAGAGAGCCGCCGGCTTGGGGACTTGGCGTACAAGGATTACCAGGCAATCTTTATCCCGGGCGGGCACGGCGCAATGTGGGACCTGGCGTCGAGTGAGGCATTGGGCAAGTTCTTGTCGGATGCGTGGAAGGGCGGTGCCGTTATCGGATCGGTGTGTCACGGGCCGGCCGCATTTTCACTTGCCGTAAAGGAGGATGGCCGCGCTCTTGTGAGCGGCTTGCACGTTACAGGATTCAGCAATTCTGAAGAAGAGAAGATGAAATTGACCCGGGTCGTGCCGTTCTTGTTGGAAACCAGAATGCGCGAAGCCGGCGGCATCTATGCGCAGGGACCTGATTTCGAAGCCTTTGCCGTTCGTGATGGCAGGCTCGTGACCGGGCAGAATCCGGCATCTTCTCAAAGAGTTGCTGAATTGATGCTTGAGGCTCTCAGATAGGAAAGAGCGAGGGAATCTCTTCTGATTTGCATGGCGGCCATGGCGTGCGTACGTCTGCCACGGCCGACTTTCATCCGCGGATAAAACTGATACGGGAAAAAAGCTCGATTCCATCGAGAAGAACAACTCCCTGACGAGACGTTTGCCTTTGAGCGGAAAATGTGCAATATTCCTCCTTGTCCGAAGCGCCCGTGAAGGCGAGGAGGACCGGGACGGCTTCTTCAGGCCGGCTTCGGGAGAATGCTCCGCACTCGATATTCCATGTCCGAAATTAAGGTAAAGGACGGAAGGTGCCGGAAGCGCTCCGCCGCTGAGGTAACTCTCACGGCAACAATTTCACCACTGCTTTGAGGCCGCATGTGTCCGGCACTGAAGCAGACGCCAACCCCAGGAGGGTCCGGCTCAGCGAAAAATCCCCGCGGAGAGGAGGCTCAATGCCCGTTCCTCGAAGCATGTGAACGATAAAAAGAGGGATCACGTCGAGCTGCACAATCCGCTTCATAAATACATGAGGCCCTCTGAAATGGCTATTTCCAAGAAGTTTGCTGCGGCCGCCGCAGCTGCAACCCTTGTCTTCTCCTTTGCTGCTGAGGCAGCGCCGACGCTTCGCGTGGGCTCCCTCACGGTCTATCCGCCTTTTGAATATCTTGATTCCAAGACCGGACAGTACGAAGGCTTTGACATGGATCTGATCCGTGAAATCGGCAGGCGCAACGACATCGACATCCGCATCGTCTCGATGTCGCTCGACGGTCTTGTTCCGGCGCTGATTTCCGGCAACATCGACTGCGCGGTTTCCGCGCTCACGATCACTCCGGAACGCTCCGAAAAGGTCGACTTCACGAAGCCCTACATGAATGCAGGCCTCACGGTGATGACGACGAAGGACAACGCCCCGCAGATCAAGAGCCTCAAGGATCTTGAAAACAAAACCCTCTGCGCCGAAATCGGCTCCTCTGGCGCGCTCATGATGAAGCGCATTCCGGGAACCACCATCCGCACCTTCAATTCGGCGGCGGACGCGTTCCTTGAGCTCAATAAGGGCGGCTGCTACGCGATGCTCAACGACGGCCCCGTCAACAAGTACTTCTTGAAGCAGAAGGCTTCCCAGAGCATGAAGCTCGTCGCGCTCGACTTTGTTGTTTCTGATGACCTCTACGGCATGGCTGTGCAGAAGGGCAACAAGAAGCTCCTCAACCTTCTCGATTCGACGCTCGACGCCATGCGCGCCGACGGGTCGTATCAGAAGATCTACGACAAGTGGTTCGGCACCGAAGCCAAGTGATCGCAGAGGATCGCCTGTCCATTCCGGATTGAATGAAAAGAAGCCCGCAGACATCCTTTCGGACCTGCGGGCTTCTTTTTGATGAGCGCTCCGGAAGGAGCGCTCAAATATTCAATTAAGCCTTGAAGCGGACGAGCGCCATGGCGACGAAGCGCCTGTGGGCGATGTAGCCGCGGATGTAGGTGTCGGTGAGGCACCCGGCAATGCCGAAGCGCGCGACGTCGAAAGCCCGGAAGGTGGCGACGAGATCGTCGCCGCGGATCTCAACCTTGAGGGGCTTTGCGGGTTCAAGGACGGACGCCTTGGCGCCGGTGAAGCCGAGGCTCCAGAGGAGCGAACTCTGGTCGATCTCCTCAATGTCGAGTTCCGGGAAGGAGCGGATGACGACTTCGGCAGTGGCGTCAGGGTCGGTAATCGAAAGCTCCTGCGGATGCACTTCCGCGTCGACCGTGTCGAGGCAGGCGAGCAGTTCGCGAAGAAGGTCGTTGGAGCGTTCCGTCATCTCGCACGTGAAGTCGCCGAGCATCTTTTCGGCTTCCTCTGCAGGGAGCGTCTTCGCCTTCTCAACCACTTCCGCCGCAAGGGTCTTGTATTGGGCCTCGAGGCCGTCCCTTTCACGCCAGATCCCGGCCATGAGGCCGCGGTCGAAGTTGACGAGTTCGCCTAAGAGCGCGTTGAGGAAGTAGCGCTTTCCGAACGAGAAGTCGAGGTATTCGGGCTTCATCTGGAAGTGCACGCGGCGGGCTTCCTCAAGCGTCGTCCACTGGCAGTTTTCCGGAATGCGCTTCGCAAGCGGGAACCAGGGCACGTAGACCCCCGTATCCTGGTAGGACGCGCAGTGCCAGAGGATGTTGAGAATGGGCTTCTCGCCGATTTCGCAGACCCAGCTCTCGCGCGTATGCGAGCGGGAAATGTCTTCCGCGCTGATGTGGAAGGCGTCGCCCTTGCCGTCGCCGAGATTCCTGTAGGTTTCCTCGGCCGTGAGGCGAAGCACCGCCTTCACGTCGTCCGGGCTCATGAGCTTCGGCGGAACGAGGCGTTCGGGGTAGTTGAGTTCGTCCGTGTAGCGCACGCCCGTGATTTCCTGCCAGCCCGTGCGCATGCGGATCGACTTCGTGGAGGCCGTGAGGTTTTCAACTGGCTGATAGGCGCGGGAGAAGTCGAAGTCGCTGAAGTCGCCCGGGGTCTTCGGCGTGTAGCGGCCCATGCGGATGGCGTACTCGATGAGGTCGGGCGAGGCAATGACGTTTTCCTTGTCGGAAAGGTCGACCTTGCGGATCGCGAGGTAGTTGGAGATGAGAACCACCTCGTCCTCAGGGACGCGCTTCGCGACGTAGTGGTGGCCCTTCACGACGTTGAGGAGCCACGCATCGTCGCGGTCGGCAAAGGAATAGTTTCTCGCGGGGCTCCAGTAGCCGTACTTGTCGAGAAGCGAAGCTGCGATTTCCACGGCTTCGCGCGCCGTGCGGGCGCGCTCCATCACGCAGCGGCGAAGAAGGAAGCCGATGCCGCCTTCGACAAGTCCCGTTTCCTCGTCCGAGAGTTCGCCGTCAAAGGACGTGCCGCCGCTGTTGGAGCACATCACGACGCCCGCTTCGTTGGCAAGCCCCTGATCGAAGGATGAGCCCGGGGCGGGAGCGAGCATGTTGCTCCAGTAGGTGCCGAGGGTTTCGGGCGCCTGCGGAACGCGGGCGCGGCCGGGTTCGCCCTCGACGAATTCGCCGGGAGCGTGCTTCGCGCCCGGGCACCAGAACTGCTGATGCATGACGCGGCCGCCCGAATCCTCATTGTGGCCGAGGATGACGCGACCCGTGGTGGAAGCTCGCTTGCCGACGATGACGGTGGTGCACATGTGGGTTCATCTCCATGATTGAGTTGAATGGACCGAAAAAAAGCCCGCAGGCATTACGCTCTCTGCGGGCCCATTCAGTGCCTGAAATCTTAGCGCGGCGGAACGCTCCGTAAACTTCGAGAAAATACCCGCTTGCGGGATCACGCGAGGGGACTTTCGCCCCGCGCCTCCGCGCGCTTCGTCGTGATCGTGGCGGCAACGCCCGCGCAGATGATGAGCGACATGCCGATGAGGGCAAGCGTCGTCGTCGATTCGCCGAAGAGTAGCCAGCTGATGACGGCCGAGAAGGGAATTGCGGAGAAGCCGAGGCAGGAGGAAAGGAGCATGTTGCCGTAGGCGTAGGAGCGCGTCGTGCAGATCTGACCGAGCGTTGCGCAGATCCCCATGCCGATGATGGCGATCACGGAATTCATGCCCGGCACGTGGAGCCCGCCCTCGACGAGGTAGGCGCCGACGAGGCCGAAGATCGTGCCGCAGCAGGTGAAGTAGAAGACGATTCGCCAGGAGGGTTCCTTGAGGCGCCCGAGCTCCTTCATCTGCCAGTAGATGACGAGGTCGAGGAGCGCTACGGAGAGGCAGATGAGCGCCGGGATGAGCTCATCCGACGAGAAGCTCGGCTGCAGCACGATGGCGATGCCGGCGAACCCCACGATGATCGCGAGTGCAAGGGCCCAGGGCGCCCGCTGGTGCTTCATCATCGCGAGGACGATGAAGTTCACCGCCATGAAGAGCGGCGTCGTGTAGATGAGCGTCATGTTCGTGCCGAAGGGGAGAAGTCCCAGGGTGTAGAACCAGAGCGCAATCGAAATGGTGCCGAGGATCGAACGGCGCAGATTTCCCATCAGATAGGGCGTTTTAAGCGAGAGGTTGTTGCGCTTCACGTAGAGGCCGATCGTGATGACGCCGAAGAGCGAACGGTAGAAGACCATCTCGAGCGTGCCCAGTTCGCCGCTCGAAAGCTTCACGAAGGCCGCCATGAAGGAAAAGCAGAGGGCTGCGCAGAGCGCCCAGAGGGATTGCTTCATCAATTTCAAAAACTCCGACAGTGTCGGCCTGCGTGCGGGGAAAAAGCGGCCGAAGAGCGGTGTGGGAGCTTAACAGCCCGAAGCGGCGCGCTTCAAGCGAAGTGCGCCGCATGCGGGAAAGCTCGGAGACGATTCCGTCAGGCTTCTTCCGTGAGGACGTTGCGGATGCGGTAGGGAAGCGGCACGTTCGCGAGTTTGGCGCCGTCGGGTGCGAGCGAAACGCCCTTTTCGATCGCCGTGAGCGTGGCGGAATAGAGAATCAGGGCTTCATTTCCGATGCGGGATGAAAGGATGACGGATCCCGCTTCGTCGCCATCGGAATAAACCGGCGCGCCGGGGAGCACGTCTTCCGCTGCGGCAATGCGCCCGATCGCGGCGCGGCGGTTGGTTTCGCCGATATGCTGCACGCGCGAGACGACTTCCTGGCCGGGGTAGCAGCCCTTCTTAAAGGAGACGCCGCCCACGAGCTCGAGGTTGACTGCCTGCGGAACAAAGCGTTCGCGCGTCTCGGGAAGAATCTGCGGGACGCCTGCGGCAATGACCGCAGCGGTGCGCCAGGCGTCGGGCGCGGGCTTGAAGGGGAATTCCGTCCCGGCGGGAAAGAGCGCGAGCGTTCTCGAGCCGCCTGCGCAGAAGCCTTCAATTCCTTCGGACGGAGGAAGGCCGAGGAGCGTCGCGCCGCCCTCCGCCCTCACTTCGCCGGGTGCGGGAATGGAAAGTCCCATTTCAGCGGCAGCCTTTTCGCCGGCCTTCCCGACGAAAACGAGCGTCTGCGGAGCCGGATCGAGCGGCGTGAAGACGACCTTCGCGCGGAGCACGTACATGCGGATCCGCTTCAGAAACCCTTCGGCCATGGACGCAGGGAGCGCGAGCATGACGTCGTCGCCCTCCATCCAGACGCGCATGAGGGCAAGGAGACGTCCCTTGGGGGAGCAGTACCCCGCGAGCGTCGTGCGGCTGCCGAGGTTCTCGACGGCCTGAGTGAACTGGCCATGAAGAAAATGAACGGCATCGGCGCCCGAAACGCGGATGAGGGAAATGCCGCCGGCGTGCATGACGCCGGGAAGAGGAGAGAGGCTTTCGGCCGAAGCGGTGAAGCTCTGCATGATTCCTTCCAGACAAAAGAGAAACGATTCATCGAACCGCGTCTGCGGCTCGTTTTCGGAAGAATAGACGCCCGGCGGGCTTCTGTGTGGCGCGACGCCCGAGAGCTGAAACAAAATGACCGCGCCGAGCGCTTCTTCTCTTCGCTAAACTCGGATGCCGCCGGGTTCCTTAAGTCTGTGCTTCAGGAACCTGATTTCCCGTTTTCCCTTTTCCCACTCCCGGGAGTTTCAATAAAAGTGAGCCGCAGACATTCGAAAAAGAGCCGCGAGGAAAAGAAGCGCATCGAGAAGGAGCTCGCGGAGCGTGATGCTTCCCCCGAAGAAGCTGAGTGCGAAGGTTCCGTAAAAGAGCTTCCCGCTGCTGCGGCTCCCGGTCCGGATCAGCCGGAAATCCCGGGAACTGAGGGTTCGTGCGAAGCCTCGTCGAAGGCGTCTTCCGAAGATTCTCAGAAAGCGGATTCTTCCGTTTTGCCGGGCGGGACGAATGCCTCTGCGGAGGATGCGGAGAAGCGTCGCGAAGATGCCTTAAGCGCCGAAAAGAACGCCGGGAACGAAAAGGACAAAAAGAACGGAGAGCCCGAAGAGCCTCAGGCCCCTGAAAAGCGCCAGGAGGAAGCCGACGCCTCAAAGGAAAGAGCGAACGAAAAGAATGCCGCGGAAGGCGCTGATCCTCAAAAGGATGAGCCCCTCACGGAAAAGAAGCCTGATGAGGCGGCTGATGAGGCGCAGCTTTCCTCCCGGAAGGAGGCTCAGCCGAGGAAGTCTTCCCGCCTGCTGCGGTGGGTCTGCCTTCTCCTCGCGTTCGTCGTGCTTATTCTTGCGCTCGGCGCCTTCGCCTGGATGAAGGTTGAGGACATCCTCTATCGCGAGCCTGCGGCGATGACCGCGGAGCGCATTGAAATCACGGTCCCCCAGGGGGCGAGCGCGACCGAAGCCCTCAACCTTGCAAGGAAGGCCGGCATTACGCTCGAGCCCTGGAAGGTGAGAGTCCTGAGGCGTTTTGAGCCTTCGCTTCTTTCGCGCATCCATGTCGGGCGCTTTCGCTTTGAGCGCGGCATGACGCCCGAAGCCGTTCTGAAGACGCTCTCAGGCCCTGCGCTCATTGATCAGCAGCTCCGGATTCCAGAGGGCGCGCCCGTCTGGGACGTTCTTGACATTATCAGCGAAGCGCCGGGACTTGAACCCGATTCCGCGCGCATGACGGAAGCGGAGCTTCTCCAAGCGGTCGGCCTCGAGGGTAGAGCCTCGCTCGAAGGGTACCTTGCACCCGAAACCTATCGGTACGGGTCCGGCTCGAGCGACCTCGCCGTTCTCAGAATGGCCGTCGACCGCCAGAAACGGCTTCTCGACGAAGCCTGGAATTCCCGCAATGCGGGCTGTCAGGCGAAGAACCCCTATGAGCTTCTGATTCTTGCGTCCATTATTGAAAAGGAAACAGGCGTAAGGAGCGACCGCCATCTCGTGAGCTCGGTCTTCAACAACCGGCTTCGGATCGGGATGGCCCTTCAGACCGACCCGACGGTGATCTACGGGCTCGGCCCCGACTGGTCGGGAAGACTCAGAAGGCGGGATCTTGAAACGCCGACCCCCTGGAATACATATCGTTTTGCGGGGCTCCCGCCCACGCCGATTTCGATGCCCTCGGCCGCATCGATCGAAGCGGCGGCCCATCCGGCCGAAACGAAGTACCTCTATTTCGTCGCGCGCGGCGACGGGACGAGCGAATTTTCGACCAACCTCAGGGACCACAACCGGGCCGTGAACCATTTCATCATCAGAAAGCGCACGACGCCGCTGCCGCAGAAGTAGCTCGCGGCATTTCCGCCGCCCGGCGCATCGGCGATAATTCGGGCTCAGTATTTTTCATTTCGAGCGCGAAGAGAACCAAGGAGTAAGGGATGCGCGGACGCTTCATCAGCATTGAAGGGATTGACGGTGCGGGCAAATCCACCCAGACCGCAAATCTGCTGAAGTTCCTGAAAGAGAAGGGCATCGACCTGGTTCACACCCGCGAGCCGGGCGGCACGCCGCCGGGGGAAAAAATCCGCGCGATGCTCCTCTCGGACGAAATGGGCGCAACGGCAGAGACGCTTCTCTTTTTCGCTGCGCGCGCCGAGCACGTGGAAAAAGTGATTCGTCCGGCGCTCGAGGCCGGGCGGTGGGTGGTGTCGGACCGCTTTACCGATGCCACCTATGCCTATCAGGCAGGAGGAAAAGGCTTCCCCGGAGAAAGGATCGAAGCGCTCGAGCGCTGGACGCTTGGGAGTTTCGAGCCGGATCTCACGATTCTCTTTGACATTGCCCCTGAGAAGGCAGCTCAGCGTCTTCGCGCCCGTGCGGGCGACGAGGATCGGTTCGAGCGCATGGGAGTCGACTTCTTCACCCGCGTGAGGAACGCCTATCTCGAGCGCGCGAGGAAGTCGCCCGAGCGCTTTTTAATCATCGACGCCGAGCAAACGCCCGACGAGGTTGAGAAGCGCATTCTCGAGGGAGTCGCCGGATGGCTCTAGTTCCTTATTCATGGCTTGAGAAGCCCGCGGAAGCTTTGAATGCGATGCGGGACCGGATGCCAAATGCCATTCT
Organism: uncultured Sutterella sp.; assembly: GCF_937923675.1. Classification (GTDB taxonomy): domain Bacteria; phylum Pseudomonadota; class Gammaproteobacteria; order Burkholderiales; family Burkholderiaceae_F; genus Sutterella. The sequence continues at coordinate 41,864 of NZ_CALDXB010000084.1, read as the reverse complement.
CCTTTACGGCGCTCCCGGTACGGGACTCTACGAGCTCGGTCTCGCCTTTGCGAAGTCGCTCTTCTGCGAACATCCCGCCGCCGACGGCACGCCCTGCGGAAAGTGCAGGGGCTGCCAGCTCACGCACGCCGGAACGCATCCGGACTTCCGCCAGGTGCTCTCGGAATTCATGTGCGCCGAATGGGACGTGCCTTACACGGCAGCTGAGAACGAACGGCCGGAAGCGAAGAAGAAGCTCTCGCGCGAAATCCGCATCCATCAGATCCGCGTGCTGTCAGACTTCCTGTCGCTCAACGCCAATCAGGGCGGGCGCCGCATCATTCTCGTCTACCCGGCGGACAAGGTCCGTGCTGAAGCCGCGGCTTCGCTCCTCAAGTCGATGGAAGAGCCCCCGGAAGGCCTCACCTGGATTCTGGTAGCCGAAAAGCTCGACGACGTGCTCCCGACCATCCGGTCGCGCTCGCGCCTCGTTCGTGCGCCTTCGCCCTCGCGCGAGGAGGCGCTTGAATTCCTCAGATCAAGGAAGGTGAAGAATGCCGAGGAGGCGCTCGCCTTTGCCGGCGGCGCTCCGATGCCGGCTCTGCGCGCAAACGACGACGAACGGCTTTCTCCCAAAACCGAAGCCGCAGCGCTCGATCTTCTGCGTGCCGGACCGGATCTGTCGCCCGACCTTGTGGTGAGAACGCTCGCTCCGGATCTGACGATCCCGGCGCTTTCGCTCCTCCTTCTGCGCTGGGCGCATGATCTCATGCGGGTTTCATCGGGACTCGCACCGCACTTTCTACCCGGCGAAAGGGCGGCGCTCGAAAAGCTCGCCGGACTCACGACGCCCGCGCGGGCGGCGAAGTTCGCGGACTTCGCCGAGACCGTACGCCGCTCGGCCGACCACCCCTTGAACAGCCGCCAGGTCTGGGAGCAGACCTTCTTTCGCTATCGGGACGTCTTCACGAAGCGCTGAAGGCGCCTCTTCGGCGTTTCCTTAAAGCGCCTTCATGCGGCTCATCGCCTCGCTCATTTCCTCTTCTTCCGGAGCGAGGTAGCGCCCCGTCGTGGCGACAGATGCATGCCCCATGGCGGCCTGCACGACGTTGACGCTCATGCGCGTGAGCGCCTGAACGGCAAAGGTGTGCCTCAGCCAGTGGGTGGAGGAGGCCCTCAGCTTTGCGGCATCCATCGGTGCGGCTGCGGCCACGTCGTCCGCGACGCGGGCAAAGAAGCCTTCGAGCACGCGGTAGAGGCCGCTTCTGCTCATGGCTCCGCCCGGGTTCCTTCCGCGTCCGAGATTGATGAGAAGCCGGGTCCCGGGGTCGCTCTGCGCGAGCCCGGGGATCCCCCGGGCGCGAAGCGAATCCTCAATGATGCCGATCTGCTCGGGCGTAAGCGGCAGGCGCCTCACCTTGCTGCCCTTGCCGACAATCTCAATGGCATTTCTGACGGAAAGCCCGACGCGGCGCCTGACGATCCAGCCCGTGCAGGCGTCGAGCATTTCGGATGCCCGCATGCCGAGGCTCTTTCCCATCATGAGGATGAGCCGCATGCGTTCGCGCGGAAGCCCTTCGGGCAGCATGTCGAGGCGGGAGACGATTTCCTGCCACTGCGCATCGGTAAGCGACCGGTCGGCAAAAGCCTGCGGAGCGCCTTCGCCCTTGAGGAGCGGCACCTTGGGGCTCACCTGGTCGAAGGGGTTGAAGATGAGGTAGCCCGTGCGCTTTAAAAAATTAAAGAGCTGCCGCACGACGACAATGGCATTTTTTCGGCTCGACGAGGAAAGCGGCCCGTTGAAGGGCTTCCAGAGGGCGGTGGCGCGTTCGGCATTCTTGGGACCGATCCAGCGCGACTGCGGGAGCCGCCACTTTCTCAAAAATGCGTTTTCCTCGAGCCGCCCCAGGTCTTCAAGCCACCTCAGGTACTCGGCGGCATCGTCCGCCCGGATGTCTGAGAGCGCTCTTTCCTTTTCGGCGAGGCACCAGAGAAGAAAGCGCTCGGCTTCCTTGCGGTAGCTCGCATAGGTATTGGGGTTCCCCGCGCGGGCATTAAGCCACGTGCGGATGGCATCGAGGTCGTTTGATGCAGAAAGCGAGCATCCGATGGCGGGTGCCCGGTTGATGCCCTCGGCGCCCGAGAGCGGCCGGGGGAGCGAGATTTCCTCGAGCGGCCTGATCAGGGGGTCGAACTCCGCGCAGCCGGGCTGCTTCTCGGCTGCCGCTTTTTCCCGCACGCCTGCAGGAAAAAACCGCGGCGTGACTTCTCCGATATTGCGGCCGTAGTCCCTGAGCCACTCCATCAGGGCAACGGCCCGGCGGCTCCCCAGTCCGGGAAACGACCGGTGCCAGGTGCTCCCGAGCGAAGCGGCGCAGTCGTAGAGGTCCTCGAGCGTTGCAAGCCCCGCCTTCGTAAGCGGCAGCGCCCAGTCCTCGGGGAGAAGTTCTGAGAGAAGTTCTTCCGGATCAAGCCGGCGCGAAGGAAGCGGTGCAGGGGTAGGAGAGGAAGGCATGCGAAGAGGACTTTTTCGAAACTTTGCCTAATATATAGGAGGACGGAGCTTATGGCCTCTGCGGCCGGAAGCTTTGCCGATGAACGGTATTTTCCTCTTCATGGGACAGTTTTTCATGACCACTCCGAACCGGCATGCTTCATGTCCGGGGAGCCTGCGGCTCCTTGCAGCGGGCCTTGCTGCCTCGGCTGCCTTCGCGCTTTCGCTTCCCGCCTGGGGAGCGGCAAGCTCCTTCATCGGCATGGGCGCCTCGACGGGGACCCCCTCAGGAGACGTGAAGGCTGCGATCACTCCGGTACTCCGGACCATGGAGATGCCTGAGAGCGTTCGCGGGGCTCAGATCAATCCGCTCGATCTTTTTTCCGTTCCCGTGACGGTGGATTTCCCGCGCAGGATGCGGATCGGCATTCAGGCATCCCTCGGACTTTCTGCTCAGACGAGATGGCTGAAGTTCACGCTCGAGGAAATTCAGTACGTGCTCGGCGCCGACAACGTCGAGATTCTCTGGCTCGACGATCATTCGTTCGAGCTTGGCGCTCAGAGCGAACAGCTCGACTTCATCCTGAGCGATGCCGACCAGTTTGCGCTCACTCAGGCCTCCGGCCGCTATGAGCCGCTCGCAAACTTCCTGCCGAATGCTGCATCGCGTGCGGAAGATGCGCAGGCCGGGGTCTTCTTTACGAAAAGAGGCCGCAGCCTGCGAAGCGTGAGCGCTCTCGGCGGAGCCGATGTTTCCATCGCCGCGCTGAATTCCGAAACGCTCGCCGGCTGGCGGGCGCCGCTTGCGCTCATGCAGCTTCAGGGGCTTTCGGCAGCGTCCATTCAGGCAAAGACGACCTTCTACGGTTTTTCTGCGGAGGCGGTCGTCCGGGGCGTGCTTTCAGGGGCTCAGACAGCGGGCATTCTTCCCGCCTGCATGCTCGAGCAGCTTGCAAATGAAGGGAAGATTTCCCTTGAACAGGATCTCGCGGTGCTCGCCCCCCGGACGGACGACTCCCTGAGGTGCCTTCATACGACGCCCGCCTATCCGTCCTGGACCTTCGGCGCGCTCGCGCGGACGGATCCGACGTGGAAGAAGGCGATGAGCACGATTCTCTATTCGACGAGCAGCCTCTCCTACGGCGGTGAATGGGCGCTCCCGGCCGTCAACCGTGCGGTTTACGACATGTTCTACGAGCTCAAGATGGGCCCTTACGAACACCTTGCAACCTGGAGCTTCAACCGCTTCATGCGCGAGAATTCAGAAGTCCTCGCTCTCACGCTTCTCGTCGCCTTCCTCATCGTGTCCTATGCCGTGAGTCTCTCGGTGCTCGTCCGGGTGAAGACGCGGGAGCTGAGGCGGGCGCTTTCCGAGCGCGATCTCATCGAGGCTGAAGCCTCGCAGTCGCGCCAGCACATCGCCAACCTCGAGCGCACCGGCATCGTCGGCCAGATGTCGACCATCATCGCGCACGAACTGAAGCAGCCCCTTGCCGCTATCGTCAATTTTGCGGGAAGCCTCAGCCGGCGCACGAAGCAGGGAAAGTTCGACGAGAAGGCATTTACCTTTGCGCTCGGGGAAATTCTTGCTCAGGCCGAGCGTGCCAATGAAATCGTCAATCGCGTGCGCGCCTATGCGAAGCACGACTATCCGCCGCGCAAGGTGACGGACCTCTATGAAGTGGTGGGGAACGCCATCACTACCTTCAGACGTTCGCGCCAGACGAAGGCTGAGGTCATCGTCCGCGTCAATCCTCATTCAATGGCTGAAGTGGATGCCTGGGAAATAGAGCTCGCCGTGCTCAACCTGATGAAGAACGCGGCCGACGCGATTTCAGGCGTTGAGGAGCCGAAGATTGAGGTGATGCTTGTTCCGCAGGACGAAAAAACATGGGCGCTTTCCGTCGCCGACAACGGTCCCTACATCGACGACGAGCAGCTCGCGGCGCTCTTCAAGCCTCTTCAGACGACAAAGGGGAGCGCCGGCATGGGTCTCGGACTTTCCATTGTCTCGAGCATTGCCGAGCGCCATGCGGGTCACGTAACGGTTGAAAGAAACGGCATCACGGGCCTGCGCTTCACGATTACCTTCCCGCGCATGCCCGAAAAGGGAGAAAACTTAGCCGACGCCATGCTGCCGCCCAAGATGCAGATCTTTCACAGCGACGGCTCGCGCACCGTGCCCTCGGGCACGCCCGAAGACCAGACTCCCCCCGGCATGGACGGCCGCGCCGCTCATCCGTCGCCGACCCTTCGGACAAACGGTCAGGTGCACGGCATCTGAAGCCGGCACGCCCATTTCTTAAGACTTTCGAATCCCGGGACTGCAGAAGAAGCAGGTGCCCGGGATTTTTTTGTTTGCGTATTGCAGGGAAAGCGGGAAAACCGAACGCAAACGTGATTCCGTCTTGTTTCATTTAACTATCGATTTCTAATAATCGATAAACAAAGATTAAAAAATGAGTTTAGGACTTTCCCTAGATTGCCAGAAAATTCAGATTTTTAAATGAGAATAATTCTCAAATTCACGTTAAGGTTGCGCACTTTATTTGTGCTTCTGAAATACGAAATCACCTCAATATATTTCGAAAAATGGAACGACTGATTGCGATAAATGTATTTAAAGGGTGGTTTAAGGATGAATTAAGAAAGAAATTACCTCTTACGAGATAGATCTGTTCAGAGGTAAGAGGGGGATCTGTTCGGTAAAATGAGTATTTCGATAATAAATTGATATATATGGATAAATATGAAAAATGTGATTCTAAAGGTCAACGTATATACCTATTATTGGGTGTAAACGATCATTGCAGGAATGCGCAGTCGGAAAAGTTTTGAAATCTGTCTTAAGTAGAAATTAAGGAGTAGATTGACGGTGCGCCCCCCGTGAGGGCCGCGCATTTGACCTCAAAGAAGCCGAATCGAAAGATCAGGCAATCCAATAAACCCCTAAAGAGACCCTCTAGGAGCTAAAAATGACCAAGCAACACAAGCTTCTGTCTCTCGCTGCGTGCATGAGCGCTGCGTTCGTGGCTTCCACCGCCATGGCCGCTGACACCCCCGCTGCCCAGACTTCGGTTGACCTCCCGCGCACCCTCGATGGCTACGTCGCTCAGGACAAGGCTTTCTGGGACTACCTCAAGGCCAATCACCCCTACTTCAAGTACCTCAAGGAAGGCCGCGTCGTTGGTAAGTTCACGATGTCCGACCGCCAGGAAGAGTGGGTTGACTTCGGCGGCGGCGACAAGTACGCCAAGAACACCGGCCGCAAGGCTGCTGTGACGTACCGCCTCCCGTACGAATCCTTCCTCGATCTGCCGAACAACTTCGTCGGTCCGAAGAAGTGCGGCGAATGCCATCCGTCCCAGTACGAAAAGTGGGAACGTTCGCGTCACAACAAGATCGTCCGCTTCCCGGAAGAAATGACGGAACCGATGGTTCAGGGCGACCTGAAGCGTCCGCTCTACAAGTCGCAGAGCGGCGCCCTTCCTGAAGGCATCAATGCGGACGACATCTTCGTCATGATGGGCACGCCGCGTACGAAGTACGGCTTCGTCGACAAGTGGCTCGTCCGTGGTACCTACCACATCGAAGACGGCGGTGAACTCTCCAAGGCTACCGGCAAGATCGTGGCCGGCGGCAACCAGTTCTCCCGCAACTGGGCTGAACACATCACCCCTGAAGTTGCGAAGAAGATTCACGAGTGGGATCCGACCTTCCCGACCAAGCTTGAGGACTTCGGTGCTCAGAGCTCCAAGGTCTGGGGCATGAACTCCTACGGTGCTTCGAACCGCAAGCAGGCTATGTTCCAGCCGGGTTCGTCCTACTGCGAAATCTGCCATACCTGGAAGTTCGACTTCAAGAGCCAGGATGAACTCTTTGCCGCCCTCGGCGATGCCAAGAAGCTCCGCTCGCACGTCGTGACGAAGGGCGTGGGCTGCGAAGAATGCCACGGCGCTGGTGCTCACCTTTACGGTGCCCGCGGTGCCGGCATGCCGTCGAACTGCGAACGCTGCCACCAGCGCTTCGTCTACAACGAGAACGACGCCAAGGCCAACTTCAAGACCCCGTTCAATGTGTACTTCAAGTCCTTCTGCCCGGCCTGCGGTACGGAAGGCTCGCAGTCGCACTACTCGAAGCACTACCAGAAGGGCATGCGCTGCACGACCTGCCACGACCCGCATGAAGTCACCGCTAATGACTGGGCCTCGCAGTACACCGTGCCGAACATGAAGAAGGAATGCCAGGACTGCCATACCACGGCTGCCTACTTCTTCTCGCAGGGCGGTACGCACAGCCGCAACAGCTGCGCCTCCTGCCATATGCCGAAGATGGGTTCCTGCGAAAACTTCGCTTCGATCCAGCGTCCTGACCTCGCCGGCTTCGATAACGTTCGTGCGTCCCACATCTGGCGCATCCTCGTTGATCCGGAAAAGAAGACCATCAATCCGCCGGAAGGCACCACCGATCGTAAGCTCGTCAGCCCGAAGGGCTGGCACGTTACGAAGGATGACGGCCGTCCCTACATCGATCTGATGTGGTCCTGCGGTCGTACGGCCTACCAGGATAAGCACGTTGTCGATGCGATGGGCTGCCACAGCCCGATCCAGTCGAAGTTCCCTGAATCCATGCGCTTCAAGGATCAGAAGACCATCTACAACAAGGTCCTCGCCTGGCAGACCCCGGTCAAGGAAGGCTACGCCAAGGTTATCGCTGACCTGAGCAACATCCAGGATATGCTCAAGGTTGCGAAGCTCTCGACGGCCGACCGCGCCCAGGTCCAGCTCTACGCTGAGGAAGCTCGCCTCAACGCTGCCAAGCTGAAGGACGACGGTTCGTGGGGTGTCCACGCTCCGAAGTTCTCGAAGCAGCTCGTTGACGAAGCCCAGACCTACACGGCCCAGGCTCTCGCGATCCTCAACGCTCAGCAGAAGACCGCCAAGAAGTAATTCTTAAGGCCGACACTCTGAGTTAAGAGTTAGAAGCCCCGGAAGCTCGTAAGAGTTTCCGGGGCTTCGTTATCTTGAGCTATCAAATTAATTTTTATGGATATTGAGATTCATTTCTGAGGCCGGAAATGGTTTTGCATAACGCCCGCTTAATCTTCTGCTGATACGCTCGAAAGGTCATTTTTCAGAGTGTCATCTCTTCTCCAGGAACCCCATGATGAAGACAACCTGTCTGGCCGCTCTCTGTGCGGCTTTTCTTGCAGCCGCGGGCTTTTCGGGCTCCGCAGCGGCGGCGGAAAGCGCCGCTCCTCAGGTGCAGCAGCGCCAGCCGATTCCGCTCTCCCTGGCCCGCGTCGCAAAGAATCTCGGCAAGCCCGGCGTGTACGTTTTTGACTGCAACCCCGAGGACATCTACGAGCAGAGCCATCTGAAGGGGTCGATTCACGCCAATGTGGAAGGGTGGGAGAAGCTTCTGCCTGCAGACAAGAAGAATTCCTTCATCATCCTTTACTGCATCAATCGTCTCTGCAACGTCTCCTTTGAGGCTTCCCTCAGGGTGATTGAGCTCGGCTACGAAAACGTGTACCTCATGCCCGACGGCATTCAGGGCTGGGTGCAGAACGGCTACGAATTTGAAGGTCTCGGACGCAAGGACCGGGGCATTGAAGCGGCGCGTCTGAAGCGCGAGGCCGCCAAGCAGCAGTAAAAGTCTGCGCTTTGAAGTGCAGGCATGTTTTCTCCGGGGAAAATCCTTTTTGCCCGGAGTGTTCTTTTTGGAAGGAATTCCTGAAATGTCGCAATCTCGTCCCGCATTTGCGAGCGGCATCGTGATGACTGTCGTCGGCATTGTTCTGTCAGCGGCGCTCTTCTGGTGGCTGCCGCATTGTCACGGCGAAGTGGTCATGAAGTGCGTCTGGATGACCCGTGCTGCGGCGGGCGCTTCCCTTGTCATCGCGGCTCTCGGCATCGTCATGCTGTTCTCGCCTTCTGCGGGAGCTGCGATCGGTGCGCTCGCGGGCATTATTTTCACCGCAATGCTTGAAATGGCCCTTGCGAGCTTCCTGATCGGGCCGTGCCCCAACCCGATGATGGGATGCCACGCCGTGACGCAGCCGACCATCCTCGTCGCGGGCGCGCTCATCGCGCTCATTGCGCTCGCCGAAATGTGGCGCCTCTCAAAGCTTGCACGCTGAGATTCAGCCGCTTACTTTAAGGGAGCCATCCTCATATGACACCGATCACGACGCTTCGCATTGCGGCCGCCAACGTTTCGCAAAAGCCCCTGCGTTCGCTTTCCCTCGCGCTCATTGCCGCTGTTTTCACTTTCATGCTTTTTTCGGGTTCAATGATTGCGGCCAATCTTCAGGCCGGCATTGAATCTCTTTCCGCACGCATGGGGGCGGACCTTCTCGTCGTGCCGCAGGGGGAAGGCAAAAAGATCGAAAGCGTCATTCTGAGGGCGGAGCCGTCAACCTTTTATCTCGACGCAAAGCTTCTCGATACGGTGAGAAAGCTCCCCGGCGTGGCTCAGGCCTCGGGACAGCTCTTCATCTCATCTCTTGATGCCCAGTGCTGCTCGGTGAAGGTTCAGCTCATCGGCATCGATGAAAAAACGGATTTCGTCGTTGCTCCCTGGCTTCGCAAAGCGGCTGAGAAGCCTCTTGAAGGCAATGAAGTCATCGTCGGCGACTATATTTTCGGCGACATCGGAACGGAGCTCACTTTCTACGGCCAGAAGTTCAAAATCGTCGGCCGACTCGCAGCGACCGGCATGGGGTTCGATTCGTCGATCTTCATGACGATCGAGGCTGCCCGCAAGCTCGGCGAAATTGCTTCTCCCGAAAAGAAGGATGAAATTGCCAAGAGCCTCTCGTCGATTCTCGTGCGTGTGAATCCGGGGGTTGACCCGATCACGGTTTCGGACGGCCTCTTCGACGAGCTCGGGCTCGGCGCCAACGTGAATTTCGTCTTTGCCTCCAACATGATGAGCGACACGTCGGCAAAACTCCAGAAAATCGTTGCGGTGATGTATTCCGCAGCCGGGGGCTTCTGGGTGATCGCAGCCCTCATCATGCTGATTGTCTATTTCTTTGCCTTCAGCGAGCGGCAGCGTGAATTTGCAACGCTCAGGGCGCTGGGGGCATCCCGTTCCCGCGTCATCCGCATCGTCATGTCGGAAGCCTTCATGATTTCGACGGCGGGTTCCTGCGCCGGCGTGCTGATCGGCGCAATTGCGGTTACGAGCTTCTCAACGGCGATTTCGCGCGCGATCGGGCTTCCCTATCTGACCCCTGCGCCCGGGGCCTGGGTCTTTGCGCTCATCGCGAGCCTGGCCGCCGGCATTGCGACGGTTCCGCTCGCGGCGCTCCCGACCGCCTGGCGCATCGGCAGGCGCGACATCTACACGACGCTTCGCGAGGGGGATTGATCATGACCATGCTGATTGATGCAAGAAGCCTTGGGAAGCGCTACGAACGGGGCGGGCGGCCCTTCTGGGCGCTGAGAGGCGCAAGTCTGCAGGTGGCTTCCGGCGACTTTGTGACCGTCCTCGGGCGCTCCGGTTCCGGGAAGTCGACGCTTCTCAATATTCTGGTCGGGCTTCTGCCGCCGACGGAAGGGAGTGTTTCGCTCATGGGCGAAGACATCTCGAAGCTTGACGACGCGAAGCGCTCGGGCCTTCGAAATGCGCACGTGGGCTATGTTCCGCAGAGCGCCGGCCTCATTCCGACCCTCACCATCCTCGAGAACGTTCGTCTCCCCTGGTACCTGGCAGGAGAGAGAGGGGCGGAGCCGGAGGGGAGGGCTGAGGCGCTTCTCGAAGAGGTGGGCCTTAAGGATCTCGGGAGCCAGTTCCCGAGCGCGCTCTCGGGCGGCGAACTGAGGCGCGTTGCAATTGCTCGCGCGCTCATGTGTTCTCCGGACGTGATCGTTGCCGACGAACCTACTTCCAACCTCGATCCGGCAAGCGCCCGGGGCGTTGTCGATATTTTCCGCGCCATTGCTCAGAAGGGCGGGGCGGTTCTGATGGTGACGCACGACACCTTCAGTCTTGACGCTTCAACCCGGCTCTACGACATGGCGGAAGGGCGCCTTGAAGCGCGCACGAAGAGCGCTTGAATCCATTCATCTTTTTTTTCTTGAGAGGGAACGCATAAAAATGTTCAGACGCGAGATTATCTGTGCGGCAGCGAGCGCCGCCCTTCTTCTTTCGACGGGCTTCGCGCATGCGGCGGACTCCGCCGCCAACAGCAACTATGACCCGAAGTATCCGTTCCCCGTTCCCGGCAAGGTGACGGTGGTCGATTTCGGCGCCACCTGGTGCGCGAGCTGCCCGGAAATGGAAGAGCTCATGAAGCAGATGCAGAAGGAGTACGGCGACCGCGCCGCCTTCGTCACGATCGACATCGACAAGTGGCGCGGCATTGAGGACGTATTCCTCATCGACCAGATGCCCGCGCAGATCTTCTACGACGCCAAGGGGGAACCCATCTGGAAGCACACCGGGTCAGTTGATGCCGACACGATGCGCGAACGCGTCGACATTCTGATCGAAGGATCGAAGTCCTGACGCTCCCGCTCCATCATTGGGCCGCATTGGAAAAGCGCTTTCCCGGCGCCTTCATGGAAGGCAGGGGAAAGCGCTTTTTTTATGCCCCGGGGGGACATGAGGAACAACCATGAGTGGCGCATTCTGACAGTAAGTTGACGTGCTCCGGCATCGTGCGATTTAGGGTCAACACCCTATATTGCTTTCTGAACAAAGCGGATAGTCGGAAAAATCAACAGGCTTGAAGCTTTGTGTGTGTCAACCATTTTCCTCATAGTCTGTCAGATTACGCCAGAGCTGTGTGTTGCGGATTCTGAGGAAAAATCAACCCTCCCCCCAGGACCGCAAAATGAATCCGAAGCAGGATACTTCGCAGCAAGCCCCCAAGAAGAAGGGCTTCAAGATGCCCGACATCTACATTATTCTCGGGCTCTTCATTCTTCTCATGGCAGTGCTCACGTACGTTGTTCCTGCCGGCCAGTACGATCGCCAGGTCGTTGAAACTGCGCACGGCGTACAGAACCTCGTCGTAGCCAACACCTATCATGCCGTCGCGCAGAACCCTGCCGGCTGGCTTGAGATCATCACGGCCATTCCGTTCGGCTTTGAACGCGCCGCCGGCATCGTCGTCCTCACCTTCATGGTTGGCGCCTGCATGGGCCTCATCAAGCGCGCCGGCCTGATCGACCTCGGCGTTCAGCGCCTCTCCCGCGCGGTCGGCCAGTCCGAATTCCTCGTGGCTCCGGTGCTCATGATCGTTCTCTCGATGCTCGCCGCCTTCATCGGCGTGCCGGAACTGTCGCTCGCCTATCTGCCGGTGTTCCTCCCGCTCTTCTATCGCCTCGGCTATGACGGCATGACCGCTACCGCGGTTGCGCTCCTCTCGCCCTGCATCGGCTTCACCTTCGGCATCACGATTCCGGGTTCGGTCGGCATGGGCCAGCAGATTGCTCAGATCACGATGTTCTCGGGCTCCGGCCTGCGCGCCGTCGTCCTCGTGATCGCCGTCGCCGTCACGATCGCCTATGTGATGCTCTACGCTGCCCGCGTCAAGAAGGACCCGAAGAAGAGCCTCACGTACGACACCGACCTTGAACTCAAGGAACAGTTTGCTCAGGAAGAAGCTGAAAAGACGAAGGGCACGGAACTGACGTTCACGCAGCGTCAGGTCTATGCGGGCGTCTCCTGCCTCATCATGTTCCCGATCGCCGTCTACCTCATCCTTTCGATGAACCTCGGCTTTGAAGCGATCGGCGGCCTCTTCCTCGCGATCGGCATCATCGCCGCGATCATCGCAGGCAAGTCCGCGCAGTAGATCTGCGACGACATCAATGCCGGCATGCGCGACCTGATGGTCGGCGCTCTCCTCTGCGGCGTTGCCTCCGCCATCGCCGTCGTGATGGACAAGGGCGTCATTACCGACACGATCGTCTACTGGCTCGAGCAGCTCCTCGCCACGACGCCTCCGGCCCTCTCCGCCATCGCCATCTTCTGGGAACAGGCCATCTTCAATGCGCTCATTCCTGGCGCCACGGCCCTTACCATTCTGACGATGCCGATTCTCTCGCCGCTCGGCTCCCTCCTTGACGTTTCGCAGCAGGCCATCGTTTCTGCCAACGCCTGGGGCGGCCAGCTCACGGACATCTTCTTCCCGACCTCCGGCTTCTTCATCGCCACCCTCGTGATCGCCAAGGTCGAATACACGAAGTGGATCCGCTTCTATACGCCTCTGATGCTCATCCTCGGCGCCATCTGCTGCGTCGCGCTCTACCTGCAGCAGCAGCTCGGCCTCAACTTCTAATGGAGTGAAAGAAGCAAATGCTCGATCTCATCATCCGCAATGGCCAGGTCGTTACCACCGAAGCCGTTGAGTCTCTCGACATCGGCGTGAAGGACGGCGTGATCGTTCGCCTTTCGAACCGCATCGAAGAGCCTGCCCGCGAGGAAATCGACGCTGCCGGCGAATACGTTCTGCCCGGCATGGTTGATCCTCACATGCACCTCTCCGAGCCCGGCCGCACCGAATGGGAAGGCTACCGCACGGGTACGCAGGCCATGGCTGCAGGCGGCATCACCTCGTTCGTCGAGATGCCCCTCAACCAGATTCCCTGCACGACGGATATTCCGAGCCTTGAAATCAAGCTCAAGTCCGCCGAAGGCCAGTGCTGGGTCGACTACGCCCCGATGGGCGGCCTCGTTCCCTGGAACCTTGCCGACCTCGCGCCCCTCGCGGACGCCGGCGTCGCCGCCTTCAAGGCCTTCGTCGCCACCTGCGGTTCCGGCAAGCCCGGAGACTTCAAGAACGTGACCGACTGGGAGCTCTATCAGGGCGCCCGCGAAATCGCGAAGAAGGACGGTCTTCTCGTCGTTCACTGCGAAAACGCGACGATCACGGACGGTCTCGGTGCGGAAGCCCGCGCGAGCGGCAAAAAGTCGCTTTCCGACTACGTCGCCTCCCGCCCGGTCTTTACGGAAGTCGAGGCAGTGCATCGCGTGCTCATGATCGCGGAAGCCGCCGGCTGCCGCATTCACATCGCGCACTGCTCCTGCCACGAGGCGGTTGAAGAGGTCGAGCGCGCCCGCGCCCGCGGCGTCGACGCGAGCTTTGAGTCCTGCCCGCACTACTTCCTCCTCGCGACCGAGGATCTTGATGCGATCGGCCCCAAGGCCAAGTGCTCGCCCCCGATCCGCGACCGCGCTCACCAGCGCCGCATGTGGGAGCTCCTTGCCGAAGGCAGAATCGAGATGCTCGTTTCCGACCACTCGCCCTGCACGTTCGACCTCAAGTCTTCGGACAATGCGTTCGACGCCTGGGGCGGCATCAGCGGCTGTCAGAACTGCGTCGACGCCATGTTCGACGAAGCGGTTCTGAAGCACGGCATCAGCCCCGTCACGCTCGCGAAGGCGCTCTCCACCGGAGCGGCCCGCCGCTTCCGCCTGAAGGGCAAGGGCGAGATCGCGCTCGGCTTTGATGCCGACCTCGTGCTCATCGACCCGAAGTCGAGCTACGTGCTCAAGGCCGAGGATCTGCTCTACAAGAACAAGTTCTCCGCCTATGAAGGCCGCCGCATCGACTGCCGCATCACGCACACGCTTGTGCGCGGCAATCTCGCCTGGAGCCTTGAAAAGGGCGCTTCCGAGAAGCCGATGGGCCGCCGCATGACGATTGCCGCCTAAAGACAATCCCATGCTGCCGAGGCGTTTCCTCTGAGTGACGCCTCATTCGAAAGCCGGGAAGGGAGTTTGTTCGACTCCTCCCGGCTTTTTCCTGTTTACGGGAAGACTTCGAAATTTATGTCTTGAATATGCACACAGAAACAAGAACCCGGCAGCTGAATCCGAAGACATACAGAATAGGTAAAAGTCATTAGCTACCATTTTTATGTCTTTAAGCGCCACAGATAATTTTATAAGGGTATGTTCTGAGATGAGTGTTAACTAATTTCACCAAGTAAATCAATTAAATAAACTGAAAACATATTTGACGCAAAAAGCCATTTTCTTGTCGCCTAAAGCTATCGACCCCACGCGCCGCTCTTCTGAGAATACGGGTGTTGCAAAAAACAACAAATAAGAAACTTTTCCGAGGAGCGCCAACCATGGACGATCGAACTTCGACGCAGGCAATATCAGAGAGCGTTCTCGCGAACAAGGATTTACTTCCCTCAAAACAGACCTGGAACTGGTACAACATCTTTGCTTTCTGGATGTCGGACGTTCACAGTGCGGGCGGCTACATTTTTGCCGGCACGCTCTTCTCTCTTGGTCTGGCAGGCTGGCAGGTCTTTGTTTCCCTCATCGTAGGCATTGTCATCATTCAGGGACTTGCCAACATCATCGGCGTGCCGAGCCAGAAGCTCGCCGTGCCGTTCCCGGTCATTTCGCGCATGACGTACGGCGTCTTCGGCGCGAACATTCCGGCACTCATCCGCGGCGGCATTGCCGTCGTCTGGTACGGCATCCAGACTTATCTTGCAAGTGCTGCACTCATGATCGTGGTCCTCTACGAGTGGCCTGATCTCGTGAGCCTGACGCACGACAACATTCTCGGACTCTCCACGCTCGGCTGGTACTGCTTTGCCGCTATGTGGGTGCTCCAGACGGCGCTCTTCCTCTGCAACATGGAAGCCATCCGCCGCTTCATGGACTGGGCGGGCCCGATCGTCTACATCGCCATGCTCGTGCTGATGGTCCTGATTGTTCGCGAAGCTGCCTGGGAAAACATCAGCTTCTCGCTCACTGAAAAAGAAATGAGCGTGAGCGAAACCGTCTGGACGATGATTGTGGGCGCCGCGCTTGTAGTGTCCTATTTCTGCGGGCCGACCCTTAATTTCGGCGACTTCTCGCGCTACGCGAAGAGCCCGTCGCAGATGAAGCGCGGCAACTTCTGGGGCCTCCCCATCAACTTCGTCTTCTTCTCGCTCATCGCAGTGGTGACGATTTCGGGCACTCCGGTGGTTTTCGGCGAACTCATCGTCGACCCGATTGAGGTGATGGGCAAGCTCGACAACAAGACTGCCGTGCTGATTCTCGGCCTGACGATGCTGATCGCCACGGTGGGCGTCAACATTGTCGCCAACTTCGTTTCGGCTGCCTTCGATATTTCGAACATCTTCCCGAAGTACATTTCCTGGCGTACGGGCGGCCTCGTCGCTTCCGTTCTTTCGGTTGCGCTCCTGCCCTGGAATCTCTTCAGCTCGCCGGAGGTGATTCACGTAACGGTTGACGTGCTCGCAGCCCTCATCGGCCCGGTCTACGGCATCCTGATCATCGACTACTACTTCATCAAGCGCCGTCATGTGAACGTGCACGACCTTTACAGCACGAGCCGCGAGGGCAGCTACTGGTACCGTCACGGCGTCAACTGGAAGGCTGTTGCGGCGCTGATTCCCGCGGGCATTGCCAGCGTTGCGGCAATGATGCTCGATTCGGGCAGCGGCATCGGCAACTTCACCTTCTTCATCGGCGCCTTCATGGCTGCGGGCGTCTATCGCTGGATTGCCAACTCCGACATCATTCGCGACTAACCATTCTCCCTGAGGAAAAGTCCTCGAACTTGAGGACATTGAGGCGCTGCGGCAGGAAGTTCGTCTTCCCTCTGCAGCGCTTTTTCTTTTTGGTTTTCGATGGCATTAAATGACAAGTGCTATGTCACAAGTTGATATCGAACGTCATGAGAAACATAAGGTGTTTGTCGGGTAATATTTTTAAACATATTGAAAAATATGAAAATCAAATTACGGTATAGGAGGAAACGCTGTATATGCGTGACGCGTAATGACATGACCTTGACGCGATGAGCGCATGAGAAAAGTCATTTAGCGCCTATAGTTCAATTCAACGGAACACGCTTTCCGAAGATCAAATCAAAGCCAGGGCAGGGCCGGAACACAAAGGATGCTGCCAAAGGCTTCGAGGCGAAAAAAGCAACCACTCTTACAGTCAGTTGAAGGAGTTTCAGATGCCTGGTTATCCTCAGGACCTGCTTTCCAACCGTTCAGTCGTCAAGGCGGACTTTGCGATCATCACCCCCCAGGGCCGCGTGATCAATACGGTTCCCGGAATCGTTGACGCCAAGATGACGATTCTCTGCTCGCCGAAGATCGGCGCGGGCTTCGTGCAGCTGATCGGTACCCTGGGCGCCACGGCGCACACGGACTACCCCTACGGCGCCAAGGAACACGAAGAAGCCTTCATCTACGTCCTCGACGGCGAAGTTGAACTCGAAGTCGACGTCGCCGGCGAAAAGCGCGTCCTCACGCAGGGCGGCTATGCCTACTCCGCTCCGGGCAAGGGCATCGGCTTCAAGAACGTCAACGGCAAGGAAGGCCGCATCCTTCTTTACAAGCAGCGCTACATCCCCCATCCCAAGGGACTCATGCCCTGGAGCGTCTTCGGCAACATCAACGAAGTTGCCTTCCGCGACTACGATGGCATGGCCAACGTTCACGTCAAGGACTTCCTCCCGGTTGAAGAAGCCTTCGACATGAACATGCACATCCTCTCCTTCGATCCGGGTGCGTCCCACAACATCTGCGAAACGCACGTCCAGGAACACGGCGCCTACATCTATGAAGGCGAAGGCATGTACCTCCTCGACGATACCTGGTACACGACGAAGAAGGAAGACTTCCTCTGGATGGGCGCCTTCTCGGTTCAGGCCGGTTACGGCATCGGCCGCGGCCCGTTCTCCTACATCTATTCGAAGGACTGCAACCGCGACGTTGAGATCTAATGGATCTCACCCCCAGCGGGCGACCGGAAGAATGACCGGCCGCGCATCGCTTGCGAAGGGGATGGTCTTCTTTCCCCCCTGTCTTTGAAGCCATCCCTTTCAATACCGATCCAGCCGGTCCTTACTCCCTCGCAGAGAAGCACCTTTACCAAAGCAAACAAGCCAACTCCAAGGAATTTTCACCATGGCTCTCGACAGCAACTTCAAGCACCTTGATATCCGTGAAGCGCTCGCCGGCACCCACATGAAGGGCCGCAACATCACGTTCCTCGATGATTTCTCCCGCGACGAAATCCTCTCCCTCTATCAGGCTGCTGAGATGCTCGAACCGTTCATGCGCACCGGCACCGACCTGCTGCGCGGCAAGGTTCTCTACACGCTCTTCTTCCAGCCCTCCACCCGTACCCGCTGCTCGCATGAAAACGCCATGCACCGCCTCGGCGGCTCCGTGATCACGGAAGCGGATCCGACGCACAACTCCTCCGTCGCGAAGAACGAATCCCTCGCCGACAGCCTGCGCGTCACGAGCGAATACGCCGACGTCATCGTCATGCGTCACCCGGACGACAAGGAAGCCCTCGGCGCCCTTAAGGAAATCGAAGGCCACTGCGCTCCGGTGATCTCGGGCGGCTACGGCCACGTCACGCACCCGACCCAGGGTCTCCTTGACTCCTACACCTGCTGGCGCGCCTTCGGCGACCTCTCCAAGGTCACCGTCGCCATCGCCACGCCTGACCTCTCGCGCGCCCGCTCCGGCCAGTCCTTCGCCCTCGCTCTTGCCGCCATGGGCGCCAAGATCATCTACACGGGCACGAGCGAACTCCGTACGCCGGAAGTCGTTCGCCAGAAGCTCATCAAGATGAACGCGAACTTCGAAGAGCACTTCGACCTCACGATGAAGCAGAACGAAGAGCTCTACGCCGACAAGAACGTCGACCTCATCTATCTGCCGGGCTGCTCCGTCAAGAAGGATGACCCGAACCGCGCCGACTTCGAGAAGAAGATGGCCAACTACTACGTCTCGCTCGAAATGCTCCGCAACATCAAGGCGAAGACCGGCAAGACCGTTGGCGTCCATCACTCGCTGCCGCGCAACCCGGGCGAATTCGACTTCGGCATCGACAACACCGAGCACCAGCTCTACTTCCGCGCGATCGGCTTCTCCGTCGCTCTGCGCATGGCGCTCCTCGCTGCCGTCGTCGGCGTCAACTGATCCCGCAAGCACCAGCAGGGGATCCGCTGAGTTCAAGAAGAAAAGCAGCAGACATCACCGATATTTCCTGATTCATCCGTGGGTCTGCTGCAGATAGAACTCAGCTTCTCTTCACAGAGGCCGGATGCCGTTCCGGCCTCTTGAACCCAATACTCTCCAGAAAGGATTCTTCAGTCATGCGTCTTGTTATTGCTCTGGGCGGCAATGCCCTTTTGAAGCGCGGTGAGCCGATGCTCTGCGAAAACCAGCGCGAAAACGTCTCCCTCGCCTGCAAGCAGATCGCCAAGGCCTACGAAGGCAACGAGCTCGTGATCACCCACGGCAACGGCCCGCAGGTCGGTCTTCTCGCTCTCCAGAACAATGCCTACAAGAAGGTGCCGATGTATCCGCTCGACGTGATCGGCGCTGAATCTGTCGGCATGATCGGCTACATGATCCAGCAGGAACTCGTCAACTACGTGCCGAAGACCGCCACGCTCGCGACGATTCTCACGCAGACGCAGGTTGATCCTGAAGATCCCGCCTTCAAGAACCCGACGAAGCCCGTCGGCCCCGTTTATGAGAAGGAAGAAGCCGAACAGCTCGCCAAGCAGCACGGCTGGACGATCGCTCCCGACAACGACAAGTGGCGCCGCGTGGTTCCGAGCCCGGATCCGAAGCGCATCTGGGGTCTCGCTCCTCTTAAGACCCTGGTTGAAAACGGCCACATCGTCATCTGCTGCGGCGGCGGCGGTGTTCCGACCTACTTCGACAAGGACGGCAAGCTCGTCGGCGCCGAGGCTGTGATCGACAAGGATCTCGCTTCGTCCGTTCTCGCTGCTTCCCTTGACGCTGATCTCTTCGTCATCGCGACCGACGTTGACGGCGCCTACATCAACTGGGGCAAGCCCGATCAGAAGAAGATCGTTCAGTCCGATCCGAAGTCGCTGCGCGAATTCGGCTTTGCCAAGGGCTCGATGGGCCCGAAGGTCGAAGCTGCCTGCCGCTTCGTCGAGAAGAGCGGCAAGACCGCTGTGATCGGCGCCCTTTCCGAGATCGATCAGATTCTCGCGGGCAAGGCCGGCACCCGCGTCGTCAAAGAAGAGGGCGTCATTTACGGCTGATGCTCCGGATCGGATCTGAAGAATTAGATTCGAGCATGTGATTTTTTCCTCCGCGTTTTTAGCCGGCCCAGGGTTCTCCTCGGCCGGCTTTTTTTCGCGGGCTTCCGTTAAGACTGACGCTTTTTCAGTGCTTTTTCTGATAACGTAAGATTCCGTCCTCAAAGGAGTTTTTCCCCGAAATGTCTGAAGAGATTCGCCTTCCTCTGCCGCTTGAGGGGAAGCCCGTTCCCGATGATGATGCGCATCTGCCCCTGGGCGACAGTATTCTCGCGAGCTGGATCCGTTCGATCTGCCAGACCGCCAGAGGCTACGGCGTGGAGCCCGAAGCCATTCTGAAGCGCGTCGGCATGGATTCCTCGCTTCTCACGGTTCCCGATGCGCGCTTTCCCGCGATGAACGTGCGCCGCTTCTGGGAGGCGCTCATCAGTGCTACGGGCGACGAACTCATCGGCCTCAGATGCGGCCAGGAAATGCAGGCGCCGACGCTCCACGGCCTCGGGCTTGCCATCATCACGAGCCACTCGCTCGCGCAGGTGCTCGACCTCACGGCCCGCTACGCCAAGGTGATTTCGACGACGATGGACGCGAGCCTCGCGCACGACAGCTCCGGGTCGACCCTGACGCTGAAGACTCTGCACGGCTATGAAGCACGCCATGCGGCGCTCCTCTGCGTGCTTGCCTTCATCTTCCGTCAGGCCAATTCCCTTTCGCAGCATGCGGTCACGCCCGTCGAGGTGAAGATCCCGCTTCCGAGAGCAGAGCGCGAGGAAATTTCCCGCCTCGAGGAGTATTTCGGCTGCGCCGTCGACACGAAGAGTTCCGATCGCGCTTCGATCCGCTTTGCCTACAACGACGTGATGGAGCCCTATGCCGCACAGAACGCAATGCTGCGCGAGGCCAACGAGCAGGTGGTCCGTCAGTACCTTAACCGCGTTCGGCAGTTCTCCTTCACCGTGCGCGTTGAAGAGGAAATCGAGGCGCTCCTGAGAGCCGGCGAAAGCGTCCGCATTCCGGACGTTGCCGGGCGCCTTAATCTGTCCGCGCGCACGCTTCAGCGTCGCCTTGAGGAGGAAGGCGCCGTCTTCGTTCACCTGGTCGACAAGCATAAGAAGCAGTTTGCGCACGACGCGCTCGCTCATACCGAGCGCTCGATCACCGAGATCGCCTATACGATCGGCTTCTCGGATCCGAGCAACTTCTCGCGCTCGTGCTCGCGCTGGTTCGGGTGTTCTCCCGCCGCCTACCGGCGCCGAATCCGCCAGCTTCCGACCTGATTGAAGCTCTGCTCTGAATAAGAGAAAAGCCTCCGGAACCGGTTTCTGCCGGGCGGAGGCTTTTTTGTCGGAAGGCGGTGATGGACTTGCCGCTTATTCGGCTGCGGCCGGTGCAGGGGAGCCGAGGAAGAAGCGGGAGCCGTTGGGAACGCCCTCATAGTCGCTTCCCCAGACGAAGATCTGCGCGGCCTTCTCAATCGTCATTTCGGGCCAGGGGCCGAATTCGGCGCCGAAACCCTTGAGAATTGCGAGGCCCGTGGGCGTCACGAGCTCTCCCTTTCCCGAGGAGGCGCGCACGGCGACGCCGTCGAGCATCGTGAACATCGCGGGCGCCGGGTAGGGAAGAAGACCGTGGGCGCACTCGACCTCGCCCTCGTTCATCGGAATGGGGCTCGCTGCAATCTTCGAGACGTTCATCCTGAGGAAGAGTTCTGCCGAGAGGCCGATCGCAAGAATGTTGGCCATGCGGCCGACCTCGTGAAAGTGGACCTCGTCCATCGACATGCCGTGCACTTTAGCCTCGGCCCCGGCGAGCACCTGCCAGACGCGGTCGGAAAGCGTCCGCGCTGCGTCTGAGAGGCGGCTCTCAGCGTAGATTGCCCGGATGTCCGCCGGATGCCGGTGGGCGTGCTCCTTCGGCGCCAGAATCCGCGCCGACATGCCTCGGATGGAATTGACGTAATGGGGTGCAAACTCGAGGCCGCAGTCGATATTGGGAAAGAGCGTGCGCAGGTAGGCGCCTGCCATGCCGCCCGGAAGGTCGTTCAGGGCCAGAAGGCCGGCGAGGAAGGCGCCCGCGTTGAAGCCCGCATGAATGCGGACGGCAAGAATCGTGGATTCAGTCATGGATAAATGCAGAGTTCAGAAATTGGAGTGGAGGAGCCTGAGCGTTCTCGCGGCAGCGCAGGCGGCGCCGTAGCCGTTGTCGATATTGAAGACCGCTACGCCCGGAGCGCAGGAGGCGAGCATGCTGCGAAGCGCCGTCATGCCGCCCTCGGCAATGCCGTAGCCCACGGATGTGGGAACGGCAAAAAGGGGCTTCTCGGTGAGGCCTCCCATGACGGAGGCGAGCGCAGCATCGAGGCCCGCAGCGACGATCACGACGTCGCACGCGTTGATCTCGTCGATCACGGACTGAATGCGCCAGAGGCCGGCAACGCCGCAGTCTTCGAAAAATGCCGTTTGGTACCCAAGGTATTCGAGCGTGCGTGCGGCTTCATGCAGCACGCTCGCATCGGCATTTCCTGCGGACACGAGCGCTGCTTTGCCCGGACGGGCTGGAAGCTTCGCGTTCCAGGCCGTGCGGGAAAGGGAATCAAAGTCGTACTGCTTGCGGAGATCTTCCGGGAGTCCGGCAAAAAATTCGGGTTCGAGGCGCGTGAAGAGAATCGGTTCCGCGCCGGGCTTTCCGAACCGCTCGAAAAGCTCAGTGAGCACCGAACGGGGCTTCCCCGCGCAGAACACCGCTTCAGGCAGACCGATGCGGCGCGGACGGTCAAGATCGAAGCGAACGGTGGAATGGGACATGGTCTGGATTATTGAAAAAAATGGTGGTCTCAGCTCAGGCAGCAGTCGGGTCGGCCCTCACGCGGCTTCATCGGCTTCGATTCCGTAGCGGTCGGCAGAGGCAAAGGCCGTGCGGCGACGGCGCACATCCCTCAGGGGCGAGTCGCCGAACTGGCGCTTGTATTCGCGCACGAACTGCGTGGGACTTTCGTATCCGACGGCATAGGCGGCTTCCGCCACCTGCGCGTGCTGCGCGAGCATCATGCGCTGCGCTTCAAAAAGACGGATCTGCTTCTGGAACTGAAGCGGACTCATGCCGGTCAGGCCTTTGAACTGCCGATGGAAGTTCGAGGTCGACATGTTGTGCATGCGGGCGAGCTCCTCAATCGCAATCGAGGTCGCGAAATTGGCCCGGAGCCACGAAACCGCGCGCACGATGGCGCCCGCAGGAGCAGCGTCCCGAAGAAGCGGCAGGAGCCGCGGCGCGGTTGCGCCCGTGAGGAGCAGATAGTGGAGGTCGCGGATCACGAGCGGTGCGCGCACCTTTACCTGATCGGGGTTTGCCGCGAGATGAATGAGCCGGGAGAAGTCCTCGAGCAGATCCTTCCAGGGCGTAAAGACGAAGCAGGCCTGGGGCGGCTGAGGCTGGGCGTCCGCCGCCGTCATGTTTTCAGCGAGCTCTATAAGGAGCGCCCGGTCGAGCCGGAGCGAAATCGAATAGAAGGGATGCTCGGGCGAGGCGTTGAGCGCCCGGTATGCGCTCGGGAGCGCCGCGCCCGAGAGGAGGCCTTCGCCGGAGTGATAAATGATTTCCCGGTTGCAGATGAGCGAGCTTTTCGACCCGGAAAGAATGAGCGAGCAGGCGAGCTCCCCGCAGGAGCAGGTAAGCGGCATCTCGCACTCGTGGCGGTGCGTGTAGAAGTCCGGCACGCTCGTCTCATGCGATCCTCTCTGAGGGTTGAGAGCCTTGAGCGCCTGAAGCATGTCGGCAATCTGAGAATCAATGTCGGACATGGCAGTGGAATGAATCGGAAGAAAGATTTGGTCGAAGGGATGTCCGGCAGATGCTTTGCGCCGGAGCAGGTCATAGTTCAAATGATAAGCAGGATTGGGCAGTTTGCAAGGTGGGTGAATGGCGTAAGCAAAGTCTCATTACATCAATGAATCAGGGAAATGCAGTGGTTGAGGGCGCTCCATGAATCCTTTCAGATGCCTCAATTTGAGAGATTGGGGCAGCTATTTGATTGAATTTGACAATGAAGAACGACAGCCGTCTTTAGTTAAAACTATTAAAAACTTGACTTCGATAGTTTTAGTATGTAATATGGTCTCATCGATAAACAAGATGCATTGAAAACAAATAAATGATAGTTTTAAATGCATCGCAGCAGGACCCATCAAAATGACGAATACTGAACGCCTCAACGCCTACGTTGCCTCTCTTCTCGTCTGGAATGTGAAGCTCCACAATCTCCACTGGAACGTGACGGGGAAGCTCTTTAAGCCCCTCCATGAATACACGGAAGCCCTTTACGACAAGGCTTTCGAGGCTTACGACGAAACGGCCGAGCTCCTCAAGATGAAGGGCGAAATGCCGCATGCAACCCTTCGCGGCAGCATCGAGCTCTCGGTTGTTGAAGAAGTCGCTCCGCGCCTCTTCTCTTCCTGCGAAGTCGTCGCTGAAGTCGAAGCCGACATGAAGAAGATGGCGAAGCTCGCCCGCGAAATCCGCGATGCGGCTGCCGAGGAAGACGACTTCCAGACGCAGGGTCTCTTTGAAGGCTATCTCGCGAGCTACGCGAAGGAACTCTGGTTCCTCTCCGCCATGCGTGCGGATGCCAGGCAGGAAGGCTGCTGCCCGGCGAAGGCCTGATGACTCACCTTCAGCCCGTTCAGTTCGAACGGACTAAAGGACAGACATCCTGATGAAGAGCGCTCAGACTTCCGGATTTCCGGGAGAGCGAGCGCTCTTTTTGTTTTTCTGCTTCGCGTCAGAAGCCTGCCGCAGGCTCGGGCTCCCAGCGGCGGCAGGCGTACTGGAGCGCCGTCTCGTCAGCGCTCCTAAGAAGCGCGTCCATCATCGGCGCTTCCCAGTCCTTCTGCGGCAGCGTCCGGCCCATGAGCGTCGACTGCGCCTGCGCGCGAAAGAGCGTTCCCATGGGAGAGCCCTCATAGAGCTTCCAGGTTCGGATGATCCGGTCTGCAGCCTGGTCGAGGCAGGCGGCCGACGGCACCAGATCGGACTTCCGGCCGTTTTCCTTTTTCTCCGCCGGCATCAGATTCCAGAGATCGTTCGTATGCGTGCGCGACCACGGGATCATGTGGTCGACGGCAAGCGTATGGGCGGAGAGCGCCGCGCCGGACCAGATCGAATCAAGCCCATTCGTGCGGATGCGTTCGAGAAAGAGCCCGCGCGACCAGTTCGTATCGCGCACGTCCTCGGGCAGCGCCATGATGTCGATGACGGCGCCGGGGGTAATGACGCCGCGGGAGAAGTCCGACGACTGCTTCGCCCAGCGGATCGTCACGGCCTCCGTGAGCCAGGGCGCGGAGACATTGAGCTCCCGCCAGAGCTCTGACGGAAGGTAGAAGGTTCCGGCCGCCCGGTCGAGGAGGTCAGGCGTAATCGTTTCCTTTCGAAAATCAATTTCGGCTCCCTTTTCAAGCCGGAAGAGGCGGTTCCCGTTCATCGCGGCAATGGCGCTTGTGTCGTCCCCGAGGGAGTTGCCGGCATAGCGGACGGGGCCGCGGCCAATGGCTTTGCGGATGACCTTTGCAAGAGCGATGAAGGCGAGGGCGCGCGGGGATCCGGCCGTCAGTCTTTCGAGATAGAAGTCGTTTCTGAAGGAAAGCCAGTCGCCCTGGTAGAGGCGGATGAGCGCTATGAGGGGCTCTTCGAATTCGAGGCGCCTTCCGCCGCCGATCTGAGCAGGAAGCAGCGCGGATTCATTGAGGGCATGCGCGCGGTAGATCTGCCAGTAGAGCGCCGCGACGCGCTCGATGACGAGTCCCATCGGAATCGCCGCCTGGTGCGGAGCATCCGGGATCTTCGTCAGAAGGCGGTAGGCATCCATATCGGCAGGCGGGAGATAACGGACGCGCGCCGCGTTGGCGAGGTTGATTTCCGCGAGCGCCTTGATAAGCGCGAGCTTATAGGTTGTTGTCTTCCGATCTTCCTCGAGGAGCCCCTGGAGGCTTTTTCTCGCCCGCACCCGGGCCGCATCGCGCACGAAGACCAGTGCCGCGGTGACCAGGCTTCCCGGGTCCCCGGCAGATTTCCTTTCGGCAAGCGCAAAGCCGAAGCGCTCAAAAAGCGCGATGACGAACTCTGGAGAAAGCGTTTTTGTCGATGAAGCGCCGTCAAGCAGAACCACGGCAGTGCCTGAGGGGCTCAGAGCGAGCTCAATTTCCCGCACCTGTTCATGGAGCTTTTCCGGAGTGACTGCTCCCTCCAGACCGTCCGCGACAACCGCATCGCAGGCGGCGCTCCGGAGCATTTCGCCGCAAGCTTCGCGATCCGCTTTATCGAGCGGAAAATGAAGCGGAATGCGCTCCATCCGGACATCCCCATCGGTTACCGGAGTTTTCGGCTCCGCATCTGCCGTGAGCGTGACGGCGACCTTCGCCTCCGCCATCTGGACGGCAAAGCGCGCTTTCCCGAGCAGAAGCGCACGGGCGCCGGCGGGAATCCACTTGAAAAGCAACTGAGTAAAGAGACGCTCTCGCGAGGAGGCCTCTCTGAAGCTCGGAGAAAGGTCGGGCACTTGAGAAATTACGAATAAGGATGAACGGGGACAGGAGAAGCGTATTGCCTGAAGGCACGCTTGAGGCATAAGGGAAAACCCGGAAACTCAATATAGGAAGAAACCTTTGCTTCTGATTGAGTTCTGGCTTTCCCGTAAGACTTTGACTCAGAGGCGTGCAGTTCCTTCAAAAGAACTAGTTAGAATGATCGACGCAAAAAGAAGAGACTGACGCAGCCCGGATCCCCGCGGCGGCTCCTGAGAAGAAGCAAAACTTCCGAAAGCCGCATCCATCGGGCGCTCAGAGAAGAAACCGCAGAAGCGAGTGCGTTTGCCCCGTCAGCATCCCCGGCCGGGTTGATGCTGTGCCCAGAGGCGCCTCGCCGACTGCACGTTTTGAGGGACCCACATAATGGAAGAGAATTTTCTCTTTGGCTTCTGGAAGGGCCGCCGGCTCGATCGGAGAAGCAATCCTTCGGGAGCGCTCCCTGACGGCTTCCCGCTCGACGAAGTGCGCGAATTCAATCGCGACAATCCGGTGACGAGCCTTATTTCGAGCGCCGGCTTTCTCATCTTCCAGGGGGCGGAAGCCCTTCCGCTGGTTCTCTTCGCCTATTACGACAACGTTCGCCGCATGTCCTGCGGACGCTGCACGCCCTGCCGCGCAGGGAGCATCCTCATCTGCGAGGCGCTCCAAAAAGCCGTTCTCGGCCTCGGGAACACCGTCAACTGGGAGGAGATCCGCACGCTCGCGCGCCAGATGGAGCTCACGAGCCTCTGCGGCATCGGCGCCTCCACGACGGCGGCCCTCATCGGAGCAATCGACCATTTTGTCGATGATCTGAAGACCACGGAGCCCGCGGGCGATCCCGCGGCCCTCATGAATGAGAAGCGCTATGCGTCCGCGGCAACCGCGCCCTGCATTGAAGCCTGTCCCGCGAACGTCAATGTTCCCCGCTACATCGACTACATCCGGGACGGCCGTCCGCAGCTCGCCGAAGGCGTGCTTATGGAGCGCTATCCGCTCGTCGGCACCTGCGGGCGCGTCTGCGTGCGTCCCTGCGAAAAAGCCTGCGCGCGGCGCTTTGTCGAGGCGCCCGTTGCGATCAAGGACCTGAAGCGCTTTGCCGCCGATCATGCGGGCGCGCCGGTGTCGCACCTCTTTTCCCCTGAAGAAGCGCTCGGGAGCGACAAAAAGAAGGTTGCCGTCGTCGGCGCCGGTCCGGCGGGCATCACCTGCGCCTACCATCTTCTGCAGATGGGACATGCCGTCGACGTCTTCGACATGGAGGAGGAAGCGGGCGGCATGGCGCGCTGGGGGATCCCCGCCTACCGACTCCCCCGCATGGAGCTCGCGGGTGAAACGGACGTCGTGAAGGCGCTGGGCGGCAATTATGTCTTCGGCAAGAAGCTCGGCCGCGACTTTTCGGTCGACGGCCTCCTTCAGGACGGCTATAGCGCCGTCTTCCTCGGAATCGGCTGCGCGCTCGGGCAGTATCTCAACCTTCCCGACGAGGACCAGTCGGCTGAAGGCTACCTCAAGGGCCTCGACTTTCTGCTCGAGGTCGAGCACAGCCAGAAGAATCCCGAAGGCCCCGCACCCCTTCAGGGCGACGTGGTTGTGATCGGCTGCGGCAACGTTGCAATGGACTGCTGCCGCACGGCGAGAAGACTTCTGAAGTCCGGGCGCGTCATCGTCGCCTATCGCCGCATCGAGGCCTCGGCCCCGGCAGATCCGGAGGAAATCAAGGCCGCCCGCGCCGAGGGCGTGGAGTTTGAATTCCTCTCCGCCCCGAAGCGCATCATCGTTGAAGACGGCCGCGTGGTCGGAATCGAACTCGTGCGGATGTACCAGACCGAACCCGACCAGTCCGGGCGCCGCGGCGTGAAGCCGATTGCGGGCTCTGAATTCGTGATTCCCTGCAGCACCGTCATTGCTTCGATCGGCCAGAAGATGGATGCGTCCGTCTTTTCGCCCGAGGACGGCATCAGGCTCTCGCGCTGGAACACAATTGAAACGAAGGCCGACTACACGACTTCGAGAAAGGGCGTCTTCGCGGGCGGCGACGCCGCCGTTGGCGCTCAGACGCTCATTCTTGCGATGGCGCACGGCGAAGGCGCTGCGCGCTCGATCGACGCCTATCTGAAGAGCGGGGAAGCAGCCTTCTTCCCGAGAAAGCGCCTTTCGCGAATCATCAGAAAGGCCGATCTTCTCGGACAGTGCCGTCCGGAAAAGGGCTATCCGCATGCCGAGCGCTTTGAAGTGCCGATGCCCGACGCCCGCAAACGCATCGAGGAGACCCCGTGGGAGGAGGTCGAATTCGGCATGACGGATTCGGACGGCTGGAAGGAATCAAAGCGCTGCATGCGCTGCTACCGCCTCATCGGCGTGACCACCCGCGACCCCATTCCCGGCACCGAGCCCACGGGCGAGGACACGCTTCCCCTTTGACGGAGTTTCCCCAAGATGGCTTCCCAGATTTATAAAGACAAGAAGGAGCTCGCGCCCCGCGCATTCATCAACGGCATCTCCGTGGTGATCGAGCCCAACGACACGATTCTTCAGGCTGCCCGCCGTGCGGGGATCTTCATTCCAACGCTCTGCGAATTTGCGGCCCTCAGCCACCGTCCCGGTACCTGCCGCATCTGTCTCGTCGGGATTGAGCGGGCGGACGGCGGCCACGACATCGTCACCTCCTGCGACACGAGGATCGAGCCCGGCATGCGCATTCATACGCGCACGGCCGAGGTGCGCCGCCGCCAGCGTCTTCAGATGGAGCTCCTTTTCGCCGACCATGACGAAAACTGCTCCTCCTGCTCGCGCCACGGCGACTGCGAACTCCAGAAGGCCGCCCTCTGGGTGGGGCTTGAAGGCTCGCACCTCTCGGGGAAGTACCTCGCGGACCGCCGCGAGGATGCCACGGCGCCCGCCATGCGCTTTGACGGCAGAAAATGCATCCGGTGCCTGCGCTGCATCGAGGTCTGCCGCCGCGTGCAGGGCCCGAATGTAGCTGCGCTCACGCTCATCGACACCGGCACGGGCGCCCAGGTCGGTTTCCGCGGTGCGGATTCCTGGGGCGCATCCGACGTCTGCATTCAGTGCGGGCAGTGCTCGCTCGTCTGCCCGACGGGCGCCATCAGCGTGCGCGACCAGTGCTGCGACGTCTTCGACCTGCTCGACGACGATTCGGTGACGACCGTCTTTCAGATTGCGCCCGCCGTTCGCGTGGCGATCGCCGAAGCCTTTGGACTTCCGCCCGGCACCAATGTGGAGGGAAAGCTCGTCACAGCGTTGAAGCGCATGGGCGCCGACTACGTGATGGATACGCGCTGGTCGGCCGACGTGACGATCATGGAGGAGGGAACGGAGATTCTGGAGCGCCTGAGGGAAGCAAAGGCTGCGGGAACGCTTGGGAAACCCTTCACGTACTTCACCTCCTGCTGCCCGGGCTGGGTCAATTACGTTGAGAAGGTGGCCCCCGACATGATTCCGCACCTCTCCTCGACCCGCTCGCCACAGGCGATTTTCTCGGCGCTCGCGAAGACCTGGATGCCGAAGTCGAGGGATCTCGATCCGAAATCGATCCGCGTGATTTCGATCATGCCCTGCACGGCGAAGAAGGACGAGGCCGGGAGAAAGCTCCTCGAGCGCAACCCCGGCGAAAAGGATACCGACGTCGTTCTCACGATCCGGGAATTCACGCGCCTGATCAAGCGTACGGGCCTCAATCTGGCGGATCTCCCCGATACGGCCTTCGATACGCCGCAGATGACGCTCGCCTCGGGCGGCGCGCAGCTCTTTGCTACGACGGGCGGCGTGATGGAAGCGGCGCTGCGCACGATGTCTGCGATTACGAACCAGGATCCGCAGCCGCTTCCGCCCTTTGAGGACGTCCGCGGCGCGCGCTCGATCAAGGAGACGACCGTTCATCTCGGGGATCTGGGCGACATCCGCGTGGCGGTGGTGCATGAATGCGCCAACGTCGCGAAGGTGATCGACATGGTGAGAAAGGGCACCTGCCCCTATCACTTCGTCGAGGTCATGGCCTGCCCGAACGGATGCGTCGGAGGAGGCGGCACGCCTCGCGGCCGCGACATCTGGAGGAACAACCTCGGCGCCCGTCAGAGCGCCGTGTACGAGATCGACGCCAGGATGCCGATCCGGGCTTCGCACGAGAATCCGGAAGTGATCCGCCTCTATGAAGACTTCCTCGGCGCTCCGGGAAGCCATCTCGCGCACGAGCTTCTGCACTGCACCTATGAAGACCGGAGCAGGGAAGGCCAAAAGCCGCGCGCCCGGAAGATCTTCCGGCTCGTCGAACTCTCGCCTGATCAGATGGGCAATCCCGGCTGAGCCGCTATGGAAGGTCCCGCCGGCTCATGAAGTCTTGAGGCAAATGTCGTAGGGTCCGCATCGATTTTTCCAAGGAATCGGCGGACCTTTACTTTTTGCAGACCAAACGTAAACCGTAGCCGCCTCAGAGTTTGTTACAATCCGTCTCCCTTACTGAGAATGAATCTCAGGCGCATTGCCGAAGATTAAGGGCTGCGCGAATGCATTCTCATTCATCTTCAGTTTTGGTTCGGGGGGATCCTCCTGGCGCACGCGGAATCGGGGGTCGATGACGCGGACGTTTGCCCGGGGAGCGGAGGGGAAATCGTTCCTGCGGGTAGACCGGAGTCTGACTCCGGGCTTGAGGCTTCCCCCCGGACCAAACATCCATGATATTGAATACGAGCCCGGGCGGTTCCAGAAGAGCCGCGGTCGGGCTTTTTGCATTCATGCGGCATGCGTGCGGGGCTCCTCGTCCCCGGAAAAGGGCGAAAAAAGAGGGGATGGCGCTTCTGCGCCATCCCCTTCCAGGAGACCCCAAGACAGCGCCTCGCTTCAGGGGGCAGGCATTGCACCCGCCCGGAGGCCTGGATCCACGAAGCCGACCCCTGGCTTCTCGTAGTGGATCAAGCTGTCTTGCTTGAGGTGAAGTATGCCTCACATGAGAACGATTCGCAATAGCGATTGCGACGAATGAGCATGAAGCCGGCTTCAGAGTTTTCATTGTTTGATGAGGATCAAGGCGAATGAAGGCGAGTGCTTTGCATCCGCATCCGGAGTGAAGGAAATGCGCGGGAACAAGCGCAGGAGTTGGGGAAAACCGCTAGGGATTCTTTGCAGTATTAATTGAATTTCATCACGATGATCTTAATATACAAGAAAATTAATTCTTAAGATCTAGAAAATTGCATTGCGAAATTCTGAATTTCGCGTAAAGTTGCTTCTCAGCGGCGCAGCAAGCGGGACTTTTTCTCCTGCTGATGCGCAGGCTCAATCCCCATCCATTTGAACTTCAAGAGACGCGCCATGACCATATTCGGGTTCAGGTTTAGTCGCCAACAGGGAGCATGGACGCCAACAACGTCCTCTGCAATTTGAAAAATGATGAATACTCTCCGGAAAATCAGTTACTTCGTGAACAAGACGTTCGCTCTCTGGGTCGTCGCCACCGGCGTCCTCGGCTTCCTATTTCCGGAAGTATTCGTACTTGCTGGTCCCTGGGTACCCTTCCTTCTCGGCATCGTCATGTTCGGCATGGGCCTCACCCTCACGACCTCGGACTTCCGCGAAATCTTTTCCCGCCCGAAGGACGTGTTCATCGGCATCATTGCGCAGTTCACGATCATGCCGCTCTCGGCCTTCGTGCTCTGCAAGGCCTTTGATCTGCCGCCCGACCTCGCCGTCGGCCTGATGCTCCTCGGCTGCTGCCCGGGCGGAACGGCCTCGAACGTCGTCACCTTCCTCGCCCGCGGCGATGTGGCGCTCTCCGTCACGATCACGTCCTGCACGACGCTGATGGCGCCTGTCGTGACGCCCGCCCTGATGTACGCCTTTGCGAGCGAATGGCTCTCGATCGACCCGACCGCGATGTTCCTCTCGATCGTCCAGGTGATCCTTGTTCCGATCGGCGCCGGCGTTCTGATTCACCGCATCTTCGGCGACCGTGTTGAGAATGTCACCTGCGCGCTGCCGCTCATCTCCGTGACGGCCATCGTGATCATCATCGCCGCCGTGGTTGCGTCGACCAAGTCGAGCATCGTGAACGCAGGCTTCGTCGCCTTCCTCGTGGTTGCCATCCAGAACGCCGTCGGCATGGGCCTCGGCTACGTGATCGGCCGCATGACGGGCATGAATGCCGCCAAATGCCGCGCCCTCTGCTTCGAGGTCGGCATGCAGAATTCGGCTCTCGGCGTGGCGCTCGCCTCCGTGCACTTTGCCGCGAATCCGATGACGGCGCTGCCCTCGGCTGTCGGCGCCCTCTGGCACAACCTGACCGGTCCGATCGTCGCCACTTACTTCCAGAGCCGCGAGGCCGGAGAACCCGTTGCCGCGATCACGCCTGCCAAGACGGAAACGTCGCCCGCAGCCTGAGATCTCATCCTTCACATCTAAAAACTGTCTGCACCTCCTTCCCGGGGCCGGTGCAGACAGTTTTTTTCGTTTTTCGGATTCAAAACCGAAGAAGGATTCTGAGGATCGCGCTTTCAGACGCTCTGCGGCGCATAATGGGCTTTTCTTCAGCCTCCCAGGCTCGACCTTTCCCCAAGAGCGCCATGTCCGAAGTAG
Source organism: uncultured Sutterella sp. (assembly GCF_937923675.1). Classification (GTDB taxonomy): domain Bacteria; phylum Pseudomonadota; class Gammaproteobacteria; order Burkholderiales; family Burkholderiaceae_F; genus Sutterella. The sequence goes on along the minus strand of NZ_CALDXB010000084.1, from coordinate 9,202 downwards.
ACCTCAGCCGACGCGCGCGGATTTCCGATTCGCGCAGAAGCTTCACGCTTTTTGCCGCGTCCCTTGTTCTCATCTGCTGCTTCATCTTCTCGTCCGCTCCGATTCCGCTGATCGGCGTCTGGGCGGGTGAAATGGGACTCACGACCGCAGAGGTTGCCATGACGGTGGTGAGCTACTTCTTCGGCTGCATCGTCACGCTCGTCTTCTTCGCGCGCCTCTCGAACGCCCTGGGGCGCCGCTGGGTAACGCTCATCACCATCGGCTGGGCCGCCGTTTCCTGCTGGTGCTATGCGGTGATGACGGATACCACGCTCTTTTACATTGCGCGCTTCACGCAGGGCATTGCCTGCGGGCTCGCATCGTCGGCCGCCATGTCGTGGATCGTCGACTGTTCGCCGAAGAAGCATGCCTGGATCGGAACGGCGCTCACGGCCGGAGGCCCCAATGTCGGCCTCTCCATCGGGACGCTCCTCTCGGGCGTTCTCACGGCCTACGGGCTCGTCGATATCGACGTGATGTTCATGAGCTTCGTCGTCATCTGCGTGCTTCTTGCTGCGCTCGTCTGGAAGGCGGAGGAAACCATCCCTCCGGGTACTGAAACGCTGGTCGAGGTTCTGATTCCGAAGGTCGCGCTCCCCGGAAGACTCTGGCGCATTTTTCTCGTGACCGGTTTCGCCATGCTCGGCACCTGGGGGCTCGGAAGCTTCCTTCAGGGCTTTTCGGCAAAGCTAGCTGAAACCGCCTTCGGCGCCACGAGCACGATGTATGCGGCGATCGTCTACATGGGGCTCATTGTTCCGAATGCGGCCGCCGGCTTCATGGTGGGTAGCCTCAAGCCCTCGCGCGTTTTCCCGATAGCGGTTACTTGCTTCACAATTGCCGGCGCGCTGCTCTTTTGCTTCCTTGAAACGGGGCATCCGTCGCTCTTCCTAACGGCGCTCATCCTGAGCGGCGCGTGTTCCGGAGCCACGTCGACCCTGGGCGTCAAGTTCCTGCTTCAGGATTCGACGCTTCGCGAGCGCGCGGGCGTCATTGCGGCGCTCTATCTCTCCTGCTACGTGGGATCCGGCATCCCCAACTTTGTCGTGAGCCGACTTGCGGCAGGCGTTTCCATGGATGCCATCTACCTCGGCTACATCGGCTGGATGACGGGGACGTGGCTGCTTTCCCTCGTCTTCTTCTTCATTGTGAAGCGGAGCACCCGGACCGCCGAGCGGCTTCGCTTTTCGGACTGACGTCCGCAGTCTGATGATCAGAAACGCGAAATTGAAAGAGCCGCAGGCGCAGTGCGCTTCCGCGGCTCGCTCATATTGAGAACAGAAAAGAAAAATGGGAGGCCGCGGACCAAGAAACACGCGGCCTCCCATCAGAGGCAAGGAACGAACCGAGCAGGAGACTCTCGGAAGAAAAAGAGCTCAAAGTGAAGTTTCCCCGCTTCACCGTAGAGGAGCTCTTCTGCGCCGCGGAACCGACCCCTTGGTTCCTGTGCGCGGCGCGTTTCGTTCCAGTGAGATGAACTATATCGCAAATGAGAATCGTTTGCAAGTAGGAAAGAAAAAATAGTTGGGAAGGTGTCAGAAGTCCGCTCGGAAGCGGGCGCATGCAGAAAAGTTGTTTACTGACGACAAAATCGGTCATCAAGTCATCCGAACATCCGATGTTTTCTGAGTTTCCTAGAAAGACAGGGCGGCAGAACGTATGAAGCCATCCCGCGCGAAGCATTTTCAGGCCTCCATGTCGTATATCGACGACTATTTTGGCGGCTTCTGCAATGGTCGTTTACGACGCGCAAATAGAATGAGACTCATTCCTATTTGTAAAAGCGTTCACAACGCACGCCAAAGAAATGATCAAAGGTCAGAAAAACATCTCTCTCGGCAAGCTCCCTGCCGCCGTTGCTCTTGCCGCTGCCGCCTTTGCGCTCTCCGCGCAGGCCGCGGACGATTACAAAACAGTCGAAGCCGTGAGCGTCACGGCTGAGGCGCTGAAAATTGATACCTCCACTGAGGAAACGCCGCAGACGGTGAACGTCATCAGTCACGAAGAGCTGGACAACAAGATCCTTCGCAAGGTCGATGATGCGCTTCGCTATACGCCGGGCTTTGTCAACCCTTACGGTGCCGACTATGACTCGAACTGGATTCGTATGCGCGGTTTCCCCGTAACGACGCTACTTGACGGACAGACTCAATATCAGGAAGGCTATTTTGATACCACGGTTGAGCCATTCGGTCTCGAGGCCGTTGAAGTCGTTTCCGGTCCGGCATCATCGCTTTACGGCGACTCACAGCCGGGCGGCGTGGTCAACCTGGTGACGAAGAAGCCGACGAAGACTCCGCAGCACTCTGTGACGGTGACTGCCGGCACCCAGAAGTTCATTCAGGGCGGGCTCGATATTTCGGATTTCGCGAGCGAAGACGGCTCAAAGCGCTATCGCCTCGTCGCGATGGCGAACCGCGAGGATTCCTTCGTGGATGACGTTGACGGCTGGCGCGCTTACATTGCTCCGAGCTTTACGATCGACATCTCTGAAAAAACGTCGCTGACGCTGCTTGCCAGCTACCTCAAGGACAAGAAGACGCCGAGCAATGCCTTTATGCCTGCTTGGGGCACTGTGGTTCCTCGCAATGGTCACATGATTCCGTATGGGACCAATTACGGAGATCCGGAACATGACAGGTACGATAAGGATCAGGTGACTTTCGGCTGGGAATTCAAGCACGCCTTCAATGACAACGTTGAATACAAGCAGAATTTTACGGGCAAGTACACGGATCTCTTTTTGCGATCCACAGCTGCTTATGGCTCGTTTGATTCTGCAAGTTCGCCGAGCCCTGATGGGTTATATCGCGGCACGCTTCTGAATGATGGCACTGAGGTGAGTTTCACCTTCGATAATAATTTGACTGGACATTGGTATACAGGTAATTTCGATTCTATTGCTCAGGTGGGCTTCGATTACCAGCATCACAAAAATAAATGGGTCGGAAATGGATTAGGTACTACATTAGCCAATGCAGATCCTTTCCATCCTTCACATACCGGAATGCCTTCTGACGACGAGATTCCTGTCTGGAATAACAACATCAAAAAGCAGCAGCTGGGCCTTTACACTCAGGCGCAGTCAACGTGGAATGAAACTCTTTTGTTGAAAGGAGGCCTGCGATACGACTTTGTGAAGATTGATGCGTTAAATGAAGAAACAGGTTCTGAAAACACCAAAGATTCCATGGATAAAGGCCAGCTTTCCTGGAATGCGGGTGCAATGTATTTCGGTCCATTCGGTATTTCTCCATATGTGAACTATTCAGAAGCATTCTTTACGAATGCATCTACAGTCAAAATTGGAAAAACTGAAAACAATGTGTATACGTTCGGGAATTATCTTGCAGAACCGATTGAAACAAAACAAATCGAGGCCGGTGTGAAATTCACTCCTGAATGGCTCGATGGTTATTTCAATGTGGCTTGGTTCCGGTTGAAGCAGAAGAATGCACTTGCTCAAGGCGTTCTTGACGGAGCATTGATGCAGGTGCCGGTCGCCGAAAAAGAGGCAACAGGCGTCGAAGTTCAGATGCAGGCTGCGCTCACAAAGAGTCTGATTCTGAATGCCTCATATACGTTCCAGGAAGTCACTAAGCCGTGGTATCAGGATGCATACGGCAACTGGCACGATGAAGCGGAGCTATCTCCGAAGCACCTGGTTTCGGCATGGGTTTCCTACAATTTTGCGGATTTCGGACTCCCTCAGCTCACTATCGGCAATGGCATTCGGTATCTTGGATCCACGCATGATACCAATACGCAATTCAAAGTCGATTCAGCAACTCTCTGGGATGCCAACGTTGTCTACGAATTCAACCGCAACTGGAAGTTTGTAGGTACGGCTTCGAATATCCTGGATAAACGCTATGTCGCTGGCAGTGATTGGAAGACGGCCTACTACGGCGAAGGCCGCGTGGTCCGCGGGTCGCTTTCCTACAACTGGTAATGCCCGAATCTGAGCTCTGACTCAGAGTCATCAGCCTCAAAGCCGCCCGGGGATCCTCATCTCCGGGCGGCACTTTGCCATCCAACTTTTCATCCGGGCTTTCCCATGTACGAACTCTCCGGCATCCGCATGGTTCGAGACGGCAGAACCATTCTCTCCATAGATCACCTCACCATCCCGACCAACAAGATGACGCTCATCCTCGGTCACAACGGGTCGGGCAAATCCACGCTCGCTTCCGTCATCTCCGGCCTTGTGGAACCTGACGCCGGGAAGGTGATGCTGAACGGCAAGGACCTTTTTGCACTCTCCGAGCGCGACCGCGCGCGCGAGGTGGCGTTTCTTCCGCAGAAGCTTCCCGCATCGGCGGGCCTCATCTGCCGCGAGCTCGTCCGCCTCGGGCGCTACCCCTGGCGCGGGCTTTTCGGCCGGTGGCGCGACGAGGACGAGCGCGCCATCGACGCGGCGCTCGAAGCCACTGGAACGAGCCGGTTCGCTCGCGCCTTTGCGGACGACCTCTCGGGGGGCGAGCGCCAGCGCGTCTGGATCGGGATGCTCCTCGCCCAGGCCTCGCCCGTGATGATTCTTGACGAACCGACGTCCGCGCTGGACGTGCGGCACCAGTACGGCGTCCTCGCGCTTCTCGAGAAAATCTGCCGCGAGGAGGGCCGGGGCGTCATCGCGATCATTCACGACATCAATCTCGCCCTCCGCTTTGCCACGCACATTGTTGCCATGAAGGGAGGACACGTCCTCTTTGAAGGCTCCGCCGACATGCTCGAAGACGAAAAGAACCTCCGGGCGCTCTTTGAAATTGACGTGAAGCTCATGAAGCATCCGATGCCGCCCAAGGCCTATGCGGCGCTCCACAAGGAACCTCTCCAGGTGGCGGTCGTATGCGAGTGACGTCTTCCTTCAAGCTCGGGCGCCGCAGACTGGTTGAAGCGTCTCTCGGCGCGGCTCTTCTTCCTCTCATGGGAATTCCGCTTTCCCCGGCTTTTGCCGGCGAAGGGGAAGCAATCATCATCCGCGACTCCCGCGGCGTTCATGAATTCACGCAGGTTCCTCAGCGCGTCGTGGCGCTCCAGTGGGACATCCTTGAGAATCTCGTGGGTCTCGGTATCCGCCCGGCCGGCGCCGCAGACATCGCGTCCTGGGCCGAATGGGTGAGGGAGCCCGCGCTCCCCGACGGGATCGTCGACGTGGGGACGCGGGCAGAACCCAATCTCGAGCGGATCGCGGAATTGAAGCCCGACCTCATTCTGATCGGGCCTACGCAGGAGGATCTTCTTCCGCAGCTGAAAGGCATTGCGCCGGTCCTTCTCTTTGAAAACTACAGGGCAGATAGTGCTGAAGGCGAAGCCGAAACCGCGATCGCTCAGTTTCGCGAGCTCGGCAGGCTCTTTCGCAGGGAAGCCCGGGCAGAGGAAGAAATCGCCAGGATCCAGGCAGGGATCGCTGAACTCAGAGACAAAGTGAAGCGCGCTTTCGGGACGGCGCCTGAAGTACAGGTGATCCGCTTTTCGAGCCTCACGACGCTCTTTGTCTATACGCCCAATTCGATCTGCGGCTATGTGTTGAGGAAGATGGACATCCGGCAGCCGCTCGAGCGTCCTAATGCGAGCTACGGACTCACGCAGGTGCGGATCCGGGATCTCAAGGACTATACGGACGCATACGTGGTCTACATCCGTCCCTTTGCGATGGAAAAGAAGGTCCTCAATTCCATTCTCTGGTGCGCAACGCCCTTTGCGAGAAAAGGCCGCGTAGCCGCAGCGGAACCTTACTGGAGTCACGGCGGGGCGCCTTCGATTCTCGTGACGGCCAGGCGCATCACGGATGCGCTTCTCACCCTTGCTCCGGGAGCCGGGCAATGACGCAGCAATCTTTATTGGGATTCAAATCCGCGGGCGCGCTCATCGCCATCCCCGGTATTCTCTTTGCCGTCGGGATCGCGCTTGCGCTTACGATCGAGAATCCGCTTTCCTTTACGGACTGCCTCGACCTTCTCCTTCATCCGGCGAAGGCCGGGAGCTTTGACGCCTACTACTACGCATACGGGACGCTCCCGAGACTTGCCGCCGCTATTTTCGGGGGCGTCATTCTCGGTCTGGTCGGGTGTCTTCTTCAGCAGCTGACGCAGAACCCGATGACCTCGCCCCTCACGCTCGGCACCTCGTCGGGCGGGTGGCTCGCGATCGTCGTTCTCTCCGCCTTCTTCCCGGAGGCCGCAAGCGAATGGCTGCTCGCCGCCGCATTTGCAGGTGCGCTCCTCGCCTTCGGGCTCATCGTCCTCATTACGGGACCGAGAAACATGACGGGCGTAACCCTTGTCATTTCCGGCATGGTCGTGAATCTCCTCTTCGGCGCGATTGCGACCGCGGTGGTGCTTCTTCACGCGGACTTCATCCAGAATGTCTTTCTCTGGGGCGCGGGCGACCTTTCGCAGAACGGCTGGAGCGGGCTTGAATGGCTACTCCCGAGAACGCTTCCCGTCATCCTGCTGATTCTCCTTTTTGCGCCGAGAGCGCTCGCCCTCATTTCGCTCGGCGACGAAGGGGCGCGTGCAAGAGGTCTTCCGGTCGTGCCGGTCTTCATCGCGCTCACGGCTCTTGGAGTCTGGCTCGTCGCAGCCTTCATCACGACAGCGGGCGTCATCAACTTTACGGGCCTCATTGCCCCCAATATTGCGCGGGCGGCGGGATTCCGCTCGCCCGGCCGGCAGCTCCTCGCGAGCATTCTGATCGGCGCGGCGCTTCTCACGGCAACGGACGGCACGGCGATCTGGCTCTCCTCCGTCACGGGCGACATCGTTCCGACGGGCGTGGTCTCGGCGGTGGTGGGCACGCCCATCTTCATCTGGATCGTTCGCCGGCAGATGAGTTCGCTTTCGGCTGAAGCCTCGGGAACCGGCAAGGAGAGTCTGGTTTCGGCAGGGAAAACGCTTTCGAAATCAGGCGTCGCCGTGCTGGCGATCGCGCTCGCGGGCGTTCTTTTCATGAATCTCTTCCTTGTAAGCCGCGGGGAAGGCTGGACCTTCGGGCTTGCCGGGGACTATGAACTGCTCCTCAGAGGCCCGAGGCTCGTGACGGCGCTTGCCGCCGGCGCGGGACTTGCCGCTGCCGGCGTGATTCTGCAGCGCCTCATACGGAATCCCCTCGCGTCGCCCGATATTCTCGGCGTTTCGGCGGGAGCTTCCTTCGCGATGGTCGCGGGGTCGCTCTGGTTCGGGGCGAGCGTCGGAGCTTCGGGCTCTTTGAGAGCGCTGGTCGGGAGCCTCGCTGTTCTTGCGGTTCTCCTTCTGCTCTCAAGGCGTGCCCATTTCTCACCGGGCATCATCGTGCTCTCGGGCATTGCGCTTTCAGCGTTCCTTGACTCCGTTACGACGCTTTCCCTCTCGCGCGGAACGATGGAAAACTACTTCATTCTGCAGTGGCTTTCCGGGTCAACCTACCGCACGACGCCTGAGGCGGCGGGGCTTCTCGCGCTCGGGGTCGGGCTTCTCATCGCCGCGGCGCTCGCGGTTTCAAGGAGCATGACGCTCCTCACGGTCGGACGCGACTTCGCTTTGTCGAGGGGACTCCCCTTAGGAAAAGCCTCTCTCATGCTTCTCGGGCTCTGCGCGCTTCTCTGCGCCATTTCGACGGCCGCCATGGGACCCGTCGCCTTCGTGGGTTTGGTCGCCCCTCATATGGCCCTCATGATGGGAGCGAGAACCGTGAAGACGCAGCTTTTTGCGGCCGCGCTCCTGGGCGGCGCCATCGTCTCATGGGCGGACTGGCTCGGGCAGGTGCTCATCTACCCGGCGCAGATTCCCGCGGGCACGCTCGCGGCGATTCTCGGCGCAGGGTATTTTCTTATGCTTCTTCTGGCCAGCAGGCTGAAAAGACGGGGATTTGGTTTTTAATTCAGAAATATCGACGGAACGAGCTGGCGGCTCTTCCACTTGATGCATAGACGGATCAGACTGAGGCACTCGCCAGACGTGGGCGGATATTTTCGCTGCGACGCCCGCAAGTGCCTTGTCTTGCTCTTCAGCGGCTTTTGATTCAACTAATGGGATAAGACTCTCCTAGGCGCACGGGGATTTTCTGTTAAATTTTCAAAATGCTGGTTTTCGCTTTTTGCAAACAACCATAAATGTCACTGTGCCTAAAAGCAACGATTTATCTGCATGTTCTGTTTCCCGTTGCCTTAACAGGTATGTTTTTCGCTGAGGCAGGCAGTTTTTCATTGAAGTTAATTGCTCCAGACTCTTACGCTAAGCGCGAATTTAATCCGATAGAGCGATGTGTAAAATGTTTTGTTCAATTATCTTTTAGTTACAAATCTGTTTACGGAGGCTCATTCTTATTGCCGTACGGAAATGTGATTGTTTTGATGGAATCAATTTAGCATGTTGATATATATGTAATTACTCTGGTACTCAATTAAGTATAAGTCTTTTGCTCTACCTTCTTCAAATAAGTGATGTTGCGGAGACACTTGCTGTTTACACTGATAGAATCCTTGGTGCTATCGATGAAGATAGGTGAATAGCATTTATCAATAAATACGATTCATCTTGCTCCAACAACAGAATTTAATTTTTATTTTGATATTAAATCATGAAGAAGGATTATCAGGTAAATAATAAGGTAAGCCATTTTAACGACAGGAAGTCGCCTGTTTTTATGGCTTGTTCTGCAGCTATTATTCTTTTATGCGGGGGGGGGGGGTAAACGCTAATGTAATTGATTTAAATGCTGGTTTCCAGCCTGCCGTAAATGCAGATAAAACTCCCGCAAAAAGTAGAAACCCGTCAACTGTTGCGTTGAATGCCGCTCTTAAGAATGGCGATGAGTTGAATCTGGGGTCTGTTCTCTATCAGGCTATTAATAAAAACTGGTCTAAAACGTATGGACAAGATCACCTGAATCCAGGGAGCATTAACCTTGGCGACCTTCCTGGTATATTGCAAATTCAAGAAGGTAATGGTTCAGCGCTTCCGGCGAATATTAATTTAAAGGTTGATGATCAACATCAATCGTTTTCTCTAAGTTCTCCTGTCTCGGCTCCCGATTTTATTTTGGTTCCGGGTGTGGCCACATTTGACGGACAGATCAGGGCGGATAAGATAGGAAACTCGATTGAGATTAAAACCAAGATCAATAGTATTAAGGGGGCTTCCATAAATTCGGAAAGCCAGTTTTTCCACTTCGCCGACAGTAC
>NZ_CALDXB010000083.1 GCF_937923675.1 uncultured Sutterella sp. | reverse complement strand
GAGCGCTTGCATGGCATGCAAGAGGTCAGCGGTTCGATCCCGCTATCCTCCACCAGTCGTTTGGCCCGCACGCGTTGATGTCGTACGGGCCTTTGTTTTTTCCGGCATCCGCGCCGGAGAAGAAAAAAGCCGGACGCCCGCTTTACGGAGCATCCGGCTTCTGCGCAGCCTCATCTTCAGTGGATGAAAATCAGGCCGCGCGCCTGAAGGTCAGATCCTTAGCGCTGACGACGCTTGTCGGCTTCCTCGACGACGCTGCGGCGCAGCGTATCGAAGGCTTCGTTGAGCGCAGCCATCACATCCTGGTTCGTGCGGGTGACGATGAGGTTCTTGCCCGACGCGGACTGATCAATGCGGATGGTGAAGGCGCCCATCGTCTGATGACCTTCCTGAGTGACTGTTACCTTGCAGGGCCCGAGCTGATTGTCAAACTTCTGGAGCGCGGCAACCTTCTCGTTCACAGCCGTTTCGACGGCGGGGGAGCGGTTAATGCCATGAAAGATGATCTGGGCAGCCATAGGAACCTCGCTTTTTGTTGTTCTGAGCTGGTAGGGAAGAAAGACCGGAAAAAGAAATTCTTTTCGGTTATCCCTAATCAAAGTGTATCTGCTTTCCCTGTCCCCGTCGGCGTCACTTTCGTAACGACTTGTCCCAAGTCTCAAGGGGGCTAAAAAGGCGCATTGGTCCGGACAGAATCCTTTAAAATACGCACCGCGCGCTGAGGCATGCTTTTTTTAAAGAACCGGCACGGCAGGGGCGTTTTCAAACGAAGCGCTTCCGGCCCCCGTCCTCAGGCGTCAATACCTTTCAGATTGTGAAGCGGCCCGCTTGGATCCGGATCCCTCCTGAGGGAATTCCGCAGGATTTCAATGGCGAAGCGATTGTTCAATGATCAGAAGGCGCCTCGGGCATTTTGTTTCCCGCCAAGGTGCTTCCTCCGGGGCAGCGGCATTCATTCGACCCCATGCCTTTCGACATTCGATAGCGCGGCGAAGCGCGAAACCTTTTCAGACTGACTTCTTTCACACACTTTTCTTTTGACCAACGTATTCCGTTTTGAGAGATGCCCCGCGCCCGATGGGGTATTGGAATACTGATTCTTTATTTTTCAGAGAGATAAATAGAATGGCTATGGATAACAAGCCCTGGCAGGACAAGGGTCCGCGCCGCTCCTTCGACGGCGAGGACGGAGACCGCCGCGGACGTTCCGACCGCTTCGATCGTTTTGACCGTTTCGACCGCTCCGATCGTTCTGATCGCCGCGATTTCGGCGACCGCCGCCCCTTCGGCGACAGGAAGCCCTTCGGCGATCGTCCGCGCTTTGACCGTTCGGACCGCAATGACCGCTTCGACCGCTCGGACCGCCGTGATTTCGGCGAGCGCCGCTCCTTCGGCGACAGGAAGCCCTTCGGCGAAGGCCGCTCCTTCGGCGATCGTCCGCGCTTTGACAGAAAGCCCGGCGGACACCGCTTCGGCGAAGGCCGCCGCGAGGACTTCGGCGTGCGCACGGGTCCCCGCGCCCGCGCCTACGATACGCGCCGCTTTGCCGAGCGTTCCGACTTCGCCCGCAACGCGATGGTGAAGATCGACAGCGACATCGCGGACTTCTTCGGGAGCCCCGAGGCAGTGAACCAGGCGCTTCGTCTTCTCATCGACGCCGCCCGCGTCGTGAAGCTCGATGCCGTGAAGCCTGCCGAAGCGCAGATTGAGCCCGAAACCGCCGCTCAGCTCTATGCGGCAGACATCGACGAAGACGACGTCGAGGATTCGGACTACGGCGAAAGCACGGAAAAGTCTGAAGCGCCGGAAGCTGATGCCGCCGACGCGAAGGCGGAAGCCGCCAAGTAACGGGACTGAGGGATTGTTCGGGTTCAGGGGATCGTTAAGCTCCCCGGGACCTAAGTCCTCATACAATGGAAGTCAGATGGATTTCCAGCCCAGAAAGAGCCCCGGAAGCCCCGGGGCTTTCTCATTTCTGCGCGCACAAACGGCGGTTCCCGAACGATGAACGACTACATCCTTGCGCTCGACCAGGGTACTTCGAGCTCGCGCGCGCTGATCTTCGACCGGCGCGGCGGGACGGTGGCGCTCGCTCAGCGCGAATTCGCCCAGCATTACCCGAATCCGGGCTGGGTTGAGCACGATGCCGCGGAAATCTGGGAAACAGAGCTTGCGGTTGCCCGCGAGTGCCTGAAGAAGGCCGGTCTCTCCGGGAAGGACATCGCCGCGCTCGCCATCACCAATCAGCGCGAAACGACGGTCCTCTGGGACCGCGTCACGGGCGAGCCCGTTTCGCCCGCCATCGTCTGGCAGGACCGGCGCACGACGAAGCGCGTGGAGGCGCTCGAAGCCGAGGGCTTCGAACCGCTCGTCGCCGGAAAGACGGGCCTGAGGCTCGACCCCTATTTTTCCGCCACCAAGATTGAGTGGATTCTCGACCATGTGCCGGGTGCGCGCGAGCGCGCTCAGAAGGGAGAGATCCTTTTCGGCACGATCGACGCCTGGCTCATCTGGAAGCTCACGAAGGGAGCGTTTCACGCGACCGACATCACCAACGCCTCGAGAACGCTTCTCTGCGACCTGCGCTCCGGGCAGTGGGACGACGAACTTCTCGACATCTTCCGCATTCCGGCGGAAATCCTGCCGGAGATCATCCCGAGCTCGCAGGCTGCCGGATATTCGGATCCGGAATGGTTCGGGGCGGCGATTCCGATTGCGGGCGTTGCCGGCGACCAGCAGGCGGCGGCCTTCGGCGAGGCGTGCTTCCATCCGGGAACGGTAAAGAACACCTACGGAACGGGCGGGTTTCTTCTCATGAATATCGGCAGCGAGCCGCGCGCGAGCGTCTCGAGGCTTATTACGACCGCGGCCTACCGGATCGGCGGCGAACCCCCGAGCTATGCGCTCGAAGGCTCCGTCTTCATTGCGGGCGCCGTCGTGCAGTGGCTGCGCGACGAGATGGGGTTCGTGAAGCGCGCGAAGGAGATTGAGCCCCTCGCGCGGTCGGTAAAGGATTCCGGCGGCGTCTACTTCGTCCCGGCCTTCACGGGGCTCGGCGCCCCGCACTGGGACCCGGACGCGAGAGGGTGCCTGATCGGCCTCACGCGCGGAACCAACCGGGCGCATATTGCGCGGGCGGCGCTCGAGGCGATTGCCTTCCAGAGCGCGGAGGTGCTCGAAGCCATGGCGCGCGATGCGCTTCATCCGGTGAAGGAGCTCCGCGCTGACGGAGGCGCCGCGGCAAACGACCTCCTCATGCAGTTTCAGGCCGATATCACCGGGGTCCCCGTGATCCGGCCCGCGCAGACGGAGACCACGGCGCTCGGCGCGGCGTACCTTGCCGGACTCGCCGTCGGCTTCTGGCAGGATGCCGGCGAAATTGAAGCGCTCTGGCGCGCTGAGCGGGTCTTTGAACCCGCGATGAGCGCCGACCGGAGAGGATTTTTGTTGAACCAATGGACGCGCGCCGTCGGCCGCGCCCGCAAGTGGAACTGAGACTTATGACTGATGCTCTGAAGACCAAGACCGCGCCCGAGGGCGAAAAGGCTCTGAAGCCCCTTTCGCGCGCTGAGGCGCTTGCTCGCGTGAAGGCGGATCCCCTCTGGGACGTCGTCGTTGTGGGCGGCGGCGCGACGGGCGCCGGCATCGCAGTGGACGCGGCGTCGAGAGGCCTCTCGACCCTGCTTCTTGATGCGCAGGATTTTTCGGCCGGGACCTCCTCGCGCTCGACGAAGCTCATCCACGGCGGCGTGCGCTACATGAAGAATCCCCGCGACTGGGGGCTCGTTACCGAGGCGCTCCACGAGCGCAAGGTGCTCATCAATAATGCGCCGCATCTCGTCCATCCGGAAACCTTCGTGCTGCCGTGCTTCAAGAAGTGGGAGCGCGAAATCTATACGGTCGGCCTGGCGCTCTACGACATGATGGCGGGCAAGGCCTCGCTCGGGCGCACGAAGTCCCTGAAGGCGGATGCCGCCGCGGCGCGTCTTCCGGGCGTGCGCACCGAGGGCCTCATGGGGGGCGTTGAATTCTTTGACGGGCAGTTTGACGACGCCCGCCTCAATATTGCGCTGATCCGCACCGCGAACCAGCACGGCGCCGCGTGCCTCAACTACATGCCCGTGACCGCGATCGAGCGCACGGGCGGCTGGATTCAGGCCCTCACCGCGACCGACAAGGAAACGGGCGAGCCGTACCGGATCCGCACGCGCATGATCTTCAACTGCACGGGCGTCTGGACGGATTCGATCCGCCGCATGGTGGACCCCGATGCGCCCTCGATCGTGCGCTGCTCGAGGGGCTCGCACATTCTTCTCGACCGTTCGTTCCTTCCGGGCGACTCGGGCATGCTCATCCCGAAGACCCGCGACGGGCGCGTCCTCTTCTGCATCCCCTGGCACGGCATGACGATCGTCGGCACGACCGACGTCGAGCAGCGGGAGCCCGACTGGAATCCGCAGGCGACGGAAGACGAAATCAGCTTCCTCCTTGAGACCGCGGCCGGGTACCTCGCCAAGCCCGTGAGCCGCGCCGACGTGAAGGCCTCCTTTGCGGGCCTGAGGCCGCTTCTCAGAGCGCCCGAGGGAGGCTCCACCGCGAAGGCCTCGCGCGAGCATGCGGTCATTCCTGAATTCGGCAACATGATCACCGTGGCGGGCGGCAAGTGGACCTCCTACCGCCTGATGGCGCAGGATGCGCTCCTTGAAGCCACCCTGATGCACCTCGTTCCGGCGCGCCTCTGCGTGACGAAGACGCTCCCCATCGTGAACGACGACGCGTTCGACGCCGAGGCGATCGAGCAGGCGGCCGCTGCAGGCCCCATGGCCGACGCCGAGGTCGTGGCCTACGCGCTCTATGCGCGCGACAACGAAGGCGCGCGCACGGCCGAGGACGTCCTCTACCGCCGCCTGCGTCTCGGACAGATGAATGCCGAGCGGACGGAAAAGCTCAAGCCGATCGTGGCGGCCGCCATGGCGGGCGAACCCTATGAGCTCGAGGCGGTTCCGGAACCGGAACCCGAACCTCAGCCCGAACCGGCTCCGGCGCCTGCCCCGGCTCCTGCTCCCGAGGCCGCCCCGGCGCCTCAGACGCCGGCTGCGCCCGTCGAAGAGCCGAAGGAAAGCGAAGAGAGCGAAAAGAAGGCTGAAGCGCCCGCTCCCGAAGAGCCCGATCCCGCGCGCATGGCCGAAGCCGTCGAGGCTGCGGTCGAAAAGGCGGCGGCCGAGCTCCCGGAGCTTGACGTGAAGCCCGCAGATAAGACTGACAAAAAGGCGGGGCCCGAAGCTGAAAAAGCGCCCGAAGGCAAGGCGGAAAAGGCTGCCAAAGCCTAAGATCAGCCTTTGAGGAATGCCGGCTTCTTCTTCATGGACCGCCGGCACTCCCCCCGAACGCATTCTGTCCCGATAATTCCCGGGTCCGGCCTCCCGCGCCGGATCCGGGTTTTGAGTTTTTTCCCGCGGGTTCTTTGAGGAGGATAGACCGCTATGGAATACAGTTTCTGGGGCGGCCTCATGCTGATGGTGCTGATGGCGGACCCTCTCGGCAATATTCCGATCACGATCAGCTGCATGAAGGGCGTGCCCAACAACCGGCGCGTGCGCGTGCTTTTCCGCGAATGCATGATCGCGATGGGGATGCTCCTCCTCGCGATGTTCTTCGGCCGCCCCTTCCTTGCCGCCGTCGGCCTCTCCGACGCCGCGCTCTCGATCGGCGGCTCCGTCATCGTCATGCTGATGGCGATCCGCATGGTGTTTCCGACCAAGGAAGGCGTTTTCGGCGAAACGCCGGGGGGCGAACCCTACATCGTTCCGATCGCGATTCCGGCGATTGCCGGTCCTTCGACCATTGCGACCATCATGATGCTCGCGGCGAGCCAGCCCGACCGGCTCTTCGAGTGGGGGCTCGTCGTCTTCATCACGTGCGCGGCGAGCTTCGCGGTTCTCGCCTCCGCCGACTGGCTCGAGCGCCATATGGGCGAAAAGCTCACGCTCGCCTTCGAGCGCCTGACGGGGCTTCTCCTTGCCATGATGGCGACGCAGATGTTCCTCGGGGGCTTCAGCTCCTACCTCGAGTCGCTCCCGAAGCAGGGGCTCTGACCGAAAGGGGAGCGCGGAGGGAAGGCCGAAAGAAAAACCGCCCGTACGAGTGGACACGCTCTTTCCAATTGAGTAAAATCCGCTCCCTTGACTCGAGAGGTCCGGGCGGATTGCTTACCCCATCTTCGGTTTCCACTGGCGCCGCCCCTGACGGACTTCCGGGCAAGACAAAGAATGCATGCGTTTTTCCCGAACTGACGGCATCCGGCCGTTCGGTGAGGAAGGAACGCATAAAAGAATCCAATTTTTAAGAGCGAAAGCCATCCTGCCTAGTAGCAGATTCAGCGGCCGGCGCCATCCGGCAGCGGGGTCGGGCGGACGGATTTCCTCATAAGCAACCATTAGGTGAACGCAATGAAGACCTTCTCGGCCAAGCCGCTTGAGGTTAAGCGCGACTGGTTCGTGGTCGATGCCAGTGATAAGGTGCTCGGCCGTCTGGCCAGCGAAATCGCGCTGCGCCTGCGCGGCAAGCACAAGCCCGAATTCACTCCGCACGTCGACACGGGCGATTTCATCGTCGTGATCAACGCTGACAAGCTCGTCCTCTCCGCTGAAAAGGCGACGAAGAAGACGTACTACCGCCACACGGGCTATCCCGGCGGCATCTATGAGACGACCTTCCGCGAAATGCAGGAAAAGCACCCCGGCCGCGCCCTCGAAATCGCTGTCAAGGGCATGCTTCCGAAGGGACCGCTCGGCTATGCGATGATCAAGAAGCTCAAGATCTACGCCGGCGCCGAACACCCGCACACGGCTCAGCAACCCAAGGTTCTGGATCTCTAATAGAGGCTTGAAAAGATGATCGGCAACTACAACTACGGCACCGGCCGTCGCAAGAGCTCCGTCGCGCGCGTGTTCATCAAGCGCGGCACCGGCAAGATCGTGATCAACGGCCGCCCGCTCGAACAGTACTTCCAGCGTGAAACCGGCCGCATGATCGTCATGCAGCCCCTTCAGCTCACCGAAAATGTCGAAACGTTCGACATCATGGTGAACGTCGCCGGCGGCGGCGAGTCCGGCCAGGCCGGCGCTGTCCGTCACGGCATCACCCGCGCCCTCATCGACTACGATGAAGGCCTGAAGTCCGTTCTCTCCAACGCCGGCCTCGTTACCCGCGACGCCCGCGAAGTGGAACGCAAGAAGGTTGGTCTGCGCAAGGCCCGCCGCGCGAAGCAGTTCTCCAAGCGCTGATTGCTTCCCGTGCGCCGCTCCCGAAAGGCTTCTTTCGGGAGAGCCTCCAAGAAGAACCGTCCGACAATCCTTCGGGATCCGGGCGGTTTTTCTTTGGGGCTTACCCTATCTCTGCGCCGGATACTGGTGTAGGATGAAGGGCTTCAGAGATCTCCGGCAGGTTCCCCTTGAAAGAATGGGCCGGAGAAGCAATAGGATTTAAGAAGAATGACCGAAGCGACTACGACGACGGCCCAGAACCCCAAGACGGAAGAGGCCGTTCCGGAACTGATGCCTGATCCGATCACCTTTACCGATGCTGCTGTGGCAAAGGTGAAGGAGCTGATGGACGAAGAGGGCAATCCCAATCTCAAGCTGCGCGTTTTCGTGCAGGGCGGCGGCTGCGCCGGCTTCCAGTACGGCTTTACGTTCGATGAAACGCAGAACGAGGACGATGCCGTGATGGAAAAGGGCGGCGTGAAGCTTCTCATCGACTCGATGAGCTACCAGTACCTGGTGGGCGCCAAGATCGACTACAAGGAAGGTCTTTCGGGCGAACAGTTCGTGATCGACAATCCGAACGCCGTGACGACCTGCGGCTGCGGCTCTTCCTTCAGCGTCTAAGCGCCGGAGGAGAGACGCCCCCGGGCGTACCTTCCAACACCGCATTCAGAAAAGCCGCCGGAGGCATTGCGCTTCCGGCGGCTTTTTAACGGGTGTTTGCGAAGCGCGGGCTTCCCGTCAGGCGGGATAGAGCGCGCCGAGAATTCTCGGCCCCTTCGCCCGCGTGACTGCCGGAAGATTCCCCGGCATTCTGAGGAGAAAGGCGCGTGCAAGCCAGGCAAAGGCCGCGCCCTCGACTTCCATCGGGTCGAGCCCGCGCTCCCCTGAGCTCAGAAGGGCGCAGCCGGGGATTCTTTTCTCAAGCGTACTCCCGAGCCGCTTCATCAGGAAGTGATTCAGCGCGCCCCCGCCGCAGACATAAAGCTTCCTCGCTTCGGGCTCGGTCTTTGCGAGCGCATCCGCAATGGTCGCTGCAGTGAGTTCCGTGAGGGTTGCCGCGACATCCTGCGGGGCGGCTTCCCCCTGAGGGAGCAGGGCGAGACGCTCCTCGAGCCAGGCGGGCGAAAACCGCTCGCGCCCGGTCGATTTCGGCGCCGGCCGCGCGAAATACGGGTCGCTGAGGCACCGGGAGAGGAGCTCCGGAATGACGGCGCCTGAGGCGGCAAAGGCACCGTCCGCGTCGTAGGCGCGCCCTGTGCTTTTTTCCATCCAGGCGTCAAGGAGCATATTGCCCGGCCCTGTATCAAAGCCGAGCACAGGCGCATCGCTCCCTTCGGGCGGAATCAGCGTGAGGTTTGCAATGCCGCCGATATTGAGTGCGGCCGCAGGAGACGTTCCCCGGAAGATTCCGGCATGAAAGGCGGGAACGAGCGGCGCGCCTTCGCCGCCTGCGGCAACATCGCGCGAGCGGAAGTCGGCAATGACGTCGATTCCGGTGAGTTCGGCGACCCGGGCCGGGTGGTTGAGCTGGAGCGTGAATCCCCGCTCGGGGCGGTGGCGGATGGTCTGACCGTGAAGACCCGCGGCCGCGACTTCCTCCCGCCGGATGCCCGCTTCCTGAAGCGCCTTTTCGATGACGGCGGCATAAAGATCGGCGAGCGCGACCGAGGCGTCGCCCGCCCGCTCGATTTCGTTCGTCGTGCCGAGGGCGAGCGCCTTCAGTTCCTCCCTGAGTTTGCCGGGCATCGGAAGATAGGCGCGGCCGAGGGTCGCCATGGGGGCCTCTTCATCCTCGGGGAAGGACGCAATGACGGCGTCGGCACCGTCAAGGCTCGTTCCCGACATGACGCCGATCGTGATCATTTGCCGCTCCGTCCGAGATTTTCCGCCCGGGCTTTTCCTGCCTCAAGCGCCACCGGACGCACGCGCCCGCCCGCAGCGGGCGCCTCGCCCTGGTTTTCGGCGGGGGCCTCTTCGTCCGTGAGGTCGTCCTTATTCTCGCGGGCCGCGGCTGCCGCAGCGGCTTCTTCCTTTTCGCGCGCTTCGGCAAGGAGCTTCTCGGGCGAGGGCAGTCCCTCTTCCCGTGCCGCATCCTCAAACATCTTCTGGATGGGAAGCGCCCGGGCGCGGAGCTGCGCGAGCTGATAGGCGGAGAGGTTTTCCGTGTCGGGGAGATCTGCGGTAGCCGGGTTGATCTGCACGCCGTCGATCATGAGTTCGTAGTGAAGGTGCGGACCGGTTGCGAGGCCCGTGCGGCCGACCAGACCTATGAGCTGGCCCTTCTTCACGAGAACGCCCGGGCGGATCCCTTTCTGAACGCGCCGCATGTGGGCGTAAAGCGTCGTGCGCCCGAGCCCGTGGTCGATCTGCACGTAATTGCCGTAGCCCTTCGCCTCGTAGGCCACCTTCGTCACGCGCCCGTCAGCGGCAGCAAGGACGCGCGAGCCCTGGGGCGCGCGCAGATCCGTGCCGTTGTGGGGACGGAGCACTCCCGTCACCGGATGGCGCCTCAGGGGCGCGAATTCAGAACTCACGTCCTTGATGTCGAGCGGCACGCGAAGGAAGGTCTGGGAGGCGGAGCGGCCGTCAAGCGTATAGAAGCTTCCCGGGTGGGTGCCGTCCGAAAACCAGAAGGCTTCGTGGACGCCCGCCTCGTCGACGATCTGGGCGGCGAGAAGCTGCCCGTCCTTCACGAAGCGTCCGTCGGCGTATTTCTTTTCGAAAACGAGGCGCAGCGTGGCGCCGGGCTTCAGCGCCGCCACCGGGTCGTCGGCGCCGTCCCAGACGGCGAGGAGCTGGTCGGCGATGCTCTCGGGGATGTTGAGGGCCTTCGCCGTGGCGTTGAGTCCGTTCTTCGCCTCTCCGGACACGAGCGCATCCATGGTGGAGAAGGTGAAGGGAAGAACGTCGGAAATCAATTCGCGGCCGATACGCGAGACTTCAATCGTGCGCGAGTCGGCCTGACGCGGCCCGTCGAGGTAAAGCCGCAGGAATTCGAGTTCGCCCGAATCCGCAACGCCCGCCGTGATGTGCTGGCCGGGCTGAAGCGCGAGAAAGGGCTCCAGATTCGGCGCGGCATCAAAGAAGGAAAGCGCCTGCGGATCCTGAATGCCGAGGTGCGCGAAGAGTGAAATCAGGGTGTCGCCCGGCTCCACGTCATAGTGGCGGGGCGTATAGGCGCCTAAACGCGCGAGCTCAGCAATCTCGGGCGTCAGGTCCGGGGTCTTTACGTCGATCGAGATCGTTTCGGCTCTCACGGGCGAAGGCGCAAGCGCCGGGCCGAGCGCGGAAAGCAGTCCCGCGGCGAGGCCTGTGCCGACAATGAGAAGACCGATCGCAAGCGCACGAGGTTTGGCTTCATCCGGGCGCAGACCGAGGCGGATAAGCCGCGTGCGCGAGGAGAGAAGTGCGGCACGGCCGAACGCGCAGAGCACGTTGGCAACGAGAGACGGAGCCGGCATCAGAAAGTTCTGAGGAGAAATAGAATGATAAATTCAGGTGAATCTTGGATTTTAGACGCCCTGCGGCGCAACCTGCTAAAGTTTTCCGATTATTGAGCATGATTGGGCGGCCGCCCGGATGAAGGCGAGAGGCGCTTCCATCCCCCTCCTGCAGGGGTTCCCCGGGCCGAAAGGCCGCCGCCGCCCGATTTCTCACTGCCAGAAACCCTGTTTTTCTCGAATACAAAATGACACAAGAAACTGCGCCCGAAAAGAAGGGTCCCGAACGCTTCCCCGTGACGGACGACATCCGTGAAGCCATGGCCACCATCGCCCGCGGCACGGACACCTTCCTTATTCAGTCCGAGTTCGAGCAGAAGCTCGCCCGCTCGAAGGCGACGGGAACGCCGCTCCGCTGCAAGCTCGGTCTCGATCCGACGGCGCCCGACATTCATATCGGCCACACGGTGGTGCTCAACAAGCTCCGCCAGCTTCAGGATCTCGGCCACACGGTGATCTTCCTCGTAGGCGACTTCACCGCCGCGATCGGCGATCCGTCCGGACGCAACACGACCCGTCCGCCCCTTTCGCGCGAGCAGATTGAAGAGAATGCGCAGACCTACCTCAATCAGGCGGGCTACATTCTCGACCTCGACAAAACGGAAGTCCGCTACAACTCGGAATGGAGCAATGCGTTGGGCGCAACGGGCCTCATTCAGCTCGCAAGCCGCTACACCCTCGCGCGCCTTCTTGAGCGCGACGACTTTGCAAAGCGCTTCAAGGAAGAGCTTCCGATTGCGATGCATGAGCTTCTCTACCCCCTCATGCAGGGCTACGACTCGGTGGCGCTCAAGGCGGACCTTGAGCTCGGCGGCTCTGACCAGCGCTTCAATCTTCTCGTCGGCCGCGAACTTCAGCGCCAGTACGGCCAGGAGCCGCAGTGCATCCTCACGATGCCGCTTTTGGTCGGCCTCGACGGCGTCGTGAAGATGAGCAAGAGCAAGAAGAACTACATCGGCATCACGGATCAGCCGAACGACATGTTCGGGAAGGTCATGTCGATTTCCGACGACCTCATGTGGAACTGGTACGACCTTCTTTCCCTCAAGGGCAACGACGAGATCGCGAAGCTCAAGAAGGAATGCGCCGAAGGCCGCAACCCCCGCGACGCGAAGGTGCTCCTCGCGCGCGAAATCGTCGAGCGCTTCCACAGCGCCGGCGCGGCCGACGAGGCCGAAAGGGAATTCAACGCGCGCTTCCAGAAGGGCGCGGTGCCGAACGACATCCCCGACGTTGAGGTTGAGGCTCCCGAAGGCGGGATCGGCATTCTGCAGATGATCCGCGCGGCGGGGCTTGCGCCCTCCAACGCTGAGGCCGGACGCAATGTCGACCAGGGGGGCGTGCGCATCAACGGCGAGCAGGTGAAGGAGAGGACGCTCCGCTTCACGCCGGGCGAGCCGTTTGTTCTTCAGGTGGGCAAGCGCCGCTGGGCCCGCGTCACCGTGGTCCGTCAGAAATGATTCTTCTCCTGCAGCGCGTGAGGGAAGCCCGCGTCGACCGAAGGGGCGAAGCGGGCGCGCCCGACGAGAAGCTCGGGAGCGTGGGGAAGGGCTTTCTCGCCCTTGTCTGCGCCGAAGCGGGCGACACGGAGGAAGCGATCGGGAAGGCGGCGAGAAAGACCGCGCGCCTTCGCGTTTTCGAGGACGAGGGCGGCCGCATGAACCTCTCCGTCAAGGACGTCGGTGGCGGCGTTCTTGCCGTCTCGCAGTTCACGCTCGCCGCGGACTGCATGAGCGGGAACCGCCCGAGCTTTTCGAAGGGCGCCGCGCCCGAAGAGGCCGAGAAGTCCTATCTTCGCTACGTTGAGGCGCTCCGGGCCGAAGGCATCCCTGTTGAGACAGGTTCCTTCGGCGCCCACATGCTGGTTTCGCTCGTCAACGACGGGCCGGCAACCTTCTGGCTTAAGTTTTAGTGTTTTTTCGATAGGAGGCCGTCATGGATCTTCAGTCCCGTACTTTTTCCGAAGGTGAAATGATTCCTGAGCGCTGCGCCTACGGGCGTCTCGGCGAAGGCGGAAAAACGGTCGCGAGCGAAAACGCGAATCCGCATCTCGCCTGGTCGGATGTCCCTGAAGGCACGAAGTCCTTCGTGGTCGCGTGCCTCGACGACGATGTGCCGACGAACCTTGAGGAAAGGGACCATTCGGGCGAAATCCCCGCCGGTCAGATCCGGCGCCGCTTCGTGCACTGGGTGCAGGCGAACGTCGACGCCGCGACGACGGAATTCCCCGAAGGGGCGTTCCGTCATGGCGCAAAGACCCCGAAGGGCTTCGGTCTTCCCGGCATCAACGACTACAGCCGCGGCGCGGTGCCCGAGCCCGGCAGCGTCGGCACGGGCTACGACGGTCCCTGCCCGCCCTTCTTCGACGCCCGCCGCCACTACTACCGCTTCCAGGTCGCGGCGCTCGACGTCGCGAAGCTTGAGGGCCTCCCCAGGGCCTTTACCTGGCAGGATGTCGAGGAACGCATGAAAGGTCACGTCCTTGCCACTGCGGAACTCGTCGGAAGATATACACTGAACCCCCGTCTGCGCGGCGCCTGAGGACTCAGGCGCTCCCCGAAGCAGCTTTCCCATCACACCCCTATTCAGGAACAGCAATAGAAATGTTCAAGACAACCGACAGCCCCGCCAAGGCGGATCCGGATCTGTGGCAGTGGATTGACGCCGAAGCGCGCCGCCAGGAACAGAATATCGAGCTTATCGCCAGCGAAAACTACGCCTCTCCGGCGGTGATGGCTGCTCAGGGAAGCTGCCTCACCAACAAGTACGCCGAGGGCTACCCCGGAAAGCGCTACTACGGCGGCTGCGAATTCGTCGACGAGGTCGAGCGCCTCGCGATCGAGCGCGCGAAGAAGCTCTTCTGCGAGCCCGCCGGCGTTGAAATGGCCGTGAACGTGCAGCCCCATTCGGGCGCGCAGGCCAATTCCGCCGTCTTTTTCGGACTCCTTCAGCCGGGCGACACCTTCATGGGACTTTCGCTCGCCGACGGCGGCCACCTCACGCACGGCATGCACCTCAACTTCTCCGGCAAGTACTTCCACTGCGTGCCCTACGGCCTCAACGAAGCCGAGGAAATCGACATGGACGAGGTCGAGCGCCTCGCGAAGGAAAATAAGCCGAAGCTCATCGTGACGGGCGCGTCTGCCTATTCGAAGCGCATCGACTTCAAGCGCTTCGCGGAAATCGCGCATTCCGTGGGCGCGCTCCTCATGGTCGACATGGCGCACTATGCGGGCCTCATCGCCGCCGGCGTCTATCCGCCCCCCTTCGGTCATGCCGACATCGTGACGACCACTACCCACAAGACGCTGCGTGGTCCGCGCGGCGGCATGATCTTCGTGCGCCCGGATCTTGAGAAGAAGATCAATTCCGCCGTCTTCCCCGGCATGCAGGGCGGCCCCCTCATGCACGTCATTGCCGCGAAGGCCGTGGCTCTCGGCGAAGCGCTCACGCCGGAATTCAAGGCCTATCAGGAGCAGGTCGTGAAGAATGCGGCCGTCATGGCCGGGCAGCTCATGCAGCGGGGCCTGCGCATCGTGTCGGGCGGCACCGAAAGCCACGTGATGCTCGTCGACCTCAGGCCTCTTCACATCACGGGGAAGGCCGCCGAAACGGTGCTCCACTCCGTCGGCATTACGGTCAACAAGAACGCCATTCCGAACGATCCGGAAAAGCCCTTCGTCACGTCGGGCATCCGCCTCGGGTCGCCCGCCATGACGACGCGCGGCTTTAAGGAAGACGAGGCGCGCCTCACGGCCAACCTCATCGTCGACGTGCTTGAAGCCCCTGAGGATCAGGCGGTTCTCGACCGCGTCCGCGTGGAGGTCGCGAAGCTCACCGCGCAGTTCCCGGTTTACGGCGAATAATCCTAAATCGCACCGGCGGATTCCCTGAGGCGCTCCGGCCTTTAAGAATCCGCCCTTTCAAGGCTTTCGGCACAGGATCTGGTCCTTCCGAAGGCCTTTTTGCTATCAGATGTGTCCTCAGCCTTAAATTCGGCGCGTCCCGTCCGCTAAAATCATCGGATAACCTTCTTTTCCCTCTCCCATCCCTATCCGGAGCACGAGGTTTCAATGCGTTGTCCTTTCTGTCAGCACAATCAGACGAGCGTTGTGGATTCCCGCACGCCTGAGTCCGGGCTTGTGATCCGGCGCAGGCGCCAGTGCCAGAGCTGCGGCAAGCGCTTCACGACGTTCGAGCGCATTTCGCTCGCCATGCCCTGGATCGTGAAGAAGGGAGGAGGCCGCGCTGAGTACAGCCGCGAGAAGCTGAGAAGCTCCATGGCGCTTGCGCTCAGAAAGCGCCCGGTCTCGTCCGAGCGCATCGATGCCGCGGTCGACGCGATCGAGCGCAGAATGTCCGGCACGGGCGAGCGCGAGATCCGCTCGAGCCGCGTGGGCGAACTCGTTCTCGAGGAGCTTCGCGGCATCGACATCATTGCCTGGATTCGCTTTGCGTCCGTCTACCTCAACATCAGCGACCCCAAGGCGTTTGCGGAGATGATTGAGCGCGCGCTCCACGAGAGCGGCCGCAGCGCGGATGAGGAAGGCACGGAGAAAGCGTGATGAGTCAAACGGAAAAAGCGCTTCGGCTTAAAACCGACGAAGCGTGGATGGATTTTGCGCTCGACGAGGCGAGAAAGGCCTGGCGGCTTTCGCCCCCCAACCCCTCCGTGGGCGCGGTGATCGTGAAGGACGGGCGCTTGATCGGCGCCGGGAGCACCCAGCAGACGGGCGGCCCTCACGCGGAAATCATGGCGCTCCGGGACGCGGCGGCGCGCGGCGAAAATGTGGAGGGCGCAACCGTCTACGTGACGCTTGAGCCCTGTTCGCACTGGGGGCGCACGCCTCCCTGCGCGCTCGCGCTCATTGAGGCGAAGGTGGCGCGCGTTGTTGCGGCGACCGGCGACCCGAACCCCAAAGTATGCGGGCGGGGCCTCAGGATGCTCGAGGAGGCCGGCGTCGAGGTCGAGCTCGGCGTGCGCGAAAGGGAAGCAAAGGAAGTCAATGTGAGCTTCCTCGCGCGCATGACCCGCGGCACGCCCTGGGTGCGCGTGAAGACGGCGATTACGCTTGACGGGCGCACGGCTTTGCCTGACGGCCGCTCCAAATGGATTACGGGCGAAGAGGCGAGAAAGGACGTGCAGTTCTGGCGCGGCCGTTCGGGCGCCGTCGTGACGGGAGCCGGCACCGTGCGCGCCGACGACCCGCAGATGAACGTGAGGCTCGAGGACCAGGTCCGCCAGCCCCTGCGCGTGGTGGTCGATCCGAGGCTCGAGACGAGTCCCGGGGCGAAGATTCTTCATTCTCCGGGAGGCCGCGTGCTTTTCGTCTCGGCCGAGGAGAACCGCGAACGCAGGAATGCTTTGGAAGCCGCGGGCGCCGAGGTGCTCCGCATCCCGCATCCGGAAGTTCCGGGGCGGGTCGACCTTGCGCGGCTCATGGTGGAGCTCGCCCGCCGCGAGGTGAACGAGGTCCACGTGGAGGCGGGGCCCCGGCTTACGGGCGCCTTCATCGGGGCGGGGCTCGCCGACGAGCTTCTCGTCTACATGGCGCCCTGCCTTTTCGGCGCAGGGCTTCCCCCCGCAGTCATTGCGCCGCCCAAGTCGCCCGGCGAGGCGCCGCGCTGGCAAATTCATTCCCTCGCTCCGATCGGGGGCGATATTCGAATTCTTCTGAGGAGATAAATCAAGATGTTTACCGGCATTGTTCAGGCCATCGGCAAGGTTCGCGAACCTGAAAAACTCGGCGACGGCGTTCGCCTCACGATCCTCGCGCCCGATCTCGGGCTCGACGAAGTGCGCGTGGGCGACTCGATCGCCGTGAACGGCGCCTGCATGACCGTGGTTGAGGTGAGCGAGCGCGAATTCAAGATCGACGTGTCCGCTGAAAGCCTCTCGAAGACGACCGGTCTCGACACCTTCGGCGAGGTGAATCTCGAAAAGGCGATGCGCCTCTCCGACCGCCTCGACGGCCACATCGTGAGCGGCCACGTCGACGGCGTGGGCCAGGTCGAATCGATGGAGCCCGTGGCGGAGTCCTGGAAGCTCGTCGTGCGCGTGCCCCGCATGCTTTCGCCCTATGTGGCCTACAAGGGATCGATCACGATCAACGGCGTCTCCCTCACCATCAACAAGGTCGAGGATACGGCGCTCGATACGCTCGTCACGATCAACCTGATTCCGCACACCGTGGAAGTCACAACCTTGAAGCACCTCAAGGCGCAAAGCTACGTAAACGTTGAGATCGACACAATTGCGCGCTACGTCGAGCGCATAATGTCGCTCAAGGATGACGACGCTCTTTTCTAAGACGACGTCCGCAGGAAGCTTCTTCCCTCTTCCATAGGGAGAAGCTCAGAAGACTCATATGAAGCGCGCGTCCGGCGCGGCCGGGGGAAGCCAGTCCCCGGGCCCCGGAGGCGCGTTTTCTTTTTCATCGCACGAGGAATGCCGTTCCTCCCGTTTTCTGGAGAAGGCACGGCCGGAGAGATTTATGGATACCATGCTTTTTACGCCGATCGAGCTCGGTCCGGTGACGATCCCGAACCGCATTGCGGTTCCGCCGATGTGCATGTACAGCGCCAAGAGCGGCGTGGCGCAGCTCTTTCACAAGATGCACTACGGCCACCTCGCCGCGTCCGGGGCGGGCCTCGTCTGCATCGAAGCCATGGCGGTGACGCCCGAAGGCCGCATTACGGAGTCTGATCTCGGCCTCTGGTCGGATGAATGCGAGGCGGGCCTGAAGGAGCTCGTCGACCTCATGCATGAAATCGAACCCGCCTGCCGCGTGATGGTGCAGCTCAATCACGCCGGGCGCAAGGCGAGCGTGACGAAGCCCTGGGACGGCGAGACGAGGACGGTGGAGCCGATGGACGGCGGCTGGCCCGTGCGCGCGCCTTCGGCCATTCCCTTCAACGAACGCTACACGAAGCCCCGCGTGCTCTCCTTCGACGACTGCTCGCGGGTCGCCAATGCCTTCGGCGAGGCTGCAAAGCGCGCCGAGCGCGCCGGCGTGGACGGAATTGAGATCCACATGGCCCACGGCTACCTCATTCACCAGTTCCTCTCGCCCCTCACGAACACCCGCATCGACGAATACGGCGGGGCGCTCGAGAACCGCATGCGCTTTGCCCGCGAGGTGATGAATGCCGTGAAGAGCAGCGTGAGCGACAAGGTGGCCGTCGGCCTTCGCGTCTCGGCGACCGACTGGGTGCCCGACGGCTGGACGATCGAGGATACGGTGAAGCTCGTGAAGGTTGCGAAGACGCAGGGCCTTCATTTCGTCGACGTTTCGACGGGCGGCAATATCGAGAACGCCCCCATTCCGGCGGGCCCGGGCTACCAGGTGCCCTTTGCGAGCCGCGTGAAGGCCGAGACCGGCATGCCGACCTTTGCGGTCGGCTTGATCCGCGACGCCTGGCAGGCCGAAACGCTTCTGCGCGAAGGCGCGGCCGACGTGATCGACATCGGACGCGCAATGCTCGACGACCCGCACTGGGGCTGGCACGCCGCGAGCGCCCTTCACGTGAAGCAGGTGCCTGAGCTCGTCGTTCCGCCGCAGTACCTGCGCGGACTCACGTACTGACCTTTTGGAGCTCTAATGCGCCCGCTATCCTTCGGGCGCTGCGGTAAAATTACTAATTCCTCCCTGAGGAGCGTCCTTTTGAAGGACGCACTTCCCTTTCGCGGGCGGATTTTCCGGGCGAGAGCCGCCACGGAATCCGCTCGAGGTTCTTTCTGACCGAGCGAACCCCCGGTCATTCTTCAAAGAAGGATGGCGCGGCTTCGCTTTCTGCCTTCCCTAAAGGAGACGCAAATGGCAGTTGACATCATCCCGACTTCTACCGACGGCACCGATCTGCGCATCGGCATTGTGGTTTCGCGCTTCAATGAATATGCCGGCCGCGGTGAGTTCGAGGCCTGCATGGACGAGCTGCGCAAGCTCGGCGTGATGGACGAGGACGTGACGAAGGTTTCCGTTCCCGGCGCGCTCGAGATTCCGTTTGCGCTCATGAAGCTCGCGCAGACCGAAGAGTACGATGCGCTGATCGCGCTCGGCGCCGTCATCCGCGGCGAGACCTATCACTTCGAGCTCGTTTCGAACGAATCCGGGTCCGGCATCACCCGCATCGGTCTCGACTATGAAATTCCGATCGCCAACGGCGTGCTCACGACGGAAAACGACGAGCAGTGCCAGGAGCGCCTCGAAATGAAGGGCCGCGACTGCGCCCGCTGCGCCGTTGAAATGGCCAACCTCGCGAAGGAATTCGTTTCCGCCGAGGATTTCGACGACGAAGAAAACCGCGTTGAATAATCCGGGCGCAATACGCCTGATTTGCCTACGGGCGTCCGCAAGCCGCGCTACAATGCGCGGCTTTTCCGCCCGGCAGGCCCGCCTTTTACGGGCGGCATCCGATCCCCAAGGCTCCATTCCTCCTCTAGAGAAGCAGAGAAAACATGACAGAAGCGCACAAGCCCAGCCGCCAAGCCCATTCCCCGCGCCGCCTCGCGCGCGTTTTCGCGCTCCTCGGCGTCTATGAGTGGATTGCGAACCCCGAGCTTTCGGCTGAGAAAATCGAACAGGGTCTTCGCGCGCTCATCGAAGAAGAGGACGGCGGCCCCGTTGAAGGCGCAGGCCTCACGGTTGAAGACTGGTCGCACGCGGACCGCGAGCTCCTCGCTACGCTCCTTTCGGGCGTCGTCTGCGAGCATGCGGCGATTGAAGCCGTCTTCGCGCCCTTCGTCGACCGCGATCTGAAGCGCGTGTCGCTCGTCGAGCGCTCGATTCTGTTCCTCGGCACCTTTGAACTCATGCGGGCGCCTGAAACGCCCTACCGCGTCGTTCTCAACGAGGCGATCGAGCTCGCCAAGCGCTTCGGGAGCGGCTACCGCTTCACGAACGCCGTGCTCGAACGTGTTGCCGAGAAGGTGCGCGAGACGGAATTCAAGGCCGATCACGCAGAGAAGGCTCAGAAAGACGCAAAGTAAACGGAACCTTCGCTCGGGTGCGGAATTCGCGCCCCAACGGCTGATTTTAGGGGAGAGGTCGCTCGTCTTTGCGGGCGGCCTTTTTACGTCATTTCGGGCGGAAAGTCGGCTACGCTCATGAAAGTTGAATTTTTTGCATTGGCTTTCCTTTCAAGGAGGCAGTTCCAAAATGGCTGAAGCCGGTGAATTTCAAATCATTGAAAAGTTCTTTACGTATCAGACGTTCGGCGCCTGGAAGAGCCAGGGCGTGGGCGACGACTGCGCGATCATCGACACGGGCGCGGGCCGCATTGCGGTCACCTGCGACATGATGGCGCTCGGCACTCATTTCCTTCCCGACGCCGACCCTGAGGACGTGGGCTACAAGGCCCTTGCCGTGAACCTTTCCGACCTTGCTGCCGCGGGGGCCGTCCCGCGCGCCTTCTTCCTCTCGATCGGACTTCCGCGCCGCGACGACGGCTGGCTCGCCGACTTCTCGCGCGGCCTCATGAAGCTCGCGCGCGAGTCGGGCTGCGCCCTTCTCGGGGGCGATACGACGAGAACGCCTGAAGTGGAGGGGCGTCATGCCCCGGTGACCATCAGCATCACCGCGATGGGGGATCTCCCGGCCGGCATGGGGCTTACGAGAAAGGGCGCAAGGCCCGGCGACGACATCTGGGTCTCGGGCACCGTGGGCGACGCCTATGCGGCGCTCAAGTGCCGCTGGGGCGCTTGGTCGGTGATGCCCGACCTCGAGCCCGAGCTCTTTGCCCGCATGGACAGGCCCACGCCGAGAATCGCGCTCGGTCAGGCGCTGCTTGGCGCCGCATCGGCCGCCGCGGACATTTCCGACGGACTTCTCGCGGACCTCGGCCATATTCTTGAGAGAAGCGGCGTCTCAGCCGAAATCGAGTGGGAGAAGATTCCGACCTCGGTGGCGCTTCAGTCGATGACGCCCGCAAGGCAGCATGAGGCGGCGCTCGCCGGGGGCGACGACTACGAACTCATCTTCACGGCGCCGCCCTCGAGCGCCGAGCGGATTTACGAGGCGGGACTCCTTTCCGGGACGCCCGTCACGCGCATCGGCCGCGTGATCGAGCGCACCTCGCGCGCCGTCACGGTGAGAACGCCCGACGGGCTCCCCGTCCTCCTCGTGACGGAGGGGTTCGACCACTTTAGGAATGAGGAGTAACGCGTGAGCGCGACAGGAAAGTACGATCCTGCCAACCCGGCCAACCGGCTGAGGCTTAATCCCAAATGGGCCTTCGGATCCCTCTCCGGGCTGATTTCCACCTTCTTCGGCGTCGGGCTCCTCCGGCCCGCCCCGGGAACCTGGGGGTCCTTCGCCGCCATGCTCCTTTTCGGACTTCTCTCGCCCCTGGTCGGGCGGGAGGCGTGGCTCGTCCTCACCGTGCTTCTCTTCGTGCTCGGGTCCTGGGCCTGCGAAAAAGCCGGGCGCACCGTTGGCGTCATGGATCACGGCGGCTTCGTGGTCGACGAGGCGGTCGCCGTCTGGGCGATCTGCCTCGCGCTTCCCGCCGGCTGGGGCTGGTGGTTCGCGGCCTTTGCCGTCTTCCGCTTCTTCGACATCGTGAAGATCTGGCCCGCGTCGTGGATCGACCGGCGTCTGAAGACCGGGTTCGGCGTCATGCTCGACGACCTTTTCGCGGCGCTTTATGCGTGGGCGGCCATAGAGCTCGCCCTTGCGCTCTACTGGAGGATTTATGGATAAGCTTCGCAGCCAGGCGGAACTCGCCGCAGAGATTCTTGCCGCCCGCGCAAAGGAAAAGAAACGCGTCGTCGCGACGGCCGAAAGCCTGACGGGCGGACTCGTTTCTGAGCTCATTACGGGCGTTGCGGGGTCCTCGGCCTGGTTCGACCGCGGGTTCGTCACCTATCAGCCTGAAGCCAAGGTCGAAATGATCGACGTGCCTGCGGAAATGATCCGTACGGAGGGCGTCGTTTCCGAACCCGTTGCCGAAGCGATGGCGCGCGGGGCGCTCGCCTCCTCGAAGGCGGACCTTTCGGTCGCGCTCACGGGCGTTGCGGGCCCCTCGGGCGGGACGCCGGAAACGCCCGTCGGCACCGTCTGCCTCGGCTGGGCCGAGCGCACCGATTCGGGCGCGATCGTCACCTCCGTGCGCACGATTCATGCGCCGGGCGACCGGAGAGCCGTGCGGCTTGCCGCCGCCATTACGGCGCTCCAGGGGCTCATTGCCCTCATCGACGGGGCTGATCCCATGCGGATGCCTTCGGAATACGATTAAAGTCTTCTGATTCCCGCTCCCAGCTCTTCATCCCTATCCCTCTTTGATTTCCCCACGGAACCCATCATGTCGAGTTCGCTGGACATCCTGATCCTTCTCATCCTGATTCTCCTCAACGGCGTTTTTGCCATGAGCGAAATTTCGCTCGTCACGAGCCGCCGCGCGCGGCTCGCGCGCATGGCCGAGGAAAAAGCGACGGGCGCCGCCCGCGCGCAGGAACTGAATGCCGACCCCACGCGGGCCCTGTCCACCATCCAGGTGGGCATCACCTCGATCGGCATTCTTTCGGGCATCGTGGGCGAATCCGCGCTCGCGCAGCCGATGGCCGCGCTCCTGATTTCCTTCGGCATGAGCCCGGAGAGCGCCAAGGCGATCGGCGTAGTGATCGTGGTGGTGCTCATCACGTACTTCTCGATTGTGCTCGGCGAACTCGTCCCGAAGCGCATCGGCCAGATGTCGCCCGAGCGGATTGCCTGCCGCATCGCGCCCCCGATTCATTTCCTCTCCGTCATTGCAGCCCCCTTCGTGAAGCTCCTGTCCTTCTCGACCAAGTGGCTGCTCGAACGCTTCGGCGTGAAGGACACGGGCACCTCGCAGGTGACCGAGGAGGAAATTCACGCCATGATCGAGGAAGGGAAGGAGTCCGGCGTGATTGAAACGGCCGAGCGCGACATGGTGCGCAACGTCTTCAGGCTCGACGACCGTCAGGTGGCCTCCCTCATGACGCCGAGAGCCGACATCAGCTGGATCGACATCGATGATCCGGTTGAGGAGAACGTGGAGAAAATCCGCTCCTCGCGCCGCTCGCGCCTCCCGGTCTGCGAGGGCGGGCTTGAAAACGTTAAGGGCGTCTGCTCGACGAGGACGCTTCTGCAGCAGATTCTTGAAAACGGCAAGCCTGACTTCAAGAGCAACCTCTCGCCCGTCAACTACGTGCCTGAGTCCCTCACCGGCATGGAGCTTCTCGAGCACTTCAGAAAGACGGACGTGCCGCTTGCGCTCGTCGTCGACGAATACGGCGAAGTGATGGGGCTCGTCACTCCCCGCGACGTTCTCGAGGCCATTGCCGGCGAATTCAAGCCTGAACTCCCGGGCGACGGCTGGGCAAGCCGCCGCGAGGACGGCTCCTGGCTTCTCGACGGCATCATTCCGGTGCCGGAACTGAAGGACGTATTGAATCTGAAGCGCGTTCCCGAGGAAGAGCAGGGCCGCTACAGCACGCTCGCCGGCATGATGATGCTCCTTCTCGGAAGGCTCCCGCGCGAGGGCGACACCGCCGAATGGGGCGGCTGGAAGCTCGAGATCGTCGATATGGACGGCCGGCGCGTCGACAAGGTGATCGCGTTCCCGGCGGGCGGCCGCCCGCGTCAGGGCGCTCCCCGTCCGGGCGTTCCCGCGGGGACTCCTGAAGTTGTCCCCAGTGCGGTTCCGGAAGCGCCTCAAAAGGAAGAAAAGAAGGCTTGAAACGCCTGAGAGAGAGGTGATTCAGTATTTTTCGAACCTGTGGATAACCCTGTGGAAGAAAAAGAGGGAGACGGCTCGGCCTGTGGATAAGTCGACGGCCTCTCCCGGCAGAAAGAGAGAAGAAGCAGGCGGGCGACGCCGCTCGCCTCGATAAACCCAAAAAAGAGAAAAAAGAATGACGACGACAAAACGCATTGGCATTGCCGCCGGCGTCCTGGTGCTCCTCGCAGGGAGCGGCTTCGGCCTGGTGCATTGGGAAGGCCGCATGTGGGATGAGCGGGTGGCGCAGATTGCCGCCAATCCTCCGCAGGGCCTCAGGGTGACCTACGAGGAAACGGGCCGCACCTGGAGAACCCGCACTTTCCGGGTGCGCGCGCAAGCCGAGGGCCTTCGCGCGGTCTGGGACGGGAGTGCGGAAATGGGCTGGGGCACGCGCACCGTGCTCACCCTCAATCTGGATGAAGGCCTCGGGAGATCCATCCGGGATTCGGGCGTCTCGGGCTACCGTGATTCGATGGTGGTGGAAACGTCCGTTTCGGGCGCGATGAAGCCCGTTCTCTGGCGCCTTGACGCGCTCGAATTTAAGGACGCCGCCTCGGGCGACGTCTGCACGACCGAACCCCTTCTCGTTACGGCGCACGAAACCGACGGAAAGACCGCCGTCACGGGATCGCTCGGCGGCTTTGTCTGCCGCTTCGGCGACGGCACCGCGGCTTCCATCCGGGATCTGGTCTTAGACTTCGCCGCGCACGAGGACCGCCCCATTGCCGATTTTTCGCTCTCGGGCGGAACGTTTGATGCGGGCGAACTCAAGGGCGACAGCTTCTCCCTGAAGCTCACCTCGCGCCGGATGGACGGTGCGGACAAGTCAGCGGCACCCGCCGAAGTCCGCTGGGAAGAGCGCGCGGACGTTGAGGTAAGGAAGCCGCGAATCGAGGGCGAGGCCGCCGACCGCGTGGGATTCTCGGTGCGGCTCTCGGGCCTCACGGGCGCCTTTATTGAGAAAGTGAATCAAGCCTCCGAAGCCGCGGCGCTTGACCCGCTCGCCGGCTGGCGCGTGCTCGGCCTCTGGCGCGATGCGTTCCTCAAGAACGAAATCGGCGTGACGCTCGACGACGCCTTCTATGAAGCGAAAGGCAAAACCGCGCACCTCACGGGCACGCTTCGCCATGAAGCGTCGCCTCAGACGGGCATTCCGAAGTACGGGCAGTTCGAACTCCGGATCCCCGAGGCGCTCGTTCAACCCGCGACCATTGCCGACGTCGTGGCGAGCGGAGAGCTCAAGCTCGTGAACGGCGAATACACGACGAAGATTGAAATCACGGCGGGCGGCATTTTCGCCAACGACCAGCCGCTTGCCGGTCCCGGGATCTATCAGCTCCTGAGGTGATCCTTACTCAATGCCGCAGATGATTGCCCGTTTCTCTCAGCGTGAGAGATTCGGGCAATTCTTTTTTGAAGCGCTGATATGCTTTTGAAGAGAAAGAATCCATTCCTCTTCATGGAGAAAGGCATCATGACGGAAAGCCGGACGCAATCTATTCTGGAAGAGCTCGCACGAGAGGCGGCGGCAAGGCTTCCTCATCCGGGCGCGCTCAAAATTCAGGTGAGCGGCCTCAAAATCATCCGACGCGAGGAATCGAACCGCCTGATCGACTGCGTTTCCTCCACTTCTGTGGGGTTCATCGTTCAGGGACGAAAGGCTGCCCGCATGCTCGGCGCCAATCTTGCCTACGGCGCGGGTTCGGCCATCGTGACGAGCGTGGAACTCCCGGATTCCTTTGAGGCGATCGGCGCCGCGCGGGAAAATCCTTTTTTCGGGATCGTGCTCGATCTCGAGGAAGACGTGATGACGACGGTGCTCGCGCGCCTGCGGGACCGCCCCGTGCCCGAATGCATGTTTGGCTCTGGCGGCATTCAGGGTTCGAGAGCGGCCACCGTTTTCCCGGCAACCGAGCAGATGCTCGATGCGCTCCTGAGGCTCCTTCGGCTTGCCGACGAAGGCGCGGGCGCGGCCTTCATGGCGCCGCTTGTGAAGGAAGAGCTTTATTTCCGGCTTCTCATGAGCCCGGCCGCAGGTGCCTTCCGGGCACTCTTCAGTTCCGGGACGCCCGAGAGCCGGATTCGCGAGGCCGCGGCCTGGATGCGCGCCAACTACCGCAGGGACTTCGACGTCGCCGACACGGCTTCGCGCTTCGGCATGAGCGCGGCGACCTTCTACCGGTACTTCCGCGAAATCCTCGGCGCGAGCCCGAGGCAGTACGTAAAGACGCTCCGCCTCTATGAAGCCAAGCGCCTCATGATGGACGAAGGCATGGATGCGGCGGCCGCCGCCTTCGAAGTGGGCTACGAAAGCGCCGCCTATTTCTCGCGCGAATATAAGCGCGCCTTCGGCCTTCCGCCGAAGGCCCACGTCGAAGCCTGCCGGGCTCAGGCCGCGGATGCGGCGTAAGACTTCCCCGGTCCTTCCGAAACCGGGGAAAAGCAACGGAAGCACGGGATCCCTTCCGTCAGGATCCCGTGCGATTTTTTTGGGGGCTTAATCCTTCAGCACGTCGTTGACGACGGCAAGCGCATTGAGGGTTCTCGGGAACCCGAGGAAGGGAAGGCCCACCTCGAGCGCATCGATGAGGTTCTGCTTCAGGGCGCCGACGGCGACGTTGCCGTTCACATGGGCGCGCACCTGCGCTTCGCAGCCGCCGAGCGCGACGATGGCCGAGAAGGTGATGAGCTCGCGCTCGCGAAGGTCAAGCGCCTTGCGCGTGTAGTAGTCGCCGAAGCACCAGCCGGTGAGGTCTCTCACGAGGAGCGCCTTCTGGCTTTCGGGCGCAGTCTCATGCATGCGGCGGATGGCGTCGCCGAAGATCCCGCTCTGAACTTTGAAGCCTTCCGTAAAGCGCGTTTCGTCGGTGACGGTGCCTTCGCTCGGGATGGGGAGCTTCACGCCGCTCTCGGAGAGCGCCTTGTTGGCGGACCTGAGAACGGAAGAAACCCGCGCGAAGCCGACATAAGGCGTTGTCTGGTAAAAGGCTTCCTTCACTTCGGCGGGCGTGAGGCCGTCCCGGAGCGCAGCCTTCACGGCCGATTCGACATGCTCGGGGAGGCCGATCGCTGAGAGCGTGGCGAGCATCACCAGGTGGCGGGATTTGAGCGGGAGCGAAGCGCCGCGTTCCGAGAGCTTCGTCATGCGCGTGAGGACGGCGTCGGCATCGGGGTCCGGAGATGGTTTCGTTTCGGCTCTTGCCGGAGCGCCGGCGGCAAATGCGCCGGCCGCAACGGCGGCGCTAGAGAGAACCTTGCGGCGGGAAAGAATGGAATGCATGGTGGAAGACCTCAGAGAAGAAGACGAAAAGGCCGCAGAGCGCTTATCGGGAATGCATTCCCGGAGGCGCCGGCTTTCCATTGAAGTTTCGCCGCTCAACGTCTTTCCCCGATATCGAGGTTCTTCCAAATTCTTGCCCAAATGAATCGATCTCACCGCGCGGAAATGCTTCTCCTCTCTTCGCGCGCGAGAATGAATTCCGGAAAGAAGCACGCGGGAATCGGTCTGAAGCCGATGAATCCGCTATTAGAGGAGGAATCCATCCATGAAGATGAAGAGAATGGTCGCTGCCGCAGCGGCTGCCGGCATTGCCGCGGTCTCGGGCGCCGCAGGAGCCGAAACCATTTCAATGACGATCGGCGCCAAAACTTTTGATGTTGAAATGAACGGCACAGAGGCGGCAGCGAACCTCGTGAAGCGCCTTCCGCTCTCGCAGCCTTTCGAGAATTTCGGGAAGCTCGAGCGCATCACCTATCTGAAGCCGGCGCTCGACACGGGGAAGGACGCCCTTGCGGCGTCGCCGAAGCGCGGCGACCTCGCCTACTACATCCCGTGGGGAAATCTCTGCGTCTTCCTCATCGGCGGCAACGCCCCGAGCGACGATCTGGTGATCCTCGGTCATATGGGGGAAGACGCTCTCGCTGCACTTGAAAAGAGCGGAACGAGCCGCGTGGAGCTTCATGAGAAGAAATAACCGGATCGGCAGAGCTGAACGGATAAAGAAAAGTCCCGGAACCTCTTGAAGGCTTCGGGACTTTTTTTCGCACCGGCTCGGAGTGAGCCGGCCTCATGCGCATCGATCAGGCGCCGCGGGCCGCATTGATGGCGTCGCGGGTGGCTTCGGCAGCCTTTCTGGCGGCATCCTGCCAGTCGGCGCCCTTGCTCGCATAGAGAATGGCGCGGCCGGAATTAATGACCATGCCGGCTCCGCGGGTATCCATGCCGGCCGTGACGGCGGCCTGAATGTCGCCGCCCTGGGCGCCGACGCCCGGAACGAGAAGCGGAATGTCCGGCGCAACGCGGCGAACGGCAGCGAGCTCATCGGGGTAGGTGGCGCCGACGACGAGGCCGAGTTCGCCCGTGCGGTTCCACTTTTCCGCCGTGAGGCGCGCAACGCGCTCGAAAAGGCGTTCGCCGCCGACGTCGAGCATCTGCAGTTCGTCGCCGCTCTTGTTCGACGTGCGGCAGAGGAGGAAGATGCCCTTATCTTCGTATTTGAGGTACGGCGTGATCGTGTCCTCGCCCATGTAGGGCGAGAGCGTCACGCAGTCGGCCTTGAAGCGCTCAAAGGCTTCGCGGGCGTAGTGCTCGCAGGTCGAGCCGATGTCGCCGCGCTTCGCGTCGAGAATCACCGGGATGCCGGGATGGTTGGCATGGATGTACTCGATGATGCGCTTCAGGGCATCCTCGGCGCCTTCGGAGGCAAAGTAGGCGATCTGAGGCTTGAAGGCGCAGACGAGGTCGGCGGTGGCGTCGACGATGCCGCAGCAGAAGTCGTAGATGGCGTTGGGAGAGTCAGCGAGCTCTTCGGGGAAGCGGCTCCTGTTGGGGTCGAGCCCCACGCAGAGAAGCGTATTCTGATTGCGCCAGCGCGCCTCAAGCATTTCAGTGAATTTCATGCAAATTGCCTTTTACTCTCTCAGGACGCTCCGGACGGAAAAAGCGGAGCCCCATATGTTCAGGCGGGTATTTTCGGGGGGAGACGCTCCTTTGGTCAAGGCTCGATATCCTTTAGGGCCTTTAAGTCCCTGAGGCGCTCGCAGACGCGGAAAAACTCATGACGGTAAGACTGATGCTCCTCAAGAGTCAATTGTCCGCAAAAGTATCCGCGGCCTTCGAAGGAGACGCGCCCGCGCTAGGATGACTGAAGGATGCGAAAAGGGAGGTGAGCCCCGGGGACCCGTTCCTTTTTCTTCATCCCAGAGTTTCTAAAAGAAAAGGAGACATTATGAAGGCTCTTACCCGTCGATCCCTGATGCTCGCTGCCGGCATGCTCGCCTGCGCCGCAATTCCGACTGCCCGCGCGGCAAAGAAGCGTGAATGGCCGGCGCTGCCGGAAGTTCCTACGGATCTCAATGCTGAACGCCTTTTCGTGGAGCTCGCTGAAAACGGCGAAGGCGTGCGCTTTGAAGGCCCCAAGGGGGCGCCCGTCGTCAACATGGTCTTCGATCCGCAGTGCCAGTGGTGCGTGTGGGAGTTTGAGCAGTTCCGGCCCTTCATGGACCGCGTCACCTTCGTCTGGCACCCCGTCGCCGTTCTCAACCCCTGGAGCGAACTCCAGGGCGCCGCGATTCTTGCCGCCAAGGACCCGAAGGCGGCCTTCATGGAGCACGAGAAGCATTACCGCGATGAGTCCTTCAAGGGCCTTGACGTGAGGAAGATGACGCTCCCCTTTGAAAAGCGCGAGAAGGTCTGGGACAACTCCAAGATCTTCCGCCGTGCGGGAGGCAATTCCGTGCCCTTCGGCGTGCTGAAGACGACGGACGGCCGCTACGTGCCGATTCCGCAGGTAACGACGGCGGACTTCGCCCGCCTCTCCGGCCTGAAGGCCTGATGAGTCCTGCGTCCTGACGGGAAAATTTCTCCCCAAAAGAAAACCCGCGGCATCGCTGCTGCGGGTTTTCTTTTGGGTTTTAGAGCGGCGGCCGCTCTGCGGTCCGCCGCTTTAAGCCTCGCATGAGGATTCAGGAACTTAAGCCCTGAATTACATCATGCCGGGCATGCCGCCCATCGCGTCCATGCCGGCCGGGGCGCCCTTCTCCTCAACGGGGAGGTCGGCGACCATGCAGTCGGTCGTGAGGATGAGGGAGGCAACGGAAGCCGCGTTCTGCAGAGCCGTGCGGGTCACCTTCGTCGGATCAAGAACGCCCATTTCGACGAGGTCGCCGTACTGAGCGGACTGAGCGTTGTAGCCGAAGTTGCCTTCGCCCTGAGCAACGGTGTTCACCACGACGCTCGGTTCGTCGCCGGCGTTGGCGACGATCTGGCGAAGCGGCTCTTCCATGGCGCGCAGAACGATGCGGATGCCGGCGTTCTGTTCGTCGTTGTCGCCCTTCAGATCCTTGATGGCGAGCTTGGCGCGGATGAGCGCAACGCCGCCGCCCGGGACGATGCCTTCCTCAACCGCAGCGCGGGTGGCGTGGAGGGCGTCTTCAACACGGGCCTTCTTTTCCTTCATTTCGACTTCCGTCGCGGCACCGACCTTAATGAGGGCAACGCCGCCGGCGAGCTTGGCAACGCGTTCCTGGAGCTTCTCGCGGTCGTAGTCGCTCGTGGCAACCTCGATCTGGGTGCGGATGTTCTTCACGCGGTTTTCAATCGCGGCAGCATCGCCGGCACCGTCGATGATCGTGGTGTTTTCCTTCGAGACTTCAACCTTCTTCGCGGAGCCGAGCTGAGCAAGCGTGGCCTTGTCGAGCGTGAGGCCGACCGTGCTCGAGATGACCGTGCCGCCCGTAAGAACAGCGATGTCCTCGAGCATGGCGGTGCGGCGGTCGCCGAAGCCGGGAGCCTTGACGGCGACAACCTTGAGGATGCCGCGGATCGAGTTCACGACGAGGGTGGCGAGCGCTTCGCCGTCGATGTCCTCAGCAATGATGAGGAGCGGACGAGCAGCCTTGGCAACCTGTTCGAGCACCGGGAGAAGTTCGCGGATGTTGCTGATCTTCTTGTCGTGGAGCAGGATGAAGGGGTTGTCGAGAACAGCGGACTGCTTCTCGGGCTGGTTGATGAAGTAGGGCGAGAGGTAGCCGCGGT
Source organism: uncultured Sutterella sp. (assembly GCF_937923675.1). GTDB lineage: Bacteria > Pseudomonadota > Gammaproteobacteria > Burkholderiales > Burkholderiaceae_F > Sutterella. Next base: position 104,930 of record NZ_CALDXB010000083.1, on the reverse strand, counting down.
CGAACTGCATGCCTTCGACGACTTCGAGTTCGTTCTTGAGGCTCTTGCCGTCTTCGACGGTGATCACGCCTTCCTTGCCGACCTTGTCCATGGCTTCGGAAATGATTTCGCCGATTTCATGGTCGGAGTTGGCCGAAATGGCGCCGACCTGGGCGATTTCCTTGTTGGTCGTGGTGGGCTTCGATATCTTCTTGAGCTCGGCGATCGCAGCGGCGACAGCCTTGTCGATGCCGCGCTTCAGATCCATCGGGTTCATGCCGGCGGCGACGAACTTCATGCCTTCGTCAACGATCGCCTGGGCAAGAACGGTGGCCGTGGTCGTGCCGTCGCCGGCGTTGTCGCTCGTCTTCGAGGCGACTTCGCGGACCATCGCGGCGCCCATGTTCTCGAACTTGTCCTTGAGCTCGATTTCCTTGGCGACCGAGACGCCGTCCTTCGTGACCGTCGGGCCGCCGAAGGAGCGTTCAAGGACGACGTTGCGGCCCTTCGGGCCGAGCGTCACCTTGACGGCGTTGGCGAGAACATTGATGCCGCGAACCATCTTCGTGCGGGCATCATCACCGAAAAGAACCTGCTTAGCAGCCATTTCTGTAATCCTTAAATTTGTACTTGAAAATCTGTCTGAGATTGTCCCGAGGGCGCTTATTCAAGGACGCCCATGATGTCTTCCTCGCGCATGACGAGGAGCTCTTCGCCGTCGACCTTCACGGTCTGGCCGGAGTACTTGCCGAAGAGAACGCGGTCGCCCACCTTCACGTCCGGGGTGATGATGCGGCCGGCTTCGTCGCGCTTGCCGGGACCGACGGCGATCACTTCGCCCTGATCGGGCTTCTCGCCGGCCGAGTCCGGAATGACGATGCCGAAGGCGGTCGTCGTTTCGGCTTCAAGGCGCTTGATGATGACGCGGTCATGCAAAGGACGAATCTGCATCTTGGAAATCTCCATTTAATGAATCTTGCCGGTCGTCTGCGGGGCAGCTTTAAACCCTCTGGCAGCCGGCCGAAATGAAAAATTGCATTGCTGAGAAGCGAACGCCGCTCTAGGGGTTCGCTACCATTTACTCCCCATATGGGGACGGTCCCCGGGATTTCAAGAGGACCGGGAGAAAAATTTTTATCCTGACGTCTGAAAATGCGGAAAGGCTCAATTTTTTATAGAAAAATCATTGCTTATTCGTTGATGCTCTCGGTGCTTTCCCTGCCGGCCCTTTCGCTCTCAGCAGGGGCTGCGGAAGCGCCCGCCGCAGCGGAGGCCTCCGCCGGGGAGCCGGATGCCGGTCCGCAGAAGGAAGACGACGGGGCAGAACCCGAAGCGGCCGGAGCGCGCGCGCTTCCCCGAAGACAGGCCCTCGGGCGAACCGCGGCGCCGGAGCGCCGGGCGGAGCTTACGAAGCTCCCAGACAAGCTCCTTCAGGCCGCAAGGCGCCTGCGGGTCGATCCGGCGGGCATTGCCGTTTCCGTGGTGCCGGTTGAGGACCCGAAGCGGCCGGTTCTCAGCTGGCGCGCCGACGCGATGGAGCCTCCCGCCTCCACGGCGAAGCTCGTGACGACCCTCGCCGCGCTCGAGGTGCTCGGTTCGAGCTACCGCTGGCGCACGAACTTCTACGTGAGGGAGATGCCCGACAGGAACGGCCTCCTCAGGGGCGGCCTCTTCATACGCGGCGGCGGCGACCCGGCGCTCGTGCTCGAGGACTTTGCGCTCGAGGTCGACCGGCTCGCTCAGAAAGGGATCCGGCGCATTGACGGCAACATCGTCATCGACCGTTCGCACTTCAATATTCCGAATGTGGATCCGGGAGCCTTCGACGGCAGACGCTCCCGTCCCTACAACCTGCAGCCCGATGCGGCGCTCCTCAATTACCGGAATCTGAGCTTTGAACTCACGCCCGACGTGAAGGCGGGCGTTGCGCGCGTCGTCGTCTTCCCGCCCCTCGCGGGCGTTTCCTATCCGAAGACCATCCGGCTCGGGAAAGGCGGCTGCGGCGACTGGAAGTCGGCTCTTGCCTTCAGGGTGAATGATCTGGGGAAGGGAAAAAAGCGCGTGGTCTTCAACGGGCGCTACCCCTCCGCCTGCGGCGTGAAGAACTTCAACGTGATCGCTTTTGAGGCGAATGAATATTTTGAGCGCCTTTTCCGCGCGCTCTGGGAAAGGGACGGCAGAACCTGGCGGGGAAAGGTCGTCTCCGGAAAGGTTCCGGAGGACGGAAAGCTCTTTCTCACGCGCCTCTCGCCCACGCTCGGCGAAATAACGGCCCTCACGAACAAATGGTCCAACAACCCCATGGCGCGGCATATCTTCCTCACGCTCGGCGCTCGCCGTGTTGAGGAGGAGCTTGAGGCGAAGGCTTCTGAGGAAGAGGAGGCAGCGAAGGCCTCAGGCGCTTCCAAAAAGGACGCCAGGTCCGGGGACGACAAGCGGCTTCAATTCCCGCGCGGCGCGACGCTCGGGGATGCCCGCGCAGAGCTCTCCGACTGGATGACGAGCCGCGGCATTCCGGCTTCAGAGATCATCATCGACAACGGCTCGGGCCTCTCGCGCACGAGCCACGTGTCGGCGCGCGCCATGACGGATCTCCTTTCCGCCGGCTGGAACGGCCCCTACATGCCTGAATATCTGGCGTCGCTTCCCATCACGGGCCGGGACGGCACGATGGTGCGCCGCAAGGCGGCGCCCGAGGAAGGCCGCATCAAGACAGGGTACCTCGAAAATGTCCGCAGCATCGGGGGCTACGTGCATGCGCTTGACGGGCGCCGCTATGCGGTCTACGCGAGCGTGACGGGCGCAAAGAACGTCCCGGGCGGCATTAAGTTCCTCGATGCCGTGATTGAGTGGGTCTACGCTGGCGAGTAGCAAAAGGCATGAAAAAACGCCATAGCCTGGGGAGAGATCTCTGTAGGAATCTCTCCGGCAGCAATGGCGTTTGGCAGGAGGAAAAAGCGTCAGAAACTATTTTTCCTCAAGGGATTCCAACACGATGCCGGGCGTGAGGAGCTCGGGCAGCACCTTCACCTCGCCGTTCGGACGGTAGATGAGATAAAGCGGAACGCCGCTTCTGCCGAATTTGGAGAGCACCGCGGCAATCTCTGCATTGCGGTTCGTCCAGTCGCCCTCGAGCTTCACGTAGCCGAGCGCATTCATGCGATCGAGCACTTCCGCGCGATCGAGCGCTGCGAGCTTGTTGGCCTGGCAGGTGATGCACCAGGCGGCCGTGAAGTCCACAAAAACGGGGTGCCCTTCGGCGAGCGCCGCTTCAACCGCCTTTTCACTCCACGGGGCCCAGCCGGAATCTGCGCGGGATTCGGCCGCCGTCCGCTCGAAGAGGGAGCTTCCGGCAATGGCGGCAGAGGCTACGGCAATGACGAGCATGATCCCCATGATGGGCGTCGAGGAGGCGCGGCCCCACTGACGGCGGCCGAGAAGCCAGCAGAAGACGCCGAGCGCGCCCATGCCGCAGAGAATCAGCAGCACGCCGCGGTAGTCCGTCTGGTGCGACAGCACCCAGCAGAGCCAGAGGACGGCGAGCGCCATCGGAATCGCCATGATCCGGCGGAAGGCGTCCATCCAGGGGCCGGGCTTCGGGAGCCGTCTGGCCCACGAGGGGAAGAGGCAGAGAACGAGCCAGGGCGCGGCCATGCCGAAGCCGAGCGCGAGGAAGATGAGAAGCGCCTCAATGGCGGGCTGCGTCAGGGCGTAGCCGAGCGCGGCGCCCATGAAGGGTGCGGTGCAGGGGCTCGCGACGATAACGGCGAGGACGCCCGTGAGGAAGGAGGCGGCGAGGCCCGTCTTAGGCGCCTTGCGGACGCTTTCGGCGTCGGCAATGCGGCTGCCGAACGTGAATTCGTAAAAGCCGAGGAGATTAAAGGTAATCGCGGTAAAGAGAAGAATCAGTGCGGAGACGACCCATGCGGACTGAAGCTGGAAGCCCCAGCCGAGGGCGTGCCCCGCGCCTCTCAGCGCGAGAAGAAGCCCCGAGAGCGCGAGCATCGTCGCGAGAACGCCGCCCGTAAAGGCAACGCCGTGCCCCATCAGGTTTGTTGACGACTTCGCTCCCTTCACGAGGTCGAGGAGCTTTAAGGAGAGCACCGGGAAGACGCAGGGCATCAGGTTGAGGATGAGGCCCCCGAGGAAGGCGGAAAGAAGCGCCGACCAGGCCGTGAAGGAAAGCGAGGCGCCCGTGTTCTGAGCTGCGTCTCCCTGCGCATCGCCGGCGGAAATCGTGCGCACGTTGGCGGGCGGGAGCGGCACGGCTTCCGCTTTGAGCGGAATCCGGGTTTCGACTGCCCAGCCGCCCTTCTGAGGTCCGCCGTCCGCGACGAGAACGCCCGGGATGACATCAGCGGGCTTCGCGGCAAACTTGTCCGTTGCCGTGAGCCAGAGACGCTGGGCGCCGTTTTCCCCGGGCGCGAATTCCGGCGGCTCGGAGAGCTTCACGACGTTCTTCTCGAGCGGGAAGAAGTCGAGGCTCTTCTGAACGGCGGCGTTTCCCGCCACCGAGATCATGATGCGGTTGGCTTCGATTGAAGCCGAAACAGTGCCTGCGTCGGCGACCGTTTCAGGAACCCTCGAGAGCGATTCCGCGATATCGGCCGCTTCGGGCGTGTCTTTCCCTGCAACGTCAATCGGAAGCCTGAGCGAAACGTCCGCGGACTCCGGAACGCACATCTCGCGGCAGGCGAGATATTCGACATGGAGCCTTACCGTAGCGTTTCCGTACGCGCCGCGCGGAACCTCAACGCGGAAGGGAAAGAGCGTCGTGCCGCCGTAGCCGAAGCTCGTGAGGCCGGAGGTAATGGTGCGCGCAGGGAGCGGAAAGAGCGGATCGGTTGCCTTGAGATCCCCTGGCAGCGTGAAGGTGAATTCGGGCGGAAGCCCGGCATCGCCCGGCATCTTCCAGTAGGTGTGCCAGCCTTCCTCATGCGTGAAGCGGACCGCGAGCTGATTGACCGCCTGGGGCGTCAGCGCCGTTTTGGCGGAAACGAGGTCCACCATCACGTGAGGCGCCTGCTTCCCGCCTCCCTTGGCGGCATCAATGGCATTGATCCAGCCGTCGGAAGAGGCGGCATTGGCGCTTAAGCCCGCGGCGCAGACGAGGCCTGCGGCGAGCGTACTGAGCGCCCGCCTGAGGAGATTGGCAGCATGAAGCATGGCGTTTTGTCGGGGAATCAGATACGGGAACGGCGCGTTCTCTCAAGGCTCCCGAATGCGGGCGGAGGAACGCGCCGGACGACAGGGTGTCCGAGGCAGGCTTGCCGCCTGCCTCTGAAGCCACTGAAGATTACTTCGCCATGGAGGCGAAGACCTCCCGGGCAGCGGCGATGGTCGAATCGATCACTTCGTCGGTGTGAGCAATCGAGACGAATCCCGCTTCGAAGGTCGACGGCGCAAAGTAGCAGCCGCGGTCGAGCATGCCGTGGAAGAACGTATTGAAGGCGTGCTGGTCGGCCTTCATCACGTCGGCAAAGCCGTGCGGACGCTCGGGGAGGAAGTAGATGCCGAACATGCCGCCCACGGAGTCGGCCGAGAACGGGACGCCCGCATCCTTCGCCGCGGCGGCGAGGCCGTTGACGAGGCGCGAGGTCTGGGCGCCGAGACGATCGTAGAAGCCCGGAGCCTGAATCTTCCTGAGGGTCGCCATGCCGCAGGCGACGGCGACGGGGTTCCCCGAGAGCGTGCCCGCCTGATAGACCGGGCCGCAGGGGGCGATCTTCTGCATGATGTCGGCGCGGCCGCCGAAGGCGGCGACCGGCATGCCGCCGCCGATCACCTTGCCGAGCATGGTGATGTCGGGGGTGACGTTGAAGAGCGACTGCGCGCCCTTCAGTGCAACGCGGAAGCCCGTCATCACCTCGTCGACGATGAGGAGCGCCCCGTGCTCGGTGCAGAGGCGGCGCATCGTATCGATGAATTCCTGGCTGCCGCGCACGAGATTCATGTTGCCGGCAAAGGCTTCAACGATCACGCAGGCGATTTCGTCGCCGTACTTGCGGAAGGCGTCCTCGAGCTGCTGGGGGTTGTTGTATTCGAGAACGAGCGTGTGTTCGGTGACGGAGGCCGGAACACCGGCGGACGAGGGATTGCCGAAGGTGAGAAGGCCCGAGCCCGCCTTCACGAGAAGCGCATCGGAGTGGCCGTGGTAGCAGCCCTCGAACTTGATGATGCGGTTGCGGCCCGTGAAGCCGCGGGCAAGGCGAATGGCGGACATGCCCGCTTCCGTGCCGGAGCTCACGAGGCGCACTTCTTCCATCGAGGGAATGAGGCGCGTGATCTCCTCGGCGATTTCAACCTCGGCGCGCGTGGCGGCGCCGAAGGAAAGACCGCGGTCGACCGCGGCGTGGACGGCCTCGACGACATCCGGATCGTTGTGGCCGAGGATCATCGGACCCCAGGAGCACACATAGTCGGTGAAGCGCTTTTCCTCAACGTCCCACATGTAGGGGCCCTTGGCGCGCTCGATGAAGCGCGGGGCGCCGCCCACTGAACGGAAGGCGCGGACGGGCGAGTTGACGCCGCCGGGGATGACTTTCTGTGCGCGCTCGAGGAGCGCCTGATTGCGGTCCATGGAAATTAACTCCGGAAAGAAGAATTCGGGCGGCGTAAGCACGCGCCGCCGGGAAAGCTGGTGTTCTTTTGGTCCGCATTTTAAGTGCGGACTCTTTCTTTGTTATTAACGGCGATCCCGGAGGCGTATCAGAATGCAAGGCCCGCGCCGATCGTGAAGCTCGTCGGCATCGAGCGGACGGTGTAGCCGTCGCCGCGGTCCTCGAGGACGCCCTTGAAGCGCGCGAAATTCGTATCCATCGACCCCGTGATGAAGAAGTTCTCCGCCGCGGCCCAGGTGAAGCCGAGCGTAAGGGCCGGATGAAGGCTCCAGTCCGAGGCGTAGGCGGTTTCGCCCTTCGAGTAGCCGAAGCCCGCGCCGGCAAAGAGCCGGAAGGTCTTCGTCCAGTCCATGTTGTAGGCAAGGGTCAGGGTGTAGGACTCGATTCTGAGGTCGTTCCTTCCCGGGCCGTCCGCACGGGTGACTTCATGCGAGGAGCGCGAATACTTGAGGTCCGTCTGCCAGCTGCGGCCCGAATAGCGCCTCAGGCCGGCATTCCAGACCGTGTCGCTTCCCACGCGGCTCGGCGAATACTTCTCTCCGTTGTCGGTGTACTGCCACCCCCAGCTGCCGTAGAGGAGGTTCGGGGTCTTCACCCACGGGCTCTCGGGCGAAAGCGGCATTTTGCGGCCCTTCGCGTCGTCGAGCGTAATGGTCGAGAAGAAAAAGAAGACGTTCGTGAAGGGAATCCAGGTGCCGTAGAAGGAAACCGTGTCGGTCCCCACCTTGGCGAGCGGCAGCGGGAGCGGCACCGGAGCCCACATGTAGTCGCCCCTCATCGTGATCCCGGCGAGGTAGCCTGCGCCCACATGGAATCCGGAATTCCCGAGCGGCCAGCGGGCGACCCACGTATAGCCCGCCATGGGTTCCGGGCGATAGTTGGAGTCGACGAAGGTGATGAGGTAGAGCATGCGCTCGTTGCCCCTCTCGTCAATGATGCCGCGCGCGAGCCCCATGCCCATCGGCCAGCCGTTTTCCTCGTCGCGCTGCGGCCAGTCCCATCTCGGGTGGTTCGTGTAGGTGGGAAGAATCCAGATGGAATTCCCGTCGCTCATGATTTTTTCTGCGCCCGCCCTGGTGTCGCTCCAGAAGGAAGCCCAGTCGCCCGGGCGGTCTTCGGAGTTGCGTGCGATGCCCGCAGGGGTCGTGTCGATCAGGGAGGACCAGAAGCCCGCATGAGCGGGAAGTGCAGCGGCAAAAGCGAGCGAAGCGAGCGCGATGCGCAGTGAAGAGCGTCTCAGCATGGCCGAAAAAAGAGTGAAAACAAATAAGAGGAAAAAGGCCCTCATTTTGGCACAAGGCATCTGCCTGCGCACTTGCCTTGGCGCCGCGAGATCGTTAAAGTAGCGCTCCTGCAGCAGCTCCCCTGACGGGAGTTCCCCGGGCGGTCGTCGGCGGCATTCATGCCGCGGGAGGAAAGTCCGGACTCCGCAGGGCGCCGTAGGAGGTAACACCTCTCCGCCGCAAGGCGCGGATCAGAGCAACAGAGACGAGCCGGCTTCGGGCCGGGTGAAACGGGCAATCTCTACGGGGAGCAACATCAAATAGGCAGCCGATGGACCGGCCCGGTCCGGCTGCGGGTAGATGGCTTGAGGCGGCGCGCGAGCGTCGTCCTAGACGAATGGCCGCCGGCAGGGGACTTTCGGGTCCTTTGCCGACAGAATCCGGCTTACACGGGAGCTTCTCGGGAGCTGCTGCTCCTAATTCTTCATATGGCTTCAGAAGCCGCTCACGGGACAACGCTTTCCCCGGGGCGGCTTTTTTCGTTCTCCGCGCCTTTTTGCCCGGAGCTTTTCTCCGATCAAACTTCTATACATATCAAAGGCGAAATCTCCCTCCGTTCTCCGCAGGGTGTGGGAAAATGTGGGATTAAGTGGAGGTGTCTCTTAGGGGGAGGCCTCCCCGTCTACAGGCTTTGATCGGAAATCTCAGGTGTTTCAGGGAACTTCGCTCGTTACGCTCGACAGCAAGGGAAGGCTCGCTCTTCCCAGGCGCGTTCGGGATGAGCTTGAAGCGCAGGGCGGCGAAATCGTCGCGGCCCGCCATCCCGACGGATGCCTGCTCATTTATCCGGCTGAAGCCTGGGCGCCGCGGCGCGAGAAGCTTCTTTCGCTCCCCTGGAGCGCGAGAGGGTTCGTGCGCCTTGTGCTCGGGAGCGCTCTGGAACTCAAGCCCGATGCCGCCGGCCGCATTCTCATTCCGAAGGATCTGAGGGAGCTCGCCGGGCTCGGGCGCGACTGCGCGCTGGTGGGTCTCGGCGAACATCTCGAACTCTGGGATCGGGCTGCGCTCAGGGCGAATGAGGAAGCGTCGCTCGCCGAAGGGTTTGATCCGGCCGGATTCAATTTCTGAACGCCCGGGGCTCTCTTCCTCTCACACTCCTCGAAGCTTCTGCTTCCGTATTACTTATTTCCTTGCCGTCCGGAATCGACTCCATGTCCGCCTTTCTCCATCTCCCCGTTCTCAGTCAGGAAGCCCCGGAAGCGCTGGTGCGTTCTCCCGACGGACTTTATGTGGACGGCACTTTCGGACGGGGCGGCCACAGCCGGCTGATTCTGAAGCGGCTCTCTCCGAAAGGACGCCTCATTGCGTTCGACCGCGATCCGCAGGCGGTCGCGGCTGCGGCTGAAATCCGCGACCCGCGCTTTGAGATCATTCATGCGCCCTTCTCCTCCATGAAGCCGTCTCTTGCCGCCATCGGCATCGATGCGGTCGACGGGGTATTCCTCGACATCGGCGTTTCGTCGCCTCAGATCGACGACCCGGAGCGGGGCTTCTCCTTCCGCTTCGACGGGCCCCTCGACATGAGAATGGATACGTCTGCGGGAGAAACCGCGGCGGAGTGGCTCATGCGCGCCGATGCGGACGAGATCGCGCGGGTGATTTCAGACTTCGGCGAGGAGCGCTTCGCCCGGCGCATTGCGGGCGCGATCGTCGCGCAGAGAAAAATTGCGCCCCTTGCCACGACGGGTGAGCTCGCGCGTCTCGTTGAGGGCGCGGTGCCCAAAAACCGCCGCGACAGCGCGCAGCATCCGGCCACGCGAACCTTTCAGGCGATACGCATTCAAATCAATCACGAGCTCGACGAGCTCCGGGAGGCGCTCGACGCTGCTGCGTCGCTTCTTTCTCCCGAAGGAAGGCTCGCCGTCATCAGCTTCCATTCGCTCGAAGACCGGATCGTGAAGCGGTTCTTCGACCGCGCGCGGAATCCCGGACATGCGCTCGATCCGCGGCTCCCCGTGCCCGCAGGCTTCAACGAGGAGCCCTGGTTCCGCGATGTGGAAAGAATCCTCCCCTCGAAGCGCGAGGCGGAGGAAAACCCGCGTGCACGCTCCTCGGTGCTTCGCGCCGGCACCCGCACGGCCCGTCCCTGGGAGTCGGAGGAGACGCGATGAAAAGCGTTGCGCGCGCGGAAATCATCTGGGCGGCGGTGCTCGGCGTCGCGCTCTTTCTGAGCGCGCTCGGCCTTGTTGAGCTTCACTGGCAGGCGCGGCAGCTGTTCGTCGCGCACGAGCACGAGGCGGATGTGCACCGGAGGCTTCTGGATGATCAGGCGAACCTCGAGATGCAGGTCCGCCGTGCGTCGCTTGCGGGCAATATCGGCGCGGGCGCGGCGATGCTCGACCTCGCGGGCGCAACGGGCGTCGATACCGTGACGCTTGTGGAGGCCCCGGACGGGAGGATTGACTTCCTCCCTGAGCTTCGCCGCGAACTCGATGCGGCGAAGGCTGCCGGGGCTGCGGCCGGTTCGTCCGGCGCGTCCGGACAGGGAGCGAAGCCGTGAACCGCGTGAAGGATCTTATTTCGGCCGCCGCGCAGTCCGTCTGGAATTTCCTGAAGACGGTCATTCAGCGCGACCGGGCTGCGCGCGAGGCGCAGCCCCAGAGCGCCGAGAGCCCGCTCATCGTCATTCCGATTCCGCGCTGGCGCACGTACGTGCTCTTTCTCGGCATCACGGTCGCCTTCTTCGGCCTTGCCGGGCGCGCCTTCTGGCTGCAGGTGGTCTCGAACGACTTCCTTCAGGACGAAGGCGAAAAGCGCTATGCGCGCACGCTCACGATTGCGGGCGAGCGGGGCGAAATTCTCGACCGCAACGGCGTCGTCCTTGCGGCTTCTCAGCCCGTACGCAGCATCTGGGCGGATCCGCAGCTCTCGCAGGGGGTCTCAAAGGAAGACATCCGGAAGCTCGCCGACGTGCTCGGGCTCGATCCCGCCTATGTGGGCGGAAAGCTCAAAGCCGAGAACACGCGCTTCGTGACGATTGAGCGCAACTGCGACGTGCGCACTGCCGAAGCCGTGAGAAAGCTCGGCCTCCCCGGGGTCGGCATCAAGCCCGAGGTGCTTCGCGAATACCCGGACGGCCCCGTGACGGCGCATGTGGTGGGCTTTACCGGGCGCGACGACCGCGGACAGGAAGGCATTGAGCTCGCAAGCGACCGCCAGCTTGCCGGGAGCCCCGGCGCGCGGCGCGTGATTCGCGATGCGCGCGGCCGCATCATCGACGACATCTGGCAGAAGGAGGCCGTGCCCGGGCGCGACATTACGCTCTCGATTGATTCGCGCGTGCAGTTCCTCGCCTATGAGGCGCTGCGCGCCCAGGTTGAGAAGACCGGGGCGCTCGCGGGCGCCGTGGTGGTCGCGGACGTGGATACGGGCGAGGTGATTGCGCTTGCCAATGTGCCGACCTACGACCCGAACGACCGCTCGACCATGCTCTTCGAGCAGATGCGAAACCGCGTCCTCACCGATCAGTTCGAGCCGGGCTCGACCATGAAGCCCTTTGCTATCGCGAAGGCGATCGACCTCGGCCTCATCGATCCGACGACGACCATTCAGACGGCGCCGGGGAAGCTCACCATCAACGACCGCACGATCGGCGACACGCACGATTACGGCCTGCTGACGGTGGCGGAAATCGTCGCCAAGTCGTCCAACATCGGCACGGCGAAGATCGCGCTCGAGATGGCGCCGCAGACGCTCTGGGATATGTATACAGCTCTCGGCTTCGGACAGCCGCCCAAGATCGGCTTTCCTGGCGCGACGGCGGGGCGTCTTCGTCCGGCCAAATCCTGGCGCCCGATTGAGCAGGCGACGATCTCCTACGGGCACGGCGTTTCGGTGTCCCTCATGCAGCTCGTGCGCGCCTATACGGCGATTGCGAGGAACGGCGACGTGATCGACCTCACGCTCTACAAGCGCCGTCCCGGCGAAACGGTGACGGGCGAGCGCGTCTTCCGGCCAGAAACCGTGCGCCTCATCCGCGCCATGATGATGAAGACCATGAGCCGCGGCGGCACGGGGTCGCAGATCCGCGTCGCCGGCTACTCGGTGGCCGGGAAGACCGGTACGGCGAACAAGGTGAAGAACGGCAAGTACACGAAGGACACCGTGGCGAGCTTCGTGGGCATCGTGCCCGCCGTGAATCCGCGCTTCATCGTTGCCGTCATGATCGACGAACCCAAGAAGGGAAGCCGCTACGGCGGCACCGTGGCGGGACCTGTTTTCCGCGAGGTGGCCGAAGGGGCGCTCCGCACGCAGATGGTCTCGCCCGACGAGGAGCCCCTCTCCGGGGGCGGCGGATTCCTTACCCGCATACGGAACTGAACGAAGAAAAGAGTGAATTGAAGAAGGAGCTCCGGCATATATGACCAGAACCAACAGGGAAGTCGTCGACTGGATGCATAAGCTCGTCCACGAAGGGGCGGAAATGAAGCTCGACAGCCGCGAAGTGCGCCCGGGCGACATCTTCTGCGCCATTCCCGGCACAAAGTCGGACGGCCGCGCCTTCATCCGCGTGGCGGCCGCCCGCGGCGCCGCCGGCGTGATCTACGAGGCCGACGGGACGCCGCAGGGCGAGCACTATCCGGTAGCGTCGCTCGCGGTTTCGCACCTTGCCTCGCGTCTCGGCGAAATCGCGGCGCTCTTTTACGGCGACGCCTCTAAGGAAATGACGGGCGTTGCCGTTACCGGCACGAACGGGAAGACGACGAGCACGTTCTGGCTCGGGCAGCTCCTCACGAAGCTGGGCGCCCCGGCCGCCGTGATCGGCACGGTGGGGGTCTTCTTCAACGGCCGGCAGATTCCCGCGCCGCACCTCACGACGCCTGATGCCGTGACGCTCGAGAGCCTTTACGCAAGGCTCGCGCGCGATGGCGCAAAGGCCTTTGCCGTTGAGGCGAGCTCGGTCGGCCTCGAGCAGGGGCGGCTTTCGGGCTCGCACTTTCGCGTCGGGATCTTCACGAACCTCTCGCGCGACCATCTCGACTACCACCACACCATGGAAGCCTATGCGGATGCGAAGGAAATCCTTTTCCGCTGGCCCGGGCTCGGCGCGGCGGTGTTGAATGCCGAAGACCCCTTGAGCGCGCGCTTTGCGGCGACGGCTCAGGCGCACGGCATTCCCGTCTGGACGACGGGCCGCGAAGGCAAGGGCGAGGCGCTCTGCAAAGCGGTTTCGGCCGCGCACGCGCTTGACGCCTGCAACTGCCGCTCGACCGGCCGCGGGATGGCCTTTACGCTCCGGGCGGAGGGCGAAACCCGGGAAGTATCGCTTCCTGCGGTGGGGCTCTTCAACGTCGACAATGCCCTCGAGGTCATTGCCGCCATGCTCGCGCTCGGCTATCCCCTTGACGATGTCGTCGAGGGAGTCGCGGCGCTCGAACCCCCTCCCGGGCGCATGCAGCCTGTTTATTCGGAAGGGATGCCGCTCGGCGTCGTCGACTTCTGCCACACGCCCGATGCGCTCGAAAAGGCGCTCGAAAGCCTCCTTCCCGGCGTGCACGCCCGGGGCGGGAAGCTCTGGACGGTATTCGGCTGCGGAGGCGACCGCGACCCGGGGAAGCGCCCCATCATGGGGGCCATCGCCGCAAGGCTTTCCGACCATGTGATCGTGACGAGCGACAACCCGCGAAGCGAGGACCCTGAAAGCATTGTCCGCCAGGTAGCGGCGGGCGCCGGGGACGCAAAAAACGTGCGCATCGTGACGGACCGTCGCGAAGCCATTCATGAAGCGATTCTCGGGGCGGCGCCAGAGGATCTCGTTCTCGTCGCCGGCAAAGGCCACGAAAGCGAACAGATTCTGAAGGACGGCCCGCACCACTTCCTCGATGCGGAAGTGGTCCGGGAAGCCCTGAACGAGCGCCGCACGCGCGAGCTTTAAGCCTTCAGGCGGAGAGAAGAAATGGAAATGGATCATCCGGAAACGCTCGGCTGGCTGAAGGACGCGCTCGCAGAGGAAACTGCGGGCCTGAGGCTTCATCACCACCATCTTGAATGGAGCTGGAAGCGCATTACGACCGATTCGCGCGAAGCGGGCGAAGGCGACGTCTTCGTCGCCATCCCCGGCGAGCGCTTTGACGGCCACGACTATGCGAGGAAGGCTTCCGAGGCGGGAGCCGTCTGCCTCGTGGTTGAGCATGAAATTCACGGCGCGGATGCCGCGCAGATCATCGTGAGGAACGCGCGGCGCGCGCTCGCGCGGATCGCGCGCGCCTGGCGCGCCCGCTTTTCCTGCAATCTCACCGCCGTGGGCGGCAGCAACGGCAAAACCACCACCACGCAGATGGTGGCGGCCATTCTGCGCGAACGCTGGGGTGCGGACGAGATGCTCGCGACCGAAGGGAACTTCAACAACGACATCGGCGTATCGCATACGCTCATGGGCCTGAGGTTCCGGCACCGCGCGGCGGTGGTTGAGGCCGGCATGAATCACCGGGGCGAGATGGCGGTCCTTGCCGACATGATCCGCCCGACGGTTGCGGTCCTCACCAACGCGCAGCGCGAGCATCAGGCGTTTCTAGAAACGGTTGCCGAAACGGCAAGCGAAAACGGGCTCCTCATTGCCGCGCTTCCCGAAAGCGGCCATGCGGTCTTCCCGGCCGACGATCCGTGCTCCGACGTCTGGGCGTCGCTCGCGCTTGCGCGCGGCGTGAAGTCCTTCACCTTTTCCTTTGACCCGGCCGTTCCTGCCGACCTCATGTGCAGGCTCGATGCCGACGGAGCGCTCGCGCTCGAGGGAGAGAAGCAGAGCTTCCAGATTGCGCTCAGAATCGCAGGCCTTCACAACGCGAGGAATGCCGCTGCGGCCGCTGCCGCCGCGCTCATTCAGGATATTGATCCGGAAATCATCCGCAAAGCGCTCGAAAGCTTCGAAGCCCTTCCCGGGCGCGGCGCCCGCATGCATGCGGCGGAGCGCTTCGGCGGGGCGATCCTGATCGACGACGCCTACAACTGCAACCCCGACAGCGCGATCGCGTCGCTCAGGATGCTCGCCCGCGAAAAGGCTCCGCGGATCTTCATCTTCGGCGACATGGCCGAGCTCGGTCCCTCAAGCGAAAAGTGGCATGCCGAAGTGGGTGCGGAAGCGAAGCGCCTCGGCATTGATTATTTCTGGACGGCGGGCGAAAAGGCGCGCGCCGGGGCCCTTGCCTTCGGGACTGACGGCGACCGGTGCCGGGCATTCCGCGACCGCGACGAGCTGATTGAAGCCCTGCCGGAACTTAAGGCGGAAGGCGGCACGATCGTCGTCAAGGCGAGCCACAGCGCGGGATTCTCAAAGATCGTGGATGCGCTCAGCGGCAAATAACCGATTCCCTGACGGGAAAAGAATTTACAGACAAAACCAATCGCACTGGAATCATGCTTCTTGAACTTTTCCGCTCGCTCTCCTCGAGCTGGTCGGGCTTCGGCATCTTCAACTACCTGACGCTGCGCGCCCTTCTTGCCTGCTTTACGGCGCTCGTGATCGGCTTCGCCTTCGGTCCCTGGATGATCCGGGAACTTAAGAAGCTCCATTTCGGACAGGCGGTGCGCACGAACGGGCCGCAGACGCACCTCGTGAAGGACGGGACGCCCACCATGGGCGGCGCCCTCATCCTCTTCGGCATTACGGTCTCGACCCTTCTCTGGGCGGATCTCTCGAACCGCTTCATCTGGGTCGTGCTTTTCGTCACGCTCGGCTACGGGGCGATCGGCTGGATCGACGACTACCGCAAGGTCGTGCACCACAACCCCAGAGGCATGAGCGCGAAGGAAAAATTCGGCTGGCAGTCCGTGATCGGGCTCGTCGCCGCCTTCTACCTTGCGCTCGCGCTCTCGGTCGAGCCGGGCGGCACCTTCGCCGAGGCGCTCTCGAAGTGGTACGACGCGCGCTTCCCGCTCGACCTCACGCCCAACATCCATCTCCTCATTCCGTGCTTCAAGGACATTGCGCTCCCCTTCGGGCTGATCGGCTTCATGGTCTTCACGTACGTCGTGATCGTGGGCTCGAGCAATGCCGTGAATCTCACGGACGGCCTTGACGGCCTCGCCATCCTCCCGACCGTGCTGGTCGGCATGGCTCTCGGCGTCTTCGCCTACGTGGTCGGACGCCCCGACTTCTCCTCCTATCTGATCTTCCCCTACATTCCGGGCGCGGGAGAACTCGTCGTCATTGCGGGGGCGCTCGCGGGCGCGGGACTCGCCTTCCTCTGGTTCAACGCGCACCCGGCGCAGGTCTTCATGGGCGACGTGGGGGCGTTGGCGTTGGGCGGCTGCCTCGGCACCATGGCGGTCATCGCCCGTCAGGAGCTGGTGCTTGCCGTGATGGGCGGCGTCTTTGTGGCGGAGACCCTCTCCGTCATGATTCAGACCACCTACTTCCGGCTTTCGCACGGCAAGCGCGTCTTCCTCATGGCTCCCATTCATCACCACTTTGAACTGAAGGGCTGGAAGGAAACGCAGGTGGTGACCCGCTTCTGGATCATTACCTTCATTCTTGTTCTGATCGGACTTTCCACGCTCAAAATCCGCTGATTTCCTTTTCGAAGAGACGCATCATGTTTGATTCTTCCGATGAGGCCTATCTGAAGCTTGACGCCGCGAACGGCAGGGGCCGCCGCGCGCTTGTCGCGGGGCTCGGCGCCTCCGGGCGCGCTTCGCTCGAATACCTCCTGAAGCGCGGCTGGCTGGCTTCGGCCTGCGACTCCCGCGAGAAAGTGCCGGGGCTTCACGGGTTCCTCTGCGCGCATCCGGAAATTTCGGTTTCGCTCGGCGGCATCCCGGAGTCTCTCCCCGAGGGCGTCGACCTCGTCGTGATGTCGCCCGGCATTTCGCCGTGGTTCGGTCCTGCGGCGGCGCTCTGCGCAGCCGCCAGAAGCGCGGGCGTTCCGGTTGCGGGGGAAATTGAACTCTTCGCAGAGGAACTCGCGCACCTCCGGGAGACTTCCGGCTACGCGCCGAAAGTGATCGGCATTACCGGCACGAACGGCAAGACGACCACGACGAGCCTCACGGCAAAAATCGGCGAAGCGGCGGGCCTCAGAACCATTGCTGCCGGGAACATCGGTCCCAATGCCGTGACGGAGCTTCTGAAGGCCGAGGACGCGGGGGAACTCCCCGACCTCTGGGTGCTGGAGCTCTCAAGCTTCCAGCTCGATACGACGCATACCCTCCGGTGCGATGCGGCGGCGCTCCTCAACATCACGGAAGACCACATCAACTGGCACGGCTCCATGGAAGCCTATGCGGCGGCGAAAGCAAGAATTTTCTCGCCCGACACCGTCCGCGTCGGGAACCGCGAGGATCAGCTCGCGCTCGAATGGACGAAGAAGGGACTTGAAAACCCGTCGCTTTTGAGAATCTTCGGCGCCTCGAAGCCCGCCCGGCCCGGAGAATTCGGGCTCGAGATGGCGGCGCACGCCTCCCAGGGACTCTGGCTTTCCTCCATGGACGAAATGGAAGTGGAGATTCTCTATCTGCCGGAGTCGGAACTTCAGATCAGAGGCCGCCACAATGCAATGAATGCGCTCGCGGCCCTCGCCCTCACGGGCGCCGTCGGCGTGAGCCAGCAGGCGGCGATCGGAACGCTCAGAACCTATAAGGGCGAACCTCACCGCGTGGAGCTCGTCTCTACGGTAAAGGGACGCGACTTCATCGACGACTCGAAAGGCACCAATGTCGGCGCCGTTGCGGCCGCCGTCACGGGGCTCGCGGCTCAGGGAAGGCGAATCCTCATTCTCCTCGGGGGCGACGGCAAGGGACAGGACTTTGCACCTTTGGCCGATGTGCTCAAGGGCCGCGCCGCCTCGGCGGCGCTCATCGGCAAGGATGCGGATGAAATCGGCCGGGCGGCCGCGTCCGCGGGCGTGCCGGCTCAAAAATTCCCGACTCTGGAAGCGGCCGTCGACTGGCTCTGGAGCGAAAGCCGCGAGGGCGACGTCATTCTTTTGTCGCCCGCCTGCGCCTCCTGGGACATGTTCCGCGACTATGCGGAGAGAAGCGAGCGCTTCAGGGCTGAGGCTGCTCGGATCAGAGAGCGCGAGGAGAGTGAAGCGTGACGCGCTTTGAGGAGTTCGACGACTTTCGCCTCTCCGCGCCCGGCGTCGACTGGGAAACGATCTTCTGCGTCGCGGCGCTCCTTGCCTTCGGGACGGTAATGGTCTTTTCGGCCACGTCGTCCTCAGGGGCCGGGGATGCGCTCGCCGCCGCGAACACCGGGGAGCTCAAGCGCCATCTGGCAAGCATCGGGCTTGCCGGAGCGGCGGCGCTCGTCGTCTACCGGGTGCCGCTTTCCTTCTGGTTCCGGTGGTCCGGCATCATCGGGGGCTTGTGCATCATTCTCCTCTGCATCGTCTTTTTCCCTGTTGTCGGAAAGAGCGTCAACGGCGCGCGGCGCTGGATTCAGATTGCAGGCCTCTCGATTCAGGCGTCGGAACTCGTAAAGGTGGGCGCGCTCATCTTTGCCGCCGCCTTTACGGTGAAGCGTCAGGAATTCATGCATTCCTTCTCGCGGGGCTTTGCGCCGATTGCCATCCCGATGGTCGTCGTTGCCTTCCTTCTGATGCAGCAGCCCGACCTCGGCGCCACCGCGGTCGTGGCGGCGGAAATCATGGGGGTGCTCTTTCTGGGCGGCCTCTCCATGAACATCTTCCTCTCAGTGGGCGCGGTCGTCATCGGCTTTGTGGGGATCATGATCTACATGACGCCCTGGCGGCTTTCGCGCGTCTTGGCCTACCTCGACCCCTGGAGCGAGGAGTACGTGCTCGGGCAGTCCTATCAGCTCTCGCACTCGCTCATTGCCTTCGGGCGCGGGGAGCTCTTCGGCGTGGGCCTCGGCGGTTCGGTGGAAAAACTTAATTACCTTCCCGAGGCGCATACGGACTTCATCATGGCCGTGATCGCCGAAGAGACCGGTTTTGCCGGTGTTATCCTTGTCCTTTTCATTTTTTACTGGCTCATTCGCCGGGCGTTTGAAATCGGGCGCCAGGCAATCAAGCTCGAGCGCTACTTCGCGGGACTTCTCGCGCAGGGCGTGGGGCTTTGGTACGGCGTGCAGGTGATCATCAACGTGGGCGTAGCCTCAGGGGCGCTTCCGACGAAGGGGCTCACGCTTCCCTTCGTGAGCTTCGGCGGCTCGGCGCTCCTCTCTTCGATGATCGCCATCGGGCTCCTGCTGCGCGTCGACCGCGAAAACAAAATTCTGATGCGTGGAGGTCAGGTGTGACGACGGAAAAGAATACAAATAAAGAACGCGTTCTCGTTATCGCCGCAGCCGGCACGGGCGGGCATGTGATGCCCGGCCTTGCCGTGGCGCGCGTAATGAAGGAGCGCGGCTGGAAGATCGTCTGGATCGGCACGACAACGGGCATGGAAGGCGGACTCGTCGGGCGCGAGGGCATTGAATTCCATGCGCTCAACTTCCAGGGCGTGCGCGGCAAGGGGCTTGCAGGCGCCGTCAAGGGCGGCATCAAGATGCTGAAGGCGATCTGGGAGAGCCGGGCGCTCATCAAAAAAATCAAGCCCGATCTCGTCTTCTCGACCGGGGGCTACGTCGCCGTTCCGGTGGGCTTTGCCGCACAGAATCTGAAGCGTCCGATCGTTCTCATGAACTGCGACGCCGACCTTCTCATGTCCACCAACACGCTCATGCCGTTTACGAGCGCGCTTGCCTGCGGCTTCGCGGGAGGCGCGCGCACGTTTGCGGGGACGAAGGGCCACACCACCGGCAACCCCGTGCGCGCTGAAATTGCGGCGCTTCCGCCGCCCGCGGAGCGCCTCGCCGGCCGCTTCGGGCCGCTTCGCCTCTTTGTTTTCGGCGGGAGCCTCGGCGCTCAGGTTCTGAACGACGTTCTCCCCGAAGCGCTTGCGAAAATTCCGCCCGAAAGCCGCCCGATCGTCCTTCATCAGACCGGCCGCGGCCGCGATGAAGCCGTGCGAGAGCACTATGCGCGCTTAGGCGTCCAGGCCGAAGTCGTGCCCTTCATCGACGACATGGGCGCGCGCTACCGCGAGAGCGACCTCGTCATCTGCCGCTCCGGGGCGACGAGCTGCTCGGAACTCTGCGCCGCGGGCGCTGCCGCCGTCCTCGTTCCCTTCATTGCGAAGACGACGAAGCACCAGCTCGGGAATGCAAAGTACCTCGCCGACCGTGGCGCCGCCTGGCTCGTCGAGCAGCCGCAGTTCACGGCCGATCATGTGGCCGAACTCATTGCCGGCATGACCCGCGAAAAGATTCTCCCGGTGGCTGAAGCCGCCCGCAGCATTGCGGTGCCCGATGCCGCCAGAAACGTCGCCGACCTGATCGAAGAGACGCTCGCCGCGCGCGAAGGCGCAAAGCACTGAAGGCCGCAGAAAGACAATCATCAAAGGAAAGAACGTGAAGTTTCTCGTTAATCACCTCCACTTCGTCGGCATCGGCGGCGCGGGCATGAGCGGCATCGCCGAGGTGCTCCTCAATCTCGGCTACGTCATCAGCGGCTCGGACATTGCCCGCACGCCCGTCACCGAGCGCCTGCAGGAGCTCGGGGCCCGCATTTTTCTCGGGCACGACAAGAAGCACATCCGCGGTGCGGATGCCGTGATTGTTTCCTCGGCCGTGAAGGCCGACAACCCGGAAGTGGTCGCCGCCCGCGAGCTCGGCATTCCCGTCGTGCCGCGCGCGGTGATGCTCGCTGAACTGATGCGCCTGAGGCGCGGCATCGCGATTGCGGGCGCGCACGGAAAGACCACCACGACGTCGCTTACCGCGTCGCTTCTTGCTGCGGGCGGGCTCGACCCCACCTTCGTGATCGGCGGGAAGCTCAATTCCGCGGGCGCGAACGCCCGCCTCGGAACCGGAGAGTTTCTCGTCGCGGAAGCGGACGAATCGGATGCGTCCTTCCTCAACCTCACGCCCGTGATCTCGGCGGTCACCAACATCGACGAAGACCACATGGATACCTACGGGCATGATTTCGAACGCCTGAAGAGCGCCTTCGTCGACTTTCTCGAGCGCCTTCCCTTCTACGGCGTTGCGGTCCTCTGCATGGACGACCCCAACGTGCGCGAGATCCGCCCCCGGGTGACGAAGCCCGTGATCGGCTACGGCCTCACCCCGGAAGCGAGCGTGCGCGCGATCGACGTTGAGGCCTCGGGCACGCAGATGCGCTTTACGGTGCTGCGGCCCGATCATCCGCCGCTTCCCGTGACGCTCAATCTTCCGGGCGTGCACAACGTGAGAAATGCGCTCGCGGCCATCGCGATTGCAACGCTTGCGGGCGTGAAGGATGCCGACATCGTGCGGGGCCTTCTTGAATTCCGCGGCGTCGGCAGGCGCTTCGCGCAGTACGGCGACATTCCGATCAAAAATGCGGAAGGAAAAATCACGGGAAGCTTCACGCTGATCGACGACTACGGCCACCATCCGCATGAAATGGCGGCGACGCTTGCGGCAGTGCGGGGCGCCTTCCCGGGCCGGCGCATCATCGTGGCCTTCCAGCCCCACCGCTATACGCGCACGCGCGACTGCTTCGACGCCTTCGTGAAGGTGCTCGAGGACGTCGACGGCCTCGTCCTCGCAAACGTCTATCCGGCGGGCGAGGATCCGATCGAGGGCGCCGACAGCGAGCATCTCGCCCAGGCGATCGCCGCGCAGGGGTATCACGAGCCCGTGGTCGTCAACGTTGAGGATGTGCCTGCGAGCGTGCGCGCCCTTGCAAAGGACGGCGACGTCGTGATCACGATGGGCGCGGGTTCGATCGGCAAAGCGGCGCCGAAGATCGCCGGTCTTGCCTGATCAGAGAATTTAAGGAGAGGAATCATGGCCAGTATGCTCAGCCGCGTGGTGGTGCTTCAGGGCGGCATTTCGTCCGAGCGCGAGGTGTCGCTCCTTTCGGGAAAGGGCGTCGCGGACGCGCTTCGCGCGAAGGGTCTTGAAGTGGACGTCTGGGATCCGGCATCGGACAGCGTCGGGATGCTCGAGGAAGGCGGCTACGACGCGGCCTTCATCGCGCTTCACGGAAAGCTCGGCGAGGACGGCTCCATCCAGGGGCTTCTCAACTGCCTCGGGCTCCCCTATACGGGTCCGGGCGTTGCCGCTTCCGCGATTGCAATCGACAAGGAAATGACGAAGGCGCTCTGGGTCGACGCCGGCATTCCCGTGCCGGCGGGCGCGAGGCTTTCCGCCCGCTCGGGCGATGCGGAGCTTCTTGCCGCAATCGACGCCTTCGGGAAAACCGGGCTTGTGGTGAAGCCCGGGCACGACGGCTCCTCGATCGGCGTCACGAAGATTCTTCCCGAAGCGCTGACGCTCGACGTCCTGCGCGATGCCGTCAGGGACGCGGCCAGGCGCGATGAGGACGAGGTGCTCGCCGAGGAATACATTCAGGGCCGCGAATTCACGGTTGCGGTTCTCGACGGCGAGGCGCTTCCCGTCATTGAAATCATTGCGCCCGAAGGAAGCTACGACTTCCAGAACAAGTACTACACCGATTCGGTGCGCTACGAATGCCCGGCAAAGCTCTCCGACGAAGAGTCGAAGGCGCTTCGCGAAGCCTGCGAAAAGGCCTTCCGGACGCTCGGCTGCCGCGGCTGGTCGCGCATCGACGCCATGCGCCGTCCCGACGGGGGCTTCGCGCTCCTTGAGATCAATACGTCGCCCGGGATGACCCCGCACTCGCTCGTGCCGATGGCCGCGAGAAGCGTGGGACTCGATTACGGCGAACTCTGCCTCAGGGTGCTCGGGCTCGCTCAAACGGATTAATCGGGAAAGCACGGGGCCGTGGAGGATTTCGAAAATACGCCGAGAAGCATCTCCTACAAGGGAGAAGCGCTCGAGCAGATCCCGCTCACCGGTACGACGAGCGTGCCGGAGGACGGCGCTCATCCTCAAAAAAGGCGTTCGGGGAGCCTGATCCGGGTCCTCGCGGCTCTTCTTTTTGCCGCCGCGCTCGCGGGCGCCTATCTGGCGGCTCCTGCCGTGACGGGACTTGACTACGTCAGGATCCACCGGCTTGAGATGAAGGGCGATACGGCGAAAGTGCCGCTTCCCCGCCTCAAGGAAGTCGTCGAGCCCGAGCTCGCGGGGAAGTCCTACTTCACGACCGACATCGCGGCCGTGCGCGCGGCTGCGGAAACCGTCCCCTGGGTGAAGCATGCGTCCGTGCGGCGCATCTGGCCCGACCGGATAGAAGTCGACATCACGGTTTATGAGGCCGCGGCTCAGCTCGAGGACGGACGCCTCATCAGCATTGAGGGAAAGCTCTTTTCGGCCAACCCCGAGGAAGGCGCGGAAGCCCGGAATCTTCCGACCTTTTCCTGCGCGGCCGAGGACGTGCCGGAACTTCTGAGGCGCTACCGCCGCTTTACGTCGCTCTTCGGCGACCTCCCTTTCCGCATTACGGCGCTTTCGCTTTCTGACCGGGGCAGCTGGTCGCTCGTCATTCAGGGGCCGAGGATTCCGCCGACCAAGGTGGAGCTCGGGCGCGATACGGCGGGGGCTCCCGTTGAGGAGCGCGTGCGGCAGGTGGCGGCAGCCTATCCCCGGATGGAAGAGCTCCTGGGCGGCCCGCCCTCATCCATTGACGCGCGCTACCGGCGCGCCATTGCCGCGGGCAAGGTGGACAAAAAGGCGCTGGAAGCCTATCTGGAGGAAAATGCCCGGGCGGAGGAGAAGAAGGAGCCCGCCGCCCTTCCGGCTGAAAATCCGGCTGAAGTCCCTGAAGCTCCTCAGTCTCCTCAGGCCGGATCGGAAGCGCAGTCCCCGGACAGCGATCAGGAAGGCGCCCCGGATGCGGATGATTCCGCCGACAGCACGGAGCTTGAAGCGCAGGAAAACACTCCCACGGAACGTTCAGAAGTGAGCCATGAAGCAGCAGAAGGAAAATAAGGAATTTTTCGCCGCCCTTGATGTCGGTTCCGACAAAGTGCTCTGCCTTGTCGCCCGCCCGGGGGATGAGCCGGAAATGCTGCGCGTGATCGGCATCGGCAATACGCCGTCGTCAGGCATCAGGAACGGCTGCGTGGTGGACGTCACGGCTGCCGTGGGGTCGATCCGGCAGGCCGTGAGGGAAGCGGGCTTCACGGCGGGCGTCGAGATTACGGGCGTCTGGGCGGCGATCGGCGGCCATACGCTGAAAAGCGCCAACTGCACGGGACAGACGGTGCTGCGCGGGCGCGAAGTCACGCGCGAGGACGTCGAGCAGGCAGAATTGAATGCCCGGCAGTCCGCGCTTCGCGACATGAAGGGCGAGAGCCTTCTCAAATTGATCCCGCAGGGGTACCGCTGCGGCGATCTGGTGACCGACAAGCCCGTGGGGCTCGTCGGGCAGAAGCTCGAGGCCGACGTGCATGCGCTCTACGGCTCGAGAACGAACGCCAATAATCTGAAGCATGCCATCCAGCGCGTGGGGCTCGAACTCATCAATTACGAGCCTCACCCCTGGGCGGCCGCACAGGGAGTGCTCTCGGAAACCGAGAAGACGTGCGGCACCGCGCTCATTGACATCGGCGCGGAGACGACCTCCCTCATCGTCTTTCGCGAGGGCAGGATTCTCTTCACGGACGTTCGTCCCTGGGGGGCGGAGCACTTCACGCGCGACCTCGCAATCGTTCTCGGCATCAGCCTTGAGGACGCCGAGGCGCTGAAGCTCCGCTCGGGCGAATGCCGGCTGTCGCAGGTGCTTCCCGGCGAAATCGTGCAGATCGAGGTGCACGGCCGCACGACCAGACCTTACGCGCGGGATCTACTCGTCAAGACCCTTTCCTCGCGCGTGCGGCAGTTTTTCGGCATTTACCGCAAGATGCTCGCCGACGCGGGCGTGCTCGACCAGATCGAGCTCGTGGTGCTCACGGGCGGAGGCGCGATGCTGCGCGGCATTGGCGAGGAAGCGGAGATTATTCTCGACAAGCACGTGCGCATCGGCATCCCGGATCGGGTCGAGGGCGAAAGTCCGCTTCTGCAGCGCTCCGACGCCGCCGTCGCCGCCGGACTCGCGGTCTGCGCCCTGAAGGAAAGCCTCTCCGGCCCCGAGCGCGCGTTCGGAATGCGGCGGAGCATGAGCTTCCTCGGGGGGCTCAAGACCTTCTTTCTCGGCGACTATTGAGGAAAGGCGCCCCCTCGGAAGAGATTCCCTTCAACGGACACACAGTTTTTTTCGGCAGCGGCGGGAGGCTTCCCGCCATCCTCAGAATTCGTAGATAATTTGCAGACTTTTCCATCAGAGGTTGAAATGGCTTTCGAAGTTCTCCCTGAATTTGATCCCCTGAAAACCGTCATCAAGGTGATCGGCGTGGGCGGCGGCGGCGGCAATGCCGTCGAGCACATGATTACGCACGGCGCCAAGAGCATTGAGTTCATTGCGGCCAATACGGATCATCAGGCCCTGCAGCGCTCGAAGGCGCACGTCAATATTCAGCTCGGCAGCACCGGGCTCGGCGCCGGCGCCCGTCCTGAAATCGGCGCCGCCGCCGCGCAGGAAAAGCGCGAGCAGGTGGCCGAGGCGATCCGCGGGGCCAATCTTCTCTTCATCACCGCCGGCATGGGCGGCGGCACCGGAACGGGCGCAGCGCCCGTGATCGCCGAGATCGCGAAGGAAATGGGAATTCTCACCGTTGCCGTCGTGACGAAGCCCTTCAGCTTTGAAGGCGCCCGCCGCATGCGCACGGCCGAGCAGGGCATTGAAAACCTGAAGGCCAAGGTCGACTCGATGATCGTCATCCTCAACGAGAAGCTCGAGGAGGAATGCCCGCCCAATGCGACGATGAAGGAGTGCTTTGAGACTTCGAACGAAGTGCTCTACAAGGCCTGCGTCGGCATTGCCGAGATCATTCACACGCCGGGCACGATCAACGTCGACTTTGAAGACCTGAAGACCGTCATGAGCGAACGCGGCAGCGCCATCATCGGCCTTGCCACGGCCTCCGGTCCCGACCGCGCGCGCGTTGCCGCCGAAAAGGCCATCGCCTGTCCGCTTCTCGAAGGCGCAAACCTTCAGGGCGCCCGCGGCATGCTCGTCTACTTCACGGGCAACGACAGCCTCACGCTTGCGGAAATCCGCGAGGCGATGGGCGTGCTCAATACCTTCGTCGCCAAGCAGGCGAACGTCATCTTCGGTTCCGCCATTTCGGAAGAAATGGGCGACGAGGTGCGCGTGACCGTGGTGGCAACCGGGCTCGACCGTCCGTTCGAGCCGGGCGAAGCGCCCGATACGTCGAACGGCACGGAAGCGCCCGACGTGGGTCAGGGGCTTCCCGCCGGCGCCATTCCGCAGATTGACGGCGCGGCCTACACGGCGCCCACGCTCGGCGGGGCTTCCATTCCCGCTGAGAAGAAGGCTGCTTCCGGGACCGACGCCTCTCAGGGCGAGCGGAAGGTTCCCGAACCCGTGACCGTTCCTTCGGGCAGCGGCTATGCGATTCCGACCTATCTGCGCTCGAGCGGGAGCTAAGACCAAATGTTTTCTCAGCGCACGCTCGGCGAATCGGTTGCCGCCGTCGGCATCGGGCTTCACAGCGGCAGAAAGATCCGCCTTGTTCTGAGGCCCGCTCCGGCCGATACCGGCATCGTCTTTCGCCGCGTGGACCTCGAGCCTCCCGTCGACATTCCCGCCGAGCCCCTCAATGTGAACGACACCCGCATGGCGACGACCGTCAATGTGGGGCGCGCCGCGGTGGCGACGATCGAGCACCTGATGAGCGCCTTCAGCGGACTCGGGGTCGACAACTGCATTGTTGAGGTGAATGCCCCCGAGATTCCCGTGATGGACGGTTCGGGTGCAAGCTTCGTCTACCTCCTTCACAGCGCCGGGATCGTCGAGCAGAATGCCGCGAGAAAGTTCGTGCGGATTCTGAAGCCGATTGAGGTGCGCGAGGGCGACAAGCTCGCGAGGCTCGAACCTCATGAAGGCTTCCGGCTTTCCTTCCGGATTGCGTTCGGGCATCCGGCGATCGATGCGACCGACCAGTACGCCGACATCGACTTTTCGCGCGTCAACTACGAGCAGGCGGTTGCGCACTGCCGCACCTTCGGCTTCGTGCAGGACGTGGAAATGCTGCGCCGCATCGGCCTCGCTCAGGGCGGGTCGCTCGACAACGCCATCGTGATGGACGAATTTCGGGTGCTGAATCCCGGGGGACTGCGCGAACAGGCGGAATTCGTGAAGCACAAGATCCTCGACGCGATGGGGGACCTTTATGTGTTGGGAGCCCCGCTCCTCGCGCACTACATTGCCGAAAAGTCGGGGCACGGACTCAACAATCAGCTCCTGAGAAAGCTTCTAGCGACGCCCGATGCCTGGGAAGAAGTGACTTTCGAGCATGCGAAGGACTGCCCGGTCGACTTCTGGCCGCAGCCCGCAGCCGTCTCGCCCGAGGAAGACTCCATAAAGTCGGACCGCTCTGGCAATACGCCGCTCTGAGGCGTTGCGCTTTTGCGTTGAAAAAGGCCCGTACTCTTTCGATGAGCGCGGGCTTTTCCTTTTCCGGTTGATGGAATCGCGGGCGTCAGAGCTTTGCGAGGCGGGCGGAGAAGTCGTTCGCCCAATCATCGAGCTTTTGCGCGAGGCGCTCCGTTTCCGTCCCGTCGGCGAGCGGATTGGCCGCCATCCCCTCGACCTGAGCGAGAAGACCGGAGAGTTCGTCAAATTCCTGCGTGAAGGCCTCGTGGTTCGCGCGCCTGAGCAGCATGCGGCTGCGGATTTCCCTGAGGTCCTCCCGGCGTGCGGCATCGGCTTCAGACGGAATCAGATTCGGATCGGGCGCGCGCGGGAGGCGTTCCTTCCAGACCGGGAGAATATCCCGAAGGATCTGGAGCTTTTCCTCAAGGCTCCCGGGAGCCGCTTCAGGAGGCTTCGGCGCTTTTGCGGCCTTTTTGCTTTTTTCCTCTGCTTCGCGCTCCTTCGCGGCCTTTTCGGCTTCCTCGCGCCGGGTGCGTTCGGCATCCGCCGATTCGATCGTGAGCACCGGAATCTTCGGCGCCGCTTCACGGCGCGCGGCTTCCGCCAGCTCAAAGGCGTTGGCGAGCGACTTTTCGAGCGCAGAGAAGAGGATGCTCCGGGACGTTTTTTCGCCGGCATCCCTGGGCGACGAGAGGACGGACGAGAAATTTTTAAGCGCGTCCTCCGCCTTCTGAACGAGGGCGCGCCGTTCTCGCCAGAGACTGAGTCTTGCGAGCTGACGCTCCCTCAGCGCGCTCGTTTCGGGAGAGGCCGCCGCCTCCGCTTCGGTTGGAATGATGCTTTCGTTGGGAGAGATCCCGAGCGCGGAGAGAATGTTCCTCAAATGCTCGCGCAGGATTCCCGCGAGTGCTTCCAGCCGCACTTCGACGGGGTTTTCGCCCGGGAGCTCTCCATCCGGGAGGCTCGTGCGGAGCATCTCGGCCGCTTCCTGCAGGTATTCCGATTCGGAGGAGAGCGCATTGAGCGCGCTTTCATCCTCCGGGCGGCGAAGATCGATTTTGCGCAGTTCCGCAAAGTCCGAAGCGAGGGCCGAGGCGGAGAAGCTCCTCGGGACGCGCAGTTTCGGCCGGTCGCTCTCAAGGGTCTTTTCGAGCGCCCCGAGCTTCATGAAGGCTTCGGAGAGCTTCTCTTCAATTTCCGATCGGGAATTCCAGATGAGAAGAAGACGCGAACTCCGGGGCGAGAGCGCTTCCTCGGGCGCCTTTTCGCCTTTTTTGCGGGCTTCCGCGAGGCGCGCGACGTCGGCGGCCAGCGTTTCGTCGCCCGCAAGAATGTTGCCCGCAGGCGGAAGCCGGTCGCGGGCCTTCTCGAGGGCTTTCTTCGTGACGCGGATTTCGGCGAGGAGCCTTGCGAGACTCCCGCGGAGCTGTTCGCGAAGCGCCATATTGGGGGGCGGCGCGGAAAGGCCGGCGCGGAGCGCAAGCGCGCGCTCCTCATCGGATTCCTTTGAGGGTTCGTGCGCGCTCTCCTTCTTCTGCCTTTCCTCCTCGACCTGAGCGGTGAGGCGCTCCCTCGCGTCCTTTACGCTCCGCAGGGTGGCGGAAAGTCTGCGGGCGAACGCAATGACTTCGTCTCTGAGCGCAGGGAAGTCGACGGCTTCCTCTTCCTTTCCGGCCATTGCGCGCGACTCGAGCGCATTGAGCATGGGAAGAAGGGCCTTCCTTTCGGCATCCGCCCCGTTTGCGGCCTTTTCAAAGACCGCGCGGCGCGCGATGCGCTTGAGCATCCTCCCCCTTACGCCCGCGAGTTCCTCGCTTGCGGCTGCGGCGGCCTCTTCGGGAACAAGATGCGGGTCGGGAGCATGAGGGAGCTTTTCCCGGAGTCCCTTGATTTCGCTGCCGAGCTTCTCGAGCCGCTCGTGCTGGGCTGTAATGGCGGTGAGGACGGCGAGCGGAAGCTCTTCGGAATTGGGTTCGAGCGTATGCGCGAGCGCCCGGATCTGTTCGCGCAGTTCCGGGTTGATGAGCTTTTCGGCGGCGGAGAGAAGTTCCGCAGCGGCAATGATCGAGGGCGTTCTCACGGGGGAGGTCTTTTCGGCTTCCTCTTCCGCGGCGCGTCTGCCGCGGAGCCTGAATTCGACCCCGAGAACGGGCACCCCGTCGGCCACGAGCTTTTCAAGGAGGCGCTTTGAGAGGTTTCTTAATCGTGAGAGCTGTGCGGCGCTGTCGGTGATGAAGACCGCCTTGTTGTTCTCAATGCGCACGCCCCGGCCGGTCTCGTAGTCGAGCGCGAGTCCCATGGCTTTGATGACGGGCGCGACCGCTTTCCCGGCCCGCAGGGAGAGCGCATAGGATTCAACCAGTCCGGCCGTGCGGGAGCTTTGTTCGAGCGAGCGCTGCGGGGAACGGAAGCCCCGGCGCTTCAGCTGAAAATCGGCGGGCATTCGGCGCAATTTGGGCACGGTGGAACCTCAGAAAAAGATGCCTGAAAGAAAACTTTCCTTGCCAAATCCCGGATGCGTTAAGGTATTGATCCTCCGCAATCTGCGATAATCCTGCGGTTACGCTGTGGGAAGCTCTTGCCCGGCGGCAGGAAAGCTGCGGGCAGAGGAGACGATGAAAGCTCATCAAAGCCCGCTTCATTGAGGTGAAGAGTCTACCCAAAGTCTTCCATTCTTCCCTGAGCCGCTTCGCGGCAGCGCAACCCGTTACCGGTCCCCTTTGGCGTCCTGAGGATTCTCCCCGGACGGCCTTCTTTTGGTGCGGACCAGAGAATTCCGAGCTAAGAACAATGTTTGACGAACTTTTAACCAAGATCTTCGGCAGCCGCAACGACCGGCTGATTAAGCAGTACCAGCGCAAGGTGGCGCAGATCAATAAGCTTGAACCTGCCATCCAGGCGCTTTCGGATGCCGAACTCCAGGGAAAGACGCAGGAATTCCGCGACCGCATCGCCAAGGGGGCGACGACCGACGAGCTTCTGCCTGAAGCCTTCGCCGTGATGCGCGAAGCTTCCCGGCGCGTGCTCGGCATGCGCCACTTCGACGTGCAGCTGATCGGCGGCATGGTGTTGAACGACGGCAAGATTGCCGAAATGCGCACGGGCGAAGGCAAGACGCTCACGGCAACGCTCGCCGTCTACCTTAATGCCCTTCCCGGCAAGGGCTGCCACGTGGTGACGGTGAACGACTACCTCGCCTCGCGCGACGCGGACTGGATGGGGCGCGTCTACAACTGGCTCGGCCTCACGGTCGGCAAGATCCTCTCGCAGCAGGATACGGAAACGAAGCGCGCGGCCTACGCGTGCGACATCACGTACGGCACGAACAACGAGTTCGGCTTCGACTACCTGCGCGACAACATGGAGTACGACATCAAGGGGCGCCGTCAGAGAGGACTCTACTATGCGATCGTCGACGAAGTCGACTCCATTCTGATCGACGAGGCGAGAACGCCGCTCATCATTTCGGGTCCTGCCGACGACAATACGGACCTCTACATCAAGATCAACGAGATCCCGCCGCTCCTCACGCGCCAGACCGAGGAAAAGGGACCGGGCGACTACTGGGTGGACGAAAAGGCCCACCAGGTCTACATCTCCGAATCCGGCCACGAGAAGCTCGAGAAGATCCTTTCCGAGCGCGGTCTCGTTGCTCCCGGCGAATCGCTTTATTCGCCGAAGAACATCATCCTCATGCACCACCTGATGGCCTCGCTCAAGGCCCATACGCTCTTCCATCGCGATCAGCAGTACGTGGTGCAGAACGGCGAAATCGTCATCGTCGACGAATTCACCGGCCGTCTGATGCCGGGCCGCCGCTGGAGCGAAGGCATCCACCAGGCCGTTGAGGCGAAGGAAGGCGTGCGCATCCAGCAGGAAAACCAGACGATGGCGTCGATCACCTTCCAGAACTACTTCCGCATGTACGAGAAGCTCTCGGGCATGACCGGCACGGCCGATACGGAAGCCTACGAGTTCCAGGACATCTACGGCCTTGAGACGGTTGTGATTCCGACCCACCGGAAGATGATCCGCATCGACGAGCAGGACAAGGTCTACCGCACCGTTCAGGAAAAGTACAACGCGATCGTGAAGGACGTGAAGGCCTGCCACGAAAAGGGCCAGCCGGTGCTTCTCGGCACGACGTCGATTGAAAATTCCGAACTCCTCTCGAACCTCCTCACGAAGGAAGGCATTCCGCACAATGTCTTGAACGCCAAGCAGCACGAGAAGGAAGCCCAGATCGTTCTCGAAGCCGGCCGTCCCGGCATGGTGACGATTGCGACCAACATGGCCGGCCGCGGCACGGACATCGTGCTCGGCGGCGGCATCAACAAGGCGGTCGACGAGATCGAGCTCGATGAGTCCCTCACGCCCGAACAGAAGGCGGAGAAGATCGCCAAGGTGAAGGCCGAGTGGCAGGTGCTCCACGACGAGGTGGTGAAGGCCGGCGGCCTTCGCATCATCGGCAGCGAACGCCATGAATCGCGCCGCATCGACAATCAGCTCCGCGGCCGTGCGGGCCGTCAGGGCGACCCGGGGTCGTCGTGCTTCTATCTCTCGATGGAGGACCAGCTCCTGCGCATCTTCGGCGGCGACCGCATGCGCGCCATTGCCGACCGTCTGAAGCTCGAGCCCGGCGTCGCGATCGAATCGAAGATGCTGACCCGCATGATCGAGTCGGCGCAGCGCAAGGTCGAGGGCCGCAACTACGACATCCGCAAGCAGCTCCTTGAGTTCGACGACGTTCAGAACGACCAGCGTCACGAGATCTACGGGCTGCGCAACGAGATTCTTGAATCCCCGGATTCGTCCGAGATGGTGAAGAACCTCCGCGAGGGCTATTTCCAGGATCTCTTCAGAAGCTACGTGCCTGCCGATACGGTTGAGGAGCAGTGGGATCTCGACGGTCTCTCCGAAAAGCTCAAGAACGAATTCGGCATCGAGGTTCCGTTCCGGAAGATGCTCGACGAGAACGAGCAGACGACCGACGAGGATCTCCTCACGGCGCTTCTCGCCCGCGTGAACGAAATTTACGAAGCGAAGGAAAAGCTTGTCGGCCACGAAGCGTTCGCGAGCTTCACGCGCTCGGTGCTGCTGCAGGTCATCGACCAGCTCTGGCGCCAGCACATCGCAGCGCTCGACGCTCTGCGTCAGGGCATTTACCTCCGCGGCTACGCTCAGAAGCAGCCGAAGCAGGAATACAAGCGCGAAGCCTTCAGCATGTTCGAGCGCCTCCTCGACTCGATTCGCGAAACGCTCGTCTCGGTCGTCATGCGCGTTGAGATCAAGCTCCCTGAGGAAGCTCAGGCCGCGACGGACGCCAACATCGAGCAGGGCGAAGCGCGCGCGGATGCGGCTCGTCTCGCAGACGGCGGTTCGACCACCGATCCGATGCCGCAGGATGCGGGAAGCTCGCTTGACCTTCTTTCCGACGAGGAAAAGGAAGCACGTCTGCGCGAACTCTTCCGCCATGTCGGGCGCAATGATCCGTGCCCGTGCGGTTCCGGAAAAAAGTTCAAGGACTGCCACGGAAAGCTCCAGTAATCTGAAGCTTTTCAAGATGCCTTTCTGCGCCTGAACGAGGCGCATTCGTTCGCCCGGCTGGATTCCTGCAAAGAGGACCCGCCGGGCGATTTCATTTTCCAGAGGGGAATTTCTTCATGATCCGCATCGGGAGCAGCTTTCATGTGACGGGAATTCGGTTTCAGAGCGATCCCTCCGGAACCGTCTTCGCGGCGGATCTCAGGCGCGGAACGGAGTGGACTGCGCGCACAGCCGGCCGGACGCTTCCCGCCGGCGCCCCGCGCGAGGACGGATCTGCCGCTCGCATTCAATGGGCGGCCGCAGAGAAGCGCCGCGCATTTCCGGCAAAGCTCTTTATTTCGACATCCGTCGGCATTGCCGGGTTCGGGCCGCTTTCGGACCAGACGGCTTTGGCGCTCGAGGATGCTGCATCCGGGGTCCTGGGCGTGGAGAAGGAAAATCTTATTGCCGCAGCCGCCGGGCCGGTGCTTGAGCACTATCCCGTCGGAAGCCTGATGGAGGCGCTTCAGGCGGCCTGTGCGCAGTCCTTTCTCGACGAGCCCTGTGGCAGGGGCGCCGAAGCGCTCGGTCTCCCCTTTCGAATCGCCGAAGGGGCGCTTGAAATGGGGGCGGCGGTCTTCCATGCGGAGCGCGCCGGAGGAGAAGTCTGGATAGCGGCCGCAAGCGCGGGCATCGGGCGCGAGGTGCTGGAAGGCGTCCGGGATCGTCTCTGGCTTGCGGGGCCGGCAGCCTGGCGGGCGTCCTCCGGAATCCATCCGGGCGACGTGTTGATTCTCCTTGCCACGGGCGCTTCGCCGATCGCGGAGGTCGCTTCGGAAGAAGACCCAAGAACGGAATCGGTGATTGCGGGGCTCTCCACGGCCCTCTCGCAGCTCGTGCGGAAGCGCGCCCTCGCTGCAGGCGGGCGGATTCCCTTCGGGCTATTCGGTGCGGAAACAGCCAGGGAAGCAGAAGCCGCGGCAGGCGTGCTGGCGCGGTTTATACCCGGAATTCTTCGAAGTCTCTCCGCGGTTCAGGGAGAGAAGCGCTCAGGCGAAGCGCTCCTTGACGGCATCCGGTGCGCTCTTCTTTCTGCGCCTTTGCCGGGGCTCGAGCGCGCGCTTGTCCGCGTGACGATCGGGGAACTGATGCTTTCTCCCGGCCTCAGGGCGGCGGCGCCGCTTCCGGGGAGCCTCATCCAGGCCTGGCGCGAGGGAAGCGCAGAACTTCGGATAGACCTTGGACGCGGCGCCTGCGGCGCCGTCTTCTGGGCCTGAAGCGGCGGATCCGGAAGAGGCCGGATTACGACCTCCCGGTGCCGGATGCTTCCTTCGCCTCTTCCCGGCGTTCCTCGTTGGCAAGAACCTCCTTCATGGCGCGTTCGGCCTTTACTTCCCTCAGGAAATAAAGAAGTGCCGCGAGCGTGAGCGCGAACCAGAGCACGAAGCCGTAGGCGATGGCGTTGAGCCCGGCGCTCTTGCCGAAAATCATGATGACGACGTTTGGAATGCAGGTGCCCATGTAGCTGATGAGGTAGAGCGCGGCGAGAAGCCGCGCGCGCTCCATGATGCGCGAGCCTTCGAGCAGCATCTTGAAGGAGGCCGCTGTGAGCGCCCCCTGGGTGGCGCCGCAGACAAGCGCAAAGGCGATGAAGAGTTCCGGGAGCCGCCAGGCGACCGAGAGAAAAGTCCCGCATCCGGTGACGACGTAGAGAAGCCCCACCGGCGCAAAGACCTTGAGCGGCGGGAATTTGGCGGCGGCAAAGGCGCCGAGTGCGTTGGGGAGAACGAGCGAAATGTAGACGAGGCCCGAGAGGAGCGCGATCGGGGCGTCGGTCCCCCAGAGCCCTTCGGCAACTCTTGCGGAGAACCCCTGGAAGAAGCACGTGAGCGCAGAAGTGCCGACAAAGCCGGTTGCGGCGAGCGCTAGTCTCTTTCCGTAGCCCGGAGGCGGCATGACGGAGGGCTTCAGAATGCCTTTTTTCGCGCTTTTTGTCGTGACGGTTTCGCTTGCGAGAAATACCAGCAGCGAGACCAGGAGTTCAAGGACAAGCACGCAGAAGAAGAGCCCCCGGGTGCCTGCAATCTGCGTTTCAATGGCAACGCCCGCGCCGATGGTGGCAATGACGAAGCCCGCGAGCGGGCCCGATGAGCTTACGGCCGTGGCAAGCCAGCTGCGGCGGGGCGGCGCGCTGTCGACGCACCAGCTCATGGCGGCCGTCGTCGTGATGCCGCAGGCAAGGCCCTGAAGCAGGCGCCCGGCCATCAGAAAAGCGGGCGTATTCGCGAGAAGGAAGAAGGCGCAGGCGGCGAGTCCGAAAAGAAGGGAAACGAAAACCGCACCTCTGCGGCCGATCACTTCGGAGAGCCTTGCAAAGAAGAGGAGCGAACAGGCGTTCCCGATCACGTAGAGGAGCACCGTCATGCCGATGGCGGCAGTGGAGAGCCCGAACTCGCGCGTCCAGGTGCTCATGAGAGGCACCGGGAGCGCTGAGGCGCCGAAGGCAATAAGCACCGTAAGGGACGCGGCGGTAAAGGTCAGGCTCTGACGGGGAAGAAGGGAAGATGTCTGAGTAGACATTCAGGACTCCGGAAAAACGATTCCGGAAGTCTATGAAGGTATGGCGCCCCGGGAGTTGTCGAAAATCTCGAAGAATAGATCAAAAATCTCAATTTTCTGCCGGGCGCGCGACGAGCCTGGGGCAACTTGTTTACAGAAAGCCGTGAGGCACGCCTGCCTGAACGACATCTGCAGATCGTGCAGATTTGAACCGTCTTAAACTTGCAGAACGTGTCATTTTGATCTGTTTCATACTTGCAGATCGTGTATAAATTTTTATAGTTTATTGAAAAATATAGAAAAATAATAATAATCTGACAGAAGGTCATCCGGGACTTCAGGCATCGGCTGCCGTCATCGCTTTTATCTCGGTGAAGGGAGCTTCTCCGTCAGCTTCGCGGAGCGTGCTCTGGAGCGTGGCCTGGAGCAATTTCCGGGACTCTGCGCGGCTTTTCCTCGGCGTTATGCCTTCCTGCCGGCGGAAAGTTCTTGCTTGGAAAGAAGATCCGGCATCGCGGTACGGGAGTCGTCGTACTGAAAGACTGCGCAGATTACAGCAAGCAAAGTCGGCGCGGATAAGAGACAATGCATTCTGCGCGCGCGGAACAAATGATGCTTCCGCGCTCATCGTTGGAGAATATTGTGAGCGACAAGGTTGTTGATGTCGCCGTCGGCGTGCTGATTCGCGAAGACGGCAGAATGCTTCTCGGTTCCCGTCCTGAAGGCAAGCCCTATGCCGGCTACTGGGAATTCCCGGGCGGAAAGCTTGAAAAGAATGAAACGGTTCATCAGGCGCTTGCAAGAGAGCTTGAGGAAGAGCTCGGCATTGCGCTTGCGGACTCCACGCCCTGGTTCGTGAAGGAGCACATTTATCCGCATGCCCACGTGCGGCTCCATTTCCGCCGCTCCCACGATTTCGTGGGTACGCCCGTGCCGAAGGAAGGCCAGGAGTGCGGGTTCTACGCGGCCAATGAGCGGACCCCCGGCCTCATGCTTCCCGTTGATCAGGCGATCGTGAACCGCGTTGAGCTCCCCGAGGTTTTTGAAGAGTCTTCGGACCTCCTCACGCTGTCGCGCAACGCCCTTCAGGCGACGATCGTTCGCGACCGCAGCTACCGCTGGGTCGGCGCCCGCGCCGAAACGATGGACGATGTGTTGAAAGCCGTCGCCATGGATTACGACTTCGTCATCGTTCCGCCGGAAGCCTTTGACGGGCTTCTCGTGAACGGTGAACCGCGCATTCCGACCTATGTCGACGGTGCGCCCGCTGCCGACCTTGCGTTCTGGCAGGCGAAGGGCGCTCACGGCGTGAAGCCCGTGATTTAAAGAAAGAGCGAAAGATTCTTCCTCAACGGCGGCGCCTGCGGGCGCCGCTTTGCTTTCCGGCCTCGAGCCGATCCCGGAGTTCGTCGGCGCGCCGCGCCGCATCCTCGAATTCCTCCGGCGACATTCTGTCCGCGGATCCGGGCTCGCCCTGGATCCGGTAGCCGTCATTACCCCATTCGCCGAGGTCAATCATCTTGCAGCGCTCGCTGCAGAAGGGGCGCCAGGGATTTTCGCGGGAATATTCCGTCATCTTGCCGCAGATCGGGCAGGGAACTTTCATTTATTTCTTTCCTGAGACTTTCAGGTCTTATTGGCAAAGGCCAAGCTGGAAGGGAATGGTTTCATGCACTGCGTGAAGCTTGTGGCGCTCGTCGGGGAGCGAAAAGCGAATCCAGAGCATGTATTTGTTGGCGCTCACCTCAGGGATGAGCTTTGCTTCCTGCGGGAGCCAGACCCGCGCAAGGCTGTAGTTCTTCCCGGTGACGGAAAGCTGGAGCATCCCGTTGACGGCTTTTTCGTTCGTCACCCGGGTGCTCGAGCGCATGAGCCTGAGAATGAGATTCACGGCTCGAATGGTGGGCGCGAGCGATTCCGTGAGGGAAAGAAGTTCCTTCCTTCGTTCCTCGGGCGGGCGCGAGAGCCAGTAGTGAAGCTGCGGCATGTCGAATTCGCAGGTGCCGCCCGGCAGATGCTGGCGGGTGCGGATGAGCTGCAGCCATTCGTTGTCGCGGATGCTTTGACCCGAGCGCCCAACCACCTGAGAAACCTCGCGCGAGACGCTGCTCACTTCCTGAAGAAGTTCGGAAAGATCCTCGTCCGGAGATCCCTTTTCGCGGCACCTTGCTTCAAGCGCGCATTTCTGACGCAGAAGCTCCTGCACCAGGTCGTTTCTGAGGTCGCTTCTTGCCGCTACGTCGGCGAGATCGAAAATCGTGCCGATCGCGGCCTGATGCGCAATGGCGCAGTCCTGACTGCAGTACCAGTCAAAGCGCTTCGCGAGCGACTCGAACCGAAGAAAGAAGCGGTTCTTTTCGCTGCAGGGAAATTCGTAGAGAAGCAAGCCGGAGTTCTGCATTGGGCGGGGAGAAAATGCGTCGGGATAGCCGCGGCCCGGAGAGAGGCCGCCGTCGTCAGCACATCTTAACGGAGCCGCAATCGCGAGTGAAGCGCCGGCAAAAGATGGCAAAGATTCTTGCTCGGCTCCTTCTGAAGATGGCTCAGGCGCGAAGCTGAGGAAGAACCGCTCCAGCCCAGGAACGCACGCGTCTTTCGAAGCATTCCTTCGGGCAGTCATTCATGATGACGTCGTCTGCAGCGAGAAGCCTTTCCCGGCGCGACGCCTGAGCGGCCAGAAGGCGCTTGGCGGCTTCTGGGGAAAGCCCTGAACGCGTCCGAAGCCTTTCAATCTGAAGGGCTTCCGGCGCATCAATCACAAGAATGCGGTCGGCGCGCTCCCGTGCGGCAGGGCTTTCAATCAGAAGCGGGCAGTCGTAAATGACGACGGGGGCGTCCTTGTGCACTTCGTAGAGCAGGCGGTCCACCCTGACGGCGAGCTTCGCGTGCACGATGGCTTCAAGCTTTCTTCGGGCGTCCTTGTCGCGAAAGACAAGCTCGCGCATCTTCGGACGGTCGAGAGCGCCGTCGGGCGCTGCCATGGCGCTTCCGAACACCCGGATGATTTCGGGCATGGCCTCGCCGCCCGCAGCAGTGAGCGCGCGGGAAATCTGGTCGGCATCCACGACGGGGTAGCCCATCTCGGCCAAAATTGCCGCAGCGGTGCTTTTGCCTGATCCGGCGCCTCCGGTAAGTCCCAGAATCCAGCCCATGAAAATCCCCCGATGCAGATAAGAGAAAAGGCGCTGTTCCTTGCGAAACAGCGCCTTTGAAACCTGGTCGGGGTGAGAGGATTCGAACCTCCGACTCCTACGTCCCGAACGTAGTACTCTACCAGGCTGAGCTACACCCCGAGATCTTCATCGTTTGAACGCTTATCGATCACGTCTAACAGTGAAGGACAGCAATTCTAGCAGACTTGAATTAAAAATGGAAGGGGGAATTTGAGAAAGTGCCTTGCGGCCTCTTTCGAGTTCCTGTTCCGCTCGCGTCTTGCAACGATCAAGAGCGCCGGATCTTATCACAATGGAAGAGATTTTGTCAAAGTCTCCGTCGCCTTTTCGGACAGCCTCGTCAATGAGCGCCTGTTCCTCGGGCGTGGCGGAGGCCCTGGCATAGATGAGCGGAAGCGTCATCTTGCCTTCTCTCAGGTCGGCGCCGAGGTTTTTGCCGATGTCCTTGGCAACGCCGGTGTAGTCGAGGATGTCGTCGGCGATCTGGAAGGCGTTGCCGAGCGCGAGCGCGTATTCGGCGACGGCTTCCTCGGCTTCAGGCGAGCATTCCGCGATGGCGGCCGCCATGCGGGCGCCGGCCTCGAAGAGGCAGGCGGTCTTCCTCTCAATCACCCGGAAGTAGCGCGTCTCGTCGACCGACGGGTCGTGCGCGTTCACCATCTGGATGACTTCGCCTTCAGCGAGGCGGTTCGCGGCGTTCGAGAGCGCTTCCATGACGCGCAGGTTTCCTGCGCGGACCATCATCTGGAAGGAGCGCGTGTAGAGGAAGTCGCCCACGAGCACCGCCGCGCCGTTGCCCCAGCGCGCATTGGCGGTCGGACGGCCGCGGCGCATGGCGCTTTCGTCGACCACGTCGTCGTGCATGAGGGTTGCGGTATGCAGAAGCTCAATCGTGGCGCCGAGGTAGCAGCAGAGATCGCCCTTGTAGCC
Organism: uncultured Sutterella sp.; assembly: GCF_937923675.1. Taxonomy (GTDB): domain Bacteria; phylum Pseudomonadota; class Gammaproteobacteria; order Burkholderiales; family Burkholderiaceae_F; genus Sutterella. The sequence continues at coordinate 65,514 of NZ_CALDXB010000083.1, read as the reverse complement.
GAGCGCGCGGCATATGAGGATCAGGAGCGCCGGGCGCATGCGCTTTCCGCCAGCGCTCGTGATGTAGTCGCTGATTTCATGCATGCGGCTCACGTCGCTCGCGAGTTCGCTGCGGATCACGTCGTCGACCGCTTTCATGTCGGGCGCAATGGGGGCGAGAAGCCGGCGCACGAGCGCCTTCGGGTCTTCGGCAGAAGTGGTTTGAGTCATAGTGCTTGGTTGCTGCCTGTTTTCAGGTGTCCGGCAACATCGGAAGACGAAGCCGGAAAGAGAGAAACAAAGTATAACCAAGGGCATTGCGCCCGCCCTCTGCATGATCTCGGATAGTCGTGCGGAAAAATGGGAATTTCGCTTGACGCACCCTTCATGCGGGTGAAATAATGCGCCTCTTTCCACGCAATGGACGCGCCCAGAGTGTGTCTGCCGGGGATCCCCTCCGGCCGCACAGGCACGTCGAGTACAAAAAGGCTTCGCATAAACCTGGATTTTCAGGTTGAAGCGGGGCGGCGAGGTTTATTTACATGTACGCGATCATCAAGACCGGCGGTAAGCAGTACCGCGTCAGCGTCGGCGATTCCGTTCAGGTCGAGCTTCTCGGCCAGGACGCCGGCTCCCAGGTTACCTTCACCGAAGTTCTCGCTGTTTCCGGCGAGGACGGCCTCAAGGTTGGCAAGCCCGTTGTTGAGGGCGCCACTGTTACGGGCACCATCACCAAGCTCGGCCGTACCGACAAGGTTCGCATCTTCAAGTTCCGCCGTCGTAAGCACTCCATGAAGTCCGGCGGTCATCGCCAGCACTTCGCTGAAGTTCGCATCGACGCGATCAATGCTTGATTGGTTCTTAATTCCTCTCTTTGAGTAAAAGAAAATGGCACATAAGAAAGGCGGCGGCTCTACCCGCAACGGTCGTGATTCCAAGGCGAAGCGCCTTGGCGTGAAGGTTTTCGGCAATGCGGCCATCAACGCCGGCGGCATCATCGTCCGTCAGCGCGGCACGCAGTTCCATGCCGGCGACAATGTCGGCACGGGCAAGGACTACACCCTCTACGCGCTTGTCGACGGCGTCGTCAAGTTCGAAGTGAAGGGTGCGTTCCATCGCCACTACGTTCACGTCGAACCGACGGCCCTCTGATCTCCTCTGTATTTGAGATCAGCCGGCCGGACGAAAGCGGACTTCTGCTCCTTATGAAGCGGAGGTCCGTTCCGGATCGAAAAAAAGCCCAGTGCGGATCTCCCGGCTGGGCTTTTGCGTTATAAGCATCCTCAATCTTTTTTTATTCCCCGACATTTTTATCGAGGCCTATTGTGAAATTCGTCGACGAAGCCAGAATCGAGGTTCAGGGCGGCAAGGGCGGCAACGGCGCCGCGAGCTTCCGCCGCGAGAAGTTCATTCCGAAGGGCGGCCCTGACGGCGGCGACGGCGGCCGCGGCGGCTCCGTGTGGGCTGAGGCTGACCGCAACATCAATACGCTCGTCGACTATCAGTACACGAGAAAGTTCTTCGCTCCCGCGGGCGAAAACGGTCGCGGCGCAGACTGCTACGGCGCGGGCGGCAAGGACATCGTCCTGCGCATGCCCGTGGGCACGATCATCCGCGACACGGATACGGGCGAAACGGTTGCCGACTTGGCCGAGCACGGCGCCCGCGCGCTTCTTGCCGCCGGCGGCAAGGGCGGTCTCGGGAACCTTCACTTCAAGAGCTCCGTCAACCGCGCTCCGCGCCAGTTCACGCCGGGCGAACCCGGTCAGTACCGCTCGCTCGAGCTCGAACTCAAGGTGCTCGCCGATGTGGGCCTTCTCGGGATGCCCAATGCCGGCAAGTCCACCCTCATTTCGGCGGTGTCCAATGCCCGTCCGAAGATTGCGGACTATCCCTTTACGACGCTTCATCCGCACCTCGGCGTGGTGCGCGTGGGTCCGGAGCAGAGCTTCGTTCTTGCCGACGTCCCCGGTCTCATCGAAGGCGCGGCGGAAGGCGCCGGCCTCGGACACCTGTTCCTCCGTCATCTTTCGCGCACGAAGGTGCTGCTCCATGTGATCGATGCCTGCCCGATCGACGAATCTGTCGATCCCTTCGAGCAGGCGCACGCGCTTGTGGGCGAACTCGAAAAGTACGACCCGGAGCTTGCCGCCAAGCCCCGCTGGGTGGTCCTCAACAAGATGGACCTCGTCCCCGAAGAGGATCGCGAGGCGCTCATCAAGAAGTTCCGCGATGCCTTCGCCCGCGAGCATGAGCCGGTGTTTGCGGTCTCCGCAGCCACCCGCGAGGGGCTCCCGGAGCTTGTGAACAAGCTCGCTCAGAAGATCGACGAGGATCGTCGCGCCGAGCAGCAGTTCCTGGACGACGAGCGCTTCGACGAAGCGCGCAATACTCCCTTTGATCCGGCCGCCAATTAAAGACGCCTGACGAGATCCTCTTTCCCCCGGGCGGAGCTTTCAAGAGGGAAGCATGCGCCGCCCGAATTCTTCGAAGGTCGCAACATGACTTCACTCTTAGAGAATGCCCGCCGCATCGTCGTCAAGGTCGGCAGCGCGCTCGTCACCAACGAGGGACGAGGCGTCGACATCGAGGCGATCGAGCGCTGGGCGCATCAGATTGCCGAGCTGCGCGCCATGGGGCGCGAGGTTGTGCTCGTGAGTTCCGGCGCCATTGCTGAAGGCATGAAGCGCCTCGGCTGGACCACGCGCCCCTCGCGCGTGTGCGAGCTTCAGGCGGCCGCCGCCGTGGGACAGATGGGTCTCGTGCAGGCCTATGAGGAGCATTTCGCCGCGCACGGCATCGGGACGGCGCAGATTCTCCTCACGCATGCGAACCTCGCCGACCGCGAGCAGTATCTCAATGCCCGCATGACCCTGATTGAGCTTCTTTCCCTCGGGATCGTTCCCGTCATCAACGAGAACGACACCGTGGTGACCGAGGAAATCAAGGTGGGCGACAACGATACGCTGGGGGCCCTCGTCACGAACCTCGTTGAAGCTGATGTCCTCGTGATCCTCACGGATCAGAAGGGGCTCTATACGGCGGATCCTCGCTCGAACCCGGATGCGGAATTCGTCGCGGAAGCCGCTGCCGGCGACCCCAAGCTCGAAAAAATGGCAGGGGGCGCCGCGAGCCAGCTCTCAAAGGGCGGCATGATCACGAAGATTCTCGCCGCAAAGCGCGCCGCGCGTTCCGGCGCCGGTACCATCATTGCCTCGGGCCGGGAGGAAAACGTGCTGGTGCGTCTTGCCGAGGGCGAACTGATCGGCACGCATCTGAAGCCCGCTTCGTCGGTGCTTCACGCGAGAAAGCAGTGGATTGCGGACCATCTGCGCTCCGCCGGCCGGCTCGTGCTCGATCCCGGCGCCGTGCGCGCGCTCCGCGAAAGCCATACATCGCTTCTTCCTGTCGGCGTCAAGGCCGTTGAAGGCGACTTCGTGAGAGGCGAAATGGTGGTCTGCGTCGACGAGGAAGGTCATGAGGTCGCCCGCGGGCTCGTGAGCTACGCGAGCGATGACGCACGCCGCATCTGCCGCGCGCACACGGAGGACATCAGCCGCATTCTCGGCGCCTGCGATGCGCCCGAAATGATCCATCGCGACAATCTTGTCGTGCTCTGAATTTAAAATATCTCCCGCTTTTTTTGCCGCTTCCGCATGACTGCCAATCAGCGCTCACGAAAGCGGCTTCAACACTCCCAAACGCTTCCCGCAGGAGCACGAGAGGGCAGGACGCCCCCCCTGAAGCTCCTCGGAAGCCGGAATTGAATCCTATGCGAGCCCGTTCATTCTTTATTTCGACTCTCAAAGAAGCCCCCGCCGATGCCGACGTCATCAGCCAGCAGTACATGATCCGCTCCGGCATGATCAAGAAGCTTGCCGCGGGCGTCTACACCTACATGCCTCTTGGTCTGCGCGTCATCCGCAAGATCGAGAAGATCATCCGCGAGGAAATGGTCCGTGCGGGCTCGATTGAGCTCCTCATGCCGATGGTTCAGCCGGCGGAACTCTGGCAGGAAACCGGCCGCTGGGAAAAGTACGGCCCTGAGCTTCTGCGCATCAAGGACCGCCACATGCGCGACTTCGTGATTCAGCCGACTTCCGAAGAAGTGATCACGGATGTGGCGCGTCAGGAAATCAAGAGCTGGCGTCAGCTCCCCGTCAACTTCTTCCACATTCAGACGAAGTTCCGCGACGAGCGCCGTCCGCGCTTCGGCGTGATGCGCGGCCGCGAATTCACGATGAAGGACGCGTACTCGTTCGACCGCGACGAGGAAGGTGCCGGCAAGTCCTACGACAAGATGTACGAGGCCTATCAGCGGATCTTCAACCGCATCGGCCTCGTCTTCCGCGCCGTGCGCGCCGACACGGGTTCGATCGGCGGCTCCCGCTCGCACGAGTTCCAGGTGATCGCGAACGCGGGCGAAGACGTCATCGCCTACTGCCCGGATTCCGACTACGCGGCCAATATTGAGCTTGCGGAAGCTTCCTCCGTGCTTCCGGGCCGTGCGGAACCGAAGGAAAAGATGGAAAAGCGCGCGACTCCGGGTCAGGAAAAGTGCGAGCTCGTGACCGAATATCTCGGCATTCCGTTCCTTTCCTCGATCAAGAGCGTCGTGCTTGCCGCCGACCGCACGAACGAAAAGGGCGAGCCGCTCCCGGCGAAGATCGTTCTTGTGCTCCTTCGCGCCGACCATGAATTGAACGAAGTGAAGGCGGGCCATATTCCTGAACTGAAGGAAGGCTTCCGCTTCGCGACCGATCAGGAAATCCTTGCCTCCTTCGGCTCGAAGCCGGGCTACCTCGGCCCCATCGGCCTCAAGGGCGACGTGGCGGTGTATGCCGACAAGACCGCGGCCGACATGAGCGACTTCTGCTGCGGCGCCAACGAAGAGGGCTACCACTACACGGGCGTCAACTTCGGGCGCGACCTGCCGGAACCCGTCGTGATGGATCTGCGCAATGTCGTCGAGGGCGACCAGTCGCCCGACGGCAAGGGCGTGCTCCGTCTGCAGCGCGGCATTGAAGTGGGCCACGTCTTCTTCCTGGGCACCCGCTACTCGGCCCCGATGCAGGCCAACTTCCTCGACGAAAACGGCAAGCCTCAGCCCATGCAGATGGGCTGCTACGGCATCGGCGTCACCCGCGTGGCGGGCGCTGCGATCGAGCAGCGTCACGACGACAAGGGCATCATGTGGCCCGACGCCATTGCCCCCTTCGAAGTGGTGATCTGCCCGATGAACTACGCGAAGAGCGAAGCCGTCCGCGCTGCGGCCGACAAGCTCTATGAGGAGCTCCTCGCGAAGGGCGTCGACGTGATCCTCGACGACCGCGACATGCGCCCCGGCGTGATGTTTGCCGAGTGGGAGCTGATCGGCGTGCCGCACCGCGTCGTTATCGGCGACCGCGGCCTCAAGACGGGCGAAGTCGAATACGCCGACCGCACGAACCTCGCTGAAAAGACGATGGTGAAGGTTGAGGAAGCGGCTGACTTCGTTGCTTCCCGCGTTGCGCGCTGAGAGAAGAAGAGCACTCACCTGAGAGGTGAGTGCCTGAATTTTCTCCAATAAAAATTCGCCCGGTACGGCTGTGATTGCCGAACCGGGCGAAGTCGTTTCTGCAGGGCGCCTTTTAGCGAAAAGGCGCCTGGAGTGCGCTTACTGCTTGTCCTCAACCGGGTCGAAGCTGAGCGAAATCTCGCGCGGCATGTCCTCGCCTGCGCCGGGGCGCGGCAGCGGATTGCAGCGGCGGATCGCGCGGGCAACGGCGGCATCGTAAGCAGGCCACCCCGAGGGGGTAACGAGCTTCGGCGTTCCAACCTGCTCGCCCGTCGGGAGAAGCTGGAGGCTGTAGACCGCACGATACTGACCGGGCCGCGTGGTTGCGGGCACGTCGATCGTGATGTTGGGGCGGATGCAGCTGCGCACCTGGTTGGACCAGGTGGCGAGCGCCGAACCCGTGAGGGACCGCCGGAAATTCCTGCGGTCGCCCGTTGTGGTGCCGGAGCGCTGGGCGTTCGGATCCACCTTGGCCGAAAGGCGGGCGAGCTCCTGCTCGCGGAAGCGCTGCGCAACGCGGCGGCGCTCCTCGGCTTCCTCGCGGGCTTTCTTTTCGGCAGCAGCCTTCCTCGCGGCTTCCTCAGCCTGACGCTTTTCCTCTGCGACCCGAAGCTCTTCGGCAATGCGGCGGGCTTCGGCCTCAGCGGCCTGGCGCTTCTCCTCGGCGATGCGGGCTTCCTCAGCCTTTCGCTGCTCCTCAGCGATGCGGGCCTCTTCGGCGCGTCGAGCTTCCTCAGCCTTCTTCGCTTCCTCGGCCTTCCTCGCGGCTTCGGCGAGCCGCTCCTGAGCAAGACGCTCTTCCTCGAGGCGCTTTTCCTCTTCCTGAGCGCGGCGGCGTTCGGCTTCAATCGCTTCCTGACGCATGCGCTCGATTTCCTCGGCGCGGGCGCGCTCCTGAGCGATGCGCTCCTCTTCGGCCCTGCGGGCTTCCATTTCCTCGCGGGCCTGGCGCGCAATCTGCTCTTCCTCGAGGCGAGCAGCTTCACGGGCCTTTTCTGCGGCGAGCTCTTCCGGGGTGGGCCCGGCAGGTTCCGGCGGCGAAGCAGGTTCAGGTTCCGGTGCTGGTTCAGGCTCCGGCTTGGGCTCTGGCTGGGGCTCCGGTTCGGGCTCGGGTTCCGCGGCCTTCTTTTCCGGGGCGTCCGCCTCGTCGCGGCCCGTTTCCTCGGGGACCTTCTCCGCAACGCCCGAAGGGTCGCTGCCGCCCGAAACATCCTCGGGCGCCCAGAGTTCGGCATAAACCGTCTCAGGGGCCGTATTCCACTGGAATACGGTGAAGAGGCCCGCAAAGAGAGCGCCGTGCACCGCCACGGAAAGAATGGCGGCAGGGAAGGCGTCCCGCCGGTCTTCCCGGCGGAAGCGCTCGCGGGTGATCTCTTCTTCAGTGAGCTTGATCATGGGGCGCGCTCCTATCGCGCGGCGGCGGAACGCTCCACCTTGAGGGAGAGTCCGACGCGCTCGACGCTGGCAGCCTGAAGCGACTTCATGACGTTGACGACTTCCTCATAGCGGACGTTCTTGTCGGCCGCTATGACGACGGGGGTCTTGGGGTCGCCGGCCTGGGCTTCCCGCACGGCGGCGACGAGCCCCGGCATGTCGGTGGGCTTCATGTCCTTGCCGGAGCGAAGCGACATCCGGCCGTCCGGATAGACGATGACCTCGACCACCTTTTCCGGCGCATTCGAAGCCTTGTTGACCGAGGGGAGATTCACCACGCTCGGATTCACGAAAGGTGCGGCCACCATCAGGATGACGACGAGCACGAGCATCACGTCGATGTAGGGCACGACGTTGATTTCGGCCATCAGGCCGCGGCGGCGGTTGCTGGAGCGAAGCGGCATGGCAGATTAGCTCCGCGACTGGCGTTCGAGGATGTTGAGGAACTCCTCGCTGAAGCCCTCGACGCGGTTGGAAAGGCGGCCCGTGCGGTTGTTGAAGTAGTTGTAGGCGGCAACCGCGGGAATGGCGGCAAAGAGGCCGATCGCCGTAGCGACGAGCGCTTCGGCAATGCCCGGAGCCACGACGGCGAGGCTCGCGTTCTCAAGGCTCGAGAGCCCGGTAAAGGCGTTCATGATGCCCCAGACCGTGCCGAAGAGGCCGATGTAGGGCGAGGTCGAGCCGATTGAGGCGAGAAGCGGAAGCCCCCCTTCGAGGTGGTCCATTTCACGCGTGAAAACGGCGCGCATCGCGCGCGAAACGCGATTGACGACGTCGCCGCCCGAGGCCGGCGACTGGCGCTGCTTCATGAATTCATTCATGCCGGCGGCGAAGATGCGCTCCTCCATCCCGGCGGCATCGCGCGAGCGGTTGGCGGTCTCGAGGAGCTTCGTGAGCTCGGTGCCCGACCAGAAGCGCGACTCGAAGTCGTCCGTCTGGCGCGTGGCGCGGGTAATCGCAAAGAATTTGCGGAAGATCACGGTCCAGCTCGCAAGCGAGAGCACGATCAGGATGGCGAGAACGATCTTCACCACAATGCTCGCATTGGCAATGAGCGTGAGGATCGAAAGATCGGCGGTAGCGTTCATCTGAGGAAAAAATGAATGTTTAAAAGAGAAAAGGGAAATCAGTTCGCAGGGGCTTCGGCTTCATCGAGAAGCCGGCAGATGCGCTCGTAAAGCTCATCCTTCATGGCGGAAGGCGCGAGCGTCGAGCGGCTCACGCACCCGACGCGCACTTCGCCCTCGGTCACAAGCTCGCCCTTCGCGTTGACGACGTTCTGCTCGAAGACGATGGAGGCGCGCCTCAGCTGCTTCACGCGGGTGACGACCGTAAGGTCGTCGTCAAGGCGCGCGGCTCTCCTGTAGCGGATCGAGACGCTCGCCGCCACAAAGAGCTGCCCGTCGGGGTTCGTGAGCTCGCCCGCCTGCGAGACGGCAAGCCGGCGCATCAGGTCTGAGCGCGCGCGCTCCATGTATTTCAGGTAGTTGCTGTGGTAGACGATGCCGCCCGCATCCGTATCTTCCCAGTAAATATGAACGGGAAATCGGGCTGTAAACTGAGACATAGTGCCAAGAAAAAGCTGAGAGCGAATCTTGAAGTGGGTGCCGCGCTCATTGGGGGCGCAAAGCATCCCGTAGTATAGGGGGTTGACCGTGGTGGACGAGTCCCCAAAGGGCCCGGCGGCAACGTTTTGCAATAGAAGAGAGGCATCATGGAGGCTGGCGTAAAGCGTCGAGGATGGATTGAGCGGGCGGCGGGCGTGAGCCCGGCACTCTCCGCGGTGCTCTGCGCCGCTGCTGCAGTGCTCTCGGCCCTTCTTCTCGGCCTTCTGCTCCCGGAGGCTCCGACGAGTCCCCGGCCGCTTTCCGACTATGGGGAGAAAACGCTCTTTACGGCTTTCGGCTCGAGAAGCCCGAGAACGCTCGATCCGCAGAAATCCTATTCGTCGGACGAGACCGCTTATACCTATGCGGTCTATGAGCCCCCTTACCAGTATGCGTATCTGAAGCGCCCGTACGTGCTCGAACCCCGGACGGCCGAGGCCGTTGCGGCGCCGCTCTATTTCGACCGCGAGGGGAAGGAGCTCCCTCCCGACGCCGATCCCGCCCTGATTGCGGAGTCGCGCTACGAAATCCGCATCCGCCCCGGGATCCGCTATGCGCCGCATCCGGCCTTTGCGAAGGGACCCGACGGGAAATATCTCTATCACGCTCTCTCTGCTGAGGAAGCCTCGCGCGTGAGAAGTCCTTTTGACCTTCCGAAGGCGGATACGCGGGAGCTTGTGGCCGCCGACTACGTGAACGGCATCCGCCGCATCGCAAGCCCGCAGGTGGCAAGCCCCATTTTCGGCACGATGAGCGCGCGGATTGTCGGATTTCAGGAATTTCGCGAGGCGCTCCGTCAGAAATGGAAGGCCATGCGCGACGCGGGGGCTTCCTCCGATGCCTGGCTCGACCTCATGAGCATCCCGTTCGAGGGCCTTGAGGTTGTCGACCGCTATTGCTTTCGCATCCGCGTGAAGGGCAAGGACCCGCAGTTCTCCTACTGGCTCGCGATGACGTTCTTCGCGCCCGTGCCAGAGGAAGCAGAAAAGTTTTACGCCCAGCCCGGACTCCGGGCCAACAACGTGTCGCTTGACACCTGGCCCGTCGGCACGGGCGCCTTCCGGATGAAGACCTTCCTTGAAAACCGCCGCCACGAGCTTGAGCGCAATCCCCTCTATGCGCACGGGACCTACCCCTGCGAGGGCGAAGCCGGCGACAGGGAGGCCGGGCTTCTGGCCGATTGCGGCAAGCCTCTGCCCTTCGTCGACCGCGTGGTGTTTGAAATCGAGAAGGAAGCGATGCCGCTTCAGTCGAAGTTCCTCGCAGGCTACTACGACAGCCCCTTCATCGAGCGCGTCGATACGGGGCTAGGCTACCTCGTTGCCATGGAGGACGATCCCGGAAAGGCGAGCCTCTATCGGGAGCGCGAGCTCAAATTCCCGAAGACCGTTCAGACGGGACTCTGGTACCTGGGCTTCAACTGGCTCGATCCGGTGGTCGGGGGCGGGAGGACCCCGGAAGAGGCGGAGCGCCACCGGTACCTTCGTCAGGCGATCGCCATTGCGGTCGACTGGGAGGAAAACATAGCGATCTTCCAGAAGAACCAGGGGATGCCCGCGCACGGACCGATTCCTCCGGGGCTTTTCGGCTGGCGCGACGACGGCCCCTCGGCTTTTAATCCTGAGGTTTATGAGAAGGACGCTTCCGGAAGAGCCGTGAGGAAGCCGATCGAGGAGGCGAAGCGCCTTCTCGCGCTCGCGGGCTACCCGGACGGGCGCGATGCGAAGACGGGCGCGCCTCTTGTTCTCTATTTCGACTATCAGAATGCCGCCCAGGGCGGGAGCGCCTATCTCGAGTGGTATCAGCGGCAGTTCAAAAAGCTCGGCATTCAGCTTGAAATCCGGGCGACCGACTACAACCGCTTCCAGGAAAAGATGATGAAGGGCGCGGCCCAGATCTTCTTCTGGGGGTGGAATGCGGACTATCCGGATGCGGAAAACTTCCTCTTTCTCTTCTATGGTCCCAACGGGAAGGTGAAGAACGAAGGCGAGAATGCCGCGAACTATGAGAGCGAAGCATTTGATGCGGCGTTTCGCGAGATGCGCTTCCTTGAGGATGGTTCCCGGCGGGCCGAGCTCATCGACCGCATGATCCGGATTCTGCAGAAGGATGCGCCGATTCTTTTCGGCTACTTCCCGCCCGGAGCTGCGGCCTACCACGCGTGGGTGGGAAATGCGAAGCCCTCGGGCATGGTGCAGAACAGCCTTCAGTATCTCAAGGTCGATGAAAAGACCCGGGTCGAGCGCCTGATCGAATGGAATAAGCCCGTTCTCTGGCCGTTCGGACTTCTTGTCTTCTCGCTCCTGATGCTCCTGAGGGGCGCGGCGGGACTCATCGTGCGGCGCGAAAGCCTGAGAATGCGGCCGCTTGAAAGGAAGTAAAGAGACATGCTCACCTATCTCCTGAGGCGCATCGCCTACGGCGTGCTCATTCTTTTCGGCGTCAATCTCCTCACCTTCGTTCTCTTCTTTGCCGTCAATACGCCTGACGACATGGCGCGCCTCAATCTGGGCGGCCGGCGCGTGACGGCGGACGCGATCGAATCGTGGAAGGCGGCGCGCGGGCTCGACAAGCCCCTTTTCTACAATGGCGACAAAGAGGGCGCGGAAAAGCTCACCGACACGATCTTCTTTGAAAAGAGCGTCCCGCTCCTCGCGCTCGACTTCGGCAGAAGCGACAGCGGCCGCGACATCGGGTATGAGATCTCCACCCGCATGTGGCCCTCTCTTGCTCTTGCGCTTCCGACCTTCGTCCTCGGGCTCATCGTGATGGTCTCCTGGTCGCTTCTTGTGGTCTTCTTCCGGCGAACGAAGGTGGAGGCGGCGGCGATCGGACTTTCGGTATTCCTCATGTCCATTTCCGGGCTCTTCTACATCATCGTCGGGCAGTGGCTCTTTTCGAAGGTCATGCAGATCGCGCCCGTCTCGGGATGGACGGACGGGCCGGGGATGATCGCCTTTCTCGTCCTTCCGGTGCTGATCGCGCTCTTCTCGCGCCTCGGGAGCGATACGCTTCTCTACCGCGCCATGTTCCTCGAGGAAATGGGGCGCGACTACGTTCGCACGGCGCGATCGAAGGGGCTGACAGAAGGCGAGGTCCTGAGGCGCCACGTGCTCAGGAATGCCCTTCTTCCCATCATCACCTCGTCCGTTGCCGTGATCCCGATGCTCTTCATGGGAAGCCTCATCATGGAGAATTTCTTCGGCATCCCCGGGCTCGGGAGCTATACGCTCGACGCCCTCGGCGCGCAGGACTTTTCGATCGTCCGCACGATGGTGTTCCTCGGGACCCTTGCCTACATCGTCGGCCTTATTCTTACGGACCTCGTCTACGCGTGGGTTGATCCGCGCATCCGCATTTCCTGACCGAGATTCCCCCGAAGCAACCGAATCATGCTCCCCGTCATTCTTCCCACGGACATCGTCGCCTGGCTCCTCGTCGCCTTTCTCGTCTGGGCCGTCTATTTCGTGAGGCGCTCCGAAGACCTCTCGCGCCGCTGGAGGCGCGTCTTCGCGCGGCCGGCGGCCGCCGCTTCCGCCGCCATTCTCGGGGTCTTCCTCCTGACGGCGCTCGCCGACAGCATTCACTGGAGGGACGCCCTGCCTCCGGCTCCCGGCGCCTCTCAGGATGCGCCCGCGGCCTATTCAGCGGAAGTGAAGTCGCTCCTTGACGTCTTCATTCTCGAAAGGCTCGGCGCGGCAGGGGACGAACGAAGCTATTCGCGCCCCTTTGCCACGCATGAATTCGACCGCACGACCGTCATCCGGGACGGGAAGGCCGTTCGCGACTATCAGCCGCTCATCCATGCCGGAAAGCTCCCGCCCCATCGGACAAAGATGGTGGAGATCGCGAGAAGGACCCTCATTGCCGCAATTGCCGGCGGCGTGACGGCGATTCTCGGCTGGATCTTCATCGGGCTCTTCATTGCGCATCGGAGGGCAACGACGTTTGCCCAGGCCATGAAAATCATCGGAAACCGCGACGGGAGCTTCCCTTTGCGGCCGGCGCTTCTCACTCTCACCGTCTTCTGGCTTCTTTTCGTCTGGCTCCTTCTCGTCTGGCCGGGCTGGCACGTTTTCGGGACGGATGCCGTCGGGAACGACGTTCTCTACGAGGCGGTGAAGAGCATCCGCACGGCGGTCGTGATCGGAACGCTCGCGACGCTCGCAACGCTTCCCTTCGCCGTGACGCTCGGCATTGCCGCGGGGTACTTCAAGGGCCGCGTCGACGACGTGATTCAGTACATCTACACGACCATCTCCTCGATTCCGAGCGTGCTTCTCATTGCGGCCTCCGTCCTCATGGTGCAGGTCTTCCTCGACAAGAATGACGGCTGGTACCAGACAAGCCTTGAGCGCGCGGATCTGCGCCTCATGCTCCTGGCCGTCATCATCGGCATGACGGGGTGGGCAACGCTCGCGAGGCTCCTGCGGGCCGAAACGATGAAGCTTTCGACCCTCGACTTCGTGACGGCCGCAAAGGCCCTCGGCGTCAGTCCCGTCGCGATCATGCGCAGGCACATTCTTCCCAACGTCATGCACATTGTCCTCATCGTGACGGTGCTCGATTTTTCGGGAATCGTGCTCTATGAGGCCGTTCTTTCCTATGTCGGGGTCGGCGTTGATCCGGCGATGCACTCCTTCGGCACCATGATTAATGCGGCAAGAAGCGAACTCTCGCGCTCACCGATGGTTTGGTGGAACCTCGCGGCAAGCTTCATCTTTCTTGTTGCGCTGGTGCTTCCGGCCAATCTTTTTGCCTCTGCCGTAAGGGATGCCTTTGACCCGCGCGCCGCGGCGAAAAGCGCTCCTCAGGAAGAAAAGAACGAGAAGGAGGAATCGTGAGCGAAAAGCCGCTGATTTTCGTCAGGGACCTCTCCGTCGACCTTCCGCTTGAAGGCGGAACGCTCCATGCGGTGAGGCGCGTTTCCTTTGATCTGAAGCGCGGCGAGACGCTCGCGCTCGTGGGCGAATCCGGCTGCGGCAAAAGCATGGTCGCCTCCGCTCTGATGCGGCTGCTCCCGGAAGATGCACGGACTCCGACGGGACGCATTGATTTTGACGGGACGGAACTCCTCTCCCTGATGGAGTCCGAAATGCGCGCCTTCCGGGGCGCGCGGATCGCGCTTATTTTTCAGGAACCCGCAACGAGCTTCAATCCTGTGATGACCGTTGGCGCGCAGATCGTGGAAATGATCCGGGCGCACCGGAAAATGACTTCGGGCGAAGCCCGGGCAACTGCCGTCGAGTGGCTTCGGCGCGCAGGCGTTCCCGAGCCCGGGCGGCGCTTCGACGCCTTCCCGCATGAACTCTCGGGGGGCCTGAAGCAGCGCGTGATGATCGCGATGGCGCTTTCGGCCGAACCCGACATCGTGATTGCCGACGAGCCTACCACGGCGCTCGACGTGACGCTCCAGGCCCAGGTGCTCGATGAACTGAAGAGGTTGAAGAGCGAGCGCGGGCTCACGCTCCTTCTGATCACGCACGACCTCGCGCTCCTTCCCGGAATCGCCGACCGGGTGGCCCTCATGTATGCGGGCGAAATCGTTGAGACCGCGCCTACGGAGGATTTCTTCCGTTCGCCGGAGCACCCCTATGCCCGGGCGCTTCTCAAAGCGCTCCCGCAAGCCGGGAATCGGGAGGGAAGGCTTCACCCCATTGAAGGGACGGTGCCGCTCCTCACGCGCAAGCCTCAAGGCTGCGCCTTCGCGCCCCGCTGCCCTTATGCGGAGGACCTCTGCAGACGTGCGGCGCCTTCGGAGAGAGCGAGAAGCGACGGCCGGGGAACCGTGCGCTGCCGGCGTGCGGGAGCACATTGGGATCCACAGTCCCGCAATTCCGGCGAAGCGCTGTCTGAAAGTTCTGAAAGGGAAGCGGACGGAGCGCTTCTTGAGATCCGGCATCTCTCAGTGAAGGTTGAGCCCAAAAGCCTGAGGGAAAAAGCGGCGGAGCTTCTGGGAAAGGAGAAGCCCCGCGTGATCCTTCCGGACCTAAGCCTCGAAATCCCCCGCGCCCGCACGCTCGCTCTCGTCGGCGAATCGGGAAGCGGAAAGACGACGGCGGCGCTTGCCGCGCTCGGGCTCCTCGGGAACGGCCTTCGTGCGGAAGGCTCTGTTCTCCTTAAGGGCGAATCCTTCCGCGCAGGTGCGCCGAGACCGCTCCGCTTCCGGCGCGCCGTCCAGGTAGTGTTTCAGGATCCTTTCTCCTCGCTCGATCCCCGCATGACGGTCGAGGAACTCATCGGCGAAGCGCTCATCGCCCTTTGCCCGGAGCTCAATGGAGAAGCGAGAAGCGCCCGCATCGGGCGGCTTCTCGACGAAACGGGGCTTCCAGCCGGAAGCCGCACGCGCTATCCGCATGAATTTTCGGGCGGGCAGCGCCAGAGAATTGCCGTCGCCCGTGCGCTTGCCGCCGAACCCGAAATCATTCTGCTTGACGAACCCACGTCGGCGCTTGACGTCTCCGTACAGGCGCAGATTCTCAATCTCCTTCTGAGGCTTCAGAAGGAGCGCGGGCTTTCCTATCTCCTCATTACGCACAACTTCGGCGTCGTCGAATATCTCGCGCACCGGATCGCCGTGATGGCAGGCGGCCGGATCGTGGAGGAAGGACCGGCGGCGCAGGTGATGAATTCGCCGCGGGACTCCTATACGCAGAGGCTTCTCGCGAGCGTGCCGAGGATCCGGTTTCCTTAGCTCTGCGCGAAGAGCGAGGCGTTCCCGGGCGCCGTCGGCGGCGTGAGTCCGAAGTGCTGCCAGGCAAGGAGCGTCGCCACGCGTCCGCGGGGCGTTCTCTGCAGGAACCCCTGCTGAATGAGATAGGGTTCGACCACGTCCTCGAGCGTTTCGCGGTCTTCGCCGATCGCGGCCGCAAGGTTGTCGATGCCGACGGGGCCCCCTGCGAATTTTTCAAGAATCGTGAGAAGAAACCGCCTGTCGATGAAGTCGAGCCCCACCGGGTCGACGTCGAGCATCGTAAGGGCGGCTGACGCCACCTCGCGCGTGATCGTGCCGTCGTGCTTCACTTCCGCATAGTCGCGAACGCGCCGCAGAAGTCTGTTGGCGACGCGGGGCGTGCCGCGGCTTCGGCCGGCGATTTCGGCCGCACCCTCCGGTTCAATCGCCACATTGAGGAGCTTCGCCGACCGCCGCACGATCGTGGTGAGCTCGTCCTTATCGTAAAACTGAAGCTGGTTGACGATTCCGAAGCGCGCGCGAAGCGGGTTGGTGAGCGAACCTGCGCGGGTGGTGGCGCCGATCAGAGTGAAGGGCGGAAGGTCGAGCTTGATCGAGCGCGCGGCGGGGCCCTCGCCGATCATGATGTCGATCTGGTAGTCCTCAAGCGCCGGGTAGAGGATTTCCTCCACAACGGGCGAGAGGCGATGAATCTCGTCGATGAAGAGCACGTCGTTCTTTTCGAGATTCGTGAGGATTGCCGCGAGGTCGCCCGGGCGCTCGAGCACGGGGCCCGAGGTCTGTCTGAGATTCACGCCCATTTCGGCGGCGACGATGTGCGCGAGCGTCGTTTTGCCGAGACCGGGAGGTCCGAAAAGAAGGAGATGATCGAGCGGCTCCCCGCGGCGGCGGGCGGCTTCGATGAAGATCTGAAGCTGCTCGCGCACGGCGCGCTGGCCGACGTAGTCGGCGAGCTTCGTCGGGCGAAGCGCCCGGTCGATGTTCTCTTCGTTGGGGCTTGCGCAGGCGCCTTCGATGATGCGGGTATCAGAGTCGGACATGGATTCAAGCGGCGGAAATCGTCGGTAAATTCTGGCTGCGGACAGGCGATCACAGAGCCCTGAGAAGAGGCTCAGATTCGATCGGCAGGCGGCGTCTCTTTTTCAGGCGGCCTGACAGGATCGAATAAAGATCTCAATCATTTTTTGTAATTGTTGCACAGACGAAAACAGGCGTTCGCGGCGAAATTAAAGTTGCACGTAAAAACCGGCCGGACGCCTCGCCATGCAGTATAGCAACCGCAGGGACAGCCTCCATTTCCGCCATTCCAATCCTGATAACTACCGGTTTACGGTCTGCAGATGTCGTCTGATAATCGATAAAACAGGCGGTTTTCAGAGGAGGCAGGCATGAGCTCTGCGCCTATTCGCAATCAAGCGCTCGAGAAGAGCGCGAACGCCGCGCTGCGGCGTATTTTCGGCTTTATAGCGTTTTATTCGCTTCTCATCCTTTGCGGCCTCATGGTCCTGATTGCCGCCTGCGGCCTCACGTGGTGGGTGCTGGGGACGCTCATTCCGGCTCTTCTCCTGCATCTCAAACTGGTGGTGCTCCTCCTCGTGATGCTTGCCGGCATCTGGGGCATTGCGCTTCTGGTCGGCGGGATCCTGATTGAGCCGCTCTTTCGGGTTGAGAAATCGAGGCCCGAGAGAGCCCGGATCGTGACGAAGCAGGAAGCTCCGGAGTTGTTCGGGCTGATCGAGGAAACGGTGCATGAGGTCGGCGCGTCCATGCCGAAGAAGGTCTATCTCACGCCGGAAGCGGACGCCTGCGTGTTCTTTGATGCGTCCTACTGGGGCCTATTCAAGGGCGCCGAAAAGAATCTGAGCATCGGCATGGGGCTGATGGCGGACCTGTCCCGGAGCGAATTCAAGGCCGTGCTGGCGCACGAATTCGGGCATGTCGCGCAGTCGGCCATGCGGTGCGGATCGGCTGTCTGGATTCTGAATCAGATGATTGACGCGCTCCTTTCGAGCCGAAGCCGCTTTGATGAGCGCATTGACGCATGGGCGCAGGCTGATTCAAGGCTTTGGCGCCTTTTCGGGAGCGCTGCCAGGCGGCTCCTGCGATTTATCCGCCGCCTTGTGCTCAATCGCTGGATTAAGCTCAAAAAAGCGGATCTTTCGCTTTCCCGTCAGATGGAGTTTGATGCCGACGCGGCCGCAGGGCGGACAGCCGGCATCGGGAACACGATTTCCATGCTTGCGAAGCTCCCCGTGGTCTCGCGCAGACAAACGCTCTGCGGCCGGCTTCTCAATGAGTTCTACCGAGAGAAAGGTGAACTTCTGACGGACTTTTGGGGAGCTTATCGGTCGCTGGAACATCTCTTTGAGCGCAATGACGGGGTCAGGCTCTCAGCCGCGCAGAAGCTCTCGGCGATTCCGGCGGGCTTTGAGGGAAGCGACGCACAGCTCACGCTTGAAGACGTCTGGGATACGCATCCGGTGATTGCTGACCGAATCGAAGCGCTGTGCCGGCTTGAGGGCGATGGGGCTGAGAATGATGCTCAAGGAGGCGGATCGCGTTCTCCGGCAATGTCTCTCATTCCTGCAGTCCTGGCGCTGACAGTGGGTGAGGAGGCCGTTTCAGCGGTGACGGGCGCTGAACCGACGCGGGCCGGGAAGGCGAAGGAATCCCTGGAGACATCGCAATTTGCCGCCTGGGCTCAAGGGGAGTTCTCGCGCTATATTCCGCCGATTTCTCTCGCGCCGTATGTTGATCGGGATCTTGTTGAGTTTGATTTGTCGACGGCAATAGAAAATGCGCTTCAGGCGCCGCAGCCGGATCCTTTCGTCTCTGCCAACGATGCGGACGTGCGGCAGTATGCCGCTGCGCTCGAAGACGCCGGCGCGCTCAGAGATATTCTGCTCGGCCGCCGCGAAGCGGAGGCGCTCCGCTACGGCTCCATTCGGCTCGTGGATTTGCATTCAAAGAACCTCGATGAGGCGCTCTCGCAGCCGATAGCGCTGGCTCATGAGCGGGTTCAATCGCTCGAGCCGCGCGTGAGGACGATTGACGAAGCGGTCTTCAAATGGCTTTACGCGCATGAGAAGCCGGCTGACCGCGGTGCGGTTGCGCGGGCCTACTGCGACATTTTCTATGCGCAGAGCTTCCTATCCTCGGCAGACACGCTTGCGGATCGCGGGGAGCGCCTTCAGGCCTGGCTCGACCGCGTGAACGAGCAGCTTCTCGACGCGAAGAAAGCGGAGGCGGAAGTCTTCATGAAGGAAACGTCGGCCTTGATGGACGACGTAACGGCATTGCTGCCCTACATCGACTGGGACGCGCTTGAAGATGTCGAAGATGCCTCCGGATTGGAGGAGCTGCGCCGGACGGCCGACACTTTCGTCGCCAAAGATGAGAATGAAGCTGAGGAAACTGTGGAAACGCGAACGCTCACCTCATTCGCGCAAAACATCGTGCATCTGCATGAAGCCCTGAGGCAGGCCGCAAGAGGCTTCATCGCGGATCGGGTTTATGCGCTCAGAGCGGGAGGTCCGGACATGACCGGGCTCGGGAGCTCCGGGAGAGATGCGTAGTCTTTTGCCTCAAGGCTCCGGGAAAGCGCTCCCGGCGGGTGCTGCAGCGAGAGTTACCGCGAAAGCGACTTGAGGGCAAGCCGGATGCCTTCGGAGACGCCCGTATCTTCGGGCACGCGCTTCGCGGCCGCCTGCGCTTCCCGGTCCGAATAGCCGAGCGCAATGAGGGCGGCGGCGATGTCCGCACGGGCGCTTCCCGGGGCGCCTGCAGGAACGGAGAGCGTGCCGCCCGAGAGCTTCCCCTTCAGTTCAAGAATGAGGCGCTCCGCGGTTTTCTTGCCGATTCCGGGAACGCGCGTGAGAAGACCCGTTTCTCCCGATTCGATGGCGCTCGCAAGCTGATCGGCCGTCATTCCGGAAAGCACGGCGAGCGCAATGCGGGGGCCGACCCCGGAAACGCGGATGAGCGTGCGGAAAGCCGTCTGTTCGGCTTTCGTGGCAAAGCCGTAAAGAAGCTCCGCATCCTCGCGCACCACGAGGTGCGTGAATAGCGTCACGTCACCTCCGAGATCCGGGAGATTGCAGAAGGTCGACATGGGAACGTCGACTTCGTAGCCGACGCCGCCCACGTCAATCAGCACCTGCGGGGGATTCTTTTCAATGAGTTTTCCGTGAAGGCGGCCGATCATGGCTTTTCTCCTTTCTTGGCGAGAAGGCTCGTCCAGGCGGCGCGTGCGCCGCGCCCGGAGGCGCCCCGGCGCGCCGTGGCGTAAATGCGGCTCGTGCCGCCTGATTTTTCAAGCGCCCGCATGCGATGCATGCTTGCCGAGCAGATGGCGCAGGCAAGCGCGTCGGCTTCGTCGGGCCTCGGCGCATCAGGAAGCGCGAGAAGCCGCATCACCATCTCCTGAACCATGAGCTTGTCGGCGCGCCCCGAACCGGTAACGGCCTGCTTGATTTCGCTCGGCGTGAATTCCTCCACGCGAAGGTCTGCGAGGTCGGCGGCGCAGAGCGCCGCGCCTCTTGCCTGACCGAGGAGCAGCGTGCTCTGCGGGTTCACGTTGACGAAGACGCGCTCGCAGGCGGCTTCGGTCGGCGCATGGCGCGAGATGATTTGGGTGAGTTCGCGCGCAATGGTTCCGAGGCGTTCCGCCGTCTCTCCCTTCGGAACATCGATGACTCCGGAGGCGACGCGGCGGCAGGAAGAGCCTTCCGCATCAACGATTCCCCAGCCCGTATGGTTGAGGCCCGGATCGATGCCGAGAATGCGGATCATCGCGGATTATTTCGGCATGCCGGGGAAGCCGCCCCCGAAGCCGGGGAAGCCTCCGCCCATGCCGGGGAGCCCCGAGCCCCCGAACATGCGCATCATGCGCGAAAGCCCGCCCTTCTTCATGCGCTTCATCATGTCCTGGGTCTGCTCGAACTGCTTCAGGAGCCGGTTGACTTCCTGCACCGGGACGCCCGCGCCCAGCGCAATGCGCTTCTTCCTGCTCGCCTTGATGAGTTCGGGCTTTCTTCTTTCCTGCGGGGTCATCGAATCGATGATGCCGAGCGTGCGCTTCAGGCTCTTCTGCACGTCCTCGTCCTTCACCTTGCTCGCGGCCTGCTGGAACTGCGCGGGCATCTTTTCAAGGATCGAGGAGAAGCTGCCGATGTTGCCCATCTGCGCGAGCTGCGCGCGGAAGTCCGTGAGGTCGAACCGGTCGCCCGTGGAGAGCTTCTTCGCGAGCTTCTGGGCTTCGGCAATGTTGATCGACTTCGTCACGTCCTTCACGAGGCCGACGATGTCGCCCATGCCGAGGATGCGCGAGGCCATGGCTTCCGGGTCGAAGGGCTCGAACCCGGTGAGTTTTTCGGCCGTGCCGATGAACTTGATGGGCTTGCCCGTGATGTAGCGCACGGAGAGCGCCGCGCCGCCGCGGCTGTCGCCGTCGGCCTTCGTGAGCACGATGCCCGTGAGCGGCAGGCGTTCATTAAAGGCGCGCGCCGTATTGACCGCATCCTGACCGAGCATGGCGTCGATCACGAAGAGCGTTTCGGCGGGCTTCAGGAACGTGTTGAGCTCAGCCACTTCCTGCATCATCGCTTCGTCGATTGCGAGGCGGCCCGCCGTATCGACGATCAGCACGTCGTAGAAGCGCCGGCGGGCTTCGGAAACCGCGCGCGAAGCAATGTCGAGGGGCTTTTCGCCCACCGTGCTCGGGAACCAGTCGGCGCCCGCCTGTTCGGTGACGGCCTTCAGCTGATCAATAGCGGCAGGGCGGTAGACGTCGCAGGAAACGGTGAGGACCTTCTTTTTCTGGTCGGTCACGAGCCAGCGGGCGAGCTTGCCGGCGGTTGTTGTTTTACCGGCACCCTGAAGACCGGCGAGGAGAATCACGGCAGGAGGCTGCACGCGGAAGTTGAGTTCGCGCTCCTCGGGCGGGAGGTCGCCCCCGATGATCGCGGTGAGTTCGCGCTGCACGACGCCGACCAGGGCCTGGCCGGGATTGAGGTTCCCGACCACCTCTTCGCCCATTGCCTTTTCCTTGATGCGCGCGAGCACTTCCTTCACGACAGGAAGCGCAACGTCGGCTTCAAGGAGCGCCAGGCGCACCTCGCGGAGCATGTCCTTGGTGTTGGCTTCAGTAAGGCGCGCCTGGCCGCGCATTGTCTTGACGATCTTGGAAAGACGCTGGCTGAGTGAATCGAGCATGGAGATGTCGGCGGTTGCCGCGTTGCGGCTGGCGGTCTCGGGCAGAGCGCTATGGAATGCCGGTGACGGGAGCCCCTCTGAAGGGGGACCCGGGCATTCAAATTCAGCGCTTGATAAGGCGCAGCCTTAGAATGAACAGACACTGACCCGGAACTTCAATTTCCAATATTGAAAAGAGGCTCAACGGGTCAGAAGCGAACGCATTATTTTAGAAGAGCGCCGCGTTCTTTGCGCCCGGACCGCTCTTCCTCGGGAAAATTTTCTATTGCGAAGCTCCAAATGTCAGTTCTCCTCATTTCCACCGGATTCGCCGCGCTTCTCTACCTTCTGAGCGGCATCTGCATCGTCACCGCGATGAAGAAAGGTGCGGACGCGAAGGCGTCGAGCCTTCTGCGCTGGCCGGTGCTTCTCGGCCTCATTCTTCATGGATACGCCATTCAGGGAGAAATGTTTCAGTCCGAAGCCGTGCATTTCGGATTCGGCTACGCCGTCTCCGTGATGTTCTTCTTCGCGGTGATCATTCTGCTCATTGAATCCTGGGTGCACCGCCTGCACGGGCAGTTCGGCATCGTGCTGATCGCGGCCGCCTTCGGCGCCATCTTCCCGGTGCTTTTCCCGGGGAACGCGCTTCCCGCGGCGGACTGGACACCCTTCTTCCGCTTCCATCTCCTTGCCGCGCTCGCCGCCTACAGCTTCATGACGATTGCGCTCGTGCACGCCGTGCTGATGTACATGCAGAACAGGCACCTGAAGGAGCCGGGCGAGGGCGCGGGCTTCATCGATTCGCTTCCCGGCCTTGTCGTGATGGAGCGGATCTTCTTCCGGATCGTTGCCTGCGGGTTCCTGCTCCTTACCTTCGTGCTCGTGAGCGGCGCCTGGACGACGAAGGAAACCTACGGCGTCTTCTTCCATTTCGACCACAAGATGATCCTCACGTGGATCTCCTGGATCGTCTTCGGCATTCTTCTTCTCGGACGCTGGTTTGCCGGCTGGCGCGCGAAAACGGCGCTTCGCCTTTTCTGGGCGGGCTTCGTCGTCTTCGTCATCGCCTACTTCGGCTACAGCTTCATTCTGGAAGTCTTCTGATATACCGCTATGAGCCGCATTCTTTTCTTTCTCGGCATCTTCATCGTGATTGCCGTCGCCTGGGCGATCAGCCGCCGCCGGCAGTCGCTTTCCATTCAGGAGCGCGATGAGCTCGAGGAGCTCCGGCGCAACGAGCGCGGCCGCAAAAATGCCCAGGCCGTGATCGGCGAACCCATGGAAAAGTGCGAGGAATGCGGCACCTACTTCCCCCGCCGCGAGGCGGTGCGCCGCGGCACGCACATCTACTGCTCGGCGCGCTGCCGCGACAAGGCCTCAAAGCGGGATTAAGGCGTGCAGGAACTAAAAAATCCTTCCGGCTGGCTCGAGGGCGTGCATCGCCGCTCGAGCCCGTTTTTTGATGCCCGTCCGGAAAATACGCCGGTTTCGGTCGCCGTCATTCACTTTATTTCGCTTCCCGCCGGCGAGTACGGCGGCGACGAGGTGGACCGGCTCTTTACGGGGCGCATGACGCCCGAGTGCCCCGACTACGAGGCGCTGAAGGGCCTTCGCGTTTCGTCCCACTTCTTCATTCGCCGCACGGGCGAAACGATTCAGTACGTCAATATTTTCGACCGTGCCTGGCACGCGGGACTCTCCAACTTCCGCGGACGAAATGCTGTCAATGACTTCTCGGTCGGGATTGAGCTCGAGGGATGCGGCGAGGAGCCCTTTGAAGATGCGCAGTATTTGGCGCTGAAAAAGTTTCTCTTCGCGCTCTCGCAGCTTCTCCCGCTTCGCTATGCCACGGGACACGAGACCATTGCGCCCGGACGCAAAAAGGATCCCGGTCCCTTCTTCGACTGGGAGCGCCTTCGCGCCGCGCTCCCCGCCGGCATGTCGCTCGCCATTGCGCCCGAAGATTGCGACCGGGCGATGCTTAAAGCGCGCATGCGGGAACTCGGACTGGGTTAGGTGGTTCACCGGGCTTAGTGCATAATGGGCGCACCTCAATCATCAAACATCAAACGGATGCGTTGCCCATGCTTGGTTCCGTTCTTCAGTACGTGCTCGGTATTGTTTTCGGCTTTTTCGGAGCAGTGCTGCTCCTGAGAGCGTGGCTCTACTATTGGGCGCTTTCGCCGAGGCACCCGCTTTGCGAGCTGACCCGCAAAATCACCGACTGGCTGGTCGCTCCCCTCTCGAAGGCGCTGAAGCCGAAGGGCGGCATTGACTGGGCCTCCGTCGTAGCGGCCTTCTTCACGGCCATCATTGCGGTGCTTCTCCACCGCACGCTCGGGCAGCTTCCTGCCACGCCCGTGGGGCTTCTCATTGCTCCCTTCGCCATGCTTCTGCGCTGGGCGCTCGAGATGATTTCCTGGGGCGCGATCATCTGGGCGGTGCTTTCCTGGGTCAACCGCGGTCATCCGATGACCTATACCCTCGAGATGCTCCTGAATCCCTTCCTCGCCCCCATCCGGCGCGTTCTCCCCACGTTCCGCGGCATTGACTTCTCGCCCCTCGTGCTCATCGTCATCACGAACGCGCTTCTCATGCTCGTCGTTCCCCTCTCGCGCGGCTTCATTCTCCTTTAAAGCCCTGTCGTTTTCGTGAGGACTCTTTCATGAGAGACGCCGCGGAAGCGGCCGGCAGGTTGCAGCGCCGCAAGCCCGAATAAAGCCGCTCGACGCGAGCAGTCAGAGACGCCCTTGAAAAAGCGCGGCTTCAGAAGTTTGGGGCTCCCCACATCTCTTCATAGTCTTTGCGCACGCCGTCAAGCGTCAGCGGATAGTCCTGCGCGCTCGGCGACGCGACCTTCCGTGCGGCGACAATGGCGCCGATGCGGGCGCTCACGACCGGATCAAGGCCGCGCTCGAGCCCGTAAAGGAAGCCTCCCCGCATGGCGTCGCCCGCGCCGACGGGATTCTGTGCAGCAACAGGGAGGGGCTCAATGGGCACGGCGGCGCTCGCTTGCGGCAGGAAGAGGCTCGCTCCGCGGCTTCCGTGCGTGCGAAGAACGAGTTTTCCCGTCCGGCAGATGGCTTCGGAAGAGAGACCGGTCTTCGCTTCAAATCCTTCCGCCTCAAAATCGGAATAGGCGATTCCGAAGGAGCGGGAGAGAAGGCTTTCGAGTTCCTCAGCAGAAAAAAGACTCAACTCCTGACCCACATCGAAAAGATAGGGTATCCCGCGACGAACGCATTCATTCGCCGCGTTGAGCGTTGTCGTCTTCCCGCCGGGAGACAGAATGGCAAGCTTCGGGCGAAGGTCATTCCCTTCGCGCCGGGGCCAGGGGACTTCCCGGGAGCGGTTCATGGCTCCCGGATGGAAGACCGCCAGCTGAGAGCCGAGGCTGTCCGTAAAAATGACGCACTGAGCCGTATAGACGTCGGGGAAGCATTCGAGTCCTTCCGTTGAAATCCCGAAGGATCGGAAGCGCTCGAGATAGTCCTCTCCGTCCATGCCGAGCGCGCCCCAGATCACCGGATCTCCGCCGAGGCGCTTCAGGGCAAGAGCGATGTTGGCGGCGCAGCCGCCGAAATCGCGCCGCATGCCGCTCGCAAGGAACGTGGTGTTGAGGTTCCTGAGGTTGCCCGAAAGCTGACGCGCGAATTCGCCCTCATGGGCGAAGATCGTGTCGTAAGCGACGGACCCGGTGATGAGAACGCTCATAGGCCGAGTGAATCCGCAGAAATCGGACGAACCGTGATGCCGGCCGCTTCGTGGGGGAGCGCTTCCTTAAAGGTGATGGCGGTGCTGACGGATTCGCCTGCCGGGAGCACTGCAGGCTTCTGCGGGAAGCCGTATTCAGCGGGCTCCAGCACGCGGGAAGCGAGCGCGTCGCCCGCCGGATCGAGAAGCTTGATCTCAAGGATCGGAAGCTGCTGCGGAAGTGCGGAAGCGTTCGTGAGGGTCACGCGCGCGGTGGGCCTCAGGAGCCCGGCCTGAGCATCCGCCTCGAGCGAAGCTTCTGCGCGGAATGCCTTCACGTCCGCCCAGACGAAGCCCGGGCAGGGCAGCTTCGTGCAGACGTTTTCGTAGACGGGCCTCAGGAACGGGGCCTGCGCGAGCACGAAGCCGTGCATCATGAGAAAGGCGCTTGCGCACGCAGCAGCAAGAAGAATCAGCACCAGGACTGCGAGGAGGAACGAGCGAACGGGCGAGCGCTTCGGCACGTAGACGGCTGCGCGGGGATCCGCCGCAGGCGGCGTATCGTCGGCGAGGAGCGGCGCATCCGGCACGTTGTCTTCAGGGAGAACGGTGCGCTCAGCCTTTGCAAGCATGGCTTCGTCGAGCTTCCTGTCGGGAACGACGACGCTCTCAGCGGTCTCAGCGGCAAAAATCCGCCCGCACGCGCCGCACCGGTATTCGGGAGCGGCATCCTTCACGCGCCAGAGCGCGCCGCAGGCGGGACACTTGATGACCTCGGCCATGATGCTTATGCCTCCGCCTGAGTGCTGCGGGTGCCCGCGAGGCACACCCAGCCGTTTTCCTCGCGCCAGAGCTTGAGCGGAAGCCCGGGATCGGCGGCGCGGTAGGCGGCAATGACTTCGTCCGCCTGACGGGCAAGAATGCCCGAGAGGACGAGGCTCCCGCCCGGGGCGACGCGGCCCAGGAGCGCAGGCGCAAGGAGCTTCAGGGGATTGGCGAGAATGTTGGCGACAACGACGCTGAATTCGCCTTCCGGCATGGATTCAGGGAGATGGAAGTCCGCTTCGCAGCCGTTCCTTTCCGCATTGTCGCGGGCGGCCTCAACGGCCTGCGGGTCGATGTCGGTGCCGGTCACGCGGCCCGCGCCCAGCTTCTTCGCACCGATCGCAAGAATGCCCGTGCCGCAGCCGTAGTCGAGGACGTTGTCGGCGGGCTTCAGGTTTTCGTCGAGCCAGTTGAGGCAGAGGCGCGTCGTCGGGTGAGAACCCGTGCCGAAGGCGACGCCCGGGTCGAGACGGATGATGACGGCATCGGTCGCGGGCGGCTCGCTCCAGGAAGGAACGATCCAGAGCCGGGGCGACACGTGGGAAGGCTGGAACTGCGCCTGAGTGATGCGCACCCAGTCCTGGTCCTCGACGTCGCTCGTTTCAAGCAGCTTCGGCGCTTCGCATCCGGCCTGCGCGACCGCAGCGTCAAGCGCGCCCTGGAAGTCGAAGCCGTCGGCGGTAAGCACGGAAATGATCGAGCGCGGCCAGGCCTGCGTCTGAGGCTCGAGACCCGGCTCGCCGTAAAGCGGCTGCTCGTCGGTGCTGTCGGCATCGGCGTCCTCGAGGGCGGCGGAGAGTGCGCCGGCATCAAGAAGCAGATCAGAAATTTCCTCAGCGGATCGTTGGTCGGCGAGGATTCGGTATTCACGCATGACGGATCTTCCGGTAAGCCGGTTGTTGGTGCCGGCTATAAGAAACGAAAAAAAGAGAAGCGGAGCCGTTAAGCCGGCTTCCGCTTCCGCAGGATTCTAAATGAAGGAAGGATCCGAAGGCTCAGGGTTCCTTAAAGGAGCTTGTTTTCCCTGAGCCAGTCGCGCACGTCCGGATCGCTTTGGCTTACGCCGCCGTAGGAGAGGAAGTGCGTGCCGAGCTTCACGCCGGGAAGGAGCGACTCGAATTCCGAGCGCACGTCCATCAGTCCGCCGCCGCCGTGGGTGCTCATCGTGAGGACGAACTTCTTTCTGAGATCAACGGTCTCCATCCAGGTTTTGAGGGGCTGCGCCGGGCGGTGCCACCAGGTGGGAGTCCCGAGGATCACGACGTCGTATTGATCGAGATTGATGCCGAGAGGCTTGATCGGGCGCTTCACGTTCTTTTCAATTTCTTCCTTCACGACTTCGGTCGTCGCACGGTATTCATCCGGGTAGGGCTCAACCGTTTCAATGTGAAAGAGGTCGGCTCCCGTCATGCTGCGGACGGCTTCAGCCACGCTCCGGGTGTGCCCGGTACGGGAGACGTAGACGACGGCAATACGGGGCTTCTTGCCGGCGGCAGAGACGACAAGCGGGAAAAGACCTGCAAGAGCGATGGAGCAGAGATTGCGGCGGGTGATCATGACTCAAATCCTCCGGACTGAAGAAGCGTTCTGATGTGATGGAAAAAGTCTAGAAGCGCCGTGCGCCTCCTGATTGACGGAAACTCCCCGGCGCTTGCCTGATCATCTCGATTCGCGAAAAGAAAAAGCCGGCAGGAGAACTCTGCCGGCTTGGGTGAAGCGCTTGAAAGTGCTTTCAATCAGGCGACGCCGCCGTCCTTGCGCTTTCTCAGCTTTTCCTCGAGGTAGTGAATGCTCGTGCCGCCGCTTGCGAAGCGTTCGTCGGCAAGAAGCAGGCGATGAAGCTTCACGTTCGTCTTGATCCCCTCGCAGGCGAATTCCGAGAGCGCGATCCGCATGCGGGCAATGGCCTGCTCGCGGGTATCGCCGTAGGCGATGAGCTTGCCGATCATGCTGTCGTAGTAGGGAGGAACCGTGTAGCCCGCAAAGACATGGGTGTCGATGCGGATGCCGGGGCCGCCCGGAAGGTGCCAGGCCGTGATCTTTCCCGGGCAGGGCGTGAAGGTGAAGGGATCCTCGGCATTGATGCGGCATTCGATCGCGTGACCGCGGAACTCGAGGTCGCGCTGCTTGAAGCGCAGGCGCTCGCCCGCAGCAATGCGGATCTGCTCGCAGACGATGTCGACGCCCGAGATGAGTTCCGACACGGGGTGCTCGACCTGCACGCGCGTATTCATCTCAATAAAGTAGAACTCGCCGTTTTCGTAGAGGAACTCGAACGTGCCCGCGCCGCGGTAGCCGATGCGGCGGCAGGCCTCAACGCAGCGGTTGCCGAGCTTTTCGATCGCGCGGCGGGGAATGCCGCAGGCCGGAGCCTCCTCGAGCACCTTCTGGTTGCGGCGCTGCATCGAGCAGTCGCGCTCGCCTAAGTAAACCGCATTCTGGAAGTTGTCCGAGAGAACCTGAATCTCAATGTGGCGCGGATTTTCGAGGAACTTTTCCATGTAGACGGTGGGGTTCCCGAAAGCCACTCGGGCTTCCTCGCGCGTCATGCTGACGGACGTGAGGAGCGCGGCCTCCGTGCGCACGACGCGCATGCCGCGGCCGCCGCCGCCGCCCGAAGCCTTGATGATGATCGGGTAGCCGATCCTGCGGGCGATCTTGACGATCTCCTCGGGATCATCGGGGAGCGCGCCGTCGGAGCCCGGAACGCAGGGGACGCCCGCTTCCTTCATGGCCTGCTTGGCGCTCACCTTGTCGCCCATGAGACGGATGGTTTCGGCGCGCGGGCCGATGAAGGCGAAGCCTGAGCGCTCAACCTGCTCGGCAAAGTCGGCGTTTTCCGAAAGGAACCCGTAGCCCGGGTGAATCGCTTCGGCGTCGGTGACTTCGGCCGCCGAAATGATGGCCGGGATGTTGAGGTAGGAGAGCGAAGAAGAGGCCGGTCCGATGCAGACGCTCTCGTCGGCGAGACGCACGTACTTGGCGTCGGCGTCTGCGGTGGAGTGCACGGCAACCGTTTTGATGCCCATTTCGCGGCAGGCGCGCTGGATGCGCAGGGCGATTTCGCCGCGGTTGGCGATGAGAACTTTTCCGAACATGTGGGTCTTTCCCCGTCGTCCTTATTCCAGAATCACGAGGGGCTGACCGAATTCGACGGGCTGACCGTTCTCGGCGGCGAAGGCCTTGACGACGCCGTCCTGATCGGCTTCAACCTCATTCAAAAGCTTCATGGCTTCGATGATGCCGATCACCTGCCCCTTCTTCACATGGTCGCCCACTTCGATGAAGGGAGCGGCTCCGGGCGAGGGAGCACGGTAGAAGGTGCCGACCATCGGACTCGTGATGGAAAGCGCGGCCGAGGGTGCCGGAGCTGCGGCAGGCGCGGGCTGGGCAGCAGGAGCGGCGGCAGGGGCGGCAGCCTGGGGCTGGGGAGCAATGGCAATCGTGCTCTGCACGGGCTGCGCAGGGGCGCTCGTACGATTGACGATGCGCACGCGATCCTCGCCTTCCGTGATTTCCAGTTCGGCTACGCCGCTTTCGCTCACAAGGTCAATGAGTGTCTTGAGTTTACGCAGATCCATATTCTTGATGACGGTTGGTTGCAGAGGACGAGCTTTGGGGGCGGCCGGGGATAGGGAGCCTTGAAGCGCTCCGCGTCTTCCGGATTTCCGGGCCCGCAAAAGAGGAAAAGGCCGCGTCCGCGGCCTCAAAACGCTCTAATGAATGCTCATCAGCGGACAAATTATTCTAATTCTGAGGAAACGGCATTCACCTTGTCAAAGGTTTTTACACATGCCTTCTGATCTTTCTTCCGGGAAACTGCCGCTATCGGCTTGGAAAGCGGCATATTTCCGGGAATGCCGGAAGCTCAGAATAGCTTGCAGTTTATTGATTGCACGATTCTCCGGAATGCCCTTAATGAGCTAATCCTTTTCTTCCGGAAGGATGACATTCGGACTCTTTTCCGAAGCAGAGGGCTTCGAGCTCCTCCGGGCCCGCACTTCCGAGCGCTTCCGCTTCCCTCTGCCATTCGTCGGCCTTCTCGGGCGCGGGAAGCGTTGTGCCGAAAGGAACGACGCGTATGAGAATCTCCTCTCCGTCGATTTCGGTGAGGAGCGTGAAGGCTTCCTTATGCCGGCGCATGAAGGCGGTCGGGTAGGACGCTTCAAAGGGTTCGGCCATGAGTCCGGCATTGAGGAGCGTAATGGCGGCATCCTTTTCGCTTTCGCCCCGGGCGACGGTTTCGGGAAGCGAATTCTCCGTGGCAGCCCCGGAGAGCACGACCCCGACGAGCCTGAGTCCGAGTTCGGGCACGCGGCGCATGAGGGAGAGCGCCGCGCGGCGCTTGCGGAGAAGCGTTTCGGCGTGGGCATCGGGCGCAAACAAGGCCTGCCAGCGGCGGATTTCGCTCGCGACCAGCTTTTCGTCGGGATTTGCGCCGCAGAAATCTCTGGCGGCGCGGAAGGCTTCCTTCCAGGTCCTGAGGTCGGCGCAGATGATGCGGGCGGCGAACGCGGCGGCTTCACGGCTTTCGCGGACGGAATTTTGCGGCATGGCGAACCTTCGTCAAAATAGGGAGTCCCGGATGGAAAGCATTCTACGAGGAAGAACGCAGCTCTCCGGCGGATGGGCGAAAATGCGCTTCAAAGAAAAATTCTCTTGAGTGAGAGGCCATTCATGCATATTCATATTCTCGGCATCTGCGGCACCTTCATGGGCGGCGTCGCGCAGCTCGCGCGCGCAGCAGGCCACCGCGTCACCGGGTGCGACCAGAATGTTTATCCGCCGATGAGCGACGCGCTTGCCGCGAACGGAATTGAAATTACCCAGGGCTACGGCGCTGAGCAGCTTGAGCTTTCGCCCGACCTCTGGGTCGTGGGAAATGCCATTTCCCGCGGGAACCCGCTCCTCGAAGCCATTCTCAATGCTGGGCTCCCCTATACCTCGGGCCCCCAGTGGATGAGCGAAAACATCCTTCAGGGCCGCGAGGTGCTCGCCGTTGCCGGCACGCACGGGAAGACCACGACCACATCGATGCTCGCCTGGATTCTGAAGGAAGCGGGCTTGAACCCGGGCTACCTCATCGGAGGGCTCCCCTGCTGGGGAGAAAAATCGGCCGAGCTCGGAGACCCTTCCGCGCCCTTCGTCATTGAAGCGGACGAATACGACACGGCCTTCTGCGACAAGCGGAGCAAATTCGTGCACTACCGTCCGAGGATCGCGATTCTCAACAACCTCGAATACGATCATGCGGACATCTTCCCCAATCTCGCGGCCATTGAAACGCAGTTCCATCATCTGGTGCGGATCATGCCGGGCGAAGGAACGGTGATTGCGAACGCAAAGAGCCCGGCGCTCGACCGGGTTCTCGCGCGCGGCTGCTGGTCGCGGCTCGAGCGCTTTGATGCGGATTTCGGCGCTGAGAACGGGTGGTCCCTCTCGGAGGGCGGCGAAGCCGCCTTCGAAGGCGAGGCGGTCGGGCGCATTGAAATCGCCATGCCGGGGCGCTACAACGAACTGAATGCGCTCGCGGCCGTCGCTGCGGCGCATGCCGCAGGCGTCTCGCCCGAGGCGGCGATTGAGGCCTTGAAGCGCTTCCCCGGCGTCCACCGCCGTCAGGAAGTGCGCGGCGAAGAGTACGGCTGCGTCGTCATCGACGATTTCGCGCACCATCCGACCGCCATTCGCGAGACGATTGAGGGCGTTCGCTCGAAGTACCGCGGCAGACGCGTCCTGGCGGTGCTCGAACCCAGAAGCAACACGATGAAGCTCGGCACCATGAAGGGAGAGCTCGCCGGAGCGCTTAAGGACGCGGACGAAATCTTCTGCTTTGCGGGCGCGGGCGTGCGCTGGTCGCCCGAGGAAGCGCTCGAGGCGCTCGGAAGCCGCGCCTTCGTGACGCACGACTTCAATGTCTTGGTCGACACGGTCGCGGCGGAAGCGAAGCCCGGCGACGTCATTCTCTGCATGAGCAACGGCGGCTTCGGCGGCATTCACGGGAAGCTCCTCGCGAAGCTCGCCGAGAAGGCCGTCCGCCTTCAGGGAATCCGGGAATGACTGAAGTCAAGCCTCTCGCCGTCTACCTCCACGGCTTCCTCTCCTCTCCCGGTTCGGCGAAGGGCCGGGAGCTCCATGAGGAGGCCGTCTCCGCCGGCTGGGATTTTCTGGCTCCCGATCTGAATATTTCCCCTCTGGAAGTTGACCGGCTCCTTGTCGGCCTGATGGATTCGGTTCCGGAGGAAAGACGGCGGCGGACCCTGGTTCTCGGCTCCTCCCTCGGGGGCTTTTATGCGCTGAGGCTCGCCCGCCGCTTTTCCCTCACGGCGGCAACGGTCAATCCCTGCCTCAATCCCTGGGAATTTGTTGCCGGGCAGACGGGAGAGCGGGAGGTTTACGGAACCAACAGAAAAGTTGTCGTCAGGGAAACGTTTGCCGACGAACTTCTCGCCTTAAGCCGTGAAGTTCCGCCAAAACCCTTGGATCCCGCTGATGCGCTGACGCTTCTCTCAACCGCCGACGAAGTGCTCGACTACCGGTTTGCGAGAAATGAGCTCATTCAATCGCCCGCGATCCTTTCCGTCGGCGACGACCATCGGATGCAGCGCTTCGCGCGCTATCTTCCGGCATTGAGAGCCTTCTTTGAAAGGCGGATGGCGGCAAAAGTTCGGGCACAATAACGCCCTCAGGAAATTTCAGAGAATTTAGTTTTCCGGCGTTCACCTCCGATACGGGCGATAAGGGCGCGGGATGCAGGTTTAATCGTTATGTATCTCTATTTTGAAGATGACGGCGCCTTCAAGGCGGGTACGGTGCTCTCTCAGGCGGGAAGCGCCTATCAGGTGGAGCTCACTACCGGCCGCCGCAGCAAGATCAAGGCGTCGCACGTCTTTTTCTCCTTTGAGTCTCCCTCGGCGTCGGAGCTGATTGCCCGGATTCCGGAGGCGGCTGCGGAGCTCGATCCCGCCTTCCTCTGGGAAGCCGCGCCCAAGGAGGAGTTTTCCTACCTCGACCTTGCCCAGGAATACTGGGGCGAAAACCCCGGGCCCGTCGAAAAAGCGGCGCTCATCACGACGCTCCATGCGAATCCCGTCTATTTCTACAGGAAGGGCCGCGGCGTCTACCGGAAGGCTCCGGAAGACATTCTTCAGAAGGCGCTCGAAGCCCTCGAGCGCCGCCGTCGTCAGGAAGAGCAGAAGAAGGCCTGGATCGAGGAGATGGTCGAAGGGAAGCTCCCCGAGGCGATCGGACGCCAGGCGCTCATGCTCCTCGTTGCGCCCGACAGGAATTCAATCGAATGGAAGGCGCTCTCCGACGCCGCTGCCGAAACGCGGCAGACGCCGCTCCGCCTCATGCTTGCTCTGGGCGGCATTGCGTCGCCCTGGCGCTGGCATGTCGACAGCTTCTATGCGGCCAATTTCCCGCGCGGCCGCGGGTTCCCGGCGGATCTCCCCGAACCCCCGAAAAATGCCTGGGATGATCTTCCCGTTGCAGAGGTCGACGCCTTCTCCATCGACGATTCCGACACGACCGAAGTGGACGACGCGGCGAGCGTGAAGCACCTTGATGGCGGCGTCACGCGCGTGGGCATTCATATTGCGGCGCCCGCCCTCATGATCGAGCGCGGCTCTCGCCTTGACGACGTCGCCAAGGCGCGCATGAGCACCGTTTATGCGCCGGGCCTCAAGACGACGATGCTTCCGGAAAACTGGATCAAGGCGGCGTCCCTCGATGAAGGCGTGATGGTTCCCTGCCTCTCGCTTTACGCCTGGGTGAAGGACGATACCTTCGCCGTCGAAAAGACGGAAACGCGGCTCGAGCGCATTGCGCTGAAGGCGAACCTCCGCTACGACAAGATCGACGATCTCGTGACCGAAGAGGCCATTCAGGAAGGAAAGCTTGAGATTCCCTTTGCGGACGACATCGTCTGGCTCTGGCACTTCGCGAAGCACCTCCAGAAGGACCGCGAGGAAGTGCGCGGCCGCCCCGAACCCGTCGGCCGAGTCGACTGGTTCTTTGCGCTCGAGGGTGAAGGCGAAGACGCCGTCATTCACGTGCGCGGCCGCCGCCGCGGCGCGCCGCTCGACCTCCTTGTCGCTGAACTCATGATTTTCGCAAACAGCACCTGGGGACTCTGGCTCGAGGAGCACGATACCGCCGGCATCTACCGCTCCCAGAGAATGGGGCGCGTGCGCATGAGCACTTCTCCCGGACCTCACGACGGTCTCGGCGTTCTGCGCTATGCGTGGAGCACGTCGCCGCTCCGCCGCTACGTCGACATGGTGAACCAGCGTCAGATGATCGCGGTCCTCAAGGGTGAGCCTCCCGCTTACGCGAGAAACGATGTCGATCTTTTCGCCATCGTGAGCCAGTTTGAAAACATCTACGGGCTTTACGCCGACTTCCAGACCCGGATGGAGCGCTACTGGTCGCTGCGCTGGATTCTTCAGGAAGGCCTGAAGACCATTGAAGCGATCGTCGTCAAGGGCGACCTCGTGCGCATCGACCGGCTTCCCTTCATGCAGCGCGTGCCGGGGCTCCCCGAGGATCTCCCGCGCGGGAGGAAGGTTGAGCTTCGCATCCTCGGCTGCGACCTTGTCGATCTCGTGATGGATGCTCAGCTCGTGCGCATTCTCGACGATGCGCTGACGCCGGAGGAAGAAGGCGCGCTTGAGGAAGCGCTCGACGATGCGCAGGATGATGCTCCCGCCGAACAAGCGCCGGAAGACGCCGCAGAAGCGGCGGCTTCCGGGACGGCGGAGACGCCCGCGGAGGCTCCTCAGTCCTGACGGGAAAGCCTCTTTTCCCAAAAGAGAGGATTTCCTTCACCGGCGTCATATCCGTGTGATAACCTCTCGAGCGAATTTCTGCACCCCTCAGAGCGGCTCCTTCTGAAGACAATTCAGAGGAGCCTTTCGCCGGGGAATTTTTGCGGCGTGCGTGCCGGCCGATATTTTTTCCTCCACGCGCGACGCCAGCAGTCCGAATCAACCGCTTAAAGCCCAATCAGGGGGAGCTGACAATGAGCCGTGAGGAAGAAGCCGGAAAGCTCATTGAAGAGGACGAAAGCACGCCGACGCTCGATTCGGATGAAGCGAGCCGTGCGCTAGCGCGCGTCGAGCAGATCCTCGAAGAGGATGAGGACAAGGCGAAGGCGCTTGCTAAGGCGCGCGGCGGCGAGCACGAAGAGGCGCGCCCCATTACGCCCGAAGCGGCGCAGGAACTGAGGGACATTCTTGAACCCCTCCACCCAGCGGACATCGCCTGGGTGCTCGAAGCTCTGCCGCTCGATGACCGTCTGGCCGTCTGGAATCAGGTCCAGAGCGAGTCTGACGGCGACATTCTTCTTGAAGTCAATGAGGGCGTCCGCGAAACCCTGATCGACGCGATGGATCGCGACGAGCTCGTCGACGCGGTCGAAACGCTCGATACCGACCAGATCGCCGACCTGGTGGACGACCTTCCGCCCGACGTGATGGCGGAGGTTCAGGAAGGGCTTTCGCACGAAGAGCGCGCACAGCTGCGCGCCGCCATGTCGTACCCCGAGGAATCGGTCGGTGCGCGCATGGACTTCGAGATGGTCTCGATCCGCGAGGAAGTGACGGTCGACATGGTGCTCAGGTACCTGAGGCGCTTTAAGACGCTTCCCGACCACATGGACCAGATCTTCGTGGTCGACCGCCTCGGAAGACTGAAGGGCACGCTCTCTCTCGTTGAGATGCTCACGAACGACCCGGCGAAGCAGGTGAAGCGCATCATGCAGACGGAAGCCTTCACGCTGAATCCGCTCGATTCCGCGAGCGACGCCGCGCAGGCGTTCGAACGCTACGACCTCGTGAGTGCGGCGGTGGTGGATGAAGCGGGGCGCTTGGTCGGCCGCCTCACCGTCAACGAAGTGGTCGACGTGATCCGTGAGGAAAGCGAGGAAGACGCCTTCGGCGCGGTCGGTCTCGATGACGAACAGGATATCTACGGAAGCGTCTGGTCATCGGCCAAAAGCCGCTGGCTCTGGCTCGGCGTCAACCTCTGCACGGCCTTCTTTGCTTCGCGCGTGATTTCAGCTTTCGACGGCACGATCGAGCGCGTCGTGGCGCTCGCCGCTCTGATGCCGATCGTGGCCGGCATGGCCGGGAATTCCGGCAATCAGACGCTCACGCTTCTCGTCAGGTCCCTTGCCATGGGGCAGGTGACGGTCGCCAACACCATCGACATCTGGAAGAAGGAGATCGGCGTCGCCTTCATCAACGGCATCATCTGGGGATGCATTGCCGGTGCCTGCGCCTGGGCGCTCTACTGGGATTCGCCGCAGGGGAAGCTCCTCGGCTGCGTGATGGCGCTCGCGATGTTCTTCAACATTCTTCAGGGCGCGGTCGTCGGCATGGCGGTGCCGCTCATTCTGAAGCGCCTCGGGCGCGACCCTGCCATGGGCGGGTCGGTGCTCCTCACCTTTACGACGGACTCCGGGGGCTTCCTGATTTTCTTAGGTCTAGCAACGATCTTCTTTGCGCACTAGCGCTCAGACGAAAAGCGGCGCTTCGATGGAGCGCCGCTTCGCGTCGGAAGATCCCTCTATCGGGAGGCGCTTCTCTCAAAGGTCGCCGAAAAGGCGCTTCAGATCGTCGATGCTCTTTTTGGCGACGGGCTTCTCTTCGTCGCTTTCCTTCGCGGACACCTCGTGAATGGTGTAGACGTCCTCGATTTCCTCGCGCCAGTAGGTGATGGGGGAGCCGGAATGCAGAAAGCGGTCTGCTACTTCGGAGCCCACGGACTCGCAGCGCAGAATTCTCCCCGTATCGAATTCCACATCAAGATAGCGGCGCGTCGGGTCGTAGCCGGCAGAGACGATGCCTCCGCGATGAATGGGTTTGCGCTTCATTTTTTCTTTCTCCTGCCGCCTCCGGGAGGCTTCTGGTTGAAGGCATGTCCCATCATTCTATGCCCGGGGAAACAGGCCGGAACGGCGGCAGCGGGAAGCGAACGCAAAGGTATGGAAAGGAGGAATGATTTGATTTTTAAGGGAAACGGAATTATCTTTGTCCCTTTCCCATGGGTTTTCTGCTAATCTCCGGGCAGTTCCAGTCTTCGACATGCGAGAAAACCCTAAGAAAAACGGACTGGACATCCATTAGAAGGACCCAGGCAAAAGCGGTTCAGCCTGAAATAGCGGATGCACTTTGGCGCATCACGCTCTGAAGCCGCTTTCACGCAGACCGGATGCGTTTGTTTCCTGTCCCCGCAGGGCGCATCCAAACTTCTCCCTGGCGAAGTGCGATTCTTTTCTTCGTCTCGCTCAGAAGTCTGCCGCCGCCACGATTTATGAAGAAAAAAGTCAAAACTTCCCCATCCGCCATTTCTCACCAGGAAAAAAAGCCCGTTCTGGAGCGCTTCTGGCCGACAGGCGTCATTGCTTCGTTCGCCGTTGCGGCTGCCGTCGGCCTTCATTTTGCGGGCTATACGACAGCGCCCGTGAAGACCGAGGCTGCCGCTGAGGCGCTTGCGCTTGAGGCTGAGGAAGCCGAGGACGCAGGAGCCGAGGCGCTGATTGCACGGTGGGAAGAGGCTCACCCGAACGGCGTGCCGGCGGAAAAAGAGGACGCGCTCAGCGTCTCTGAAAGGGAAGTTGCGACTTATATTTCCCGCAGCTACCGCGTGCCCATGGCCGATGCCGAGCAGCTCACCACGTGGGCTGTGGAAATCGGTGCGGGCTTTGATGTCGACCCCCTTCTAATTCTGGCTGTCGCTGCAGTGGAGTCGAGCTTCAACCCCAAGGCGAAGAGCGGTGCAGGCGCTGAAGGCCTCATGCAGGTGATGACGCGCGTCCATGCGGAAAAGTTTCATGCCTTCGGGGGGCCTCAGGCGGCGCTTGAACCCTATCCCTCGATGGTTGTCGGCACCTCCATTCTGTCGCGTCTCATCACGCGCACGGGGAGCGTTCAGAAGGCGCTCAAATTCTATTTCGGCGCGGCAAATCAGCCGTCCGACGGCGGCTACTCCGAAAGGGTCTTCAAGGAACGAAGCCGCATGCGCGTTGCAGCCGGAGGCGACTCCGATCATGCCGTGCAGCTTTCGCGAAAGAAGCGCACGGGACCGGAATTTGCCAAAAACCGCGCCGGCGTGAAGCAGCTCGGCTTCAGGGAATGGACGGAAGTGACGGGGATCGTTGAGACGAAGCTCGCTCAGAAGGAAGGGAAGGTTCGTCAGCTCCAGGCGTCGAGCGACGACGCGCAGAAGATCCCTGCCGAGTCCCGTAAAGAGGCGTCCGGAGATGCGGGCGGCCCGACCCGGCTGAACTGAGGTTCGGACATGAAGCTGCGATCTCCGGCAGCGCTTCAGCGCGGAAAGTCCCCGGCAATCGTTTGAAGCCAGCAGGCGGCTGCAAGTCCTGCGGTTTCTGTTCTCAGCACGCGGGGCCCGAGGAGCATCGGCGTCCAGCCCGAAGCAGCAGCGAGTTCAATTTCCGCGCTGGTGAAGCCCCCCTCCGGGCCGACGGCGAATGCCGCCGAGCGAAGTCCCGGTCGAATGGCCTCCGGGATCCGGGGTTCCGCTCCCGGGGCGAGCATGAGGCGAATTTCGCCCTCAGCTTCAGCAAGCCCGCCCTGGAGCGTCGGCGCGGCAGAAATTCGCGGGACGACATTTCTCCCGCATTGCTCCGCCGCCGAGCGCGCAATGTCCGTGAGCCTTGAGAGGCGCTTTGCGAGCCGGTCTCCCGAGAGCTTAGTGACGGATCTTTCCGCCGGGACCAGAAGAATGGCGGAAATGCCGGTTTCGACGGCCTTCTCCACGATCCACTCCATTTTTTCCGGGGCAACGAGGCTCTGCACGAGAGTCATGAAGACCGGGGATTCGTTGGCCTTCTCCGTCACGGCATCAATTTCCACCCATGCGGCATCGGCCGAAAAGCCAATGGGACCCGACCAGGCGAAGCCCGAGCCGTTGAAGACCTCAACCCGTTCGCCCGCGGCAAGCCTCAGCGCCCGGCCGGCATGGTGCGCGGCTTTGGCGGGAAGCGTGAAGGAGGAGCCTGGGGAGAAGGCATCGGTCGGAGCATCAACGAAAAAGCGCGGCAGAGACATGACGAACTGGGAGAAAACAGGATTCGGGAAAAAGGTCCCTGAATGTTAAAATATTAGATTCAGTGAGGGGCCTCCATTCCAATTGAGCGGCCCCTGCCATATTTTCTCTACTCACCGAGAACGACTTCACATGTCAAAGGTCTCTCCCCAGATGATGGCGAACGCGATCCGCGCGCTCGCCATGGATGCTGTTCAGAAAGCCAAGTCCGGCCACCCCGGCATGCCGATGGGCATGGCAGATATCGCCACGGCGCTCTGGTCGCGCCATCTGCGCTTCAATCCCGCTGATCCGAAGTGGCTCGGCCGCGACCGCTTCATTCTTTCGAACGGCCACGGCTCGATGCTGCAGTACGCGCTTCTGCATCTGACGGGCTATGACCTCTCGATGGAGGACCTCAAGGCCTTCCGTCAGCTCGGCAGCAAAACCCCGGGTCACCCCGAGGTGCATGTGACCCCGGGCGTCGAAACGACGACGGGGCCGCTCGGCCAGGGCATCGCGAACGGCGTCGGCATGGCGCTCGCCGAAAAGCTTCTCGGCGCGGAATTCAACCGCGAGGGCTTCCCCGTCATCGACAACCGCACGTATGTTTTCCTGGGCGACGGCTGCCTCATGGAAGGCATCAGCCACGAAGTCTGCTCGCTCGCAGGCGTCTGGCACCTCAATAAGCTCATCGCGATCTACGACGACAACGGCATTTCGATCGACGGCGACGTCCGCGGCTGGTTCCAGGACGACACGAGAAAGCGCTTCGAAGCCTACGGCTGGATGGTGATCGGGCCCGTCGACGGGCACGACATCGATGCCATGGACCGCGCGATCGCCGAAGCGAAGACCTCGGAAGATAAGCCCGTCCTCATCATCGCGAAGACGACGATCGGCAAGGGCTCTCCCAACCGTCAGGGCACGGCGAAGGTGCACGGCGAAGCGCTCGGCGACGAGGAAATCGCCGCCACGAAGGCTGCGCTCGGCTGGAACTACGGTCCCTTTGAGATCCCCGAAGAGGTCTATGAGGCCTGGGATCACCGCGAAGCCGGAAAGGCCCTTGAAGCCGAGTGGGACAAAATGTACGCGGCCTATGAAAAAGCCTACCCGAAGGAAGCCGCGGAACTCGCGCGCCGGCTCGCAGGCGACCTCCCCGAAAACTGGGACGAGATCGTGATGGACGCTGTCTGCGCGGCCGAGGAGGCGCAGGAAACTGTGGCGACCCGCAAGGCGAGCCAGAAGGCACTTAATGCCCTTGCTCCCGCACTCCCTGAACTCCTTGGCGGTTCGGCCGACCTTACGGGTTCGAACCTCACCAACTGGAAGGACGTGAAGAGCCTCAATACGGGCGACTTCCACGCCCGCCACATCAGCTACGGCGTGCGCGAATTCGGCATGTCGGCGATTCTGAACGGCATTGCGCTCTTCGGCGGCTTCATTCCCTACGGCGCTACCTTCCTCACCTTCTCCGACTATTCGAGAAATGCGCTTCGCATGTCGGCCCTCATGAATCTGCGCGCGATCAACGTC
Source organism: uncultured Sutterella sp. (assembly GCF_937923675.1). GTDB lineage: Bacteria > Pseudomonadota > Gammaproteobacteria > Burkholderiales > Burkholderiaceae_F > Sutterella. The sequence continues at coordinate 24,947 of NZ_CALDXB010000083.1, read as the reverse complement.
TTCACGCACGATTCGATCGGTCTCGGCGAAGACGGCCCGACGCACCAGTCGGTCGAGCACATTCCGTCCCTGCGCCTGATCCCGGGCATGGACGTCTGGCGTCCGGCCGACACCGTTGAAACGGTCGTTGCCTGGGCGAGCGCCATCGAGCGCCGCGACGGCGCTTCCTGCCTCATCTTCTCGCGCCAGAACCTTCCCTTTGTGGACCGCGACGAAGTGGATGCCGACGCGATTGCGATGGGCGGCTACGTTGCCGCGGAAGCGCCCCTCGGCAAGGGCGAGGCGCAGGTCATTCTCCTTGCAACGGGCTCTGAAGTGGGTCTTGCCATGGAAGCCCGCGCGAAGCTCGCAGCCCTCAACATCCAGGCCCGCGTGGTCTCCATGCCCTGCACGACGCGCTTTGACCGTCAGACGAAGGAATACCGCGAGTCGGTCCTCACGCCCGGCACGCCCGTCCTCGCGATGGAAGCGAGCCGTACGGACCTCTGGTGGAAGTACTTCACCGGTCGCGGCGACGTGCTCGGCGTCGATACCTTCGGCGAAAGCGCGCCCGCAAAGGATCTCTGGCAGAAGTTCGGCTTCACGGTCGAAAACGTGATTGCCAAGGTCGAAGGGCTCCTCAAGTAATTCAACCGTCACCACCACCATTATTAGGAAACAGAAAACATGACAATTCGCGTCGCTATCAATGGCTTCGGCCGAATCGGCCGCAATGTTCTTCGCGCCCACTACGAGTACGGCAAGAAGCACGACATTGAAATCGTGGCCGTCAACTCCCCGGGTGACGTGACGGTGAATGCGCACCTCCTTCGCTACGACACCGTGCATGGCCCCTTCGGCTCCAAGGTTGAGGTCGACGGCAAGGACATGATCGTTGACGGCGATCGCATCCATGTCTTCGGCACGCGCAATCCGCGCGAGCTCCCCTGGCAGGATCTCGGCATCGATCTCGTGATGGAATGCACGGGCGCCTTCAATTCGAAGGAGCTCTCGATGCCCCATATCGAGCAGGGCGCGAAGAAGGTTCTTCTTTCCGCTCCCGGCAAGACAGCCGATGCGACGATCGTCTACGGCGTCAATGAGAAGACCCTCAAGGCGACCGACATCGTTGTTTCGAACGCCTCCTGCACGACCAACTGCCTTGCTCCCCTCGTGAAGCCCCTGCAGGAAAAGATCGGTCTCGAGCGCGGCCTCATGACGACCATTCATTCCTACACGAATGACCAGGTGCTCACCGACGTCTACCACAAGGATCTGCGCCGCGCCCGCGCTGCGACCCATTCCATGATCCCGACGAAGACGGGTGCCGCGAAGGCCGTGGGCCTTGTGCTTCCGGAACTGAACGGCCTCCTCGACGGCTTCGCCGTCCGCGTGCCGACGATCAACGTGAGCTTCGTTGATCTCACGTTCCTCGCGAAGCGCGACACCTCGATCGATGAAATCAATTCGATCCTGCGCGAAGCGAGCGAAGGCGAACTGAAGGGCATCCTCGGCTACAACGATCTGCCGCTCGTCTCCTGCGACTTCAACCACAATCCGCACAGCTCGATCTACGACTCGACCCTCACGAAGGTCTCGGGACGTCTCGTCAAGGTGATGGCCTGGTACGACAACGAGTGGGGCTTCTCCAACCGCATGCTTGATACCGCCTGCGCCATGATGGCTGCGAAGTAAGCGTGCAGTTCTTTTTCTGAAACATGAAAGCCGCATTTCATTCGTATTGAATACGGATGATGCGGCTTTTTCTACATTGTATTTTCCTTTCTGGAGCATCAGAATGCATGTGAATACTCTTGAAAATCTGGCAGATAAGGGACTTCTTGCCGGTAAGCGCGTTTTGATCCGCAGCGACCTCAACGTGCCCCGCAACGACGAAGGCGCGATTACGAACGACGCCCGCATTGAGGCGAGCCTCCCCGCGATCCGCATGGCGCTTGCCGCCGGCGCTGCCGTGATGGTGACGAGCCATCTCGGCCGCCCGAAGGAAGGTCAGCTTCTGCCGGCCGATTCGCTGCAGGTGGTTGCCGACCGCATCGGCGAGCTTCTCGGTCGCGAGGTGCCGCTCGTTCAGAACTGGGTTGACGGCGTCGATGTGAAGCCGGGGGATCTGGTGATTCTCGAAAACTGCCGCTGCAACGTGGGTGAAAAGAAGTGCGACGAAGCGCTCTCGAAGAAGTACGCGGCGCTTTGCGACGTTTATGTGAACGACGCCTTCGGCACGGCGCATCGTGCGGAAGCGACCACGGTGGGCGTTGCCCGCTTTGCGCCGATTGCCTGCGCCGGTCCCCTGATGGCGAAGGAAATTGATGCGCTCACGAAGGCGCTCGAAGCTCCGAAGCGTCCGCTCGCTGCCATTGTCGCGGGCTCCAAGGTTTCGACGAAGCTTACGATTCTCTCGAACCTCGCGGAAAAGGTGGACCGCCTGATCGTTGGCGGCGGCATTCTCAATACGTTCCTTCTTGCCGAGGGTCATCCGATCGGAAAGTCCCTTGCGGAACCGGATCTCGTTGATGAATGCAAAAAGGTTCTCGCTATTCTGGAAAAGAAGGGCGCAGCCCTTCCGATGCCTGTCGACGTCGTCGCCGCCAAGGCCTTTGCGGCGGATGCGCCCAACCGCGTCTGCGGCGTTGATGAAGTCGAAGCCGATGAGATGATTCTCGATGTCGGCCCCGAAACGGCGAAGCACCTCGCGAAGGAACTCCGCTCGGCGGGCACGATCGTCTGGAATGGTCCGGTGGGCGTCTTTGAGATGGCTCCCTTCGCGAAGGGTACCGAGGCGCTTGCCTACGCGATTGCTGAAGCGACCGATCACGGCGCTTTCTCGATTGCGGGCGGCGGCGATACGGTTTCCGCGATCGACAAGTTCGGCGTTGAAGACCGCATTTCCTACATTTCCACGGGCGGCGGCGCTTTCCTTGAATTCCTTGAAGGAAAGACGCTTCCGGCTGTTGCCGTGCTCGAAGAGCGCGCGGACAAGTAAATAAAGCCCTACCGGAAAACGCGCCCGGCTTTCGGACTGCCCTTTGTTTGAGGGCAGCTGCCGGATGGGCGCGTTTTCTCATTGGGTCACACCAAGAGGAGACAATCAAAATGATCGATGTCAGGAAAGAGCTTCTTGAACGTTTTCTGCGTTATGCGGCTGTAACGAGCCAGAGCGACCCGAAGGCGAAGGTTGTGCCGAGCACGCCGGGTCAGCGCACTCTTGCCGAACTTCTTGCAAAGGAGCTCGAGGGCCTCGGGCTCGTTGACATCGCCGTGTCGGAATATTCCGTCGTGACGGCGCACCTTCCCTCCAACCTCCCTGCCGGCAGCAAAGCGCCCAAAGTCGGCTGGTGCGCTCACCTCGATACGGTGGATGCGGGGCTCTCGCCTGAAGTGCATCCCCAGGTGATTCGCAACTACCAGGGCGGCGACATCTGCCTCAATAAGGACAAGGATCTCTGGCTGCGCGTTTCCGAGCATCCTGAGGTCGAGCGCTATAAGGGCGACGACCTTGTCGTCTCGGACGGCACTTCGGTGCTCGGTGCCGACAACAAGTCCGCAATCGCCAACATCATGACGGCGCTCCACGTCATCCAGGAAGAAAAGCGCCCGCACGGCGACATCTGGGTGGCGTTTGTTCCGGACGAGGAAATCGGCCTCATGGGTTCGAAGAAGATCGACTTCACGAAGTTCCCGGTTGACTTTGCCTACACGATCGACTCGTGCGAACTGGGCGAAATCGTCTGGCAGACCTTCAATGCCGGCAGCGCCAGGCTCGAGATTCAGGGCGTGACGGCGCATCCGATGTCCTCGAAGGGCGTCCTCGTGAACCCGATTCTCGCCGCGCACGACTTCATGGGCATGCTTGACCGCACGCAGACGCCGGAATGCACGGCTGGCACCGAAGGCTTCGTCTGGGTGAACGGCATTTCGGGCGGCCCCTCGCGCTGCTCGGTCTCGCTCAAGATCCGCGACCACAACCTCGAAGGCTACAAGGCCAAGAAGGCGCTCATTGCTGCCGCCGTCGAATACCTGAAGGTCCGCTATCCGCGCGCCAAGTTTGCGCTCTCTTTTGAAGACGTCTACGGCAACATCGCCGACGCGATCAAGCCTGAGAACAGCGCCTGCGTGGATCTCCTGCGCGAAGCGATGGCGATTGAAGGCGTGAAGCCCATCAATCTCGCCATGCGCGGCGGTACGGACGGCTCCTTCATCTCGACGCAGGGCATCCCGACCCCCAACTACTTCACCGGCGCGCACAACTTCCACAGTTCCTGCGAATTCATGCCGATGTCTTCCTGGGTGAAGAGCCTTGCCGTGACGCTGCGCCTGGTGGCGCTCACGGCTGAAGCGAAGTAATGAAGTAATCCAAAGCTTCAGGCGAAAAAAGAACGCGCGGGAGATTCTCCGGCGCGTTCTGCTGAAAACATCAGACGGCGCTCTTCCCTGCGTGGAAAAGCGCCGCTTCTTTTGACGGGGTTATTCCGCCCAGCCGTAGTGCTTGGCAAGCACCGACTGGGAGTCGACGGCCTTGCCGTTCTTCGGCACCGAGAGGCGCTTGTAGCTTCCGTCGCTCAGGAGCTCCCAGCTCTGCACGTTGTCGGCAAGCTGCAGATCGAGCGTCGCCTTGATGCGGTCGCGGATGTTCTTGTCGAGCACTGGAGTCAGCACCTCAATGCGGCCGTCAAGATTGCGGGGCATGAGGTCGGCCGAGCCGATCAGCATGAAGGGATTCCCGCCGTGACGGAAGTAGTAGGCGCGGGCGTGTTCTAGGAACCGTCCGACAATGCTCTTCACGGTGATGTTTTCGCTCACCCCCGGGATGCCGGGACGCAGGCAGCAGATGCCGCGCACAATGATCGAAATCCGGACGCCCGCCTGGCTCGCTGCGTAAAGCGTGCGGATGATGGCGCGGTCGACGAGCTGATTGCACTTGAGGATGATTTCGCCCTTGCCCGACTTCTTGTGGCACTCGATCTCGCGCTCAATGTGGGCAATGATGGCATTGCGGGTGCTGTGGGGCGAGACGACAAGCTCGCGGTATTTCGTCTGATCGGAATACCCCGTCATCACGTTGAAGAGGTCGGAGACGTCCGAGCAGATGTCGCGGTTTGCCGTGAAGAGCGCATAGTCGGTGTAGATCTTTGCGGTTCCCGGGTTGTAGTTGCCGGTCGAAATGTGGACGTAGCGGCACATGCCTTCCGACTCGCGCCGCACAACGAGGCAGAGCTTCGCGTGGATCTTGAGGCCGGCAAAGCCGTAGACGATGTTGACGCCCGCCTTTTCCATTTCCTCAGCCCAGTTGATGTTGCGCTCCTCGTCAAAGCGGGCCTTAAGTTCAACAACCGCCGTCACCTGCTTGCCGCGTCTTCTCGCATCGATGAGGGCCGCGACGATGGGGCTGTTGCTGCCGCAGCGGTAGAGCGTCTGCTTGATGGCAACGACCTGCGGGTCGCTCGCCGCTTCGCGGATGAATTCAAGAACGCCGTTGAAGCTTTCGTACGGGTGGTAGAGGAAGACGTCGTGGCTCTTGATGGTCGGGAAAACATCGCCCTCGGCAATGAAGGCGGGTTCGAGCCCCTTATAGGGAGCGTCCTTCAGGTTCGGGCGATCGAGGCCGATCAGAGGCATGAATTCGCTCATCGCGAGCGGGCCCTTGATGCGGAAGACCTGGAAGGGGAGAAGATCGAGCTTTTCCGTAAGGAAGTTGGTGAGCGCCGGGTCCGAGCCGTGCTCCACTTCCAGGCGGATCACGTCGCCAAAGCGCCTCTGGTCGATGAAGTCCTTCACCGCTGCAAGGAGGTCGTCGGCTTCGTCTTCCTCAATCTCGAGGTCGGTATTGCGGGTGATGCGGAAGATGAAGGACTTCTTCACCTTGTGGCCGCTGAAGAGCTTGTCGAGATGCTCGCGGATCAGGTCCTCAATCAGAATGATGTCGTCGTCGCGTCCGTTCGAATTGAAGCCGAGCTCGGCATAGGCGGATTCCTTCGTGCGGGGCACGAAGATGAAGCGCGGCATGTTGTTCGGGCACTTGAGGCGCGCATAGCGGACGTTGCCGTCCTCAGATTCGAGCTCGATCAGAATGTTGATCGAAATATTCGAGATGGTGGGGAACGGGTGGCCGGCGTCGATCGCCTGAGGCGTGAGGATCGGATAGATCTCATTCAGGAAGTACCCCTCGAGGAAGTCCTTCTGCTTGACCGTCAGATCCTTGTATCGGACGATGTTGATGCCCTTCTTCGCAAGTTCCGGAAGGAGCTTCTGCTTCCAGTGGTTCTGGGCGCGCGTGAGCATGCCGAGAACGCGGCGGCGGATTTCGGCGAGCTGCTTCACGGGAGCGAGTCCGTCCGCAGAGGTCGAGGGCGCGCCGATCTTGAACTGGCGGATGATGTTTGCCACGCGAACCATGAAGAATTCATCAAGGTTGTTGTGGAAGATCGCGAGGAACTTGAGCTGTTCGAGGAGCGGCGTCTTCGGATCGCACGCTTCGTCAAGCACCTTGCGGTCGAATTCGATCCAGTTGAGTTCGCGATTGATGTAAAGAAGCGGGTCGTTCAGATCCGGCACGCCCTCAACGGGCGGGAGCGGCGGCGGGACGTCGTCGCTCTGGGCCTGAGGCGTGCGGCGGGCCGCACGGCTTTTTGCAGGGGCACGCTTTTTCTGAGCGGGAGCCTTCGCAGTCCCGGACGTTTTTTTGGTCGTCTGAGCCGCAGACGCCGCTTCGGGCGCAGGCGCTTCAGGGGCGGCTGTTTCCTTGGGGTTAACGGGCGTTTCCGCGGCCGTCTTCAGGTCGGCGGCAGCGGCTTCTTGATTTTGTTTTTCCGTCATCGGCATTCCGCAGAATAAGAGAAAATGATGTGATTTTCCTCTTATTCTAGGCTCAAAAATATGACGGATTAATGACGATTATCCCTGAGGAAAGGAGTTCCTCAGAACTTTGCCGCTTTGGATTCCTGGAACTTCTGGAACCACTTCCAGGCAAAGCCCACAATGATGGGACCCGAGATGGCGGCGAGGATGCCGAGGAGCAGAATCTTCGAGAGATTCTGCTGAATGAAGGGGATGTTGCCGAAGAGGTAGCCCGCTCCGACAATGGAGACCGCCCAGAGGACGGCGCCCGCGCCGCTGAAGAGCTCGAAGCGCAGCCCGTCCATGCGCGCCGCACCGGCGACGAGCGGCGCAAAAGCGCGGATGATGGGCACGAAGCGGGCGAAGAGAATGGTTTTGCCGCCGTGCGAGACGTAGAAGTCGTGCGCGTGCTGAAGCTTATTTGCGTCGAGCCAGCGAATGTTGCCGTCGTAAATCTTGTTCCCGAGCCATTTGCCCGTCGCGTAGCCCACGGAATTGCCGAAAATCGCGCCGAGGATGACGGCAAGCATGATCATCCAGGGGCTTGCCGTACCGGCGGCTGCAACGGTGCCCGCGACGAAAAGGAGCGAATCGCCCGGCAGAAACGACATGACGACGCATCCCGTTTCGAGAAAGAAGATGATGAACATCGCGACATAGATGAGCGTGCCGTAGTTTGTCGCAAGCGACACGAGAAAATGGTCGGCATTGGTGAAAAGCTCAACAATCAGTCCGAAGATGTCCATGGCCGGAAACGCAAAAAATCTATGAAGGAAAAAGGCTGAAGCCCGAAGGCCTCCCGCGGGCCCCCTATCATAACGGGATGACGCTTTAGAGCTCCTTAGCGCATGTCAGGATTTAATCCCGACATGTCAGAGTCGTAAATCTTTGCATTTGCTGCCAAGAAAAGCAGCGTACTTTTGGGTTCAACACATCCATGCCCCGCCGTTCCATTCAAGAACTTTCTTCCCAGCTTATCAGTCAGATCGCCGCAGGCGAAGTGATTGAGCGGCCGGCCTCCGTCGTCAAGGAACTCGTTGAAAATTCCGTCGATGCGGGTGCCGACCGTGTTGAAGTGCGCATTGAGGGCGGAGGACTGCAGCGCATACTGGTCTCCGACAACGGCTGCGGCATTCCGAAGGAAGAGCTTCCCCTCGCATTGAAGCGCCACGCCACGAGCAAGGTGAAGTCGCTCGAGGAGCTCGAGCATGTCGTGACGCTCGGCTTTCGCGGCGAAGCGCTCGCGTCAATCGATTCCGTCGCAGACCTGCGCATCCAGTCGAGAACTCCGGAGGAGAATCAGGCGTGGCAGATCCGCGAGGGAGCGATTGAGCCCGCACCCGGAATGGAGCCCGGCACGCGCATTGAGGTGAAGGACCTTTTCTATAAGACCCCTGCGCGGCGCAAGTTCATGAAGTCGGAGAGCACGGAGAATGCTCATGTGGTGACGCAGCTCGAGCGCATTGCGCTCGCGAATCCTTCAGTTTCGCTCACGCTCTTCACGAACGGCAGACAGACCATGCGTCTCGAGCGTGCGGATTCTCACGCCGAACGCATCGCAGACCTGATGCCGAAGGATTTCCGGGGCGCTTCCCGCGAAGTGGATGCGCAGTCAGGCAAATGGCGGCTTACCGGGCTGATCGGACTCCCCACCATTTCGAGGACCCGCACGGAGGCGCAGTACTTTTTCGTAAACGGCCGCTTCATCCGCGACCGCGTGATGGCGCATGCCGTGCGCGCGGCGTACGAGGACGTGCTTCACGGACAGGCGCAGCCGATGTACTGCCTTTTCCTCGAACTCCCTCCCGACGAGGTCGATGCCAATGTGCATCCGACAAAGACGGAAGTGCGCTTCAGGGAATCAGGTCGGGTGCATCAGTTCATTACGCAGGCTGTGAAGGCAGTCATTGCGCCGCCGCTCTCTTCTGACGAAGGGCGGCCGGCCTTTGCGGACAGCGCTTTTTCAGCAAAGTCCGGTGCCGTTCCGGAGCGGCGCGAAAGCTCTGTTTTCGGTGGGGACGCAGGGGAAAAGCCTTCGCCCGCCCAGGTGCCGGCGCAGAAGCCTGCAGCTGCGTCGATGCCCTTTGCCTATCCGTCGGTGCAAAGGCCTTCTCCTCAGGCGGTGGATCGGGCGATGGCGCTTTTCGGCGCGAAAACGCCTCTGACGCCGGAAAAGGACGCGGCTGAATCTGAAGAGATTCCGCTTGAGGAAAATACAAAGCGCGATGTGCCTGCCGTGCCGCCTTTCCCGTCCTTTGAGCCGGCAAAGGTTCAGGCGGCGCAGCCCGCGAGCGCGAACATGTTTGAGGAAGCCGACGGCAGCGACGGCGCGCAGACGGACGGCGCGGGCGAGCTTGGGCACGCCGTGGCGCAGATCGGCGGCGTCTACATTCTTGCGGAAAACGCGAGAGGCCTCGTCATCGTGGACATGCATGCAGCCGCGGAAAGAGTGCTTTACGAGCGCCTTAAAAAAGCAATGGATGAAAGCCGCATGGCGGTGCAGCCCCTGCTTATTCCGCTCGTCGTTCGCGTGACGCCTCTCCAGTATGCGGCCTTTGAGGAGCATGTCGAGGAGCTTGGAAAATTAGGCTTGGATGCTACCGGGGCGGATCAGCAGGCGGTGGTGCTGAGAAGCATCCCGGCCATGCTCTCGGACACGCCTGTGCCGGAGCTCGAGGCGCTTCTTCGGGAGGTGCTCGACGATCTCCATCAGTACGATCAGTCGGAAGCGATTGAAGTGCTCCGCAACCGGATTCTCGCGACGATGGCCTGCCACAGCGCCTTCCGAGCGAATAGAAAGCTCTCCATACCTGAAATGAATCAGCTTCTGCGGGATATGGAAAAAACCGAACGGGCGGACCAGTGCAACCACGGACGCCCCACCTGGACTGCGCTCTCCATGGAGGAGCTTGATCGCCTTTTCATGAGGGGACGCTGATGACGGAAAAACCGATTGCCCTGCTTCTTCTCGGACCTACGGCATCCGGGAAATCAGCGCTGTCGCTGAAGCTCGCGGAAAAGTATCCCGTGGAAATCATTTCCATTGACTCTGCCTTGGTCTACCGGGGCATGGATATCGGGAGCGCCAAGCCGACAGAGGAAGAGCTCCGCGTAGCACCCCACCATCTCATCAATATCCGTGAGATCAATGAACCTTACAGCGCCGCGGATTTTGTGACGGACTGCACGCGGCTCGTGCACGAAATCCGGGGGAGAGGCCGGATTCCGCTCATTGTGGGCGGAACCATGCTCTACGCGAAGGCCCTTCGCGAAGGGATAGACGAAATGCCGACGACTTCTCCGGAGGTCCGGGCAGGGGTCGCGGAGGAAGCGGAAAAGCTCGGCTGGCCCGCCATGCATGAAATCCTGAAGGCCTGCGATCCGGAGACTGCGGCGCGGCTCGCGCCCAATGACAAGCAGCGGATCGGCCGGGCGCTCGAGGTCTACCGCATGACGGGGAAGCCCCTCTCGAGCTTTCATCGGCGCGAAGCCCGGCCGGCATTTCCCATGGCGACAGCGGCACTGGTGCCCGAGGATCGCAAGCGCCTTCATGAGCTGATTGAAAAGCGCTTTGACGCCATGCTCGCAGCTGGATTCCTCGATGAAGTGAAGGGTCTGATGGCAAGACCCGATTTCGATCCCGAAAGTCCGGCCATGCGTGCTGTGGGGTACCGTCAGGCGATTGAATATCTCGAAGGCAGGCGCACGTACGATGAATTTAGACTGGCCGGCATCGCCGCAACACGTCAGCTCGCGAAGCGCCAGATGACGTGGCTCCGCTCAATGGAGAACATCACCCGGATCGACCCCTTCGAGCCTTCGTCAGCCAGGAAGATTCTGACGGTTATGGAAGAGTTGGCGGCGGGTTGAAAACAAAAAAGCCTCCCGGGAATGGGAGGCTTTTTGACGGTCTGAACTTCGGCTTACTTCACGATGCAGGGGGCTTCGCCCTCAGGAAGCGTTTCGATCGTGCCGATGCGGAAGACCTTTTCGCCTTCAGCTTCAAAGGCCTTCATCGCGCGGTCGGCATCCTCGGCCGAAACAATGACGACCATGCCGATGCCGTTATTGAAGACGCGGTACATCTCGTGGCGGTCAATGTTGCCCTTTTCCTCGAGCCACTCGAAGATGGCCGGACGCGTCCAGGACTTGCCGTCGATGCGGCACTGAGTGCCTTCAGGCAGAACGCGGGGCACGTTTTCGATGAGGCCGCCGCCCGTGATGTGAGCCATGCCCTTGATCTTCACCTGCTTCATGACGTTGAGGACCTGCTTCACATAGATGCGGGTCGGAGCCATGGCGCGGTCGGCAAGCGTAGCGCCGTCAAAGGGCATATCCCAGTCGGCCTTGGCGACTTCAACCACCTTGCGAAGGAGCGAGAAGCCGTTCGAGTGCGGGCCGCTCGAGGCAAGGCCGAGGACGACGTCGCCCGGGCGGATCGTCGTGCCGTCAATGATTTCATCCTTTTCGACAACGCCGACGGCAAAGCCGGCAAGGTCGTATTCGCCTTCCGGGTACATGCCGGGCATTTCAGCGGTTTCGCCGCCGATCAAAGCGCAGCCGGCGAGTTCGCAGCCCTTGGCAACACCCTTCACGACGCGCTCGGCGATATCCACATCGAGCTTGCCGCAGGCATAGTAGTCGAGGAAGAAGAGGCTCTTGGCGCCCTGAACGAGGATGTCGTTCACGCTCATCGCCACGAGGTCCTGACCGACCGTGTCGTGACGGCCGAGCTGGAAGGCGAGCATCAGCTTGGTGCCCACGCCGTCCGTGCCGGTAACGAGCACAGGGTTGCGGTAGTCGCGGCTCACCTCAAAGAGAGCGCCGAAGCCGCCGATGGAGCCGAGCACGCCGGGAATCAGGGTGCGCTTGGCAGCAGGCTTGATGCGTTCGACAAGTTCATCGCCGTTGTCAATGGAAACGCCGGCGGCGGCATAGGAAAGCTGGCTCATGGAATCACTCGTCAAGAGAGAATGGCGACCTTACTCTGCGGCTAAAAATTCCGTTCCTGCGGAGTTTTTCCGAAGAGAAGATCATCAGGGAAAAAAGAGTTGCGAAAGTATAAGTCAGGCGCCTCGTGAAGGCAGGGAAAAGAGGCAGTTTGGACGCTTATCTGATGCATCGAGGAAGGCCGTGGGGAACGGTCAAAAGAAGTACACTCTCGAGACGCCGGAATTGTGGCTTTGAAGGTGTCCTTCAGGAGCTTATTCCGCCTCCCGCTTCCATTCGTTTCCTTTCGTTTTTCTCTTCCTCCCTGTGGAATCTTCAAGCCTGCCGCCGGATCAATATCTTCTTGACCTTCCTGAACTTCAGGGAAGGGATCGGCCGACTTTCGCAAATTTCATACCCGGCGAGAATACAGAAGTGCTCGCAGTGCTCTGCAGCATGGCCGCCGGGAGAGGACCGAAATTTCTCTATATCTACGGTCCCCGCGGGGCCGGACTCACGCATCTTCTCGAAGCTTTCCTGCCGGGCTCCACGGAGTCGGATTTCCGCGTGCCGCTTTATCAGCCGGACGTGAAGAAGTATGCGGTCGACGACATTGAAACGCTCGATGAAGGCTATTCCCGGGAGCTTCTGCAGCTGCAGAATGCGGTCTATGCGGATCCGGATGCGAGACTCGTCTGCGCCGGGCGCTTCCCGCCCAAGGAACTCCCTTTGCCCGAGGGGGTGAAGAACCGGCTTCTCGGCGGCCCCTGCTACTTTGTTGCTCCGCTTAACGAAGAGGACCGATTCAGGGAGCTTTCCCGGCAGGCCGCCCTGCGCGGCATTCTCCTCACGCCCGATATGACGCAGTGGATGTCCCGGCATCTGCCGCGCGACATGCGGTCCCTCACGCGCATCATGGATGTGGCCAATCAGCTTGCACTTCATTCGAAGCGCCGGGTTACGCTCCAGATCATCCGGGAGGCCGTGAAGGTGTCCGGCGTTGAAGAAAAAGATCCTGAACTCTGAATAATCCCACCCCCATGAAGCTTGCCGTATTTGATCTTGACCACACGCTCCTGCCGATTGACTCCGGAGATGCCTGGTCATACTGGCTTGTGGAGAAGGCCGGACTCGATCGAGAAACGCTTGAAAAGCGCATTGAGGGCTACAGCGAAAGCTATCGTCAGGGCAATTTTGTGCCGCTCGACTTCATCCATTTTCAGTTTTCGCTCCTCGCGGCAGAGAAGCGAAGCGACCTTGATGCATGGCGAGCGGAATTTATTGACCGGATTATTCGTCCGGCGATTCACCCGGAAGCTCTTGCACTCCTCATGGAGCGCCGTCGTGCCGGTTACGAGCTCCTTCTGGCGACCGGAACCCACCGTTTTGTGACGGAGCCGATTGCGGAGCTTTTCGGCATCCGGTGGCTCGCGGCGGCGACGCCTGAGGAGCGCCCTGACGGTTCTTTTACCGGTGAGATCGTGGGTTCGGACTCCTATGGCGAGGGAAAACTTCTCCTCGTCAGGGAATGGATCGAAAAACTCGAGTCCCTTTATGGGAAGACCACTGCTTTGGAAGCCTGGTCCGACTCCATAAACGATCTTCCGCTTTTAAAATTTGCGGCGGGCTTTGAACCTGCCGGAAGAGCTGTTGCCGCCAACGCTGATCCCATGCTTTTAGAAGTTGCGCGCAGGCATGGCTGGGAGCAGGTGGAGCTCTTTGACAAGAAGAAGGAATAAAACCTCAATGTTTGACGCAATCGTAAGCCGCGTGAAGTCTTTTTTAGGCGCGGAAGAATCCCGGGAAACGCTGGTGCGCGAGCCGCGCATCATCCCGAAATCTGAGCACGGCATTGATCCGGAGCTCGTTTCCTGGCAGGCGAAGCGCTGCTGTGAAGCGCTGCAGCGCCGTGGATACCGCGCGTACATTGTGGGCGGCGCAGTGCGCGATCTGCTCCTCGGCGTGACGCCGAAGGACTTTGACGTGGCGACCGACGCGACGCCAGAGGAAGTGAAGCGCAGTCAGCGCCGCGCCATCATCATCGGACGGCGCTTCCGCCTCGTGCACGTGATCTTCGGGCAGGAAATCATCGAGTGCTCGACCTTCCGTGCGCTTGAGGGTGCAGGCGTGAGAAAGGACGGCAGCGGCCGCGTGATTTCCGACAACGTCTTCGGCGAAATGTGGGAGGATGCGGCCCGCCGCGACTTCACCATCAATGCGATGTATTACGACCCGGCAACGGAAGAGGTCTACGACTATCACCATGGCTTTGAGGATATTGCAAAGCGCCGCCTCAGAATGATCGGGGAGCCCGCGGAACGCTACCGCGAGGATCCGGTCCGCATGCTGAGAGCCGTACGCATTTCCGCGAAGCTCGGGTTCCAGATTGAACCCGCAACGGAACGGCCGATTTCTCGCATGGCGAAGCTCCTCAAAAACGTGCCGACGGCGCGCCTGGTCGATGAGGTGCTGAAGCTTCTTACCTGCGGTCATGCCGTGGAGTGCGTGAAGCGGCTGCGCGATGACGGGCTCTCAGCCGCGCTCCTCCCGGTGCTCGACCACCTGCTTTCCTCGCCCGAAGGCGAGGAATTCCTGATGCTTGCTCTGAGGCGCACGGATGAGCGGCTGGCGATCGGCAAAAAGATTTCTCCCTTCTTCCTTTTCGGCACGCTCCTCTGGCCTCAGGTGAAGCGCCGCTGGCAGTACAACGAGGAAACAAGAGGACTCTCGCGCATTGCTGCGCTCCATGAGGCTGCGGTCGAGGTGCTCGAGACCGAGTGCCACACCATTTCGATTCAAAGGCGCTTCCAGGCGGACATGCACGACCTCTGGCTCATGCAGGGACGGCTCGAGCGCCGTACCGGAAAGACGCCCTATTCGGTGGTGCAGCATCCGCGCTACCGGGCCGGCTACGACTTTCTGCTCCTGCGCAGTCAGGTGGGCGAGGTGCCCGAGTCTCTTCCCGAGTGGTGGGATGCATTTGCCAATGCCGACGACGATACGCGCATTGCCATGATTCGCGAGGCGCAGGCCGAGGCGCGACAGACGGCTGATCAGGCCCGCAGGGGTAGGGGAACTGAGGGTTCCGATGCTTTACAGCCTTCCGGAGAACGGCGTCGCCGTTCCCGCCGTCGTCCGCGCCGCCGCCCGGCGAGGGAAGGAGAGTCGTAATGGCCCGGGTCTGGCTGAGTCTCGGCGCAAACCTTGGGGAGCCGAGAGCTGCGCTTGAAGCGGCAATCAGGGAAATCAAGGCGATCTCCGGAGTCAGTAATTTTCGCAGCAGCAGCTTCTACCGGACGTCTCCGGTAGACTCCTCCGGTCCGGAATATGTGAATGCCGCGGCGGCGCTTGAATGGGAGGGCTCGCCGCTCAGTCTTCTTCATCTTCTGCAGAAGATCGAGCTCGCGCACGGGCGCGTGCGCCCGGCGGGCGTGCACAATGCGCCGAGGACGCTTGACATCGACATTCTTGCGGTTGAAAACGTGAGGAGCGGGACGCCGGAGCTTCTGCTGCCGCACCCCCGCATGAATGAGCGGCTTTTTGTGCTGGTGCCTTTGGAAGAGCTGGAGCCCGGCTGGACAGCGCCCGACGGCACGGGCATTCAAAAACTCATCGATCGGGTTAAAAAGATCGATCCGGAACAGCAGATAACGAAGCTTTCCGACTAAAGATGTGGCATACTCTGCCGGCTCCCCGGATGGCGGAATGGTAGACGCAGCGGATTCAAAATCCGCCGGGTAAAACCGTGAGAGTTCGAGTCTCTCTCTGGGGACCAGATTTTTAGAATCCTGCATTGCGTTTGCAATGCGGGATTTTTTACGGCCGTTCAATTGTGAAGTCTTGGAAAATCACACCATTAGGTTCGGGCGGGCTGCTCCTGATAGAACCTCCCGTCTATCAGGACGAGCGAGGCGAATTTTTTGAATCCTGGAATGAACGGGTGTTTGCCGGACTCGGCATTCCGGTCAGATTCGTTCAGGACAACCAGAGCCTTAGTCTTCGCCGTGGAACGCTTCGCGGCATTCATTTTCAGACGGGCGAATTTGCCCAGGCAAAGCTCATCCGTTGCACGAGCGGCGCGATTCAGGATGCGGCGGTGGACCTGAGAAAGAGAAGTCCCGATTATCTGCGCGTCTTTACCGTTGATTTGTTTGCAGAGGACGCGCGCATGCTTTTCATTCCGCGCGGGTTCGGGCACGGCTTTCTGACGCTTGCGGACCATACGATCGTCCAGTACAAGGCGGATGCCTTCTATGAGCCGGGATCGGAAGGAAGCATCCGGTGGGATGATCCGACCCTCGGCATCGACTGGAAATTGCCTCAGGGCATGACGCCCATCCTCTCTCAAAAGGATGCCGCGGCACCTTATCTCCACGGCTGAAATAAAAATCCCGCCAGAAGCTTTTGCTGCCGGCTCCAGGCGGGACTTTAAAGCGTCAAAAGACGGGAAGCGTTCTGATCAGCTTGCCGCGCGTTCGGCAATGTTTCTGAGGAACGCCGCGAGATCGTGCATTTCCTCCTGACAGAGCTCATGGTCCATCGGGTAGGTGCGGGCAATCATTGCCGGGTCGACCTGAGAAATCACTTCCGCGCTGCGGGCTGCTATGACGGGAGGCACGACCGAGTCGAATTCGCCGTGCGCCATGAAGATCGGGGTACGGCGTCCGCCGGGGGTCGCTTCCGAAAAGAGACGCCCGGCAAGGGGGAGGTACCCAGAAAGCGCGGCAACGCCGCCGATGGGGCGCTCCATCCTCAGCCCGGCAAAGAGCGAAATCGCCGCACCCTGCGAGAAGCCGCCGAGAACAATGCGGCTTCTGGGAACGCCCTGAGCTTCAATTTCATCGATCAGCTGAGCGACACGCTTTGCGCTCTCGCGAATGCCGCGGGCGTCCTCATTCTCATCAATGCTGCGTCCCGGGACGTCATACCAGGCGCGAAGCGGATAGCCCGGATGCATGGACATTTCGCGCATCGGCGCGTTGGGGAGAATAAAGCGGCAGACGGGGCCATCGAATCCCAGAATCTCATCCGGGAAAGGCGCAAAGTCCGTGTTGTCGACGCCCATGCCGTGAAGCCATATGACCGCAAGTTCCGGGTCGCCGCCCGTGCGCGGACGCACGACAAGCAGATCCCTCGCGTCGAAGGAGGGTTTTGCCGGAGGAACTTCCGGGGCCTGCTTCTCCTCTGAACGGGGCGCAGCTTCAGAAACCGTCGTCTTCGGAGACTCTTCCTGCCGGACCGGCTTCTTCTCGACCGCAGGCGGTGCGGGAGGCACGGCGGCTTCCTGAGGCTTTTCAGCATGCTTTCTCGCGCTCTTGGGACGGAAAGCTTTGACGACCTCTTCATTCGTTTCAATGTAGGGGCCCCCGATCAGGTCGATGCAGTAGGGAACGGCCGAAAAAATGCCGTTGACGGAAGGGTTGCCGTCCTTGTCCTTCAGGCCTTCGAGCGTTTCGGCAATGGCCTTGGGCTGTCCGGGGAGATTGAGAATCAGCGCGGCATGATCCGGCGTTTCGCGCAGCACCCCGACCTGACGCGAAAGAATCGCGGTCGGAACAAAGTGTCCGGAAATGGCGCGCATCTGTTCGCCGAAGCCCGGCATTTCGCGCGTCGCAACCGCAAGCGTCGCCTCAGGCGTCACGTCTCGGCGGGCCGGACCGGTGCCGCCGGTCGTGAGGATCAGGTCGCAGCCGATGATGTCCACGAGTTCGCGAAGCGTCTTCTCAATATCAAAGCGTTCATCGGGAATGAGGCGCTTGTGGATTTTGAGGGGCGTCGTGATGGCTTTGCGGCACCAGGCTTCGAGCGTAGGGATGCCTTTGTCTTCATATTCGCCGCGGCTCGCCCGGTCGGAGATCGAAACAAGCCCGAGGATGAGTTCATTTTCAACGCTGCGCGGTGGCTTCATGGAATTTCTCGGAGAAAAAATCAGGAATTGGGCGTTTCGGCTTCTTCAAAAGCCTCTTCTTCCTTCGCCATCAAATCGAGGGGCTCGTCGAGATAGTCGTGAAGGAGCCGATAGAGTTCCCGGGCGCTCTTCGGGGGCTTCGCCTGATCGCGTTCGCGGCGCGCAAAGCGCACGAGCTCGCGCAGACGACGGATGTCGATGTCGCTGTGTTCGTCGATGAAGGAGCGCACCACGTCGTCGGATTCAATCATGCGGTCGCGAAGCGTCTCGCAGCGGTGAAGGAGCGCAACGGCGGCGCGGGATTCGCCCGTCGCGCGGGCGATTGCCTCGCGTACGGCATCCGGATCCATGTCGCGCATCTTTTTCCCGATCAGCTGAAGCTGCCGGCGCTGCGCGCCGAAGCTCTTCATGCGGCGGAATTCAATAATTTCAACGAGCACGTCTTCGGGGAGCCCGATTTTGGCGAGCGTCTCGTCGCCCATGCGGGTCATGTCGCGGCCGAGAGACTGCAGATCAAGCTGAACGCGCTTCAGGTGCGACTTGGAGGGGCCGCGGAATTCTTCTTCTTCGTCTTCTATTTCGTTAGGGCGCATAGGGTCCTCATATTCGATGGACGCCAATGATAGCGGCTCTAGTCCATGATTTTTAGTTAGAATGCGGCTCCTTTTCCATTCATTACTGGCCGGTCAAGCCATGACTGAACAACATCTTTCTGATTTCGACTTCGAGCTCCCGCCGCAGCTTATCGCGCAGTACCCTCTCGCAGACCGTTCTTCCTCGCGTCTTCTTCACATCACTGAAGACGTGATTGAGGACAAGACCTTCCGCGACATTGAAGAATTCCTGCGCCCGGGCGACCTTCTCATCGCCAACGATACGAGGGTCATCAAGGCCCGTCTTCTCGGACGCAAGGAAACCGGAGGCGCCGTTGAAGCGCTGATTGAGCGCGTTACCGGACCGGATACAGCCATTTCCATGCTTCGCGCTAGCAAGAGCCCTAAGCCTGGAACCAAGATCTACTTCCGCGCTCAGACGGAAGATGCAGCGGGCAGGGAAGCCGAGGCTGAGGTTCTCGGACGCGAAGGCGAATTCTATTCGCTGCGCTTCGAGGGGCCCGTGCTCAGCATTCTCGAGGAATTCGGCCGCGTGCCGCTTCCTCCCTATATTGAACACGCTCCTGAAAAAAGCGACGAAAGCCGCTACCAGACGGTCTATGCGCATCATCCGGGTGCGGTTGCCGCGCCCACGGCAGGGCTTCACTTTACTGAAGACCTTCTCACCAGGATCCGCAATAAGGGCGTCGACATCGAATATGTGACGCTTCACGTGGGTGCCGGCACCTTCCAGCCCGTGCGCGTTGAAAACCTTTCTGAACATCACATGCACTCGGAATGGTTCTCCATGCCTGAGGATGTGGCCGCGAAAATCAATGCGGCAAAGGCCGAAGGCCGCCGCGTGATCGCCGTCGGCACGACGTCGCTTCGCACCCTTGAGAGCGCTGCGGACCGTCCGGGGCATGTTGAAGCCGGCGCGCGCGATACGACGCTCTTCATCATGCCGGGCTACAAATTCCGCATTGTGGATGCGCTCATCACGAACTTCCATCTGCCGAAGTCGACGCTCGTCATGCTCGTTTCCGCGCTGGTGGGCCGCGAACGCATTCTTGAAGCCTATGCGCATGCCGTGAAGGAGAAGTACCGCTTCTTCAGCTACGGCGACGCCTGCTTCATTGAAAAGGCGAAGAACGCCTGACCGTCCGCGACTATTCAAGAGGATTTTTTCACTCATGGCATTCAGCTTCAAAGTCAAGGCGACCTGCGGGAAGGCCCGCCGGGGTACGCTGACGCTCAATCACGGCACAGTCGAAACGCCCATGTTCATGCCTGTAGGCACATACGGCGCGGTCAAGTCCATGGCTCCTTATGAATTGAAGGAAGTGGGCTCTCAGACGATTCTCGGCAATACCTTTCACCTGTGGCTTCGTCCCGGCCTCGAAGTGATCCGCACGCACGGGGGGCTTCACGGCTTCATGCAGTGGGATCAGCCCATTCTCACGGACTCAGGCGGCTTCCAGGTCTTCAGCCTCGGGGAGCTGCGCAAGATCACCGAAGAAGGCGTGAAGTTCTCGAGCCCCATCAACGGCGACAAGCTCTTCCTTTCGCCCGAGATCTCGATGCAGATTCAGCACACGCTCAATTCCGACATCGTGATGCAGCTTGACGAATGCACGCCCTACAAGATCGGAGACCGTCCGGCGACGGAAGCGGAGGCGGGAGCCTCGATGCGCATGAGCCTCCGGTGGGCGAAGCGCTCAAAGGACGAGTTCGACCGCCTTGAAAACCCCAATGCGCTCTTCGGCATCGTGCAGGGCGGGATGTTCTCGCACCTGCGCGAGGAGTCGCTCGAGGGTCTTAAGAAGATCGGCTTTCATGGCTATGCGCTTGGCGGACTCTCAGTCGGCGAACCCAAGGAAGAGATGCTTCGCGTTCTTGACGAAATCGCGTGGAAGCTCCCTGAGGATCATCCCCGCTATCTGATGGGCGTCGGGACGCCTGAGGATCTGGTGGACGGGGTCTCGAGCGGCATCGACATGTTCGACTGCGTGATGCCGACGAGAAACGCCCGCAACGGGTGGCTCTTCACGCGCTTCGGCGACATCAAGCTCAAGAACAGCCGCTACCGCAACGATCTGAGGCCGCTCGACCCGACCTGCACCTGCTACACGTGCCGCAACTTCAGCCGTTCGTACCTCCATCACCTCCACAAGGTGGGCGAGATGCTCGGCGCCCGGCTCAACACGATTCACAATCTTCACTACTACCTCACGCTCGCCGCTGAGATGCGCGCCGCGCTCGAGGAAGGACGCTTTGAAGAGTGGAAGAAAACCTTCCATGAGGATCGCGCCCGAGGCATTGAATAACGGAGCGTCCTTCAGGAATCAAAACTGAGAGAATCAGGCTCTTATTTGGGGCCGGCGTTAAGCAATGCTCCGGCCCATGCTCTTTATAATCTGCAGACTTCCCCCATTGTGGGGACTGAATTTTCCGCAAAAGACCGTTCAGGATTTTTGCTTTCTCTTTTGGAGTGCACATGCTTTTTGTAAGCGATGCCATGGCGGCGGGTGAAGCCGCTGCTGCCGGCGGTATGGAAGGTTTCCTCGTCCAGGTCGTCCCGCTTATCGTCATCTTCGCCGTTTTCTGGTTCTTCCTTATTCGCCCGCAGCAGAAGCGCCAGAAGGAGCACGCCAAGATGTGCGAAGGCCTCACGAAGGGCGATGAGGTCATGACCATGGGCGGCATCTCCGGCCGCATCGAAGGCGTCGACGATCAGTCGATCAGCCTGCAGGTCGCTGCCGTCGACGGCAAGCCCGTCGTCATCCGCATGCAGCGCGCTGCGGTGCAGATGGTTCTCCCCAAGGGATCCATCAAGTTCTGATTGAGCGATTCATCCGGAATCCGGAGGCTCGGCGCACACGCTGCCGGGCCTCTTCTTCCGGAAGCGCCACAAGCGAACGCGCACGATTCTCTCAATCCGGGCGAAGGGCTTCGAAAGACATGATGTCCGTCTTTCGAAGCCTTTCTCTCAATCAATAGGGATGACGGTGCGGCTCCTGAAGTCCGGAGTTTTTTGGTAAGAACGGAGAAGAGCGAATGAATCGCTATCCTCTTTGGAAATACATACTGATCGGCATCGTGCTCGTCATCGGGCTCGTTTATACGCTGCCGAATTTCTACGGCGAATCGCCTGCCGTGCAGGTAACGTCCGGCAAGGCTACGGTCAAGGTGACCGAGCAGACGCTCGCACAGGTGGAAAGTGCGTTGAATGCCGCCAACCTGAAGCCCAACGGCGTCTTCTTTGAACAGGGCGCGCAGCAGAACACCATCCGCGTGCGCTTCGACCCGACCCAGACGGAAGAGCAGCTGAAGGCCCGCGAAGCGATCGATCACGCGCTCAACAGCGATCCGAAGGATCCGACCCACATCGTGGCGCTCAACCTGGTCCCCAATACGCCGCAGTGGCTGCTTTCGATCAACGCGCTTCCGATGTACCTGGGCCTTGATCTTCGCGGCGGCGTGCACTTCCTCCTGCAGGTCGACATGCGCGCGGCCATCACGAAGCGCGCCGAGGCGATTGCCGCCGACCTGCGCACGCAGCTTCGCGACAAGCGCATCCGCCATACGGGCATCAACCGCGTCGGCAACGATGTTGAAATCAGCTTCGGCACCGCAGAGGAACGCGAACGCGCGAACGACCTCCTGAGAAATACTCAGCCTGATCTCGTTCTCACCCTTCCGGAAGCCACGAAGGCGCCCTTCATCATTCACGCCGCACTCTCGCAGCGCGCTGTTCAGAACGTTCAGAACTACGCTCTGAAGCAGAATATTTCGACCCTTCACAACCGAATCAATGAACTCGGCGTTGCGGAACCCGTGATCGCCCAGCAGGGTGCGGACCGCATCGTCGTCCAGCTCCCGGGCGTTCAGGATACGGCCAAGGCCAAGGACATTCTCGGTCGTACGGCAACGCTCGAAGTCCGTCTGGTTGACGATTCTCCTGAAGCCCTCGCTCAGCTCGCTCAGGGCAATGTCCCCTTCGGCGACGAACGCTTCACAGATCGCGACGGTCGTCCGATTCTCGTCAAGCGCCGCGTGATCCTTACCGGCGAAAACCTCAACGACGCTCAGCCTGGGTTTGACAGCCAGACGCAGGAACCGACCGTCAACCTTGAGCTCGACAACCGCGGTGCACGCATCTTCCAGGAAGTCACCCGCGAAAACGTCGGCCGCCGCATGGCGATCCTGATCTTTGAAAAGGGCAAGGGCGAAGTGGTGACGGCTCCTGTGATCCGTCAGGAAATCGGCGGCGGGCGCGTGCAGATTTCGGGCCAGATGACCACGATTGAAGCTACCGATACGGCGCTCGTGCTCCGTGCGGGTTCGCTCGCTGCCCCGATGGAAATCGTTGAGGAACGCCTGATCGGCCCGAGCCTCGGCGAAGCCAACATTGAGGCGGGCTTCCGCTCGACCCTCTACGGCTTTGTGGTGATCGCGGTCTTCATGGCGGTCTACTACCAGGTCTTCGGCATCGTGAGTGCGATCTCGCTCATCTGCAACGTCATGATGCTGATCGCGATCCTTTCGCTTCTCCAGGCAACGCTGACGCTTCCCGGCATCGCGGCTATTGCGCTCACGCTCGGCATGGCAGTCGACTCGAACGTGCTCATTAACGAGCGCGTGCGTGAGGAACTGCGCATCGGCCGACTCCCGCAGACAGCCATCAGCGAAGGCTACGACCGTGCGTTCAATACGATTCTCGACTCGAACATCACGTCGCTGATTGCCGGTCTTGCACTTCTTATTTTCGGTTCCGGTCCGGTCCGCGGCTTCGCCGTGGTGCACTGCCTCGGCATCGGCACCTCCATCTTCACCTCCGTCATTGTTTCGCGCGCGCTGATCAACCTGATCTACGGCCGCAAGAAGAAGCTGACGGCCGTTCATATCGGTCAGATCTGGCGTCCGGATCCCGATAAGGCGAATGCGAAGTAATCGAGGGAGAGGAAAGAAAAATGGAATTTTTCCGCATTCATCGCACGATTCCGTTCATGCGCTATCGCCATATCCTGAACGGAATTTCCCTTGTGAGCTTCCTGGTTGCCGTGTACTGGCTCTTTGCCCACGGGCTGGCCTTCTCAATTGAGTTCACGGGCGGCACGCAGCTCGAGGTGAATTATCCTGAGGCGGCCAATACGGAGCAGATCCGTACGGATCTCGCCCAGGTCTCCAATGAGGTGCTCGTTCAGACCTTCGGTACGGCGCGCGACGTCGTGATCCGCGTCCCGACTAAGGAAGGACAGACGTCCGGCCAGGTCGCCGCTGAAGTCATGAAGGTGCTTTCGGCGAAGACGCCCGGCGTGCAGCTCAAGAGTACGGAGTTCGTCGGTCCTCAGGTGGGCGATGAGCTCGCCCGCGACGGCGGCACGGCGCTTGCGCTCGTGGTCTTCGGCATCATGGTCTACCTGGCCTTCCGATTCGAATGGAAGTTCTCGGTGGCGGCCATCATCGCCAACCTCCACGACGTGGTGATCGTGGTCGGCATCTTCTCCGTGATGCACTGGGAATTCACGCTTCCGGTGCTCGCGGCAGTGCTTGCTGTTCTCGGCTACTCCGTCAACGAGTCCGTGATTATTTTCGACCGCGTGCGCGAACACTTCCGTACGATGCGCCGCGCCGACACCATGGAGGTGATCAACTCCGCCATTACGGCGACGATCTCCCGTACGGTGATCACGCATACGTCGACGCTCTGCATGACGCTCTCGATGTTCTTCTTCGGCGGCCCGGCGCTCCACTACTTCTCGCTTGCGCTGACGATCGGCATTCTGCTCGGCGTTTACTCGTCGGTATTCGTTGCCGCAGCGATCGCCCTCTACCTTGGCGTCAAGCGTGAAGACCTCGTGAAGCCGAGAAAGAAGGAAGAGATTGAAGAAATGGTTCCGTAACCGGAATCCTTTAGTTTCCTTTCCGCTTTGAAGAAAAGCTCCGTCAGACCAAAATCTGCGGAGCTTTTCTCATATGCGTGGAGCGGTGGGGGCCAGAAAGTCACTCAACAGAAGGGTGACTGAGTCCGATTTTGGGAAGAAAGCGCTCCCAGTGACGCAGAATTTTCAGCCGGGCGAGGTGCGGAAAGTAGTGGCAGACAGGGATGAAGTCCGTCGTCCCGAAGCCGTCAATCATGACTGCCCGATTTAGTCCATTTTTTTCTCTTCGAATCAAAATATTGTTTGGGCTCAGATCAGAGAGCGCAATTCCGTAGCGATAGAGATAACAATGGAGATCTTCAAGTAAATCGGAAAGTTGATGGAAAATCAGGTTCTTATGATCCGTCAGATAATGCTGAAGTGATTTTGATGGAGTGCCGTCAAAATCACGCACAAGCTGTTGTTCAAAGCCAACATACCCGGGTATATTTACGCGCCCGTAATAGCGCGGAATATGGGTGGCGGGAACTTTCTGCTTTTTGAGCTGCGTGAAATACTCGATCTCACGCAGAGACTGCCGTGCGTGATCCTCGGCGCTGAGCTTGATGATGGTGCTACTGTTCCTTGGATTGATATAGCAGGATCGCTCTTCTCCTCGCGAAAGAAGATAGGGCTGAAGATCGGCATAGGAAACGGGGAGATCCATAGCTGACTACTCAATAAGAAGAATCTTCCTATTGTTGCACTCAGGGCGATCGCACGGGGCCAGTTCACAAAAAGTAGCTGAATCGTGAATTTTTC